>JAHBNG010000063.1 GCA_019217005.1 Chloroflexi bacterium TSY
GGCCATATTGGCGATATTGAGTGCTTGAAAGCCCGTGAACACTATAACATCGACGGTGTGATTGCAGGACAGGCGCTTTATACGGGAAATCTTGTAACAGCAATCGAAATTGCACAGAGACCGATTACCAAACGTAGCGGGCATAGTGCCCCTGTCATGGTGCAAACGGTCCAGAGTTTCTCTTATTTAACCTCTTTGAACAATGGCAATTTCCAAGAGGCGGAATTAAAACGACGAAAGCGCACAAACATGCGCTCTGCGTGAATTCTCGTTTGAAACTGGACTGACTGTTAAGAATCTGTTTGAAGACAGTCAGACAGTTCTCTGATTACACGACCCAAATCCGTGGGTACAACCTAGAACGGACGATTGTCTATTATCTTGGCGAGATCCTTCCAGGGGAGGTTACATTGGGAAATGAAAATCATTGTGAGGCCCGCTGGCTGTCCGCTGACCAAACTTGGGAGCTATTGACAGAAACTTCGCCCGAGCAATTGCCGGCGCTGGATGCAGCCTTGGCTTACTTACATCGTACTGTGTAATCTTTCGTCATTCGCGCCACCAGAGCACGGGCCAGCTTTGTTGACGTGCGAATTGTTCCAACTTCACATCTGGATTGACTGCAATTGGATCCACGAGCTCTAGCAGCGGTCGATCTGATATACTGTCGCTGTAAAAATAGCTTCTGGCTAAATTGACCCGATGTTTTTACACCATTGCTCTATCCAATGCACTTTCCCCAAGCCATAAACTATTGGCTTTGAGTCTCCGTCAGATGTCCATCAGAAACAAGCCATGTTGTGAATTGAGTGCTGAATATCTAAATGCTCAGCAACAGGAAGAACGCTAAATTTTTGCCGCACCAAATCACTGGTAGATGACTTTGATCACGATGCCAAGCTAGCCTTTGGCCTGGCTTGAAATATGATGCTGAACACATTCTTCGAACCACTGGTGAACGGTTTCCCATAGTTCCGTTACGTTGATTCCTGTGGCAAGACGTGCAACTTGACCAATTGCGTTTTCCGTACTGAAAGACCGAGAGAATGCAACAGCAGCGCCCAAACTGCGTTGGCAAGTAACGTTTGCGCACGTATGTGGATAGCGGTCCCGTTTTGCAGAGATGCAAACAGACGGATGCATCTGTCAATAGCGTTTCATCCAGATCGAAAATTGCCGCAATTCGTGTCATAATAAGCAAAGTCGTTGTGTGCTCGGTTCTGTTTTTTCGTTCAAAGTACGGGTGGTTCATTTTCGCTGGATAGATAGGTTTACACTTTTAGAAACAGAAAGAACGTTTATATTCTCTGATTTCGCCGGTTCTCAGAGAGAAAACGGTCTCATATAGATTTTGTCTATATATCAAAAGTGTAAACCTAATTTTGAACCACCCCAAAGTACTCATATGATGTAAGAGTACAGGAGAACTGTCTGGTGAGGTCTGTAGATACAATTCCGTTGGCACAACAGCCACGTCAACTAAATACGTATCCGAAAGTTCCGTTACGACGCATTTTCGAAGTGAGAATCTGGTTGGACTCACAACCACTTTTCGGATAGATTCTTAAGTGATTTTTGATCGAAAACGGACATTTTTTGAGATGATCTCATGAACGGCACGAAGGCACACGGAAGAAGGGCTTATCCTTCGTGTGCCTTCGTAGATCGGAATACCGCTTGGCTCATATATGAAAGTAGGTGAAAAGTATGTAAAATACTTTACTTTCTGGTAAAGGCTTGAGTGACAAAGGGCAAACCGAAAGGGGCGGAAAAAAGAATCCACCCTGAAAAAACGGGATAAAATGTAAAAATAGTGCTCGGCTAGTTTAAGCAGCGGCATTGAGGCGGCGATGAGCGAGAACGCCTTTAGGTAAATGGTGTGAAACCGAGGCCTTTTTCCGAAAGTCAGGATCGAGTTGGTCAGGAGTTGGAAAAAGAGCACTCGAGAGAACACGGCGCAGCCTGCCGGGAGTGGATTGAGGCCTCGATCCCAGTAGCCAGTCGGTATGGGAGGAAGAGAAGCGGCTAAATGGGAAAGAAGATTGCCAGCAGCAGCCCCAGTTCAGGTAAGGGAAACAAGCCTCATCGGCATGAACAAATTGACGATGTAAGCCAATCATCTGCTTGGAAGCCAAGGGGAGGTTCAACAGGCCAGCGTTCCAGGTAGACAAGATAAATGGTTTCAGGCTGCAAAGTCATAACGGTCGCCAAAACCAAAGGTGTGTGTACCGGATCCTGAATGACGTAAATCGAGTAGGTACGGTTGGCTGTATCCACCTTGGTTGTTCTGGGGACGAGATTGTGCCATGCTTGATAGCAAATCAGGCGACCACTATAGAGAAAGCGACCAGACGAGTCCGGAGTTGTAGCCTCGAGTCGCTTTCCCTTATAGCTGCGAGAGAGCGGACGCACAATATCACCATATTCAGGTGGTCTGCCTTTTTCTTTGGGGAACTCATTGCGGCGCACTGTGCAGTTAATGGCTTCCCGCAGGACAAATCGGTCTATGCCGCTTTCTAGCATTTCTCTGATTGTAAACCCGGCATCGACCACCGCCACTTCGTCTGACTCCAGTGATTTCTTCGTCTCTGTCAGCAGCTTTTTTCCGAAACTCACTTTCCTTTGTTCCAACCGTGCATCTCATGATTGCCTTGAGCAGTGGCACTCGCTTCCCGCCTATCTCCCCGAGCTTATCATCACTAAAGATGAGCGCGGGCAATGCCCGACGAGCCGTTGAGTTATAGAGTCGGTTCACTTTCCTTGCAGCTTCGGTCGCCAGAACCCTGTGATATCTATGCTTTTCACTCGGTACCCTTCTAACTTTTTTGCCTCCCATTCCTTTCCACTTTTCTTGCCACGACCCCAGCAGACTTGTGATATCCCATGATCCATATCGAAAGCTCCACCAGCTTCGCCGGAGCTCCTCATCTTCAAACCCGCTTTCTTTCAATGCGCTATGGATTGCTCCTCGACTTTTCAGAAACGACCCATTCAGCATTGCCCACATCAGACGCATTACATTTACGTTTGTTCCCATCGGCGTTACTTGCAATACATTCATCAGTACTGTATAGTTTCTGGCGCGGTTAGCATTCCTTCCTCCTTTTGTTCTACCTTTAGGATGAACTGCTAACTGCTTTTGTCACATTTCTCACCTCATCTCTTTCTTTTACCAGAAAGTAAAATAGGGAAAGAGGTCAATGAGAAAAAAAGAAAGAAAAAGAGCATGAAAATGCGATATCCGATCCAAGAACTGATGAGCGAAGAAGGCTGTTATGAGAGATTGTTAGAGATCTTGCATCCAGAAGGGATGCAATGTCCAGATGGACATAGATTGCCAGAAGGGCAAGCGCCTCACAGTCGAGAGCGAGCCCCGGGAATAAGTACAGATGCCGAGAATGCGGCAAAGTATACGATGCCTTTACGAATACAGTCTGGTCTGGAACGCATTACAATTGTGTGACGATAGTCTTAGTGATGCGAGGCATCATTCAAGGGACACCAACGCTGCATCTATCAGAGGAACTGTCTCTGAACTATAGTACGTTGTTGGAGCGTCGCCATCGGATCCAGAATACGGCGTTGCTCCAAGCCGCAGCCGCTTCCCCCTTTTTCGCGATTCTGTAGCTGAAGCCGATGAACTGTACCAGAATGCAGGAGAGAAAGGCGATTACCATCCCGATCCAGATGACCCGCCCAGACCTCGAGCCAACAAGCGCCGTGGACGAGGGACGATGGAGAACGACCGACCACCGATTCTGGCGTTGTGGGACGAACCTCTGGCCAAGTCCAGTTCACGGTCTGTGACAACACACAACAAGCAACCATTGTTCCTTTAGTTGTTGCTTGCTCTCCCTGGCACCACTCTCTATACCGACGAGTGCAACGCCTACAATCCCATTGCGGAGACTGGTCGCTCTCATGCCACTGTTTGTCACTCCCGGTACGAATGGGCTCGCGATGATGATGGCGACGGCATTCGGGAAGTTCACTGCAACACCATGGAAGGCATTTGGACTGGTCTACGCAATTTTCTGCGTCCCTTTCGGGGTGTTCATAAACGTTATCTTGCCCAATATGTTGCCATCTTTGAATGGACTCACAATCTCAAATTTGTCAATGACTCCTTTCTTCGCTCTCTCATTGACTCCCATTTCACCTATTTTCATTCATGAGCCATACCGCTTTCAAACTTTACTTTCTGGTAAAAGAAAAGAGATGAGGTGAGAAATGTGACAAAAAGCGGTTAGCAGTTCATCCTAAAGGTAGAGAACCCAAAAAGGAGGAAGGAATGCTAACCGTGCCAGAAATAACTATAGCAGTACTGATGAATGTATTGCAAGTAACGCCGATGGGAACAAACGTAAATGTAATGCGTCTGATGTGGGCAATGCTGAATGGGTCGTTTCTGAAAAGTCGAGGAGCAATCCATAGCGCATTGAAAGAAAGCGGGTTTGAAGATGAGGAGCTCCGGCGAAGCTGGTGGAGCTTTCGATATGGATCATGGGATATCACAAGTCTGCTGGGGTCGTGGCAAGAAGAAGTGGAAAGGGGAATGGGAGGCAAAAAAGTTAGAAGGGTACCGAGTGAAAAGCATAGATATCACAGGGTTCTGGCGACCGAAGCTGCAAGGGAAAGTGAACCGACTCTATAACTCAACGGCTCGTCGGGCATTGCCCGCGCTCATCTTTGGAGTGATGATAAGCTCGGGGGAGATAGGCGGGAAGCGAGTGCCACTGCTCAAGGCAATCATGAGATGCACGGTTGGAACAAAGGAAAGTGAGTTTCGGAAAAAGCTGCTGACAGAGACGAAGAAATCACTGGAGTCAGACGAAGTGGCGGTGGTCGATGCCGGGTTTACAATCAGAGAAATGCTAGAAAGCGGCATAGACCGATTTGTCCTGCGGGAAGCCATTAACTGCACAGTGCGCCGCAATGAGTTCCCCAAACGCAAAGAAAAAGGCAGACCACCTGAATATGGTGATATTGTGCGTCCGCTCTCGCAGCTATAAGGGAAAGCGACTCGAGGCTACAACTCCGGACTCGTCTGGTCGCTTTCTATAGTGGTCGCCTGATTTGCTATCAAGCATGGCACAATCTCGTCCCCAGAACAACCAAGGTGGATACAGCCAACCGTACCTACTCGATTTACGTCATTCAGGATCCGGCCTACAACACACCTTTGGTTTTGGCGACCGTTATGACTTTGCAGCCTGAAACCATTTATCTTGTCTACCTGGAACGCTGGCCTGTTGAACCTCCCCCCTTGGCTTCCAAGCAGATGATTGGCTTACATCGTCAATTTGTTCATGCCGATGAGGCTTGTTTCCGCTTACCTGAACTGGGGCTGCTTGCTGGCAATCTTCTTTCCCATTTAGCCGCTTCTCTTCCTCCCATACCGACTGGCTACTGGGATCGAGAGCCTCAATCCACTCCCGGCAGGCTGCGCCGTGTTCTCTCGAGTGCTCTTTTTCCAACTCCTGACCAACTCGACCCTGACTTTCGGAAAAAGGCCTCGGTTTCACACCATTTCCCTAAAGGCGTTCTCGCTCATCGCCGCCTCAATGCCGCTGCTTAAACTAGCCGAGCACTATTTTTACATTTTATCCCGTTTTTTCAGGGTGGATTCTTTTTTCCGCCCCTTTCGGTTTGCCCTTTGTCACTCAAGCCTTTACCAGAAAGTAAAGTTTCGACAAAGTCTCACTAAAAAAGTAAGAAGAAATCTCGCGAACCCAGTGCTCAGGCAGATGGGCTAGCAAATAGAGGATCTGATGATGAAAGCGATGAAAAGAGTATTTAACAATTTGGAAGAGTGTTTCAATAAGCTAGCAATTACCATGCATGCACTCCTGGCACTCGTAGCGCTTATAGCTGTAAGGGTTACATTAACTCTTTTTGAAAACAGCTATGCAGCTTCTCAGCATCCGGTGCCTTTTTATGTGGCTCAAACAGCTTTTAGCGGCGAAACGCTAAAAGGTTATTACGCCACGATGATCGCAAGCGGCACGCTAGCTGTATATTGGAGAACACAATTCATCGATTTTTTATATATTGCATCCGTATTTTTAGCAGGGATAATTGTGTCCTTTTTGTTAGCTCGGTTCAACAATAACAACCCTCGACTATTAAAGCTAAGTTTAGTGGCGGCCATTGCGATTCCAACAGGTGCAATATTTGATGCCCTTGAAAATCTCACCTCATTCATCATGCTCAGCCAACCTACAAGCTTCCCAAATTGGATCGCACTCATTTACTCGAGCTTTGCAGTACTCAAGGGCGCGACGGTAGGATTGGGCGTTATCTTATGGCTTATTTGCCTTAGCGGCCTTTTAATAGAACTTACACTTCAAAGGTTTAGACCAAATAAGGCGATGTCCTAACAAATCAATAGACGCGAATTGTTAATATCCGATTTTCCAAAGGTTACGTGCCGGCAAAGAAATAGGTAATTGTGGCGAGTACCGCTCACCTGCAATCGCACGATTTCAATCATGAGGCTCAAAAAATGGTTAACGGCTATGCTCGTCTGATAAGAATAGGTTAGAGCAGGCATCCGTGATACAGCGGCGATGGCAATAATCTGTCCCCAGCCATATGGGGCGTTGCTTGCACGTTTGGATGCCGTCGAAGTCAGGTATCCTTTGGCGGTGGTTCAGGTGCAAATACGTCGATGGTTGCCGCAATCTCATTCGATTCAAGGGGAATCTATTATTGAGCACGGCACACCCTAACGACACCCACAACTCATCGACATCGTTGTTTGGCTTGGTCTGATGTTTTTTCCAAATATTGAGAGCCCCATACTTGTAGAGCATGAATAACAGGTGCTAGCGCCATGCCGCACCCAGTCATTGAATACTCTACGTTCGGTGGCACTTCAGGATAGACTTTTCTTGAAATCAAGTTGTTTTCTTCAAGTTCACGAAGCTGTCTTGTTAACATTCTCTGGGTTATTTCTGGCATCAAACGGTGCAATTCGTCAAAGCATATTGTCTTCGATAGTAGGTGGTATAAAATAATGCCTTTCCACTTTCCTCCAATAACCTCTAAAGCAGCTTCGACCTCGGCTGATAATTGGTCTTCCCGCTGCTGGTCCCAATAGGGCGGATTGCCATAACAATTGACAAAATAGTCGATAAATACTCTGACTTTGGGAGCCAGCAGTCGCGAGCTGGGATAGACAGCCCAAATGGCGGTATCGGAAACCAAAGGGTAGTCTCCCAGGATTTGAACCAACTCCCCTCGACGCAAGTGTTGATAAACACTCCATGTAGAATTTATGGCGATACCTAATCCAGCGACACACGCATCCCGCACGGCCTCTCCATTATCGGTTCGAAAGCTTCCTTTTGTTTTAACAGTCAGATGGCCGTCGGTTGTATCAAATACCCAGCTCTCAAGACCAATTAAATTTATGCATTGATGATACTGCAAATCATGTGGCGAACTCGGCTCACCAAATTGCTTCAGGTAATCAGGGGATGCGCAGACAATCCGCTTGTCGGGTGCCAGCTGACGAGCAATCAAGGTTGAGTCTTGTAATTCTGCATTGCGAATGGCGATATCAAATCCACCTTCCACCAAATCCACGATTGTATCAGTAAACCGAAAATCTAAAGTGAGATCGGGGTAGCGTGCCAAAAAGTCCTTCACTGCGGGCATTAGATGCATACGACCGAAAGAAGCTGGGGCCGTGACCCTCAAGGTTCCTCTGGGTGAAGCGTTCCCTACACCAACGGATGCGCGGGCGGCCTCAACGCTAGAAAGTACTTCTTCTGCGTGCGGCAGAAAGGCCGACCCATCTTCTGTCAATGAAACTTTTCGCGTGGTGCGATGGACCAAGCGAACGCCAAGCCCTGCTTCCAGCTTGTTGATATACGAACTTGCTACCGCTGGCGATAAGCCCAATTCATGCCCCGCCAAGCTGATGTTATTGGTTATGGCCAGCCGGACAAAGAGTTTGAGGTGGTCAATATTCATCTTTGATTATCAACAATTGATTATCAACAAAAACTAAAAACTGATTATGTTTTCTCCCGCATTGTTATTCTAAATTTAACAAATATACTATAACAATGAAAGCCATGAACGACATTCAAGAGATTGATGCAGTTTGTGAAGGCAAATATAAAGTTGCCTTCCACACTAAACTACACTTAACGAAACCAAACTATAGGAGAACATCAAAATGACCTATTATTCAGTTCTAGCCGTTACCCCCACTACCGAGGAGTGGATTCCGGACTATATTGGCCCTGCAAACGCACTTGTTGCCAAGCACGGAGGAAAGTATCTCGCCCGGACTGCCACACACGAACAAATCGAAGGTGAGGCTCAAGACGCCGCATTGCGAATCGTCATTGAGTGGCCTTCAAAAGAAGCCGCCCTTGCCTTCATGAGCGACCCTGAATACGTGCCCCATCTCGAGGCTCGGACTGCTGGTTCGGTCAGCGACCATTTTCTCATCGAAGCCAAAGACGATCTCGCCTAAAAGGCTGCAGTACCACAGGTCTTCCTGACGCTCGCATGACAATCCAACGACACTTACGCACAGAGTATTTCAAATTCCTCCAGGGCAATCCTACATCCAAATATCTGCGGTGCGACATTAAGTAAATCCTCCACAACCTTGTTGTCTAGTTCAATGCTCAGAAAGGTCTCAAAGGTGATATCCACTTCCGCAGGCGTTAGACTATACGTATCCAACGAAAAGATGTCGGCACACGTCACATGGCAGATGATCTGGGCGTCAGGAAAGACTTCGGCTTCGTCGGTGTGGTCATAATGTTCGTGGGTCAACACGATAGGTTTGTGCGGGGGAAGTTTAAGTATCAGGACTTACGCAGAATCGTACTCGCTACCAGAGGTGACAGTCACCTGAGGAGGTGCGTAAGTCCTGAGTATTTCGTGTACAATTAGCCGCCATGAATCAGCGCCTGCGCCATGCGGAAGACGTGTTTGGCAAACGAGGAATCGTAATTGGCCCATTCTTCATATTGGGGCAGTGATACTTGTTCATGCAGCGTGTCTAAGGCCCCAAAGGCTGCGCCCAGACCGCCTTGCTCAATGATGGGCTGTAAGACTGCATCGACTGCTTCATACAGATCGTTGTAATAGGTGGCGGCTTCAACAATATCTTGTGGATCCGTCCCCGCTGAGTGGGCGTTGATTGCGTGTTTTATATCCCAAGTCGAGACTTCGTTTAAGATATGCCGAACGCCGAGCATATTCTTGTCGTCCATGAAGTTGGCGTTGGTGATGGTGCCTGGGTCATACAGGTCTGCCGAGGCGAAGATCTGCTGCTCTGGCAGGTAAATGACGGTCGTGGCCACCCCATCGCCAGGTCCCATATGATGTAGCTCAATCACTTTGTCACCTAACTCGATACTCAGGAAGGTGTCGAACTGGGTATCTACCTGCTCCGGCACCAAGCCATATAGATCCAGTGCAAAGATTTCGGCGCAGTTCTCGTGGCAGATGACTTCCGCGTCGGGGAAAACCTCAGTGCCACCCGTGTGGTCATAGTGCTCATGGGTCAACACGATGTGAGTCACAGGCTGGTCAGTTAGTTCGGCAATCGCGTCTTTGAGCATCTGAGCACGGAAGGCGTTAGATGGATCTGTAATCAGCACACCCTCATCTGTTACAACAACCAAACTGTTGTAGAAAAGACCGAAGTAGCTGTAGACGCCATCACTTAACTCAGTCAAGATCGGTTCTGGCATTTGAAAGGCTACTGAAGTCTCTTGATTGTCTGATGCGTCACCTTCGGTCTGTTCTGAATCTGTTTCGGTATTTTCCATACGTTCTGTGCTATTTGCTTGAGCCATCTCTGGTTGTACCATCACACAACCTGCTAACATGAGTATGGTCGAAAGAAGAATAAGGAATAGATACTTTTTCATTGAATCAGCTCCTATATGAATAAATTATCAGTAGAAAGCAACAAGACGCAAGCGTGCTCTATTGCAAAGTACATTGCTATTAGAACATGCTTCCTCTGCGAGCTATAGAATATGCCGAATACAGCGTTGTTTATGGGGGATGACCGCAGTGTATACTCTTGATTGCCGTAGATGAGAATAAATTTGATCATATTCAGTCGAGATAACTGTATTCAGTCGAGATAACTGTTCACGTTATCCCCAAAGGTGACAGTCACTTTCGCACAAAGCGAGACGTGATTGTAACTTACCTGCCCGTTTGAACGTGAAGTGATTGTCACCTCCTTGTTCGGTACAGCAAAGTGAACTGTTACCAGTCGAGAAAAACAGTCGAAGTTATTCTCATTTATGAGCGAGTCAAGTATAACAGGGTCGCCTATTGTCGTGCAGTGATAGTTGTCAGTCAGCTTGTCATGAAATTCTATGACAGAAGCGCAAAATGTCATATGACAGTTGACACTAGAAAAAATGATACAAGCCATGCTATGATCATTCCTTATGAACACGCAGCACGATTACACCAGACGCATCGAACCGGGCTTGATTCCCACCACCCGTGTCTTTGTTCTCTACTGGGTTGCGCACTGGATTTTCGGCTCCCTTTTCTTTCATATGCTCTTCGAGGGGGATGGTGAGTTTGCTCTTCTACAACTTCTTGTATTGGTGAGCATTCATCTATTGACCTTTGGCCTTCTCTGTTGGGAAAGCGCCCAACGCTGGCTAGACAGGTGGTTTCTGTCCTTGGTCGTCTCGCTGGCATCAATTCCCTTTTTCTTGGAGCGGATCTGGCTGCTTCAGCCTGTTCTCCAGCCTAATCCCGATTTAGGTATGCTCTTTGGCGCACTCCTGCTCTTTGATGACTTTGTTCTACTCACCTTAATCGTGGCATGGCAATACCGTTTTCGAGCGGTCGCGCTCTATGTGCTATTTGTTACGCTAGGCGATGCCGCGATTACATGGCCTGTGCGCGAGGTTCATATCGGTGCATTTTTTGACGTCATGTCCCACGTTGTCTTTCGTGGAATCATCTATTTATTGTTGGGATTTGTTGTCACACGTCTTCGCGGCATCAATCGCCGACAGCGAGAGGAGCTGATGGAAGCCCATGAAGCACAGGTTGCCGCCAATGAAAAGCTGACCCAATATGCCGCCGCTGTCGAGCAGCTGACGGTCAGTCAGGAACGAAATCGGTTGGCGCGGGAGTTGCATGATACGCTGGCCCATTCTCTGAGCGCCATTGCAGTCCAGCTCCAGGCTGTCTCGTCACTCTGGGATGCCGACAAAGCGAAGGCGCAGGCCATCTTGGCAAAAGCTGAAAAACTGGCCGATGATGGTCTTGTGGAGGCTAGACGGGCGCTGCAAGATCTACGCGCCACGCCGCTGGAAGACTTTGGTCTGTTGATTGCGCTACGCGAATTGGCTGAGTCCGCTGCAGAGCGAGCCGATCTAACGGCCACAATCGATATTCCCAGTTCAGCCATTCCTTTACCAAACCATATTGAACAGAGCGTCTATCGAATTTTGCAAGAAGCTTTGGAAAATGTTGTACGACATGCCCGCGCCCGCCACCTGACGGTACAGATGATGCAGACATCCGATCGATTCGCTTGTCTCGTCGCTGATGACGGGCGTGGTTTTGAGATTGGATCGGTAAATCATTCTGAACGGCATATGGGGCTGCGCGGCATGAACGAACGGGCTGAGTTGATTGGTGCGAAGTTAACTGTCGAGAGCCAGCCTCAACAAGGTACTTGCATTTCTCTCGTACTGGAGTTACCCCATGAAACCAATTCGCGTTCTACTCTGCGATGATCAGACCGTTGTCCGTGAGGGGCTAGAGGCCATTCTAAGCGTCGTGCCGCATATTGAAGTAGTGGGCGCAGCGGAACATGGCGCGGACGCAATCCAGATGGTTGAGCGATTTCGACCACATGTGGTGTTGATGGACTTAAATATGCCCATCATGAACGGTGTCCAGGCGACACGTCATATCCGCGAGCGTTTCCCCGATGTGCAGGTACTGGCTCTGACCACGTATGCCACCGACGAATGGGTCTACGATGCGATTCGAGCGGGCGCTGCAGGCTATTTGCTCAAGAATACCAAGCGCGATGCGCTAGTGACCGCTATTGAAGGAACAGCAGCAGGCGAGGCCCAACTTAGCCCAGACGTTGCGCGTAAGCTTATGAACTATGTTACGGACACCTCAGTCGATTCCCTTAAGGAGCTAAGCAAACGAGAACGCGAGATACTACAGTTGATTGCTCAAGGCAAGACCAATCCGGAAATTGCCGCCCGGCTGAATTTGGCCACAGGCACGGTACGCAATTACGTCAGCGAAATCTTTGCCAAGTTAGATGTATCGGATCGAGCGGAGGCGGCAGCGTTAGCGGTGAAGTTGGGATTTGGCTAAACTTCACCATTTCTGGGTTGATTGTGATGCGGAATTCCAGATCTTGCAGAATTTCAGATTGTATTGAGGGCTGAAGCTAATCTTAAATTTTGTGGTTGTCTGAGGAATTGTATGGTTTTCAGTTGGTTGGTTAGATGGTTGATGAACAAACGAGCAAACCAACCAACATCCAACGTTTACCCCACAAAACCTCAAAGAACCAATTTTGTCAGGCGATAGGTTTCAATTTGCCCTCATAGACAAGATAGTCTTGCTTTGTCGCCTGAAACCGGGGTTTTTGGCCAGCCAATACAGCGATGGCGTCCTTGCAGGCATCCGTAATGCAGTGGCGATGGCAGAAATCTGTCCCTCCCGCCATGTGAGGCGTCGCTTGCACGTTTGGGTGCCGTCGAAGCCAGGCGTTCACTGGCGGTGGTTCAGGAGCAAATACGTCGATGGCTGCTGCAATCTCGTTGGCTTCAATTCGTTCCCACAAGGCTTGTTGCTCAACAACGGCCATCCGCGTCACTAAGACAAACAAGGCGCCCTTGGGTAAGGAAAAGATCACGTCGCGGTTGATGACTTCCAGCGTTGTCGGCATGGGCGGCAGACCGACGACAAAGATTTCAGAGGACTGGGCCAAGTCAACCAGCGTGTCTGCTCGTTTGACACCGTACTGGGCAAACACTTCGTCAGGCACAAAGGGGTCATAGACCCAAACGTCACAGCGGAAGGGGGCAAGCAATTCGGCGTAGCGGCGATTGATACTGCCCAATCCCGCAAGTCCCACGCGGCGGCCGGTTAAGTCACCATATACAAAGCCCGGTTTCTCCCAGGAGTCAAATGGATGTGTCTGCCAATCTCCTTTGCGCACCAGTTGCATCGCTTCTGGAATATCGCGGATGAGGTTCAGGGTCATAGCCAGCGCAAATTCGGCAACCGACGGCGTCATGCTGCGTGACGTGTCGATCAGCGTAATGCCTTGTGCATCCAACAGGTCAAAATCGACCCAGTTGGCAAAGCGATTGTCAAAGGTTCCGGCGAAGACCTTGAGCTTTTCCGCCTGATGCCAATGTTCGGGCTGCATAGCGGGTCGATGCCAACAGCCAATCACTGCGGCATCCGCCTCCTTGAGTCGTGCAATAAACTGATCGAAAGCCGCCGCATCCTGACCGCTTCGCATCGTAACGATGTCAACTTGGCCATGCGTACGAAGTAGGTCAACCCCCTCACTGTGAAAATCACTGGCAATGTGATACTCTTCATGAAGCAACACAACAAAGCGCATCGCGCATACCCTCCTTACAAAGATGTAAAAAATACAGAAAAAACAGCCTCTGACGGACCGCAAGAGTCGGGGTTATGAAAACTAATACGAAGCAAGTTCATGGGCAGCCCATTGTATAGCGAAGTGTCATCATTGTCAATGATATTTCTGATCGGGTGTAGGGCAATCGCGTACTTGTACAAGAAAGAAAAGAAGGGATAATCTATTTTGGAACCCAAAAAGGAGAAACCAAAATGGAAAAGCCCGAAATAGCAAGCATAGAAAAGCACTTTGGAAGCATAGAAGAGCCAAGAAGCCCGATAAATCGACGCCACAATCTAATCGATATAATCGTGATAGCAATCTGTGCAGTCATATGCGGAGCAGACGATTGGGAAGGGGTCGAAAAATTCGGCAAAGCCAAAAAGGAGTGGCTAGAAAGCATACTGGAGTTGCCAAATGGAATCCCATCGCACGATACATTCTGGCGCGTATTTGGATTGCTAGATGGAGAGGTCTTTGCCGAATGTTTCAGCAAATGGATGAGCGCAGTCTGCCAGGTGACGAATGGAGAAGTGGTGGCAATAGACGGCAAGCAGTTGAGACGTTCCCATGATAAAACAGTGGGCAAAGGAGCCATATACATGGTGAGTGCTTGGGCTTCTCTGAACAAAGTAGTCCTTGGTCAGTGGAAAGTGGATGAAAAGTCGAATGAAATCACAGCTATTCCAGAGTTACTGCGCTTGTTGGAGATCAAAGGGCACTCGTGACCATCGATGCTATGGGTGCTCAGACTGAAATTGCACAGCTCATCATTGACAATGAGGCTGATTATCTCCTCTCTCAAGGGCAATCAAGGAAACTTACATGCAGATGTCGCCTTGCTCTTTGAGGATCTCGAGGAAAGTGACTTTACTGCCTTTGACCACGATTATGCCAAAACGACCGATAAGGGACACGGTCGGCTTGAAACCGAGAAGCCTGGACCATTTCTGCCCCCGACATCATCCAGAATCTGCGCAATTCTGAGCAATGGCCTGAACTCTCTACCGTCATGATGGTTCAAGCCCAACGCACCTTGATTTGTGGTGATTCTCAGCAAAAAGACAATCCCGACAGGCGCTATTACCTCTCGAGTTCCGAGTCCGATGCTCGCTCTTTACTCAATGCCTCTCGCACTCATTGGCATGTCGAAAATCGCCTACACTGGACCCTCGATATTGCCTTCCGAGAGGATGAATCCCGTTTGCGCAAAGGCCACTCAGCTCAGAATTTCGCTGCCCTTCGTCATATTGCTCTCAATCTGCTCAAGAAGGAGACTTCTCTCAACGTTGGCATCAAAAACAAGCGCCTTACCGCTGGCTGGGACCACCACTATCTCTTGACAGTCCTTTCTGGCTTATTTTTTTAACAGTAGCAGCAAAAGTCGGGTACAAATTTTTCATGCAAACAGAGGGCTGCTCTAGGATTTCACCCCTTATGGTCATTTTTTGTACCCGACTTTTGCCGTAGCTGTTTTTTAAGGTACGCGATTGCCCTATGATCGGGTGCGTATCACATTTGGCGATCCGGCATGGTGCTAACGCGACGGGCAATCGTCGCCGCGTCATTCAGCATTTCCGATAGCTTGGTCGATTCGTTGTGTAGCAAACGCAACCAAGCTATAGATTGCCAGACTAATTAGACGGAATTATCTTCCTAAACCACTCGGGCAGCTCGGGCAATTTTGGTAGCTTAGGAAATTCCATCATGGAAAGCCCCGTCAACTTGTTGCCGGTAAACAATCGAACACTATCGGTCATGTGGGTGGTCATGCCGAAATCTTTGGCGTGGTTGACAGCGTAGAGGTCGCCCTTCTCTTTCGATTTAACAAAGCCCTCAAAGTAGCTTTTGCCTGAGAGTTCGATGTATCGGGCTGGCTCATCGGTTTTGTTCCAGAAGCCATGCATGATTCCTCTTGGCTTGATGACATAGCTTCCTGCCGGTGCCGTGAATCGCAGGCCATCTTTGCCTCCTACTTCAAATTCAAGTTCCCCCGAAATTACATAGACCAATTGGGCTTCGTGCTCATGGGTGTGTGGGGCCAGCAGCTCCTGGGGATAGATCACCCCTTCCATAACGGAGAAATCGCCAGCCATCATTTCGGTACTCGCCTTAATGACCATATCACTATGGGTTTTTTCACCTTCGCCAGGTAATTTCAGTAAGTCTTCCAATCCATAATCGTGGCCCGATGCTTCTTGAGTTGTTACCATTTTGATTCTCCAGTTTCATATTTTGTTAAATTATAGTGGCTATGCCTAAATTTATATTTATGCTTCGCCGTTAATTTGTTTACAGTGTCTATCATATGTGCTAAACTGGGCGGGGTCAATATGCAGTTTTTTCAAAGCGATAGATACGTTACAAAATATTGAAACTGTCTATTATCTTTGCGCTGTCTATTATCTTCGTTAGGTGGATAGTTTAACCATGGTTTCGAAAACGACAACCGATCTTCGAGCAGTGCGGACTCGCCGTTGGCTTCAGCAGGCTCTTCAGGATTTGATGAAGGAAAAATCTTACCAGAAGATCAAGATTAGCGAGATTGTCGCGCGTGCCGAGGTAGCACGCCCCACCTTTTATCTCCATTACGAATCGAAAGATGAACTCCTGCTCAGCCTCTTCGATGAGCTGTTTGCAGGATTTCAAGAAGCGCTACGAGCTGAACTAACGCGCCAGAATGTTGATCTGCATCTGTTTGGCATGTTGCTCTTTGAATATGGGGGTAAAAATGCACAGAGTATACAGGTACTCTTGGATGCTGGCGTGGAACATCTTGTTCAAAAACGATTCGCTGAAGTCATGCAGACCTTATCCGAAGAAGTGCGCGCCATTGATCCGATCAATGAGAAGGCTGCTACTCTCATGTCGTACGTTGATGATTTCTTGGCCGGTGGCGCGTTCATTCTGCTAAAGAGATGGATTGAAGATGGCATGATCGTGCCATCCGAAACCCTTGGCATGCTGATGGGAGAGGTCGTGTTCGCATTAAGGAAAGTGGTTACTGAGTAGAAAGGTTGAAGAGTGAAAAAAGGGGTAAATATGCAGAATCCAAACATCATTTTCATTCTGGCTGATGACCTGGGCTACGGCGATGTCGCCTGTTATAACCCTGAGTCCAAAGTGCCAACCCCGAATCTAGACCGACTTAGTCGGGAAGGACTAAGCTTCACCGACGCGCACGCCCCATCCACCGTATGCACGCCCAGCCGTTACAGCGTACTCACTGGGCGCATGGCGTTTCACACCGGTATCG
Organism: Chloroflexi bacterium TSY; assembly: GCA_019217005.1. Next base: position 16,902 of record JAHBNG010000063.1, read on the forward strand.
CGGGTGTCTTCACGGGTGCTGGCGGCCCGTGTATGATCGAAGCGGGGCGACTGACGCTGCCGGGTATGCTGCGTGAACAGGGATACACGACGGCTTGCTTCGGCAAGTGGCATGTGGGCCTCTCGTTCCTCGATAAAGATGGAACTCCGATCAATGAGAACGGATTTGAGCCGGTAAGCCGTATAGACTATTCTCGGGCCATCCCAGATGCCCCCATCCACCGGGGCTTTGACCATTTCTTTGGCACCGCGTGCTGTCCTGGAACAGATTTCTTGTACGCCTTCATTGATGGCGACAGCATCCCCGTGCCGCCTACTGGCGAACTGGACAAAGGACCGCTCCCCAAACACCCGTATGCCAATGACAACCGACACGGCATGATTGCGCCCGGTTACGACATTCAGGAGCTCGACCAACTCTTCCTTCGGAAGAGCGTTGCGTTCATTGAGGATCACGTTCGGCGCAGTCCTGACAAGCCATTCTTCTTGTACCATCCAACCAACGCAGTCCACCTGCCCTCGTTTGCGTCCAGCACCTGCCGGGACAAAACAGACGTCGGGCCGCATGGTGATTTTATCTTTGAATTCGATCAGGTGGTGGGCGAACTGCTCAACACGTTAGACCGGCTGGGGATTGCCGACAATACTCTCGTAATGGTCTCAAGCGATAACGGGCCGGAAGTAACCAGTGTTGTCCACATGCGTCAGGACCATCAGCACGACGGCGCACGCCCCTGGCGCGGCATGAAACGGGACCAGTGGGAAGGCGGACACCGCATCCCCTTCATTGCCCGTTGGCCAGGACACATCGTGCCAAATACACAAACAGACCAGACGGTCTGCCTCTGCGACATCATGGCTACCTGCGCGGCGCTTGTCGAAGCCGATCTCCCTCATAATGCCGCGGAAGACAGCTTCAACATCCTACCCGTTCTCTTGGGAGAGCAGCCCGAAGAGCAGCCCGTTCGTGAGCATACGCTGCACCAGACCATTTCGCTGGCCCTCAGCATTCGCAAGGGGCCCTGGAAGTATCTGGATCACCAAGGTTCAGGCGGGAACGACTATGAGAAGAACGAAGCACTCCACCCCTACATCCTACCGGAGAAAGCCCCAGATGCACCTGGTCAACTCTACAATCTCGATGAGGACCCGGGTGAGACGACCAACCTCTATTTCAAGCACCCGGAAATTGTCGACGAACTGCGGGCACAGCTACATGCCTACCGCGATAATGGCCGAAGTCGACCTTAAGGGCATACGATTCTGAAAGTGAAGAGACATGAACACACAATCAAGTCGTCATGATGAGATTATAGCGAATTATGGAAAGTGCCCAAGCCAATTAGAGGCTGCACTTAGTAAATTGCCCGCAAGCAACCTTGATATTGGAGAAAGTGCCGAAAGTTGGACAATTCGGGAAATCGTCCATCACATTGCAGATGGAGACGATTTGTGGAAATCGTTTATCAAACAAGCCATTGGATACTCAGATGGCGAATTTTTCTTCAATTGGTATTGGCAAGCACCACAAGACGAATGGGTTATAAATTGGAACTATGAGGCGCGCTCGATTGAGCCATCACTTGCGATGTTTCGCGCCAATCGGACTCATATTGTGCAGCTAGTGAGACACACACCAGGGAGTATGGAAAAGCGTTTACGGGTTCGTTGGCCAACCGAAGTGGGTGAGCAAGCGGTGAGTGTTGCCTCGGTATTAGAAGGGCAAACACACCACGTGTTCGAGCATATCGCTGAAATTGGCAGAATTCGAGAAGCACATGGTGTTTGATATAGCCATAGAAAGGAACCTCCACCATTTCCTATCAACAAGGATTGCGATTTATGATATACTTGGATCCATGCCAGCAAAAGATATTCTCCATGATAGCGTAAAAACGGCCCTTCTGGTCTTAGCCGTTCCGAATGAAGTTTTCCAAACGCTCTTTCAAAGAAAGACAATTCAACGAGTTCTTGAACGCTATCAGGTCAACTTGATTGTCGTTGATCCCGAACAGGAGAGAGTCGTGTTATGACAAAAGTAGAACACTATCGACAACTGGTACAAGATATCCTTTTGGAATTGCTGAGTATCTGAATAATCCGCATGATGCTCTGGAAATTCAGGCACTGCTTGATACTGTTCGAGACCATTATCAGTTAATGTTTGTGGGTTTTCGAGACAAGAAGCGTCAATTTGGTTGCCTTTTCCATGCTGACATCAAGAATGGAAAAATCTGGATTCAGCACGATAGCACGGATCTTGGCATTGGCAACGAATTTCTCAAACGCGGCGTCCCGAAAGAAGATATTGTCCTCCGCTACTACACAGCTGCCTTGCGTAAATATTCAGAATTCGCCGTTGCGTAAGGTATAGCCATTTCATGTCTGTATAGATGACCAGGTAAAATTTGTCCTCCGTATCCGCGGCTACTTTGCCTGGTCAGCATTTGATAACTACGAGTGGATTCTGGGTTACCGCCCCCACTTTGGTATCATCGGTGTGGATCGTACAACCCAGATTCGAACACCAAAACCAAGTGCCAAATGGCTAGGCAAGCTTGCCACGGCCAATCAACTATAAGGGATACCTCATATATGTTAGTAATGTCAACATCCAACAAATCTGACCCGACACCATTCTCTATCCTATTCGCGATTGATCCCCTGTAGGGCCAGCTCTTCGGCAAAGTGACAGGCTACCTGATGTTGAGGTCCAACCGACTGCAGTTCAGGCGGCTCATTTGTACAGCGCTCTTGAGCATACTGGCAGCGAGGATGAAAGTAGCAGCCTGTCGGCGGATTGGCTGGATCGGGCACATCCCCTTCCAGCACAATGCGTTGTGAGCGACGGCGTGGATCTGGATTGGGAACGGCAGAGAGCAACGCTTCTGTGTACGGATGCTGCGGGCGGAGAAAGAGTTCTTTGGTGGGAGCAATTTCTACAATCTTGCCTACGTACATCACCGCAACCCGATTGCAGATATATTTGATCACGCTGAGATCATGGGAAACAAAGAGGTAGGTTAGTTGAAATTGGGCCTGTAGATCTTTGAGAAGATTCAAGATTTGAGCACGTACCGAAACGTCGAGAGCTGAGACAGCCTCGTCTGCCACAACAAGCCGTGGATCCAGGGCTAACGCGCGGGCAATGCCGATCCGCTGCCGTTCTCCGCCGCTGAAAGCATGGGGATACCGCCGCATATATTCCGGTCGCAACCCAGCCAGCTTGAGCAGTTCAGCAACTCGGTCCTCCAGATCTTTGCCCCGCATCCCGCGATTGACCTTAAGCGGTTCGCCCACCAGCTCCAGGACCGGTAAACGTGGATTGAGAGAAGAAAACGGGTCCTGAAAAATCATGCGAATCTGCTGGCGATACGGAATCAATTCCTTTGTGGTTAGCTCTGCTAAGTCTACCGTTTCGCCATTGACATCGTGCTAGAGAATCCGCCCCGCAGTTGGATCCAACACACGCAGCACACAGCGCCCTGTGGTCGTCTTACCACAGCCACTCTCGCCCACCAATCCCAGCGTTTCGCCTGCCCGAATCTGAAAGTTGACGTCGTCCACTGCGCGCACATAGCCTACGGTGCGCCGGAAGAAGCCCGCCTGGATGGGGAAATGCATGCGCAGGTTCTGGATGTCGAGCAGAATGTCGTTTTCGGATGAGGCCATGTCAGATACGGATATGATTCTTCTGGTCGTCATAAAGGAGGCAGCGCACTTCGCGCGCCGCGCCAAGCGAAACGCGGGGCGGCACCGTCTCTTCGCAGCGGCCCAAAATGATCTCAGAGCACCGAGTGCTAAAGGGACAACCCAACGGTCGATTGAAGGGATCGGGGACCATGCCGCGAATGGAATCGAGTCGGCCCTCGTCCTCGAAGTCGAGCTTGGGGATGGAGCGCAGTAGCGCCTGAGTATAAGGGTGCTTGGGATCGAAAAAGATGGAGTCTACATCGCCTCGCTCGGCCACTTGCCCCAGATACATGACGACCACGTGGTCGGCCATTTCGGCTACCACGCCCAGATCGTGGGTAATGAGCATAATGCCCATGCCATACTCCTGTTGCAGCTCGCGCAGTAGTTCCATGATCTGCGCCTGGGTCGTCACGTCTACAGCCGTGGTCGGCTCATCTGCAATCAGGAGGCTGGGATTGCATGAGAGGGCCATCGCAATCATCACACGCTGACGCATCCCACCACTCAACTGGAAGGGATAAGCGTCAAAGTTTTGGGCTGGGCGTGGGATCCCAACACGCTGTAGTAGCTCAATGGAACGAGATTTTGCCTCATCGTTAGACAAGCCCAAGTGCAGCATGATCGCTTCAGCAATCTGGTCGCCCACAGTGTGAATAGGGCTAAGCGACGTCATTGGCTCCTGGAAGATCATAGCAATGTCTTTGCCGCGAATGCTGCGCAGATGGCGACTATTGGCCCGCATTGCGGCCAAGTCTACCACCGTGCTGCTGTTACCATTGCGCTCATCTGCCTGATGAAAGAGAATCTCACCAGCCACAATGCGCCCTGGAGAATCAACAATTTGTAAAATCGATTGGGCCATCACGCTCTTGCCACAGCCACTCTCTCCCACAACACAAAGCGTGCGGTTGCGATAGAGTTCAAAATCAACGCCATCTACAGCTTTAACAATCCCCTCATCCAAGAAGAAGTGGGTGTGGAGGCCTTTGATTTCCAATAACAGTTCGACTGACATGTCTCTACATCAATACCCTTCAGCGCACCAACCTTAGAAATGGGAATTTAATAACTTGTACAGTGTGTGTGAGATTAGAGACTGAGAGATTAGAGATTACAAGGGCCGAATCTCTCTATCTAATCTCACAATCTCCAATTGTCCAAGTTATTTACGGCTCATTCCTTAGTACACTTGGGCGCACGTACTACGGCGGTTATTGTCGTCAATCACCTCTGGTGGGTGGCTTGGAGATTTATACGCGTATTTGCGCTGGAATGTACTAGCGAAGCTACGCCTCAAACCGACGAGTAGCCTGGTCATGGTGGATGGTTGATAGTAGATGATGACATATGTAACGATCCACTATCAACCATCCGCCATCCACAAAACTTGACTCATTTGTACGGATTTCTCTATATGAAGATTCCTAGTGAGCATACGGATCCGCGGCATCACGTAATCCGTCGCCTAGAAAGTTGAGTGCTAGCACAGCCACTAGTACGGCAATGCCAGGAGCCAGCAGCCAAGGCGCAGTGGCAACGGAGCGTACATTTTGGGCTTCCTGCAAAAGCACACCCCAACTAACGATTGGCGCACGCAGGCCCAGCCCCAGAAAGCTGAGCGACGTTTCAGCCAAGATCATGCTCGGGATCGCCAGCGTGAGCGAGGCGATGATATGACTCAAGAATGACGGTACCATATGCCGCCAGATGATGCGCATTTCACTAACGCAATCGAGCCGGGCTGCGGTGATGAAATCTTCTGTGCGCAACGCCAGAAAGCGACCGCGCACCACGCGCGCCAGTCCAGTCCAGCCAATAAACGAGAGAATGATGGTAATACCAAAATAGATGCGCAGCGGCGACCAGTTGCTGGGAAGCGCAGCGGCCAATCCCAGCCAGAGTGGTATGGTTGGGATTGAGCGAATGAACTCGATAATGCGTTGGATCATATTGTCTACACCGCCGCCATAGTAGCCGGAAATCCCTCCCAACAAAATCCCGAGAAAAAAGCTGAGCGCTACGCCCACCAGCCCAATGGACATAGAGATGCGCGTGCCGTGCAGCAAGCGACTGAGAACGTCTCGTCCCAGTTTGTCTGCTCCCAGCAGATACATGGGCGCATCGGGATCTTCGGGACCGATCAGGTGGATGTTGGATTCAAAGAGGCCGAGCAGCTTATAGGGTGCACCTTCGACCAAAAATCCAACATAATGCCTGGTCTCCTCATCGACCGCAAAGACGCGCCGCAGCGCCTCTTGCTCGATCTCTACTTTGTCGCCGTTGACGTATGGGTTAAATTGTCGACCCTCTGATGTCTCTTCAAAAAAGCGTAGGGGTTGGGGTGGCGCATAGGTGAACTTGGCAGAAAAGGTGTCAGTAGGAAAAGGGGCCAGAAATTCAGCAAATAGGGCAACGAGATAAATTAGGATTGTCACTATGCCCCCCCAACATGGCTAATCGGTGCTTGCGAAAGCGCCACCACATCAACTGCCACTGGGTGGCCACCCCGATCCGATCGGGTCGATTCGTGCTGGGTGCTGCGGCAGTTGAAATACTAAACAGCATAGTAATTCCTTCTCTTACTTTGGCTCATCTACCAGAAAAGTGAGTTGAGCTCGAAAGGGTATCTATCCGAATTCACACTTTTCGGAGATGAGCGCTTACTTTGGCTCATCTACCAGAAAAGTGAGTTGAGCTCGAAAGGGTATCTATCCGAATTCACACTTTTCGGAGATGAGCGCTTACTTTGGCTCATCTACCAGAAAAGTGAGTTGAGCTCGAAAGGGTATCTATCCGAATTCACACTTTTCGGAGATGAGCGCTTACTTTGGCTCATCTACCAGAAAAGTGAGTTGAGCTCGAAAGGGTATCTGTCCGAATTCACACTTTTCGGAGATGAGCACTTACTTTTCAAACCGTATACGCGGATCCAACCATGCCAGCAATATATCAGAGATGAGCGTCCCAACAACCGTTAATATCCCCAACATCAAGATAAAGCTACCTGCCAAATACATATCCTGGGCAATCAACGCGCGGAGCAAGAGTGGCCCCGTGGTCGGCAAACTGAGCACCACCGAGACAATCGTAGAACCCGAGACCAGTACCGGCAGCGTCCAGCCAATCGTGCTAACAAAAGGGTTGAGCGCGATCCGCACTGGATACTTGAGCAACAGCCTGGTTTCGGAAAGACCCTTGGCGCGCGCCGTCTTCACGTAGGGCTTGCGCAGTTCATCCAGCAAATTGGCGCGCATGATACGAATCAGACCGGCGGTCCCTGCCGTGCCCAAGATGACAACGGGAATCCAGATGTGGCCCAACAGATCCTTGATTCTGGCCCAACTCCAGGGTGCATCCACAAACTCAGACGAAAAGAGTCCCCCCACGCTTTGATTGAAGTATTTGAATGATACATACATTAGGATCAGGGCCAGGAGAAAGTTGGGGATGGCCAGCCCGATGAAGCCAATCGTGGTGAAGAGATAGTCACCAATCGAGTATTGCCGCACCGCCGAATAGATGCCGATGGGGAAGGCCACCAGCCACGTCACCAGCAGCGTACTAAGCGAAAGGACGACCGTCAATCCTAATCGATCCCAGAGCAGATATTTGACCGGCAACTCCCACTCAAAGGACTGTCCAAAGTCGCCACGCAGGAGAATTCCCGAAATCCACTTATAGTATTGAACATAAATTGGCTGGCCCAGTCCATATCGCCGCTTCAACGCCGCGATCACGTCCTCTTCCACCAGATCACCGCTGGCCGAAAGCTGCGCCACCACCGTCGTCAGGTAGTCACCCGGCGGTAGCTGGATGATCATAAACGAAACCACCGAAATCACGATGATGGTGGGAATCATATAGAAGAGGCGACGCAGGATGAATTGAAGCATCTGTGGTGGCTAGTTGCTGGTGGTTAGTTGCTGGCGGCTGGTTGCTGGTGGCTAGTTGCTGGTGGCTAGTTGCTGGTGGCTAGTTGCTGACAGACAACCAATAACGAGCAACCAATAACCAACTACCAATAACCGATTACTGTTCTATGTAATACTGTTCCGGATTCGTCTGGGCTGGCGCAGCCGATACGTGCCACTGCCAAACGCTTGCGGGGACATTTTTGAAGTTGTTGCGCACGATTCCATAGCCCTGATAGTACTTGGTGAGACCCATGACCCAGAACTCATCGGCAGCAATTTGCAGGATTTCGTTCATAATCTCATCCTGGCGGTCGGCATCCACAGTGATCTGTAGTTCGTCGTAGAGTGCCTGTTGGCGCTGTGCAGCTTCAGGTGGTTCATCGCCCTTTTCGCCACCGCTACGCCACCAATCGGCCCACGCTACGCCAAAGAGCGATTCGGTGCTAAAAGGCATGTACGAGCGGGGGTCCATGACCAGTGCAATACCATCAGCCCCAGTCCAGACGATCACGTCGTGCTCGTAGGCGGCTTTGCGTTCATAGAAGAGAGAACGCTCGATCACTTTGACGTTCGACTCGATGCCCAGGTCCGCCCAGTAGCCGCTGACCAATTCCATGATCTCGGCCCACGGTTCAAAGGCCGCAATCACGTCAATGGTAAAGCTGAGCTTCCCGCCATCTGGTCGCAGCCGAATCCCATCATCGCCCCGCTCCAAGCCCAACCCGTCCAGTAGAGCATTCGCCTGTTCCACGTCGTACTCGGTGTACTGATAGGCAAGCTGTTCATTGTACCAGGGCGAGCTATCCAGCGGCGCAGGTTGACGCGGCTCACCGTCGCCCACGTAGATAGCATCGATGATTTCTTGTCGATCGAAGCCTAAAGAGAGCGCCACGCGGAAGTCCTTTTCGTTAAAGATTTCACGCAGTACCGGATCGGTGTGGCTCAGGTTAAAGCCAATAGAAACCGGCGTCTCCCAGGCGTATTCAACCGTGAAGAAATCGTAATCACCATCTGCCTTACTGTCGAAAAAGACGGCTTTATTGCCCGGTGTCGCAATGTGACGATCCATCATATCGATCTCGCCGGAGAGAGCGCTCAAGACCAAGACATCCACATTTTCCACAATGGGATAGATCAGCTTGTCGATGTAAGGAAGCTGGTTGCCTTCTGCGTCAACCTTCCAGTAGTAAGGATTGCGCTCAGCAACCAGTTGCGTCGCTGAAGTTGCCGGCGTCGTGGCCACCCAGGGATAGACGGTCGGCAGATCGACGTTGTTCATATGATTGAGCTTGTTGCGGAAGAGGTCCACCCAATCCTTCAGGCCTAGCTCTGCCACTGCAGCCTCGGCCCCCTCTTGATCAAACTCAATGTGCCACTGCTGCATGTAGTGGGCGGGAACATAGGGATACTGGCTGCCCAGTTGGCGCAAGAAAAGGCCGTGAGGGGCGGCAAAGGAGAACTTGACCGTAAAGTCATCGAGCTTTTCGACGGTACCGAGTTCACCACCGGGACGCATCCAAAGGGGCTTGACCGGCGTCAATTCGTCATTCAAAATCTGGTGTTCATACCAGAACATGACATCATCTGCCGTGAAGGGCGCACCATCCGACCAGCGCATGCCCTCGCGTAGGGTAAAGGTAAACTCCTGGCCATCGTCAGATACCTCAACGTTTTTAGCCACATTGGGAATCGTCTCCGTCAGATCAGGGGTCCAGCGCATCATCGGTTCATAGGCCATGGTTCGGCGCACCCAAGCACCATCGGCCTGCCCCAACAACCCAGAACGCCACGTGCCGCCATACTGCCCGATACTGTCCGTTACTGACACGACCATGGGGTCTAGAGGCAAACGCTCTTCGAGGGGTGGCAATTCGCCAGATGCGACCAACGCGGCAAGTGCAGGTGCTTCCTTGCTGTCACCAGCTGCAGCTGTATCGTCTGCAGCCGCCGTCTCGCCAGAATCTGCATCGTCTGCAGCCGCTTCATCACTTGACTCCTCTTCCGCAGACTCGACGTTGGACTCGAAGATATCGGGCTCTGCCTCACCACCACAGGCAGCAACTATCCCCAGCATCAGCAACGCGACCAGCAACAGAGCGGTCATACGCCACCCGTGGACGTGCTGCCGGGTCTTACAGTTCCGTGTCTTTAGCATAGTCTCTCTCCTTTGTTTCGAGTGTGTACCACAAAGAGTGTAAATGGACGCCGCTCAGTCAGAGAATCGACTGCATTTACACACTTTGGGACACACTCCCTTTGTTTTCCGATTCGGATATTGTCCCGAATATCGGTCTGATGTAGGGAATGCCAGCGATAGTAGAACAAGTTGGCTACATTCACCAGCCTGAAAATTTAATTCGAGCAACTTTAAAGCGCGACGAATGCGTCTCAACGTGGCAGATACATTATAAGTTGTACTTGAGGAGTTAGAAATTATTGGGGGAAAAACATACCGAAAACTTCCCGGCAAAATCACCAATTTTCTATTACAGCATTTTGGAGCTTGACATCGGTAAGTTGCAACACATCATAGCCTAAATTGGTAGACACAGTAGATCCAAATTTCAGGTTTTGAGAGAGAATTCTGGCTAAACAGTTGACATAAATACAAATTTGCCGGTCGATATCTAGTTTTTGCGTTAGATTTGGGCGATTTTCAGATATGAAATAGGTTGTTTTCTGTAACCGAAATCTGAATAAATGACTCCAAAATCCCTGCAATCTCGACTGAAAATCGCCCAAAACGCCAAATTTGGATCTACTGAGACAAGTCAAACAAGCAAGAGAAATTTGAACCAGCAATTTCGAATTGGAAACGATCCATTCGTGCTCCAGGAGAGCCACGGGCCAAATGGGGGAGCGAACAAACCGAACAGTACAGACATCGATGTGATAAAATGGTACAGAGACTGTCACCCGGAACGGCCTCACCTGACCCTCACTGACAACTCGTGACTGCGCCCGCGCCATAAAAGTCCGGTTGTATAAAAGATTCGCTAATGGTATCATTTAATATCAACAGGGTGTCAAATTGCGCACGAGTGTGCACCACTGAATCGTGCCAATATTTCTTACGGGAGGAACCCTTATGTTAACCCAATCCCAAATTGATTTTTATCACGAAAATGGCTATCTGCGCATCCCAGCGTTATTTACGCTAGCGGAAACTGATGTCTTGTCCGATGAACTGGATCGGCTGGTGCAAGACTGGTCTTTTACCGTACCTGGCTGGCCCGGCCCCTGGCGACAGGCCTATATGGATCCGGAAACGGAAAAGAAAGCCCGCTTAACCGCCATGCACGACCTGCATCTCTACTCTGTCGCCTGGATGCGAGCCGTCACCAATGAAAAGCTAGCTGATTGTCTGGCCCAACTCATCGGCCCTGATGTCGAACTCCACCATTCGGTGATGCACATCAAACCGCCACAAGCGGGTCATCCATTCCCGATGCATCAAGACCATCCTTTTTATAAGCACGAGGACGAACGCTATATTGATGTCTTGGTACACTTGGATGATACCTGCCACGAAAACGGTGAAATTCGATTTTTGGAAGGCTCTCACAAGCATGGCCCCTTGGAACACATTACTGGGACAGAAGATTCCCCCTCAGCACCCCATCTACCCACAGATGAGTATAAATTAGAGGAGACCGTGCCTGTTCCGGCCAAACGCGGCGATGTGGTGATCTTCTCTTATTACACCATTCACGGGTCGTATATCAACCAAACCAAAGATCCCCGGCGGCTGGTGCGCGTCGGCTATCGCAATCCGCATAATGACCAACTTACTGGCGTCAATGTTGGGAAGTCGGGTCTCATTGTGGCTGGTTATCGCGAGTGGCGGGGCGATGAGCCTTTGTTGAACGCATCTGATCGTAATAAGTAAGAGGAAACTCTCAATGTCCAACAAACCGAGCGAACTGGAAATTTATCTCTTCGATTTAAGAGGCTTTATTGTCTTAGAAAATGCCCTCACCGCCAACGAAGTGGCCGCCCTCAATGCTGGCCTTGATGCCCTTTTGCCCATCGAACACGACGAATGGGATGGCCATATTCACGCCACCAATTTTGGGGCCAATGATGGCCTCAATCTACAACAAATTTATGAAGGTGGAGAATCCTTTGAAGCCTTGATTGATCATCCCTCTTGGTTCGAGAAGGTGAAGTTCTTTGTCGGAGGTGAGGGAAATTTTGATTATCTCCATGGTCCCTTATTCATTGATGAAAATTTTGCCAACATCCGTGGCCCCGGTGAAGCGATCCCCCTACACTCTGGTGGAGCCGACTGTGTCAAACGCTGCCAATTTTTGTATCGCAACAACCAATTTATGTGCGGCCAGATCGACATTCTCATCGCGTTGACTGATATGATGCCGGGTGATGGAGCGACGATGGTCATTCCAGGCAGCCATAAATCAAATTTCCGCCATCCTCACTTTGCCACAGCCAACTGGCGAGACGGCGAAAGCGTTGATGGCATCATCGGAGCCGAGGAAGTGAACATCAAAGCGGGCGATGCCATTTTATTTGTTGATGCCATCTCACACGGTTCCGCCAGACGAACCAACCCTGGTGAAAGACGCACCATCGTCTATCGTTATGGCCCATCTTGGGGAAACTTCCGCCACGGTTATCAGCCCTCGCCAGAATTGCTAACCCGCCTCAGCCCGCAGCGACGCCAGATCGTGCAGCCGCAGAAGCTGTTGGAGCGGAAACCACAAAGGATAAAAGGGTAAGAACCTATCCGAAAAGTGGTTGTGAGTCCAACCAGCCTCTCGAGCCGAATGCTTGGCACAGAACTTTTCGGATAAGCACTAAGGATAACATTATGGGTCTCACATCTGCAGAAATCCAAGCGTTTCAGAAAGAAGGCTACCTCATCTTCCCAGGGCTCATTCGTGGGGAGAAATTGGCTCACTATAAGCAAGTCCTTGATACGCTCGTCGAGCGTACCAGATCACTGTCAGAATCACAGGATGGATTCAATTTGCAGCCGGACCACGAGGGCAACCCTATACTGGGTCGCTTGTTCAAAGTACAAGGCGTCTGCGTGGTCGAGCCGCGTCTCTTGGCACTGGCGCGCGAGCCCCAAATCATCGCTCGGGTTGCGTCACTCATCGGGCCCCAACTCCACATGTTTGGCTCGAAATTTTTTCCCATGCTGCCGCGCGGCGGCACATCTACTGGATGGCATCAGGACAACCACTATTTTGGGACAGTTTCTGACCGTGTGGTCAGTTGTGGTATCTATCTGGAAGAGAGTGATGAGTCCAACGGTTGTCTGAGGCTCATCCCACGCAGTCACCTAGCTGGACAAATTATGGAGCACAACTCAGGACAGGGTACGTTTGCCCATGGTGCGTGGGCGCAGGTGGACGAATCGCAAGTTCTGTCGGTAGAGTGTCCTGGCGGCACTGTGGTGTTGTTTTCGGCAAACCTATTGCATGGTGCCACCACCAACAGCAGTCATCGCTCACGATATAGTACCGCGTGGCATTATATTCCGGCAGATTTAGAACTGGAGATGTTCCCGTTCGGGCAGTATGCGGATCGGCATGCCATGTGAGACAGCCATCTTTCGGATTGCTGTTGAGCGATTTATACTTAGTGGGCCTCTGCTTATTTCCAGTCTGCTTCTTCACGCAGCCACTCCGATAATCACGCACTGCGCTGCTTAGCCAATCGATGGCTTGCTATCATTTGGAAAATGTGGCAGGACAAATCTTCCTATGATGAAGCTTTTCATTTGCAACAACACCTATCTCGCCGTCAACCTAAACTTTAGTTTTTCTTGATTCTACAACCTGAGGCCTCTTGTGACTTCTTGCTGCTCTATCTCTATTTAGTTTGACTAACTCTCGACTCCAATTCGCCCGCTTTGGTGTCTTTTCTTCAACGCGGCCTTTTGGAATCCCTCTTACTTACAAACCGTGTCCCGGATTGGACCAAGAACTCTCCTTGAGTGGATCATTGAGTGCTCCAATCCGGGATTGCGAGTGGCTCCTTCACCGCATAACGTCGCTTTTTTGAGGTTCGCGATTACCCCAACCCACCCTGAAACCCTTCTTGACATCTATGTGGACGTCATGATATAGTTCTGAAAATTCCCTAGAGTTGTCTTCAACAAGATAAAGATTGTAGGCTCTTTAGCCAATGATAAGCGAGTCTTCACGCAAATCGCAGGCAAAGAAGTGTAGACCCCAGTAGGTACGCCCCATACGAGATCTGCTCTAAATACAGGCGCGCTCGCTACGCAGTTGCGATCTGCTGATCATATGTGAACAGAGCATTCAACCTCGATCGACTGTGAACTATCCCGAAGGAGGGACAAGATGCTAAAATCCCAAATATCCCGACGTGAATTTCTGCGTCAGGCTGCGGCTGTTGGCAGCGGAGCCATCCTGGCAGGTTGCGCGACCGGATCGTCCCCCGCCCCTGCACCAGCATCTGACGCGGCGGCCACTGTCGGCATGACAGCGGAAGAAATCCTCACGCCGCTCGGCCTCATGCCGGGGTCGCCGGATCGTCCCAATGGATGGGCAACCGATCTGGCTGACATTCCCGACGGCATGCCTTTGTCGCCCCCTTTGACCATCACATCGTTTACGCGCACGGATGCGGATACGCGCTTCCAGGGCGATGATACCATCTACGATAACATCAGTCTGCGCTTTATCAAATCGCTCTTCGGCATCGAGTATGAGATTCCGTGGACCTATGTGCAGGGCGAGGAACGCGACCAAAAGATGAATTTGGCCATGGCCGCGGGCGATCTGCCAGACCTGATGCCCGGCGTCTCCCTATCGATGTTTCAGGACATGGTCGCGGGCGATCTGGTGGCCGATATCACCGACGTCTATGAAGCAACGGCCAGCCAGCAGTGGGTCAAAGACTCGCACGCATATGGCGACAATATGCTGTGGGAGTATGCAGAGGTTGATGGCCGCAAGATGGCCTTCCCCAGCATTGCCCAGGCTGGACAGGACGAACAGATCCTCTTTATCCGCGCTGACTGGCTGGAAAAGGTGGGCATGGAGCCGCCCACTACGCTGGATGAGATGGAAGCCGTCGGCGAAGCCTTTGTCCAGAACGATCTGGGTGCTGGCCCTCCCGGCACTACGATTGGTGTGATGGCTGGTCGGGACTTACAGAGTTGGTATGGCGGTCTCGGCCCCGTCTTTGGCGGCTTTGGTGTGCTGCCCTCCTGGTATACCTCGGTGAGCACCTTTACGCCAGATGGCCAGGGCGGTTTGAAGTTCGATGGCATTGATCCCATGATGAAGGAGGCGTTGGCCTTCATCCGTCGCTGGTACGAGAAGAAGATCATCGGTCCCGATTTCTTTACCAAGGGCTACCAGGAGAATCGCACCGACGTTGAGGGCAACCGCGTGGGGATGAACCTCACCCATCCGTGGGGCGGTGTCTTTGCGTCTGCCATGGGTAGTATGGCCAACGACCCCGATGCGCGCTGGATCTGGGTGGATGTACCCACCGGTCCCGTACGCAAGGGCAAGAATTACTTCAGTCCGCTGCGCCAGGGGGTCTTCCCATTCAAGAAGGGGTTCGAGCACATCGACAAGGTCTTGAAGCAGGCCAACTTTGAGGCCGAAATGGTGCTGAGCCCTGAGCGCCGCGATCACGGTTTTGAGGGTCATAATTACCAATGGGTTGAAGACAGGGTTGAACCCCTCTCCGGTGGCACCCATGGGTACGGTGTGATCAACACCCGCGGTGGCGCCAATATCAGCCCCGTATCGAACATGAGAAACATCCAGTGGAAGCTGAACTATAAAGAGACCGTGCCCCGCGAACAGTGGGATGCAATGATGGTACTTCTCTTGGATGATCCCACCGGTTTACAGACCATGTCGGATGAGGGCTGGCTCTTCCTGGCCGAACACTCGCTCACCGACACGATCCGCAACGAATACACGGGCGCACCCACAGAATTGCAAAAAGAAAAGTGGACCTCTCTGCAGAAGCTCACCGATGAGACCTATTTTGGCATCATCACGGGGCAACTTCCGGTGGATGCCTTCGATGATTACGTGACCACGTGGCGAGAGCAGGGTGGAGACGCCATTGTGCAAGAGATCAATGAATGGTGGGCGCAGCGACAGGGCTAGATGTTGCCTGTTTCATAATCAGTAGGTCGCAATGTCATTCTGTTTGGTTACAGCCGCAAAGCGAGGGGGCCCAAAGAATCCGCCTGACCATCGCCGATCTACTGATAATCCACAAACGTCCCAAAGGAGAAACCCATATGAACCGTCGAAGCCTATTTTCACTATGGACCGTTGCGCTGATCATTTTCGCTCTGGTCGCGGGTTGTGCCGGGCCGCAGCCGCCGCCAGCGCCCGCAGATTCGGGCGCTTCCGCTGAAAGCAGTGAGAGCGCCGAGGCCGAATCCGAAGAAGCAGCTACAGAGGAATCTGAACCCGAGGAGCCGCAGCTTTCCGGCGAGGTTCCGCCGCTCGCACCAGAAGCCGAAGGCATTGAATATTCGGAGGTACCAGAACTTGCTTATGCTGGTGAAATCACCATGTATGCTCAGGCTTACACGCCAGTGGAACCGACCTCAAACGCACCCAATCCGCCGCGCTATTTGAACCGCATCGTGGCTGAATACGAGAAGCTACATCCCAATATCAAAATTACGCTCATCCCGCCTCTCGCTCCTGGCAACGACTACCTTACTTGGGTACGCACGCAAGCCGCTGGCGAACTACTACCGGATATTGTTTGGCTGCATGCGGGTTGGGTCAATGAGCAGCTGCCGCGAGGCATGTTTGAACCGATCACGGCCCAATTAGAAGAAGGGAATCCATATATTCCCGCGGGAGAACCGGGCCATGACCGTTGGTTAGATAGCTTCACCGGCTTTGTCATGGAATTTGTCCAGGCCCCAGATGGTGAATGGTATCAAGTAAACGCCGACTATGTGGGTACGGCAATCTTTTATAATAAGGATATGTTTGCAGCAGTGGGCCTCGATCCTGACAATCCACCGCAGACCTGGTCTGAGTTTATTGCCGCCCATGAGGCTCTGAAAGCAGCAGATATGGAGGCGTTTGCCTTTCCCTTGGGGCCTGGCGCGTTTCTCTGGAGCTGGTGGCATCGGGTTGGGGCCACCCAATTCTACAACGACCGTTTTGATGAACTGAATGTTGACAACAATCAATTCCGCCTCAGCACCTATTCTACAGCCCGTAATTATGCCAACGGCACGTGGGACACGAGCGACGCACGGTACCAGGAGACTTTCCGTCTCCTCAAAGATTGGTCAAACCATTGGGTACCGGGTGCGCTTAGCTTGGAAATCTCCGATACCTTCCGCATGTTTGTCAATGGCGAGGTCGCCATGTATTGGAATGGGAGTTGGGCTGTGCCTCAGACGCAGAACAATCCGGAGGTTCAATTTGAGTGGGGCACCTTCCCGTTACCCACCTTCGATGAGGCCGTCACTGAATTTTATGTTGGTCAGTCCGCGCCCATGATTGGCGGACCCTCCGCAGCCTTCCAGTACAGTGTCTCGACTTCCCAGGCAAACAATACCATGACGCCCGAGAAGTTTGAAGCCACGGTCGATTTCCTTAAATTCCTGACGGCGCCCCAGAACGCTGGCCCCATGGTTAATGATTTGGGCTCCTTTATTCCCACCGTTCAGGGCACTGTGCCCCTACCCTCCATGTCCGAGTTGATCGAGTCGATGTCAAATACCGAAACCATGGGCTTTATGGAATTCACCGCAGAAGATGGTCCGGCGAACTATCGTCTACTCCAAGAATTCATGGGAGACCAAACAACGATGGAGGAATATATGGCTAAGGTCAATGAACTGATGCAAGACTCCGTTGCTGGATTGGCCGATGAGAATAGTTGGGATTGGGACAACCCACCAAGCAGTGAGTGATTGAGATCTAGCCATATATATATGAGCAACCAGATTCTTCAACATAGGGACCCCATTGCTGGGTCCCTTACCGATGATCGTCAGCGCACGGTTTGGGATGAGTTGCGTCGTAAAGCGCCGCTCTACCTGTTTCTCATACCCACTATCGCTTTTCTCGCCGTATTTATGTACTATCCAGCATTTACTGCCGTGCGCCTCTCCTTCTACCATTGGGACGGCTTTAGCCCCCCCCGCTGGATTGGGTTGGACAACTTTGAACGTATCCTGTCCGATAATGTCATGCGGACCAGCATTGTCAACATGCTGATCTTGACGGTGGCCCGCATCCTGATCGTCTTGACGACTCCACTATTGGCCGCTGAATTGGTCTTTCATCTCAAGAGTCAGCGTTGGCAATATTGGTATCGAGTGTTGTTCGTGGTCCCCTTGGTCGTTCCCGAAGTGGTGATATATCTGATTTGGCAATTTATTTTCAACCCAACGGTTGGGTTGGCCAATGTGCTCTTAAATAACCTCGGACTTAGCCTTCTGACCAATGAATGGCTCGGCAGTCATCGTACAGTTCTCTTAAGCTTGGCGCTGGTCGGTTTTCCCTGGATTGCGGGCATCAATTTTCTAATCTATCTAGCTGGCCTGCAAAATATCCCCAGGGAAATATTGGATGCCGCAGCAGTTGATGGCGCAACCGGTTTTCGTCGCTTCTGGCTGGTCGAATTGTCGCTGATCATGGGGCAAGTCAAGCTGCTTCTGATCTTGAACGTGATCTTTACACTCCAATCATTTGTGCTGATACTGATCATGACGAACGGAGGTCCTGGATATGCCTCTATGGTGCCAGGTCTGCTGATGTACGAAGCCGCGTTCCAAGACGGCAGGTTTGGCTATGCCTGTGCCATTGGAACGGCACTTTTTGTCGTCATCTTTATCCTGACCTATATCAATATGCGCTATATTCAACCGGAAACGGAACACATACCTGCCTAGTCATCCAATCAATGTAAGATGAAGTCCAAGACGCTACGCCACGATTTCTGGTTCCATATTCTATTGCTGACGCTCGGTCTCATTACGTTCTATCCGCTCGTTTTTACACTTTTTACATCGTTTAAGAACAATACCCAATTCTACAGCACATTTTGGGGGCCAGCATTCCCGTTACATTGGCTCAACTATGCGGATGCATGGCAACAACTGTCTGATGCCATTTTCAATACTGTGCTGGTTGGCGTCGTTAGCGCGTTTGGCGTTGTGTTTTTGGCCTCGTTGGCGGCTTATATCTTTGCCCGCCACCGCTTCCCAGGCCACGACCTGTTTTTCTTTGCCATTATCGCGCTGCTCATGATCCCTGGGGTGCTGACCCTGATCCCTCTTTTTCTGCAAGTCAAATCGTTGGGGCTACTCAATACCTATTGGGCATTGATCCTACCCTATATTGCAGGCGGACAGGCATTTGCGATCTTTGTTCTGCGCAGTTTTATTGCCTCACAGCCGGAGGGGATCTTTGAATCGGCGCGCATCGATGGCGCCGATGAGTTTAGAATTTACTATCAGATTGCGCTGCCAATGGCGAAGCCAATTCTCGGAACGCTGGCCATTTTGTCGTTGTTAAGCAGTTGGAATGACTACATCTGGCCATCGGTCACGCTGCGCAATCCAGAACTTTGGACAATTTCGCTGCGGCTGGTGAGCTTTAGCAGCCAATGGGATAGTCTACAGCAATACGGTCCTATGTTTGCTGGCTATGTGATCGCCTCGATTCCACTTCTGATTCTTTTCATGTTTACGATGCGCCTATTTATCGAAGGGTTGGCGAGCGGTGCCATTAAGGCCTGACCATTGCACGTATGGGTAATCAAATAGGTTCGATCCAGCGTCGTTAATCAAACTGAGAGCTTGGGACTTCTGATTTTAATGTTAGCATTCATCTTGTCGGGTAAGTAAAGAAAGTGGTCTTTAGGGCAATCGCGTACCTTAAAAAAATAAGCCAGAAAGGACTGTCAAGAGATAGTGGTGGTCCCAGCCAGCGGTAAGGCGCTTGTTTTTGATGCCAACGTTGAGAGAAGTCTCCTTCTTGAGCAGATTGAGAGCAATATGACGAAGGGCAGCGAAATTCTGAGCTGAGTGGCCTTTGCGCAAACGGGATTCATCCTCTCGGAAGGCAATATCGAGGGTCCAGTGTAGGCGATTTTCGACATGCCAATGAGTGCGAGAGGCATTGAGTAAAGAGCGAGCATCGGACTCGGAACTCGAGAGGTAATAGCGCCTGTCGGGATTGTCTTTTTGCTGAGAATCACCACAAATCAAGGTGCGTTGGGCTTGAACCATCATGACGGTAGAGAGTTCAGGCCATTGCTCAGAATTGCGCAGATTCTGGATGATGTCGGGGGCAGAAATGGTCCAGGCTTCTCGGGTTTCAAGCCGACCGTGTCCCTTATCGGTCGTTTTGGCATAATCGTGGTCAAAGGCAGTAAAGTCACTTTCCTCGAGATCCTCAAAGAGCAAGGCGACATCTGCATGTAAGTTTCCTTGATTGCCCTTGAGAGAGAGATAATCAGCCTCATTGTCAATGATGAGCTGTGCAATTTCAGTCTGAGCACCCATAGCATCGATGGTCACGAGTGCCCCTTTGATCTCCAACAAGCGCAGTAACTCTGGAATAGCTGTGATTTCATTCGACTTTTCATCCACTTTCCACTGACCAAGGACTACTTTGTTCAGAGAAGCCCAAGCACTCACCATGTATATGGCTCCTTTGCCCACTATTTTATCATGGGAACGTCTCAACTGCTTGCCGTCTATTGCCACCACTTCTCCATTCGTTACCTGGCAGACTGCGCTCATCCATTTGCTGAAACATTCGGCAAAGACCTCTCCATCTAAATCCAAATACGCGCCAGAATGTATCGTGCGATGGGATTCCATTTGGCAACTCCAGTATGCTTTCTAGCCACTCCTTTTTGGCTTTGCCGAATTTTTCGACCCCTTCCCAATCGTCTGCTCCGCATATGACTGCACAGATTGCTATCACGATTATATCGATTAGATTGTGGCGTCGATTTATCGGGCTTCTTGGCTCTTCTATGCTTCCAAAGTGCTTTTCTATGCTTGCTATTTCGGGCTTTTCCATTTTGGTTTCTCCTTTTTGGGTTCCAAAATAGATTATCCCTTCTTTTCTTTCTTGTACAAGTACGCGATTGCCCTAAAGTGGTCTTGAAACTGGGTGTCAATGGCCCAGTTTCTCTGTTATAATAATAGGATGAACGATAAAATAGGTGTCCTACCATTGGGGATAAAAAAAGCTTTCAGCTAATCAGCCATCAGCTTTCAGCCAGAATCTGACCGTGTCTCTTTGCTGATTTTATACTTTCCTATACCACTAAAATAACTCATAATGACAACAGAGCAAGTTACTGATATTTTGCGGCAGCAGCTACCATATTTGTCATCAGAGTATGGGGTGACGCGTCTTGGCATCTTCGGCTCATACGCCAAGGGTACACAACACGAACGCAGCGATATTGACCTCGTTGCTGAATTTGAGACACCGCTTGGCTTAAAATTTATTGAGTTAACTGACTATCTTGAACAGCTTTTACAAGCCCCTGTTGATGTGTTGACGTTGGCTGGGATTCAAGCCATTCGCAATCCAAAAGTCGCTGAAAACATTCGGGAATCAATTGTCTATGTATTCTAGTATCGCTGGATGATTCGGAGGATCAAATAGAGAAATGGTAGACGCAGCCTCCACGGCAACTGTTGTTGGCAAACGACATAAATCCAAGCTGCTCAGAGACCTTCCCCGGCTTTGGCCTCTCTATGTAATGGTGATCCCCGCGCTGATTCACCTGGCCCTTCTAAGCTATTATCCCATGTACGGGATCACTATCGCCTTCCAGGAGTATAAGCCCGCGCTGGGCTTTGCCAAATCCCAATGGGTGGGGCTGAAGCAGTTCCGCTTGATGCTGGAGAACCCCACGTTCTGGCAGATCTTTCGCAATACCCTCGTCATCGCCATCTCCAAGATTGTCACGCTGCAATTCTTTGCCGTGATTCTGGCGCTCATGCTCAATGAGGTGCGGCACCGCTTCTTTAAGCGCACCATTCAGAGCCTGGTCTATCTACCCTACTTTCTCTCGTGGATTGTGTTGGGCGGCATCATGCTGGAGATGCTCAGCGCCGGCGGCGTGGTCAACCAGCTATTGCTCCGAATGGGCATGGAAGAGCCCATCATCTTTCTGGGCAACAACCGCACCTTTGTGCCGACGCTCATCGTGAGCCACCTCTGGCAGCAGGTCGGTTGGGCAACCATCCTCTATCTGGCCGCGCTGACCAGCATCGATCCCCAGCAGATCGAGGCCGCCGCCATCGACGGTGCGGGTCGCTTCCAGCGTATCCGCTACGTCATTTTGCCCGGTATCTTGCCGACCGCTTTTCTTGTGTTTTGTCTGGACCTTGGTATGCTGCTCAATGCTGCGGGCTTCGATCAAGTCCTGAACCTTTACAACCCGGCCGTCTACGCCACGGGAGACATTCTTGACACCTTCATCTACCGTGAGGGACTCCTCGGCGCTCGGTTTAGCCTGGCGACGGCTGTGGGTCTGGTCCGCTCGCTAATTGGCCTGCTCTTGATCGTCATCAGCTTCCGCCTGATTTCAAGATTCACTGATTATCAAGTCTATTAGCACAGTTAGTTAATGGTTGATAGTGGATAGTTGATTGTCATACACCATCCACCGTCCACTATCAACCATCCACCTATCCACTATTCATATGATCGAAAACAAAGGTTTTAGGGCCAGAGCTGTCGACATTACAAACTATACGTTGCTGATTCTTCTGGCCCTTTCCTGCATCCTACCCCTGATTCATCTATTGGCCTTGTCTCTGAGTGACAGGGCCGCAGCCACAGGCGGTCTGGTGACGATTTGGCCTGTTCGCCCGACCATTATCACCTACGAGAAGGTGATGGAAGCGGGTGCCTTTATCAGTGCATTTTGGGTCTCGGTCCTGCGTACGGTCTTTGGGACCGCGTTGCAGATGGTGTTGGTGGTTCTCATCTCGTTTCCACTGTCGAAGAGCAGACACGAAATGCCCGGTCGCAACATCATTATGGGGATTGTCCTCTTTGCCTATCTCTTTAATGGCGGACTCATCCCTTGGTTCCTAGTCATTCGCCAGCTGGGCATGCTCAATACCTTGTGGGCCTTGATCATTCCCCAAGCTTTGCCCCTGTGGAATGTGATCCTGATGATGAACTTTTTCCGCAATGTGCCCAAAGAGCTGGAGGAGGCGGCAATTATCGATGGTGCTTCCTATTGGCAGGTGCTCTGGTCGATCTACCTGCCCATCTCCATTCCCGCGCTGGCCACACTGACGCTCTTTGGCGCTGTGGGCCACTGGAATGCCTGGTTCGACGGCATGATTCTCATTGCGGACCGCGACCTGATTCCGCTGCAGACCTTCTTACGGACCGTTGTCATCAACCTGGATATGAACGAGTTTATGCGCAACCCCGAAGACTTTGGCCTCTACTCGGACCGTTCCCTGCGTGCGGCGCAAACGCTCGTCGTGGTCCTTCCGATCCTGGTTGTCTATCCCTTTTTGCAGCGCTACTTTATCCACGGCATCACCATTGGCGCGGTGAAGGGCTAGGGATTCTCATGCCTGTACCGGATATCCTGGTCGGAACCGAGTGCCGTACCCAGATGTTGCACGGCTTCGAGTCCATGGCGCGCGTCCTGGCAGTCACATTGGGACCGCTGGGTGGCACAGTCATCAACCAGCGTGTCAACTCGACGGAACCGGAGCTGCTCGCGGATGGTGCGACCATTCTCCGCCGCATCACAGAGCTACCGGACCGGGTGGAAACCGTGGGCGCGATGCTAATGCGCCATATTGTGTGGCACATGCGCAAAGAGTATGGAGACGGCAGCGCCACTGCAGCTGTCCTTGCACGCTCTATCGGCCGTGATCTGCACCGTCTGATTGTAGCGGGTGCCGACCCCATAAGCCTACAACGTGGGGTTGAGAAAGGTGTTCAGGCGGCATCGAGTGCGCTGACCGATCTGGCCCTTCCTCTAGAAAAGGCAGACCATATCTCAGGTCTGGCGAATGCCGCCGTCCATGAGCCAGAGATCTCAAAGTTGTTAGGGGAGATATATGAGGTGTTGGGACCGTACGGCAATGTCATTCTGCAACCCGGCTATGGCGTGGGTCACGATACAGCTTTCCGCACGGGGTCCCGCTTCCCAGGAGAGTATCTTTCGCGTCACTTGCTCAGCGACACCTTGCGCCATATCGCGGCCCTCAGTGAACCCTATGTGCTCGTGGCCGATATTCATTTCAACACGGCCGAAGATGTCGCACCTGTCTTAGAGCTCGTAGCTCAGGCCGAGGGGAAGCACCTCTTTATCATCTGCAAAAATATGTGGAGAAGGCCATTGATACCCTGGTCATCAACAATCGCCGGGGCCAGCTCACCGCGTATGCCGCCACCATCAAGCCCATTGAAGACCTGCGCCGCGACATGATGCGGGATATTGCACTGCTCACGGGTGCGACCTTTATCACCGATGCCGCGGGGATGAGTACACGGGACTTAACCATCGACGACCTGGGCTATGCCGACCGCATCGTCGCCACCGACGATTACGTGATGATTGTTGGTGGGCGTGGGGAAGAGCGGCTGGTACAAGAGCGCTGCGAAACGCTGCATCGCCAAATGTTGCGCAGTCAGCTCCATCAAGTCACAAAGCGTGAAGAGAAGGAGCGTCTCTGGGAACGCATTGGTCGTCTTCAGGGAGGCATAGGCGAGCTATACGTCGGTGCCTATACCGAACACGAGCGGACGGCGTTGCTGGAAAAGGCAGCCCACGCTGTGAAAGTTGTGCAGACAGGCATGGAAGGTGGCATCGTGCCCGGCGGTGGAGCGGCCTATCTGGCGGCCATCCCGGCCGTGGAGGCGGTAGAAGCGCAGGGCGATGAGGCGATGGGGGTCCAGGTGGTGGCCCGCGCTCTGGAGGAGCCGTTGCGCGTCATCGCCGAAAACGTTCATGCGTCGGCATCGCTGGTCGTTGCTGAGTGTCGGGAGAAGGGCAGTGGCTATGGGTTTGACGTCCACCAACGCCGCGTGGCGAACATTTGTGAAGAGCAAATCTTTGATTCGACGATCATTATCCAGGAGGCGCTGAATCGCGCGGCCAGTGGAGCGATGATGTTGGCTACTGCGGAAACTCTCGTTTTGCGCCGCGAACCGCCGCAAAGCGTGAATCCCTAATTGACCAACTCTCTCAAGAAACAAGGCGTAGCAGCACATCGCCGCAACGCATTGTTTTTTATGCCTTGAATGGCCGCAGGCGGCGATGGCGCTACTCTTAAGCAACGGCTTTCTTTTCAATCGGTATCAAGAACATGAAGTGTCATAGTACTATCTCATCTTCGTCAATTCAGAATGAGGAGCACACGTCCGTGAAGAACCCTGTACATCTACGTGAAATCGCAATGGAAATCGAGCGGTACTCCCCCGTCACGAACATGCTCTCAGCATTTCGACTGCTCGCGATCGGGGAGTACCTGGAACTCAAGGCGGGCCAGTCTGTCATCGACTGCGGATGCGGCAGCGGCGAAGTGCTTTGCCTGTGGGCGAAATACTTCGGCATATCCGGAGTCGGTGTTGACACGGATGCCTCCGCCATAGCCAACGCTAGGGCGCTGGCTGAACGCGAAGGCGTGACCGACAAGGTACAATTCGTGTGCGGAAACGTGCGAGAGTACGAGATTGGGGGGGCGCGCTTTGATGTCGCGGCCTGCCTAGGGGCGTCAATGTGCTTCGGAGGGTTTGAAGCGACCGTTCATGAGCTGAAGAGCATGGTCTCGTCGAGGGGAAGTATCGTGATCGCCGAGTCCTTCTTCACCACCCATGATGTCCCGATCGAGTTGAAGGACTACGAAGGCGATCGCCACACAGAGGCAGATCTCTTTGAAATAGTCAGAGCAGCTGGCTGTGAAGTGGGTTACTACTCTCGAGCGTCGCGGGATGAATGGGATCGATACATATTCAACAGCCAAATACGCCGAGCCCACATGAAGAAGTTCCTTACGATGCCCAACGGCCCGGAGCGCGAGCAAATGAGACCGCGACGCTGGCAGGACATGTACCTGCAGTATCGTCAGAAGTGGCAGGAGATGGCGTTAATGACACTCCATCCGGCATGATTACTCAGGAATGGAGCTGCGAACAAGCCATTGCACGCGACAGCTTACAGCCGCGCGTAAATGGCGACATAAGGAAAGATCGAGGAGGCATCATGAAGCCGCTAACAATCGGACAAAATATTATTATTGGATTGGTCACGCTCGCCGTATTTGCAGTCTACTTGGGGCTTTCTGGCTTTTATGCCATATTTGCCTTGGACGGCTATTACGGTACGATGGCGGGTCTTGATTTCAGCAGTGATGTCGCGTCTAGCCTAGGTGTGTTTGAATTAGGCGTACTTGCGATGCTGTATGCGTCGGTTGGAGGCGTGTTTATTCTTGCGCTCATCAAACCTGAATTTTGGCCAGATTTTCACAAATACTTCATTGTTTCAAATCTGTTTGCGATTTTTGGCAGACTACTCATTTTGCTCCAGGGGTATTTTGGCACGGCACAAATAGTCAATATGGCAATCGAAGCATTATTCATCGTATATGGTTATTGGCGACTTCGACAGTTGGCTGCTGCAGATGAACCGAGTCTATTTATTCGCGATTCATGATTCTCAAGGTGAATAACGCGTGTGGTACTGTTCCTCATTTGTATCCTTCTTAAACCACCTGTAAAGAATTGACATTTGTTGCCGCGCCGGCCTATAATATCATCCCTACAAACAAGAGCACCGTGTTGGGGTGCGGAACCACCCCAACACGACTGAACCATCCAAACTGAGATGACCAGTGAGGATGATCTAGCGACATTGTATCCGCGTTTGACGTTGGATTCAAGAAGCGGTCGTCCTACACCCTACGTTGGGGTGGTATACCACAAAGTGTGTAAAGACCATTTGACCTCTGCGAGAGCGCAAATTGACACACAATTTGGGATACCACCGTTTAGGTGAGGAAGGCCGCTTTTGTATTCCCCGAACTGTCTATTTATCCAACTGCACAATGGAGGTTAGGATACAATGAAGACTCTGCGGATCAACGGCGGGGAAATTACGCTTCAACTATCGCCAGCCCAGTGTTTTCTTTTGGCTAAGATTTGTCAGCAGGCATATGCCAGTGTTACCCGCATTCGAGGGTGCGTTGACGCAGTATTTAACATGGGATAGAATGACAGTCAAATAGCATCAGTAGACTGCAACGCGGAGTGAGCACTCTGCAATGCGTAGCGGGTCGGCATGACAGCACGCCGCGCCATGTATGGCGACTCCGCTGCTATCTGCTGAGTGTTTGTGTCTGTATGGTACAAGACTGGCATACAATGGGATATCTCGTGAATCACGACCAACCACTAAGACCACTCGAAGAAATTGGCAATCAATGGTTTGTCAACCGCCAAAAGGAGCTTGACCTCTTTTGGGAATGGGGCAATAGCATCCCGTTAGGGGGACGTCAT
Source organism: Chloroflexi bacterium TSY (assembly GCA_019217005.1). The sequence goes on from JAHBNG010000063.1 coordinate 44,025, forward strand.
AGCATTGCCTTTGCTGGCCTGCGACGTACAGGGAAAACAGCCATTCTGCATCGCGCCTTCAACCGCTTGTTCTATGAGCAGCAGCGGGTGCTGCCCATCTTTATGACATTTGAATCCTACTTGTATCGAGCTGAGTTGATCACGACCTATGAATTTGCCAGGGATTACTTGAGCGGCTATCTGCGCAGTTATTTTGCGTTTCGTTATCGGCGCCCCGAATTTCATAGAGATTTACCAGAATTGGGTGAATTAGAGCAATTCGCCGAGGACTTTCAAGATGAAATAGCGTTGAAGCTGTTTAATAGTTACGGATCAATTGGATCTCATGTGGTTGACAAGCCGGCCATGAATGGATAGTGCGAGCTAAATATCTTGTGTCAGTCGGATCATGAGGTACCGGTCGAAAATAAAATGATATAAAATAAGATGTTATCCGAAACGAAGCGATTGAAAAAGGTGACATCGAGAATGACTTCATCAATAACGGTACCGCTAGATATCCCAGAAGTGGAAGTGTTAAGCAGCGAAATCACGTCTGAAAATCATTTATTGATTCGGGTGAAAGCACCCAAAACAACAGCATGTGGTGTATGCGGAGTTGAGATTGCGTGTACATTTGGCCATGGTCAAGAAATTAGCTTGCGCCATCTCCCAGTTTTGGGCTTGAGACCTACATCTTGATACGGCCCAAACGGGTCAATGTTTGTCGTGTCATTGTGACCCAACAACGACTCAAATTGTGAGTTGGTATGAACAAAGAAGTCCTCATACACAAGCGTATGATGAATACCTGGTCATGCAACTAATCAACAGTACAATCGAAGATGTAAGCCTCAAAGAAGAAGTTGGGTACGATGCAGTCGTAGGCGCATTGAACCGTCTGATAGAGCCCAAAATCAACTGGGATGAAATCGACGAAATCGGTACGTTGGGGATTGACGAAATCTCCAGAAGTAAGGGGCGCAAGAAATTTAGTGCGATCATTACAGCTCGTCAACCCAAGGTACGGATTCTTGGAGTTCTCCTGATCGAAAAAAAAGACGGTTAAGGCATTCCTAGAAGAGATTCCTGAGAGACTACGCCCCACCATCAACTATTGCACCACCGACATGTGGGAGGGCTATATCAATGCGATTGATGAATTTATCAATGAGAATGATGATGTGAATGCATCTCCTGTTGTTGACCGATTTCATGTTGCTCAGAACTATCGAGATGACTTTGACGACCTCCGAAAAAAGGAACTCAGACGCTTGAAAAAAGAACTGCCTCCTGAAACTTATGACCAAGATTGCAAAGGAATGCTCTGGATCTTACGCAAAAATCACTCGGCTCTCAATCCTGAAGAGCGGCAGGAGCTTAGACGTTTGTTTGCTCATTCACCAGCCCTTCATCAGGCCTATACCTTTCGAGAAGAATTGACCGCCATCTTCAACCAGGAACTCTCTGTTGCCCAAGCTGAACATCGCCTTGAGGCTTGGATTCGCAAAGTTGAACGTTCCTCCCTTGATAACTTTGATGGCTTTATCAAAACCCTGCGCAACCACTGGCAATCCATTGTCAACTATTTTGACCAACGCATCAACAGTGGTTTTGTTGAAGGTCTCAATAACAAGATTAAGGTCATCACTCGTCGATGCTATGGCATTCGCAATGTCTCTTCTCTTTTTCAACGTATTTGGCTCGATCTCCATGGCAAAGAACGTTTTTCCCTGTCAACCACATGAGATCCTGATCAGCCATAGTTACAAAACTACTTTAAACGGTAAACTGAGCCGCTATCCCTCATCTGATCTAGCCAGATGGGTGGTCAACGTGCCCAGAGCGCAGGCTGGCATCTACAATATGCCCACGGCGGTCTTTATCGACGAGTTTCAAATCCTGGCGGATGTCTATGATCCCGATCATGATCGCATCATTCCCGTCACGAATTTTTATCAAAAACCGTCGGAGTCGCTCGTCGCGCCCATGATTGTTTCTGGTTCATCCGTTTCCCTCTTGTTGGGGCGGGCAACGGGTGGGGCGCTTTCCGGGCGTATGTCTAACAGAATCCTAGGTCCATTGGAAGAGGGTCATGCCGTTGCCTTGGTTACACGGCTGGGGAAACACCTGAATATACCCGTCACCGAAGAATTTGCCTATGCGATTTGGGACTTGACCAAAGGGTATCTCTATGCCATCGAAAGCTTGATGCGCAGCGAATCTCCGGCCACGGAGCGCTACCCAAACCCCAAGGTGCTAGATGAAGTGGTTCGCTTTGAACTGACCCATCCGAATGGCTATCTCTTCAAACATTACAACGAAGAGTTCCTCAAATATAGCAAGCTCCTCAACGAGGGGCAGACGACCAAGAAGGTGATGTTTTGGGCCACACAATATCCCGATGTGCGGATTGAGGTCGAAGAGATTGCGGAGAAGATTGGAGAAGATCCGCAAGAGATCCATGAATCCTTGCAGAAATTAGAGCAGTTGGATGTCGTGCGGCGGGTCTCGCTGAGTCTTTTCAGTGGACCCACCGAGCCAATGCTCAAGCGCTTTATTACCTATCAACTTTACTTTCTGGTAAAGGCTTGAGTGACAAAGGGCAAACCGAAAGGGGCGGAAAAAAGAATCCACCCTGAAAAAACGGGATAAAATGTAAAAATAGTGCTCGGCTAGTTTAAGCAGCGGCATTGAGGCGGCGATGAGCGAGAACGCCTTTAGGGAAATGGTGTGAAACCGAGGCCTTTTTCCGAAAGTCAGGGTCGAGTTGGTCAGGAGTTGGAAAAAGAGCACTCGAGAGAACACGGCGCAGCCTGCCGGGAGTGGATTGAGGCTCTCGATCCCAGTAGCCAGTCGGTATGGGAGGAAGAGAAGCGGCTAAATGGGAAAGAAGATTGCCAGCAAGCAGCCCCAGTTCAGGTAAGCGGAAACAAGCCTCATCGGCATGAACAAATTGACGATGTAAGCCAATCATCTGCTTGGAAGCCAAGGGGGGATGTTCAACAGGCCAGCGTTCCAGGTAGACAAGATAAATGGTTTCAGGCTGCAAAGTCATAACGGTCGCCAAAACCAAAGGTGTGTTGTAGGCCGGATCCTGAATGACGTAAATCGAGTAGGTACGGTTGGCTGTATCCACCTTGGTTGTTCTGGGGACGAGATTGTGCCATGCTTGATAGCAAATCAGGCGACCACTATAGAGAAAGCGACCAGACGAGTCCGGAGTTGTAGCCTCGAGTCGCTTTCCCTTATAGCTGCGAGAGAGCGGACGCACAATATCACCATATTCAGGTGGTCTGCCTTTTTCTTTGCGTTTGGGGAACTCATTGCGGCGCACTGTGCAGTTAATGGCTTCCCGCAGGACAAATCGGTCTATGCCGCTTTCTAGCATTTCTCTGATTGTAAACCCGGCATCGACCACCGCCACTTCGTCTGACTCCAGTGATTTCTTCGTCTCTTTCAGCAGCTTTTTCCGAAACTCACTTTCCTTTGTTCCAACCGTGCATCTCATGATTGCCTTGAGCAGTGGCACTCGCTTCCCGCCTATCTCCCCCGAGCTTATCATCACTCCAAAGATGAGCGCGGGCAATGCCCGACGAGCCGTTGAGTTATAGAGTCGGTTCACTTTCCCTTGCAGCTTCGGTCGCCAGAACCCTGTGATATCTATGCTTTTCACTCGGTACCCTTCTAACTTTTTTGCCTCCCATTCCCCTTTCCACTCCACTTCTTCTTGCCACGACCCCAGCAGACTCAGTAGATCCAAATTTGGCGTTTTTGGCGATTTTCAGTCGAGATTGCAGGGATTTTGGAGTCATTTATTCAGATTTCGGTTACAGAAAACAACCTATTTCATATCTGAAAATCGCCCAAATCTAACGCAAAAACTAGATATCGACCGGCAAATTTGTATTTATGTCAACTGTTTAGCCAGAATTCTCTCTCAAAACCTGAAATTTGGATCTACTGAGACTTGTGATATCCCATGATCCATATCGAAAGCTCCACCAGCTTCGCCGGAGCTCCTCATCTTCAAACCCGCTTTCTTTCAATGCGCTATGGATTGCTCCTCGACTTTTCAGAAACGACCCATTCAGCATTGCCCACATCAGACGCATTACATTTACGTTTGTTCCCATCGGCGTTACTTGCAATACATTCATCAGTACTGCTATAGTTATTTCTGGCGCGGTTAGCATTCCTTCCTCCTTTTTGGGTTCTCTACCTTTTGGATGAACTGCTAACCGCTTTTTGTCACATTTCTCACCTCATCTCTTTTCTTTTACCAGAAAGTAAAGATCAATATGATTTTGAAATTCGCAAACTTTCCTCTGAACAAGCAGCCGAGAATATCGAAAGCGGGGTGCGCGAAGAGTTAGGCAGGCAAAGCAATACGATTGGGCGATTTACTGAAATTGTGGTTGCGGCTGTGATGAAGGGATTCACCCGAGAAACGGTGGACGGTCCCGCCTACTTCTCAACCCCCAACCCAGTAACTGTTCCCAAATTTGATCATATCGAACACCGCTGGGGCGTGATTGCCGATGACGGTACGCAAGAGCTTGATCTGATTGGTGAATACCAGTTGTGGGACGGAGAGAGGGAAGAGTGGGCGACGGGTGCTTGGTTTGTGCAAGTCAAATATCGCAAAGAGAAAGCCAACAAGAGCCATGTCGAACGATTTCTCCAACAGATCGATGCCGTGCAAAGCATTAAAGAGTATGCCGAACAGAGCCATTGGTTTGTCTCTAAAGGTGGTTTCACCGAGCCAGCCAAGATGTCATTAGCAAAGTTGGGGTTCTATTCAACAGATTTGGTTCAATTTAACGCACTCGCCCGGGAATTTGGCTATTTGGGCTTTCCAGAGAAGGTGGATGGATATTAGCAAGCCCTTGGGAGAATTTGCGATTAACGGGCCCCACAGTTGGCGGGAGTTGCCCAACAGCCGCGTACAGGCGACTCGCTTCGCTGGTGTTCTGCGAGCGCCTCATACGGAGTGTTAGACTGAATGCGCAGGTGGGCAGGAAACAAGACCATTTTTGATGGATAAATCGGGGTGGCTCAGAATTAGGTTTACACTTTTGATACATAGACAAAAATCTATATGAGGTCATTTTCTGCCTGAGCATGGCTCAAATTAGAAAATATAAACATCTTTTCTCTTTGCAAAAATGTAAACCTAATTGTCCGCCTAAAATGAACCACCCCGATAAATCAACATACAAACCGTGGTCGAATGACTTGCCTTCTAATGGGAATCCAACACAGACGAAGCAACCCAGAGACACAACATCACCAAACAGGAGATCACGAAACGGAGGATCATCATGTCAACAAACATTCACTTTGCCATGGGCGGCGCCATTTTCGGAGACTTCACTGAGAAGTCCGCCCAGCTGATCGCCAAGCACGGTCTGCCGGGCGTCGAACCATACCGCGGCTGGCTAACCACTTGGCTCGACAGACCACAAGCGCTGAAAGAGCTCCTCGACGAGTATGGTATCCGGCTCATTACCGCCTCCAATGGTGGGCCAGGTCAGTCTACGGAGTTTATCGATCCGTCCAAGCGTGAAGAGACAGTCACCGACCACGTGACCTTCTGCCGCGATTTCCTGACCATCTTCGGCTGCACCCATTTCAAAATCAACATGGGAGGCCGCCCAGAGGATGGAACGACCGCTGAGGATATCAAAGCGATCGCAGAGACCGTGACAGAAATCGGCAAGCGAACGTTGGAGATGGGCGTAACCATCGCCCCACACCCACATATCTGGGGACCGATCGAGCGGCCGGAGGAGGTTCGCGCCCTGCTCGATCAGACCGATCCGGATATCGTCTCCTGGATTCCCGACACTGCACAACTCAACCTCGGCGGCGGCGATCCCGTTCAGCTGATCGACGATTACTACGACCGACTGGCCGCCGTCCACTGGAAGGATTCGAAGGCGTCATATCGCGGCTATACCGGCCCGACACCGACGAAGGAGATGCACGCAGAGGAAATTCTATACAAGGGTCTAGGGGCTGGTGGCGTCGACCATCCAGCGATTTGGGTTATGCTGAATGAGCGCGGCTACGACGGCTGGATCACGCTCGATCTCGATCCGCCGCGTCCGAACGAAGGCGAAGGTTCGGTCGACGACAAAATCGGGATCAACTGCAGATATCTGAAGGAAAGGTTGCAGGTTCCACATCTTTAATCTACCCTGGGCAGCCCGACAAATCCCTAGTTAGTAATAGTCCAAGTGTTCTTAGCCAAAGCCATCATTTTGCTGCCAGGACTTATGCAGCAAGTGCTGAATAATCTGGAAGTGGAGGCTGATACGCAGAAAATTTCTGGGTATTCCAGATATGCAGCAAGTGCGGTATAATTAGGATACGGCTTGACGGTAAGCTGGCTGATACTGGGAAAAAAATTGAGTAACTAATCACAAGTGTACCGGGCTGGCCACAGATTCGTGTCAGGTTGAGAAGATGAAAGTCACTACAGTAAGAGTCCTGTCGGCTGATCGATTCAACTACGTCAGGGTTGAGACCGATGAGGGGATTTATGGAGTTGGAGAGTTACACCCAGCGTCCGGCACCGGCGGAACACCTTTCCTGCCCATCGCCGGCGTTCGCTACTGTGCTGAATACCTCGTCGGCAAAGACCCACTGCACATCGAGCGTCATTGGCAGCACATGTTCCGCAGAAGTCTGTTCAGAGGTGGTTCAGACATCATGGCGGCCATCGGCGCCATTGACATCGGTCTGTGGGACATCAAGGGCAAGGCGTACGGCAGGCCGGTTTATGAACTCCTTGGTGGCCCGACGAGAGAAAAGGTGCGGCTTTACACCCACCTTGGTGGTTCGACTCCTGCTGAACTAGCGGAACAGGCAAAGGCGCGGGTCGCAGAGGGATTCACGGCAGTTCGTCTGTACCCGTTCGGAGACTTCGGGCAGTCCGACTTTGAGGAAGGTTGCGGTTTGGAGAACATGAGTTTCACGGCGATGCAGCGCAATGCGGTCGAACGCGTCGGTGCGGTGCGAGACGCCGTTGGCCCCGACGTTGATGTGATGATAGACGTGGTTAACAGATTGACCCCGGCTGAGGCCATTGCGGTGGGTCGATCGTTGGAGGAATTCAACCTCTACTTCTTCGAAGATCCGATCGAGCCAGAGAACATGGACCAATGGGAGTACGTTGCGTCGAACGTGCCGATGCCGCTGGCCATGGGCGAACGGCTGTATACCATATACCAATTTCTGGACTTGCTGAATCACAGAGGGGCGGCGTTTGTGCGGCCTGATCTTTCGCTTGCGGGTGGCATCACAAACGTCAAGAAGATCGCTGCAATAGCGGAGGCGAATTACGCGGGCGTGGTGCCCCACAACCCGCTCTCTGCCGTGCTTACTGCAGCTTGCGTCCAGCTTGATGCGGCGACGCACAATATTCCGGTGCAGGAGTATCCGCCAGACGATGCAACCGGTGTGAAAGCTGATCTTGTGGATGAGCCGCTAATACGCGATGGCGGCTATCTACTGGTGCCTGATCGACCGGGAATCGGTATTGACCTGAACGAAGAGGCGTTCGCCAAGTACCCAACAGTGTCCTATGCCCGTCCACCGCTCATCAATCCCGACGGCAGCTTGCGTGAGTATTAGCACGTGGCATGGTTGGGCTCTCAAATAGATGAATACAAATCGTCGTCCCAATTTCCTATGGATTAACATCCACGATGTAAGCGCGCGGCATCTCGGCTGCTATGGCGATGCCTACGCCAAGACGCCGAACCGATCTGCTCGCCGTCACGGACCAGCATCTGCACCGGCATGCATCCCACCACACTCGGTACGCACCATCATCATGAAGTCGCCCCAGCAATGGTATGCCGTGCTCCACACGGCTACTAAGAACTCATGAAGAGAATACTTGTCTAGCGGCCACCCTCGAGACAGTCCAGATTCAGTGACACACAGGAGACAATCGCATGAAAGAGATGATGTCCGTACCAGCCGACCAGGTATCCCCCCAACTGCGCTCCCTGTTTGACGAGGACCAGCCGCTTGCCATTCGCTGCTTTGCTGTTTTGGATGGTTCTATCCGCGGGCAGATCTGGACAGATGATCTGGCCCAGCCCACTTGGGGTGCTGCCCAGGAATGGGCTTGGGGCACCTTGTTTCTGGCTGGGCAACCCTCTGCCAATCTGGTACACGATTTGATAGAGAAACTGCAACGAGACGGGGGTGTCGAACTCGGTCTGTGGCCTGACCATCCCTACAACCAACTTCTCCCATCTGCTCCCGATGTCGATACATGGGAATTGGAATTCACCAACCGTCTATGGGGCACAGACCCAGCCCCCGATCTAGACGTACCTGCGGGTTGTGAGCTGCTACCCATCGATGCAACCTGGTTTGAACGTTGTCGCGACCGCGACGTTTACATCCGCTATTTTGGGAGTGCGGAGCGCACGTTAGAGATTACACGCAGTAGGATTTCTCAGAGGTAGAGCGTTCAAATGGCGAAAAAAGACGCAGTAGAGAATCTCGGACCATTTGGCCCGCTCGAGTCTGTTTTGACTGAGAAGTGCAGGATTATGTCTACTGCGTGTAATAGAGAACGCTTTCGGCTTTTGCCTGGTGAAAGGGGAGGAGCTTTTGTCAGAAGCATTCGCTGCCGAAGCCGCATTGGGCATGATTGAATTAGGCACAATTACTGCCGAGTCCCATCGCCGACGTGGCTATGCCATGGTTTGCTGTGCTCAGCTTGTTCGGGAATGTGAGGCGCGCGGGTATCGCACCTACTGGAGTTGCGCCAAAGACAATCCCGGCTCGGCCAGACTGGCTCGCAAATTGGGTCACCAGACCGAAAGAGAGTATCGATTCTTAGCCTGGGATGCCCCCGACCAATAGGTTTATGCCAACAAAAGTATAAAAGTTGAACTAACCGCGGATCAGATTAGGAGAACACAATATGCGAGCAGCAGTAGTACAGGATTTCGTCAACGACGTTGAGGTAGGTCATGTACCCGTTTCCCTCGATCGTACGTTCACTCTCGATGAAATTGTTGACGCCCATCGATACATGGAAGCAAACAAAGCGCGCGGCAAAATTGCTGTGTTGCCCTGAAGGCAGTGCCAGTTGAATTGGTTCTCGCATACAGCTAGCCCGGCTGTCTAACGAGGCTCGCAGACCGACACAAAGGGCGACTCGTGAACGTCAAGAAAATAAGCCGATATAAAAAGTTATAAGCGGGTGCGGTATAAATGAAAGGACTCACATGAATAAATCTGATCCACTTGAACAAGGTTACGCAGCAGGGGAGGCAGCTGCTGCCGCCGGAGGCGCCTCATCAGCATCGACAAATGGCGGGCGTATGTATGTGCGCACACAGGGCTTTGGGTCAACCGATGCCGAGTTGCGCTTTCTGCAGCGTTGCGGTGTGCGACACAAGGCCGCCTATTTTCCCTTCCATCCCGACTGTGGTTGGAAACTCGACGAGTTAATCCAGGAACGAGAGCGCCACGAAGCCTTTGGCATAACGCTGGACATGAGTTCACTGCCCATCTATGAGCACTTCCCCAACATCATCTATTTTGGCAAAAGCCCAGAGCGGGATCGGGAAATTGACATGGTCTGTGAAATGATCCGCACCGCGGCACGGGCTGGCATCGATTCTCTGCGCTATAACACGTGCGTTCTGCCCATCGATCGCACCGCACCAGAAGAAGGTCGCGGCGGCTACTATCACACGGCGTTCCGCCTGGACCAGATTTCTGCCGAGGAGCAGTCCGCCCTGACCGACGCCGGGCGCGTCACGGCAGAGATGCACTGGGAACGAATTGAGTATCTGCTCGAACGCATGATTCCGGTGGCAGAAGAGTACAAAGTGCGTATGGGCAATTCCCAGGAAGATCCGGCGACGCCGCCTGGCTATAGAGGGGTAGACAAAGTTCTCAATGATTTTGAAGGCATGAAGCGTTTCATCGAGATTCAGCGCAGTCCATATCACGGTTGGAATTTCTGTGTCGGATCTGTCGCTGAAGGGCTCGAAAATCCGGCCGAAGAAATCTATCCTGTCATCGAATACTTTGGCAGCCGCAATACAATTTTCTTGGTTCACTACCGCAACATTCTCGGTGGGCGCTACAGCTTCCGCGAAGCCCTGCCCGATGAAGGCGATATGGACTTCTACCGAGTCTTAAAAGCCCTCAAAGACACCGGATATTCTTACGGCATTGACCCCGACCACGTCCCACGCACCGACGACGATCCCAAGGGCTACTATCAGTCCTACGCGTACTGTTTCGGCTACATCAACGCCATGATTCAGGCGGTCTATGGCGGTGGCTGAACAGAGATGCCTCCTTCGCCGCCACTACAACCCTCCAACCTCGCTGCATCATGTTATAATGAGGGTCAGAATTCGGGCATGAAGTACATGATAATTTGCTGTTTCTACCGTTTTTTGTGTTTCGAGCTTGAATCAACTACTACAACGGATTTGGATAGGAGCGGATTTTTCCGTCACAGGAAGGCTGAGGACAATTCCAAAAAACTGGGGCAACGTGACGCGCTATTGGCATCAAGAACGGAAATCGCTCTATGATCCCAGTTACTTCGCCTACACCACATAATCCGTTCCTATCTACGTACGAAGTACGCATCCGCTGTAGTAATTTGCCATCACCACAGAAAACGGCAGAACAAGAAATTTTGTGAATGGAGGGACTACAGGAAGGCGAGATGATTCCTCAAACACTTCAAAATCCAGAAAAGCCATATCCGATTCAAGAGCGAGTGGGACTCGGCATCTTTACGGATCGAGAGAGGGAGATGGATTCACTCATGGAGTGGGCAGAGATGGTCGCCCAAAAGTACGGCCACTCTCAGGCGTTAGTTTCTCATCGACGCGTGGGCAAGACAGCCATCATGGAACGGTTTTACAACCAACTCTTTTGGGAGCGAGAGGATGTGATGCCCTTCTATTTTGAAATCCATGATGGAATCAGGCAGATCTGGATGAAGGAGTTGGCTGAACTCTATTTGTACTCCTTCCTACAACAATTCTTGGCGTTTCGTACTCGTGATGCTGGCTTGGCCTTTAGTGGGATGCAGTCCTTTGATCATCTTTATGATATTGCCGAAAAAAGTGGTGAAACGTTGGTAATGCAAAGGATTGATTGGTGGAAGAAGGACACAAGTGTGAGTGATGCCTTGAAAATTAATGCCGTTCTTAAAAACCTTCCCCATGACTTTGCGGTTATAACAGGATTGAGCATCATCGTCATGTTTGATGAGTTCCAACGGTTGAATCAGGTACTCTACTATGATGAAGCATTAACCCATCAATGTCTCAACTACACAGACTCTTTTTCCGGTGTCGCCGCATCTGTCAATGCACCGATGCTCATTGCGGGTTCCCAGGTGACGATACTGACAGAAGAAGCATTAACGGGAGCCATGTTGGGGCGTGTCACGCTTGATTATATCGAACGTTTACCCCTATCGGGCGCAGCAGAACTAGTTCTCAAGTTCGCCCAACGCCGGAAGTGGAATATATCTCTGCGCATGGCCTACATCATGAGCCGTTTAGTGAGCGGGCACCCCTACTACATTTGGTGCCTCTTTCACAGCAAATATCGGGAACGCGATTTGACCACTGAAGAGGGCATCAAGAATACACTAACTTTTGAGGTGGAGAATCGAACGGGCCATATCAATGAGTTCTGGCGCTATCATTTTGCGCAGAATATGGAGACCTTTAACCTCCCCTATGCCAGACAGATGGTCTTCTATCTAACCCATTATGGAGATACAGAAGTCCGAGTTGAGAAACTGGTTGAGGATTTACAACTCCCTTTGACTATCGAAGAAGCCAACGAAACGTTACGAAAGTTGATTTGGTGTGATTTAGCCCGAGAGCGGGGTGATCAATTCTACGGTGGACTCTCCGATCCACTCCTAGGACAGATGATACGAATCGAGTATAGCTGGGAGATTGAGCGATTAACCCGAGGTGAGGCTATTGAGAAGGCGCAAACCGAATTGGCCGAAGAAATACTTGTTGCTAAAGATGAACTCATCGCCAAGCTGCGTGGCGAGCTAAATCAATGGGTGGGACGGATTGCCGAAACATTTATCGAGCAGTTTATGAAGAGACACTTCAACAATCAAACGGTTGATGGCACCACCTACTTCAACGAAGCCAGCGAGATCACCCTTCCCACCTTTAGCCATGTCTACACCACCGTCACCCAGCCCCAAGGCGTCGCCACCCACTATCAGATCGACCTCTATGCCATCCCCCAAGAAATGCCAGTAATCAGTAATCAGTTGTCAGTAAACAGTGAAGAGCAGCCAGCTCCCAACAATCAATCACTAGCAACCAGCAACCAGTCCCCAATCCCTAATCCCCAATCCCCAGCCCCCTGGATCGTCGAAATCAAAAATTGGCAACAACCCGTCAATCAGACCCAGGTCCAGCATTTCTGGCAGGCAGCACAACATTTAGCGAAGGACAAAGGGCACGACGACATGGTGTGCTGGTTCTATGCACGCAGTGGGTTCACTGGTCCTGCCAAGGGGTTTATGCAAACCAAAGGCATGTACTATACAGACGAAGCAGGGCTGGTTCAAATGCTAAGGGATTTTCAGGTGATCGAAGGGTGGAATGAGGAGAGTGAATAGCCACCCGAGGCGACACGACAAGCGGAGACCAGAAGAACCTGGGGTCTGATCGTCATGTGCGGGAATCCAAACGCAATCTTATTTGATTTTCACAATACAATAGTCAGGAGAGTGACTTTCGATCCTGAGATGGGAATCAGAGCGCTTCTGAAGCTTGCCAAGAAGCCATCCTCGATTTCGATACACGAGGTGCTAGCACGAAATGCAACGCTTGTTGATCAGCTTAGCCCAGTTTGGAAAACATCAGACGTATGGTCAATGGAACAGCAATTCCACAGACTGCTCTTCGATGGACTCGGCGTCAGCTTCGATGCTCCGTCGGACGAACTCGAGCGGTGTTTCTTTGAGGCTGCGGTAGAGTTTGAGAGGACTGAAGGAATTCAGAAGTGCCTATCGAGGTTGCGCGCGCGTGGGGTTCGGTTAGGAGTCGTTTCGAACGATGTCTTTACGGGAGAGTTGCTCCGATCCGCGTTAAGTCGTCTAGAGATAGCTACTCCGTTTGAATTCGTGATATCGAGCGCTGACTACGGAATTGGAAAGCCCCATCCGCTCATCTTTGAGACCGCAGTCGCGAAACTCGGAGCCGAAAGCGCAGCAACTTGGTTTGTCGGCGACAATTTGAAGGCCGACATTGCCGGAGCGAACGAGGCAGGTCTATTCTCCGTATGGTACAATCCCAATGAGAACGAGAGCGGTTGCATAGAGCCTAATGCCACGATTAGAAGTTGGGAGGAGTTTGAGGCGCTAATCGAAACGGTGGGATAGAGACTGTGTCTCTACCTCGGCACGTTGAGGATCGAATGCGAGTGGTGGCTTTGAAGAGTGCGAAAGAGGCATAACACAGATCATTGTCCCCTGTTCGATGCAGAAAGAGGAGTCCAGATTTAAATCATGCAAGGCTTTGATCCGAAATTCGCCGATTTCCCGGATTACATTATCGGTGTCACCAAGGAGATCTGGGAGGACCGGCGCATTGCGGCGCTGGAGAAATACTATGCGCCAGATATCGTGGTGCGCTCGCCAGCCTCGATTGTTGTTGGCAATATCGGCGTCATAGCGGCGACCATGGCGACCCTAGCCGAGTTTCCAGACCGGGAGCTTTTGGGAGAGGATGTCATCTGGTGTGGCACTCCTGAAGAGGGGATGCTCAGTTCCCACCGCCTGATCTGCACCGCCACCCATACTGGTGACGGGGTCTACGGGGTAGCGACGGGAAAAAAACTGCGATATCGCATTCTTGCGGATTGCCATGCAGTCAATAACCAGATCAACGATGAATGGCTGGTACGCGATCAGAGCGCTATTGTGCGTCAGATGGGATGGACGCTTCCCGACTATACCCGCAGCCTAATCGAACGCGAGGGCGGACCTGAGGCCTGTGGACAGCCCTTTCATCCCTCGCGGGATCAGGCAGGATCATATTCTGGTCGCGGCAATAACAGCGAATGGGGCGTACGGCTTGCCACTATCCTTGAGCGGATTATGGGAGCGGATATGGCAGCGATCCCAGAAACCTACGATCGTGCAGTATCGCTGGAATACCCTGGATATGTGAGCGAACATGGCTGGGCGGAGGCTGACAAATTCTGGATGCGACTGCGCGCGTCCTTCCCATCAGCCGAATTTAGGATTCACCACCAGATCGGCCGCGATGATCCGACCATGGCGCCCCGCGCTGCCGTCCGCTGGAGCCTGACCGGCAAGCACGACGGGTGGGGAGCATTCGGGCAACCCAGTGGTGCTGAGGTGCACGTAATGGGAATGACACAGGCCGAATTCGGTACCCTTGGCGTTGCCCCTTCAAGGTTGCGAAGAGAGTGGACGCTTATCGACGAAACAGCGATCTGGAAGCAGATCTTGCTTCATACTGGCCAGTGTTGAAAGGACTCACGCCACCGCGTCGAAAACTCGAAAAAGCCCCATTTATTCTTCTCAATATAGTCCCTGACTAGGAGTCGTTGACATTTGACAGCTCTCCTCAGAGAAATCAATGCCTAGAGTGACCAACGCTCTGAGAGCGCACTCTAAATGTCAACAGAACCTAATTATACTGGGTTCTGCGTTTGACATCGAAATCGATTTCGTGATATGGTTCTACGACCTCTCGAAATCGATTTCGACGCTGCGATATACTCTCTCATCAAAAGAGCTATGTCAATTACGATTGCTGAACTATCTCGTCAACTGGGTTTATCCCAGTCGACCGTTTCAAAAGCGCTTAATGAGCGGGCCGACGTTTCCGATGTCACTCGCGCACGTGTGTTAAAAGCCGCTGTCGAGTTAGGATATCAACCGAGCGCGGCAGCAAGGAACTTGCGTCGCCAACGGACCGATAAAATTGGCATGATTGTCAATTATCCTATCGATCAGGTAGACGATTTTCTCGCCGAGTTGATTCCCGGTGCAGCCATTGCTGCCGAACGGGCGAAATATAATCTGATCCTTTACACATCCGTCGCCGGACAACCGCAGGAGATTGCCAGGCTCTGTCGGGCGCGAGAGGTTGATGGCGTGATCCTTCTCTGGCCACCACACCTTGACGAGACGATTCATCTGATCAAACAGGAGCGGATGCCCTTTATCGTTGTGCCACGTCGCATCCCCCGCGATGATGTTGCGTTCGTTGCTGCCAACCATGTGCAGGGGGCAAAACTGCTGACTCAGCATTTTATCGAGCAGGGGCATAAGCCTATTGCCTTTATCAGCCGCCCTGAAACGTTCGAAACCGATTTGGATCGACGGGTAGGATATCGTCAGGCGTTGACAGAGGCGAATCTCCCTTTTGATGAACAATATCTCATTGAGACAGATTCCCGTGTCGAGAGGAATGCAGAGAACGCTTTTTCCTCCCTTATGGCGCTAGATGTCCCGCCCACGGCGATATTGGTCTTTACCGACCCGATGGCCGTCAAGATTCTGAGCGCGGCGAAAGAGATGGGGCTAGATATCCCCACCGACGTGGCGATTGCGGAGATTGGGCGCGCCGCCGCGGAAAGTTTGCTGGTCCAGATTCAAGATCCGTCACTGCCTGCATCTCAACGGATGCTTCCCGTTGAATTGGTTGTACGCGAATCGAGTGTTTCACTATAATCGTTTTACCAAAATCAAGGAGAAACTCATGCAAAGAAACTATTTAATGTGCGCGATGTTGCTAGTGGGCAGTCTGCTCTTTGCCGCCTGTCAGCCGGCCCCAGCGCAAGAGGCTAGCATGGAGGGCAATGCAGACACGGCCATAATGGATCCATCTGCCTGCAACGTAGAGGCCCCAGCCGAGGCCGTAGAGATCAACATGATGGGCTGGTCATTCCCCATTACGGATTTCTACGCAGCCGAGTTGGAGAAGTGTAACGAGGTGGAAAATATTACCATCAATACCCAGCTACTGTCTGGTGCAGATGCCCAAGAGCAGGTGCGCCTAGCCCTATCTGCTGGTGGCGATTCGCCCTTTGACATTGTCCACGGGGCCAACGGCCAAGTAGCCGAATGGGGCGCACCCGGCTGGCTCTTGCCGCTCAATGATTTGGTGGACAAATATCGTGACGAGTATAGTCTCGATGATATTCCACAGACCGTATGGGATGGTGTAACGCTCGATGGGAACATTTATGGCATTCCCATGGTGGGGAATACACTTCACACCATCTACCGTCAGGACGTTTTTGACGAACTAGGGCTTGAAGTTCCCGAAACCTATGCTGATGTGATCGAAATCTGCAACACCATCGGTCTCGACAACCCAGATTGGGATGTCCCCTTCGCCATCAGTCTCTCTTATGCACGCGCGTGGGAACTCGAATTCTTCATGTTGTTGCGCGCGAGCGGCGGCGACTATCTGGATGCTGACAACATGCCGACCTTCAACGATGAGACAGGTGTTGCGGCTGTTGAGCTGATGGTGGAAGTTGCCAAGGCATGCATGGGCGAAGACGGCATTTCACTTAGCCTGAATGATCAAGAAGTAGCTGTCCAGCTTGGCACTATACCGTCAACAAAAATGTGGGCAAGTCGTGCCGCCAACATGACCGATCCAGAACGAACCGACCTCATGGACGTCATCGCCTATGCGCCAGCTCCCCGCGTGACGGAAGATGGGCTGCGCGCTGGTTCAGCCTGGAACGACTACTACATGATTCCGGCCATGACGACCAATGATCCCGATCTGATCTTCCGCATCATCATGGAAGCGGCAGATGAAGCCAGCCAAATCGAGGCTGCCAAAGTTGGCATGGCAACGCGCATGTCTGTCGCCCAATTTGGTGGTCCCTATCAAGAAGCGGCCAATATTACGATTGCCGAAGGCGTTGGCAACTACGACAAGAATCCAGCTGTAAATATTGCTATCACCAAACTAGAAGAATTCCTCTCCCTTGTCTTTATCGGTGATATGACCGCCCAGGAAGCACTCGATGCTGCAGCCGAAGCCTACATCGAGGAAGCAACGGTCCAAGGGTTTATCCAATAGCCATCGGTTTACGTTCGAAAGAGTCATCAATAACCGTGTATAAAGTGCGTCACACAAAGGTGCGGCGCACTTTGCATTTAGCGCGATGCAGAACACACAAGGTCCCATATATGGAGAAATATGTTATGATCAAGCCAAATTGTATTGATCAAGAGTGTTACAATGATTCAACAGGCAATGACAAACGAAATGCATTCCCAAAATAAAGAGCTTATCGACACCTACCGAGCAGCGCTCTACGATTGTGATGTGGCAGCGCTTCAATCACAGCTATACCAAGTATTTACCGCAAACGCCGTCATCCATCTCGCTTCCCCCTTCGAGGACCTGGACGGCCCCGATGGACTCTATGAGCAAGCCTTTCTGCCGCTGATAACCGCGATCCCTGACCTGGAGCGGCGAGACTTTATCGTCATGGCTGGGGAATCCAATGGCACATACTGGGTCGGCTGTGGTGGGCACTACATAGGCACCTTCCAGCAGCCCTGGCTCGACATCCCGCCCACCCAACACGCAATCCACATGCGCTATCATGAGTTCTTCCGCGTTGAGGATAATAAAGTTGTAGAAATGCAGGCCCTTTGGGACATTCCCGCGCTGATGATGCAGGCCAATGCATGGCCAATGATGCCCGCTCTTGGTGTGGAGTGGCTCGTACCTGGCCCCGCCACCCAGGACGGTCTAGCCATCGTTCCCGATAGCAACGACCAAACCGCAACCAGCCTCAAGACGGTTGTGGATATGCTGGTCGCTCTGGGCAAGTATCCTCTCGGTGGTGGCCCCGAAGTGATGGAGCTTGAGCGCTTCTGGCACCCCAAATTCCTCTGGTATGGTCCGGCTGGTATCGGCTCCATGCGCGGCATCGACGGCTTCCGTCGCTGGCACCAGACCCCGTTCCTCAAAGCCATGCCCGACCGTCGCGGCGGCACCTCGAATAAATCTATCTTCTTTGGAGAAGGGAATTATGTTGGAACCACTGGCTGGCCCAACATGCAGATGACCTTTACTGGCGACGGCTGGCTGAGCCTTCCGCCAACCAACCGCGAACTGACCATGCGCAGCCTCAGTAGATCCAAATTTGGCGTTTTTGGCTATTTTCAGTCGAGATTGCAGGGATTTTGGAGTCATTTATTCAGATTTCGGTTACAGAAAACAACCTATTTCATATCTGAAAATCGCCCAAATCTAACGCAAAAACTAGATATCGACCGGCAAATTTGTATTTATGTCAACTGTTTAGCCAGAATTCTCTCTCTAAACCTGAAATTTGGATCTACTGAGCCTGGACTTCTGGCGTTGCGAAAACGGTCTCATCCGCGAAAACTGGGTGCTGGTGGATCTGCTTCATGTGTACGATCAATTTGGGATGGATGTCTTTGAGCGGATGCGCGAAGTGACTGTCGCCCGACAGCCTGACAGAGGTTGATCGTTCCCATGAAAAACCAAGAAAATAAAAGACTCGTCTGGGACTACTGGCAGGAAATGAATGGGGCTTCCACGCGTTCAGAACCGGACAAACTTTCTCACTATGTACATTCCGAAGTTGCCTGGCATGGCTTTCATCCCCTGCGTCATCTGAAAGGCGCAAGCGTAACCTGGTCCCAATTTTGGCAACCGCTCCTTCATGCCATACCCGATTGTACCCGTCGCCCCTATCATTTTATCGGTGGCCACTATAGCGATGCGATATTTGGTACGGGTGACTGGGTCTGCGGAACGGGAGATTTCATCGGTACCTTTGCCAATGATTGGCTGCTAAATGAGTATGTCATTCCTGCCAGCGGCAACAGCGTCCACTTTCGCTTTGGCGAATTCTGCAAGGTCGAGGGAGGCAAGATAGTGGAGATCCGCATCCTTATCGATCTGCCTGATCTCCTGCGGCAGTGTGGAACTCATATCCTGCCGCCCAGCTATGGCCGTGATTTCTGGATCCCAGGTCCGCTTGCGGGAGACGGAATCCGCCTGGACGAACAAGATCCGGTCGAATCTCGAAAGACTCTCGATCTGGTCACAGAGATGATCTTTGGTGGCCTGAACAAATATGACGGAAAAAGCCAGGAAAGCCAGGGACTGGAACGCTTCTGGCACTCAGACCTGGTCTGGCATGGACCTGTTGGCATCGGCTCCTCCTATGGTTTGGACGAGTTCAAGCAGAACGCACAAGGCCCCATCGTCCATGCATTTCCCGACCGACGCGGTATCGGGCATCAGGCCCGCATTGCCGAGGGCAAATTCGCAGCGTCAACCGGGTGGCCCAGTCTTGCCGGGACCCACGTCAACAAGTTCATGGATTGGGAACCAACGGGAGAGCGCATCGGCTGGAACATCATGGACTTCTGGAAGCGCGAGGGCGACAAGCTACGCGAGAATTGGGTGATGATCGATCTGATTGGAGCGGCGTTAGAATCGGGCGTTGATCTGCTAGCGAAATTGTGATTTGCAAAATCAATCAACAGCGTCGGGGTGCAGTTGTGTTCGAAGGAACGACCTCCCCGCTGGCGTGATAACCCGGGTGAGGCGAACACCCAAAGTACACAGGACAACCAAGACGATTCTTGAACTGTGACAAGTAGGCTAATGACAGGAGGCTGAGGATGGATTCAATGCACTTCGATATCACGCAGGACGAACGAAAAGCGGGCACGCTGACGCCAGACAAGCTGAAGCGTGTGCACGACAGCTTCGAGACAAACGGCTACGCCGTTGTCAGCGGTCTCATCTCTCCCGAGACATGTGAACTGCTTTTACAGTCAGTACTCGAGGATGTTGCGCTGATCCGCTCGCGACCTGATCCAACCCTGCACGAGCAACGAACCGGCATTGGTCATCTACAGTTGGGCCTGCGTCGATACGCCCCGTTTGTGAAATCGGAGCTGGTGGCTAACCCTTTGATCGAAAGCGTCGTTGCCGAGTTGTTGGGCGCTGGTGCCTGGCTTGGATTCTACAGCGGCAATGTCAACTGTCCCGGCAGTGGAAGCCAACCCCTGCACTATGACCGCCCATATGCGTGGAAATCCGAAGCGGAAGCGACGGCCGCAGGACAGCCGTGACCGCCGCCCACCATAACAGTCTCCTGTTCTGTTGCGCTGTCCAACATTACCAAAGATAGTGGAGCCACGGAAATCTATCCCGGTACCCACCGCGAGACAGCCGTGGTCAACTGGCCACGTGGTGAACGGGTGGAGTACCATCCTGAACTGGTCGCGCAGTGGGGACCGCCTAGCAGAATGGCTATCCCGGCTGGCGGGATCTGCTTCCGAGATCCAAGGATGTGGCATCGTGGTGTTCCGAACCACGGGGATATGACTCGCCCCATGATAGCGCTAACCTATCACTCAGGACTAGCCAAACACTGGCGGGGACTTCTGGTGCCGGATATGAGCCAGGAGGACCGGCAGCATTGCGAGGAGGACCCGTCGCTGCGGGTCATGGACGACGGTACACTGGGCGACGGCCGGCTGGTCTTCGACGAGAGCGCCCGGGCTGCCTTCGAATCGGTCGACAAAATTCATGGGGTATACCGTAATGTGCGAGGGGTGGTTCATTTTAGGCGGACAATTAGGTTTACATTTTTGCAAAGAGAAAAGATGTTTATATTTTCTACTTTGAGCCATGCTCAGGCAGAAAATGACCTCATATAGATTTTTATCTATGTATCAAAAGTGTAAACCTAATTCTGAACCACCCCATGTGCGATTTGTGAAAAGGCCATTCACGGTCAATCACTTTGTCGATGCACATAAATTGGGCGGCGCATGCGTCGTAAAAAAGGGTCAGGTCACACCATATCCGGAGGCAGAGAAGCCATAGTCAGCCTAACAAGGGCTTGCCACCGATGAGAACGCAGCTGAAGTGGGCGACGGGGGTGCTTCGCCTTCAAAATTCTGAGCCAAGTAAAGGATCCATAAAATGAACAATTGCAAGCGAGTTGTACGGTGGTCAGCCAATAACGGTTTAGGGTTAGAGCATTTGTCATTCAATTGCAACGATCAGGGGGCATTCATTGAAAGTGTTATCATTGGAAATGAGGACCGAGACTTGTTCGCTGCGACTTACGAGCTTCGTTGTGATAGTAACTGGAACGTCATCACATGCATCGTTCAGGTTATTGGTGGCCATTCGATGACTCTATCGTCGAATGGCAAAGGTAGATGGACTGATGGCGATGGGAAACACCTAAAAGAGCTCGAAGGATGCATAGATGTTGACATTTCTGTTACACCATTCACGAACACACTGCCCATCAGGAGGCTAGGATTATGTGCTGGTGAAAGAAAAGAGGTCGTAGCTGCCTACATCCCAGTTCCAACGTTAACCCCTCGCCCATTTCGGCAAGCATATACTTGTTTAGAAGTTGGAAGCAAGTACTTTTACGAAGGTCTCTCTAGTGGTTTTGAAGTGGACCTTGCGGTCGATAATGATCAGATTGTAATTGACTACTTAGATATCTTCAAACGTGTCAATTGAGAATGTGAAAAGGTTCTAATTATTTAACGGAAAATCCAATGACAAATCGATACGAGCAACTAGCAAAGCGCATGCAAAATGGAGAGCAGGTTTTGATTGATGGAGCGACCGGTACCGAGGTTGAACGACGTGGTGTGCCTCAGCTTGAGCACGCGTGGAACGGCGGCGGCGCAAAAACGCATCCTGATGTGCTGAAAGCAATTCATTGTGACTATATCAAGGCGGGTGCGCAAATCATCATTTCAAATACCTTCGCGACAGGGCGGCACAATCTGGAAGATGCGGGCTGCTCAGAGGATTTTGATTACCTGAATCGGCGCGGCGTTGAGTTAGCCATCCAAGCGAGAGAAGAAAGCGGACAGGATGAGGTGCTGGTGGCTGCCGGCATTTCTCATTGGGACTTTAACGACAATCCACCCACCTTTGAGCAGTTGCGCATCAATGTTGAGGACCAAGCCGCGATCATGGTCGAGGCTGGGGCTGAGCTGATTATGCTCGAGATGATGGCCCATATCGACAAGATGAATATCTGTATCGACGCGGCGCAAAAGACAGGTCTGCCGGTCTGGGTAGGGATGAGTTGCGACTTGGCCGCGGATGGCGCGCCAAAACTGTTGCATCAGGGCACACTCAGTGAGGCGATTTCGGCATTGCAGGGGCGTGGCATTCCGCTGGTAAGCATCATGCATACGCAGGTTGACTATGTTGATGCGTCGCTTGACGTGTTACAAGATGAATGGGATGGGCTAGTCGGTGTCTATGCCCATTCAGGTATCTATAGGGATGGCAAACTGATCTTTGATAGCGTCATTTCACCGGAAGATTATGCAGTAGCCGTGAGTGGTTGGCTGCGTCGCGGCGTCAACTTGGTTGGGGGTTGCTGTGGTGTTGGCGTGGAACATATGCTTCATTTACAGAGGATGATGTCATAACCAGCCTAACAAGGGCTTGTAGCGGACGAGGACGCGGCTGAAGCGAGCGCTATGATTATATGTTCAAAAGAATCATCTAGCAAGCCGTGAACCAAAGGCTCAACATCTTCTTCATCACGTCTGAATTATGGCACAAATCACATTGTCATAAACGGCTATTTCTTGCTTAAACCCACCGGTAAGAATCGACGTTTGCCACGCCCTATTGACGCCGTGCACGGCCCATGATGTCATCCGTCCAAACAAAAGCGCCGCCTCAGGGTGTCGAAAGCACTCCAAGACGGCATAAACTATCCAAACTGACCGAACCAGTGAGGATGATCTAGCGACATTGTATCCGCGTTTTGTATTGGATTCAAGAAGCGGTCGTCCTGCACCCTATTTTGGGATGGTATACCACAAATTGTGTAAAGGCTATTTGGCCTCTGCGAAGGCACAAATTTACGCACGATTTGGGATACCACCGTTTCAGGTGAGGAAGGCCGCTTTTGTATTCCCTCGAACTTTGTGTTCATCCGAATGTACAATGAAGGTTAGGATACAATGAAAACTTTACGGTTCAACACTCAATAGCGGCATTTTCTACTTCAGAAATGAGATAAGACAAGTTTGGTCTAGTAAATGAAATCTCTAAAGCCAATATGCGATTATGCTTAATATCGGGTGGGACGTGCTTATGATGCGGATGATTTGTTTGCAATTCTGATATACGAGGGTGCGGCATGGGGTCATACCACCACAGCTTTTCGCCATCAAATGCAACTTCGTAAGAGTACTTGAGGATGCGGTTTTCGAGAAAATCGACTTGCTCGAAGATGCGTAAACGATGTCCAGAATGAAAACGAACCTCACCACGAACAATGCCAATTGTTTGACCAACGGTATAGACGGCAACTGTGTGAGATTCTACTGATGGACGATCAGTCAATAAGCCGTAGATGAACTCCGCATAAGCAGTGTGAGAAGATAGATGTGCTGTCATGGACCATTCTTAACGAATTACTCCGGAACCGGTAACTGGTCAACGTGTAAATCTGCCAGTGACGCCGGACTTGATATGGCTTGCAAACGGCTTTCAATGGCAGCAGCGTAACGTTTACGACGGCTTTGATAAATCTCCCACCATCCCGACCATTCTAGATATGTTTGAATTTCATCGGGATCTTCATCGCGTAATTGTCCGTTTTCATAGAGTCGGTAGAACATTTCCGACAGAATGCCATACTTTTGTTCAAACCACCGCAGCTCTGTTTCAGCCAGATAAATTTCACGCAGTAACATCTCAGCGGAAAGAGTCATTTCCATTATTGCACCTTCTTCTAATCCGAATACGATTGATAAGGAATCGGAATTAAATTACTTGAACAGATTCTTCGCTTCACTCGAGAATGACATGTTCAACTTATTCAATGCTCATTCCTAAGTTGATTATACGTTCAAAAGAATCATCTAGCAAGCCATGGACCAAAGGCTCAACATCCTCTTCAACACGTCGGAATTAATCCACACATCCATTGTCTTAAACGGCTATTTTCTGCTTAACCCCACCGGTAAGAATCGACTTTTGCCACGCCCTATTGACACCGTGCACGGCCCATGATGTCATCCGTCCAAACAAAAGCACCGCCTCGGGGTGTCGAAAGCACTCCAAGACGGCATAAACCATCCAAACTGACCGAACCAGTGAGGATGATCTAGCGACATTGTATCCGCGTTTTGTATTGGATTCGAG
Source organism: Chloroflexi bacterium TSY (assembly GCA_019217005.1). The sequence continues at coordinate 68,267 of JAHBNG010000063.1, forward strand.
AAGCGGTCGTCCTGCACCCTATTTTGGGATGGTATACCACAAATTGTGTAAAGGCTATTTGGCCTCTGCGAAGGCACAAATTTACACACAATTTGGGATACCACCGTTTCAGGTGAGGAAGGCCGCTTTTGTATTCCCTCGAACTTTGTGTTCATCCGAATGTACAATGGAGGTTAGGATACAATGAAAACTTTACGGTTCAACGGTGGAGAGATTACGCTGCAACTCTCGCCAGCCCAATGCTTTCTCTTGGCTAAGATTTGTCACCAAGCATATGCCACGACGCCCGTCGGCGAGACGGACCATTGGCGGACGTTTGCGACTCTATTTCATGCCTGTGCGATTGCTGGATTGGCGCAGCAGCACATGTGTCCAAGAGATGAGGTAGCTTTTGAGGAGCAGTTGGTGGTAGTTGAGTTGTAGGTATGGGAAGGAATCGTGAAACTGATTGTCGGCGCGAAACTCAGCTTGCCATATTGATTGTAGGCAGAGTTCTTTTGACTGCTTTGCTCGACTTATAGAAAAGGGCGAATATGACAACAGCAACGATGCACTCAAGCAACGGCATATTCTGTAAACGGACGGACATCAGGTGTCTGGAAGCCCAAAACCATCTGTTCTTTCGGAATCCCTGCTTCTTCTAGCTCGCGCGCAATGCCAAGGTCAGTATCGTCTCGTTGAATCCAGAGTTTGCCATCGATAATATCGATATGAACCAAGCAGCCGTGAACGCGTCTGATGCCATCCCAACCGATCGTTAAGAGCATATATCGATTCGCATCGTGGTCAAACAGTGTCTTTGCCTCAATCTCACCGTGTGCGTAGGGGATCTGGGCATATTTTGTTAGTATAGTCTCAATCGCTTGCCGATACTCTTCTACTCTATCCATTGGACAATCACCTTTCTCACTGGATCAAAGACAAGTAAGCGAACGTTTTCCTTTTCAATCAGTAGTCTGCCAATCGGCTCTTCAAATAACTCAACGTAGGTCGCTTCGCGGATTGCCAGATACAATTTACGTTGAGGCTCTGTCTCTTCTAGAACATTACGATATAGCACAAACTGACCAAGCGCGTTTTTCAGATCCTCAATTTCAGACGGGCCAATGAAGCTCTTGATTTCTACAGCAATTTTGCGGCCTTCTTTTTCGGCCGCGACCAGTTTCTCCGCGCCTAGATCCACATACATATCCTTGGTCCCCCATTGAAGACGCAATGGGTCACTGGTGATCTTCCAATCATCATTGGTCAGAGCCTTTCTAACATGCCTATGGTAAATATCGCGTGCAGACATAGGCTAAGTATAGCAGATTGATTGTGTTTTGAAAATCGTTTGTTTATGACAAATAGAAAGCGGTTCTCCCGCACTTTCTATGAAAAGGGACTTGACAGGATGTGGATAATAGGAAGCCGGACTCAATCAAGGAGGCGTCCGATGAGAAAACTAGAGTTCCTGTTGCCAGAAAAGGCAGAATTAGAAGTGAATGAAATCGAGTTTGACAACAAGCAAGTGATTTTGAAGGTGTCAAGCAATCATCCGACAGCGAGATGTCCAGATTGTGGTCAGGAATCAGACAAAGTCAATACATCATACGATCGAAATCCATCAGACTTGCCGTGCGCAGGGACTGGAATCCAGTTGCAGATGAAAGTGAGAAGCTTCTTCTGCAAGAATGAGGGATGTAGTCATCGAACGTTTGCAGAAAGATTTCCTGGTGTGGTTGCGCCCTATGCGCGCCGAACGGAACGACGAACAGAGCAACTGCAAGAGGTGGCCTTTGCATTAGGTGGGGAGGCAGGTGCGCGCTTGCTGAAGAGTCTGGGCATGCCGACAAGTCCTGATACGCTCATTCGTTTGATTTGCCGAGCACCGGAGTTAGAAAGAGTCACCCCCCGAGTGTTGGGCGTTGATGATTGGGCCAAGAAAAAAGGACTCTCTTACGGCACAATTCTGGTAGATTTGGAAGCGCATTGCGTGGTTGACCTGCTGGATGAACGGTCGGCTGAATCGCTGTCGGAGTGGCTCCAAGCCCATCCTGGCGTTGAAATCATCAGTCGAGATCGCGGGAACGAATATATCAAAGGGGCAACCGAGGGGGCACCAGAGGCGATTCAGGTGGCTGACCGATGGCATCTACTCAAGAATCTACGTGAAGCACTTGAGCGTCTCTTGACTGAAAAACCTGCTTGTCTGAGGGCTGCTGCTCAACAACCTGAACCAGAGGATGAGGGAGAGAATGAGCCAGATGCAGATTGTGGCGAAGGAGTGGATGTGTCATTCGACACCCAACTCGAGCCACTCACCCAAGCTGAAAGGCAAAAACCAGCCCGGCACAACCGCAAACAAGAACGCCGGACTCTGCACAAAGAGGGACTCTCTATGCGCGAGATAGGCCGACAGCTACACATGTCCTACCGGACAATCAGCAAATACTTGCAAGCAGATAGCTGTCCGTTCTATCCAGAGCAGATCAAACGAGGCCAGAGCAAAGTCATCTTAATGTGACAAGACGAAAGATGCCCCTCATCCCCCCAACAGCGCTCAACGAAGGCACATCAGTTTCGCAGACATCCTCGGCGTATCGGCGGCGGGGGTGAAAGAGGCAACCAGCCGGTGGGTTGATGGGGCTGGGTACATTGCCCTCGAAGATAATGCGGCTTCGGTTCCGCCTGAGATCAGGGACGGACACGGCTGATAGCAGGGCCTCGGTATAGGGATGTCGGTGATTCTGGTAGATCTCGACGATCTTGCCCAGGTACTTGACCGCCACCCGGTCACTGATACGCTACACCACGCTCAGGTCGTGAGAGATGAAGATCTGCGAGAAGCCAAAGCGCTCCCGAAGATCGATGAGCAGATTGTTGCTCTGAGCTTTGATCGACACATCGAGGGCTGAAACCTGTTCGTCCGCGATGATGAACCGTGGAATGATAGCCCTAGTGTTCTTTGCCCAAGCTGATAGTTTGCTGTCAGGGCTTATATAGCAAGTGCGGAATAAGCTGGAACTGGAGGCTGGTACGCGGAAAATTTTTGGGTATTTTTGATACCTGGAAAGGTGCAGTATAATTAGGTATACGGCCTGGGAGTGAGTCGGTTGATATACGGAAAATTTCTGGGTAATTAATAGTTGGCGGCTTGCCTCGTTTGCAGCAAACGAATCCTTTGCAAACAATCAATTTTCCTGAAGATGGGCTGTTGCAGCGCATCTAGATATCACGCAAGAACAGTTTGACGAGATGTTAGCGGGGCGTATTGAACATGGGCATCTCAATCGTGACTGGGCAGCAGTTCGCGTGATCGAGTGGGCTAAATATGAAGATATGATCCGGATACTTGGGTTTCCAGCACTTGTCAAGAATTGGGCCCGTTGGCGTAAGTGTATCCGCTCAGAGGAACAACAGCGTTCACTGGACTTTCTTGTTGATTGGCTCCCTAAATATCATCCTGAGTTGCTTGACGAAGCGCCTACGGAGTAATGGATATGTGGGCATTTATCCACCGATTTAGCCCGGAAGTTGTGTATGGTTACTCATAAGGAATGGGAATTGGTTCGATGGATCGATCCGCCAGTTCCTGAACAATATATAGCAGAATTGAATGCACTTGGTGAAGGATTAATCATTGTCTAACTCGCTTTACTTTCTGGTAAAGGCTTGAGTGACAAAGGGCAAACCGAAAGGGGCGGAAAAAAGAATCCACCCTGAAAAAACGGGATAAAATGTAAAAATAGTGCTCGGCTAGTTTAAGCAGCGGCATTGAGGCGGCGATGAGCGAGAACGCCTTTAGGGAAATGGTGTGAAACCGAGGCCTTTTTCCGAAAGTCAGGGTCGAGTTGGTCAGGAGTTGGAAAAAGAGCACTCGAGAGAACACGGCGCAGCCTGCCGGGAGTGGCTTGAGGCTCTCGATCCCAGTAGCCAGTCGGTATGGGAGGAAGAGAAGCGGCTAAATGGGAAAGAAGATTGCCAGCCAGCAGCCCCAGTTCAGGTAAGCGGAAACAAGCCTCATCGGCATGAACAAATTGACGATGTAAGCCAATCATCTGCTTGGAAGCCAAGGGGGGATGTTCAACAGGCCAGCGTTCCAGGTAGACAAGATAAATGGTTTCAGGCTGCAAAGTCATAACGGTCGCCAAAACCAAAGGTGTGTTGTAGGCCGGATCCTGAATGACGTAAATCGAGTAGGTACGGTTGGCTGTATCCACCTTGGTTGTTCTGGGGACGAGATTGTGCCATGCTTGATAGCAAATCAGGCGACCACTATAGAGAAAGCGACCAGACGAGTCCGGAGTTGTAGCCTCGAGTCGCTTTCCCTTATAGCTGCGAGAGAGCGGTCGCACAATATCACCATATTCAGGTGGTCTGCCTTTTTCTTTGCGTTTGGGGAACTCATTGCGGCGCACTGTGCAGTTAATCGCTTCCCGCAGGACAAATCGGTCGATGCCGCTTTCTAGCATTTCTCTGATTGTAAACCCGGCATCGACCACCGCCACTTCGTCTGACTCCAGTGATTTCTTCGTCTCTGTCAGCAGCTTTTTCCGAAACTCACTTTCCTTTGTTCCAACCGTGCATCTCATGATTGCCTTGAGCAGTGGCACTCGCTTCCCGCCTATCTCCCCGAGCTTATCATCACTCCAAAGATGAGCGGGCAATGCCCGACGAGCCGTTGAGTTATAGAGTCGGTTCACTTTCCCTTGCAGCTTCGGTCGCCAGAACCCTGTGATATCTATGCTTTTCACTCGGTACCCTTCTAACTTTTGCCTCCATTCCCTTTCCACTTCTTCTTGCCACGACCCCAGCAGACTTGTGATATCCCATGATCCATATCGAAAGCTCCACCAGCTTCGCCGGAGCTCCTCATCTTCAAACCCGCTTTCTTTCAATGCGCTATGGATTGCTCCTCGACTTTTCAGAAACGACCCATTCAGCATTGCCCACATCAGACGCATTACATTTACGTTTGTTCCCATCGGCGTTACTTGCAATACATTCATCAGTACTGCTATAGTTATTTCTGGCGCGGTTAGCATTCCTTCCTCCTTTTTGGGTTCTCTACCTTTAGGATGAACTGCTAACCGCTTTTTGTCACATTTCTCACCTCATCTCTTTTCTTTTACCAGAAAGTAAAGAACTCGCGAAGATGAAAAAATACGACTGGATGATCAAAGGTGGACGGGTCATCGATCCGGCCAATGATATTGAGGGTGTTTTTGATGTCGCCATCGACGCCGGCCAGATTGCAGCGGTGCAGGAGACACTCGACGCGGATTTAGCGGAACATGTATACGATGCCAGCAGCAAGCTGGTCACGCCCGGCTTGATTGACCTGCACGTACACGGCTATCATCTGGTTACTCCGTTGGGCATCGATGTTGATCACTATTGTCTGGGCCGGGGGGTGACCACCGCAACCGACGCCGGCAGCGCGGGCTGTGACACCTTTGCGGGGTTTCGCGCCTTTGCGGCAGAACGGTTCAAGACGCGTTTGCTTGCGTTTCTGAACATCTCGCGGGCGGGCCTCGCCTTTGCCGGCCCTTCAGGTGGCGACGTGCCCGGTGAACTGGAGACGTTGAAGCTGATCAGCAGCCGTGACTGTATCGATTGCATCGAATCCAACCGCGATCTTCTGATCGGTGTGAAGATACGCCTTTCCGATACGAATGCCGACCAGGGACGCAACGAGGCCGCAGCGTATGAGAGCGCACGAGAAGCGGCTGCGGCGACCAGGCTACCACTAATGGCGCATCACAGCTTTTCGACCGTGCCGCTGGAGGAGTGTCCGGGTTGGATGGCATCCGGCGATATCTACACCCACGCCTATCATGGCTTTGCCAGCACCATCGTCGATCCTGCCACGCGCCGGGTCCATCCGGCTGTGCGCGCGGCACGCGAGAACGGTGTGCTCTTTGACATCGGCCACGGCATGGGGGCATTCAACTGGACAGTGGCGGAAATCTGCGCCGCGGAGGGTTTCTGGCCCGACCTCATCAGCACGGATATGCACAGTCTCACGTGCGAGGGACCGGCCTACGACATGCCAACGGTGATGACCCGGCTGCTTCACCTGGGCATGTCGCTACGAGGTAATCCGGTGCTCGACCATTGGTGCCGCACGGGCGATTGGTTGGGAGGACCGCATCGGCACGTTGGGGTTGGACGCGAAGCCGACATCGCCATACTTACGCTCGAAGAGGTCGACATGGAACTCGAGGATTGCCACGGACAAATGCGGCGGATCGGGCAACGCCTGGTGCCGCAGGCTGTGTGGAGCGCGGGACAAATGGGTGACATCACTGTGCCACGCCACTGGCCCAACCAGGAGAAGATCGAGGCCGCAAAGGCGTGGTGGCCCCGGCTGGTTATTCGCGACGATTCGCTGGTGTGAAATGAATTTTCTCTATGCGGGGTTTGATGACATTTGCCCACACTACCAGAGCACAAAAATGAACAACATCCCTTCCGACATCAGGCCGTCGTTTCCCGTGGAGGTGCCACGGGAACAGGTGCGCGAAGTTTCAAGAATTGCTGGGAATCGATCGGATTCCGGAGCGAGTCGAGTTCGAACGGGGCGAATCCCACGAGGATGAGGGACGATCTTTACGCGGGTAATGTTCCCGAACAACCTGGGGAATCGGTCGAGGCGACGGTGGTCCGAGCGGCGGATCCACCTGCGGCAAGGCAGGCGGGTGTAGTCTGCATGCCCGGCACGGGCAGTTCGATGGAAGAGGTCCTGGATCCACGCCTCTATCGTCCGAAACCGGAGCGGGGACCGCTGCTCGGCTTCGGACGCGAGTTGGCGCGACGCAGGGTTGCCGTACTGAGCTTCTCTCCGAAGGGGACGGTGGGGCGCAGAAAGACGATCGAGGCGTGGGAGACGGAAGCGAAGCTCCTGGCACCCTACGGCCGGCCGCAGATCGGGGTGCTGGCCGACGAAGCGATGCGTGCGTCCCTCGTGCTCGGTGCGATGGATGGCGTCGATGAGGCACGCATCGGGCTGACGGGGATGTCGCTGGGTGGACTGGCTTCGTGGATGGCGATGGCTCTCGGCCCGTGGGTGAAGACGGTCGCGGCCGTATGCGGCGTGTTGGGGACGCTGGAACAAGTGATCCATCACAGTCAAGTCGATCGCCACAGCTCCTTCCTGTTCATTCCGCACCTACTCAGGTACTTTGACCATCCCGAGATCGTCGCCGCGGCATCGCGCCGCGTCCATTCATGATGGTCGCACCGACGGAGGATGACGATATGCCGCGCTCAGGGGTTGACGAGTTGATACGCGTTGTTCAACCGGTCTACGATGCGGCTGGTCGTCCCGATGACTTTCGGGTGCACCGACCACCGGGTATCCACACCTTTCGGCTCGAATACTTCGATTGGGTCGCCGCGTGGTTTGACGAGTATCTGTAGGATCACCGAACGAGGATGAGGAGACGGTCGAAAGTGACGTCACCGGAGCCCAGCTACCATTACGATCGCACGCGAAACTGACAATATAATCCCGTTGAAACAACCTTATCCAAATATCTGGGATCAGATAAAATGAAGATTCGGCATATTAGAAATGCAACTATGGTCATAGAAGTCAATGATAAGGTGATATTAGTTGACCCTATGATAAATCCGATGGGGACAATGCCTCCATTTACATTATTCAGATTTAAACCGAAAAGGAATCCGACAGTACCTTTGCCGGAAAACTGTAAACAAACGCTGGAAAGGGTTACTCATTGCCTTATCACACATCGGCATCCAGACCACATTGACACGGAGGGAGTAAAATATTTAGTTGACTCGATAGTTGTATTTTGAGCAGGTGCCAGATTTGACAAAGTCAAATTAAGCAGAGCAGACCTGCCGTTTGGCGAAAAGGGTAGCGAAGACCTCCGCAATCTCCTGTCCGTCATTCAAGGCATCATGAGCCGTCAAGATGAGATCTTGAATCAGTGACTGAGTTTGCTGCCGGGTAGCCTCACCAAGGGATTTGCTGGGCGAGAATTGAGTTTTAGCCAATGATGGTCCCAAACAATCAAGGTGCAAGAGAGAATAAGCCACGAAGACCAGAGACCAATGTTTTTGAAAGGCGTGGGCAGTTCGCATGCAATATTCATCAAGACCAAGCAGTTGTTTACCATCCTGATAAACCGTCTCGATAGGCCAACGAAGCAGGTAAATCGAGAGAATGCGTTTGGCATTACAGTCGGTGCGATTGGTCACTAAAACGGCATAATTGTCTTGCAATTCAGGATTATCAAAACTAATCACGATGCGTACCTTGCCGATAGAAGGGATACGCACAGTCATGGTAAAGGTACGACCATCAATGGTGACAGGCTTGTAGGCATTCTGGGGATGTAGGGGACCAACTCTTTGACTTTAATATGTGGCCCCTCGAAAGTTATCGGCTGACCATCTTCATCCCGCAAACGAAAACTATTTGTCTCCAGATTGCGATTGCACTTCAAGATGCTGATCCAATCTTTATTCAGACGATCGAGTACAGCTAGAAAATCTGGAGCGAGATACCAACCATCGAAGAGAGCCCAACCAAAGATAAGGGTTCGTTCAACAGCTTTTCAACCAGTTCACTGGCAATGGTTATCTTGGTCTTAAACGCTTCGTCTCGCTCTCGAAAGGCGGGGTCAGTTAATAGGTGGCTATCCACTCGTTTATGAAAAGCGGTTCGTTCTTTCTTTTTCTTGGGAATCTCGGTCACTGGGAAATGTTTTTCCACAAATGCTTCCCAGTCGGTAAACTCTTCGTACCGTCGGTAGATACTTGCATCGACCGGAAAACGGATAGCGCCACTGACATAGTGACTTGTGACTAAGTTATGAGCCAGTGGATGCTGACCATTGCTATGATTGTAGTGGGTGTCGATATACTCGAACAGACTTCCCACATGTTCACATAGTGTATCGTCAATCGCTAATACCGATTCTGACTCTGAACGTTGGTATTGTGCTGTCTCTGACTTCATGTAACCTATACGCTCATCATTGAGTTTTTCGGCTCGCCAAGGAGCTTCACTCAGATACCGTGATACATTCGTCTTATCTGCACTATCTAGAATGCAACGGGCAATATTTGCCATGCTTTTGTTGTCCAAGACCATCAGACCCGTCAGATAGTTTTCAAAGTGGCGAAACTGTTTACGATTGGCAAATACTGAACGAAAGGTTTCGCTATGCTCCTTGACCAGTGGCGCTACATTTACTATCGGCAATTGCATCTTGATGGCTCCTTTTCTGCACTTTTTTCTTGATGCAATCTATTGAGATGACTTTTGTCTCTTTTGTCAAAATTGGAAAACCTTCATTTCACAACTATCGAGTAGTTGAAAAGAACATTCCTATTATCTGTAGTGTGCTAGATGAGAACGCATTCAAGAAAAAGGGGCTAAATGTTGTCCAAACCGTAGAGTATTGGAAGAGAACTGACTTCTTAGATGGCAAAATTGAGGGAATTCCAGCAAGACATGGATATGGTTTTATAGCAAAACCTGCAGGTCCTGTAATGGGATTCTACCTTGAACCACCTGATCAACCCTCCATCTATTTGAGTTCTGATACGATATATACAGATGACGTTGATAAAGTCCTTAAGGAATATAAACCTGCCATTAGTGTTTTAGCTTCAGGATCTGGTCAATTTGATATCTTCAAGCCATTACTAATGACAGTGAAGGATATTATTAGATTTACAAAAAATGCTCCCAATAAAGTAATAATGAATCACATGGAAGCACTAAATCATTGTCCAACCACAAGAAAAGATTTAAGGAAAACTAACCGATGAGAGGCTCATCGAAAAAGCATATATTCCAAATGATGGTGATTGGATAGCAATAGATTGAAGCCAGCAGGCACAGACTGGGAATCAACAGAATAGATGGCAAACGCGTCGAGCAACGTGTTAATCCGTGCGTCATTGCGTCTGCAACTACATTCCAGTGTTGTTGGAAGTGATGGAGCTGGGATTCCGGCACCACATAAGAACCTATTTGTTTTGCCTGCAATTGTGCAGGCTGGTATGCGGCGGCACCCAACAAACTTGCTCATATCGACACAAGATCGTCGATCTTGATCCGTTAAGGGCCTATTTGTTTGGGCCTGCAATTGTGCAGGCGGACGGCAAACAGTATTGCGGCGGCACCAACAATCTTGTTCATATCGACACAAAATTGTCGATCTTGATCCTATAGGGCCTATCTGAAAAGTGGTTGTGAGTCCATCCAACTTCTCGAGCGAGAATGGACCGTTACAGAACTTTCGGATAAGCACTAAGGCTCGATCTCGGATCGACTGTTACTTGTCGAGAGGAGTCAGCGCGTTGGCACGAACTCGGCTACAGCGGCATTGAACTTGACCGGCTCGTCGTAGAACGGTGCATGGCCGCTTTGTTCGCATGTCACCAATTGAGCGTTGGGAATCGTCTCGGCCATGTAGAGACAACCGGATAGGCGCTGCTCTGTTAGTGACGATCAGCATCGGCAGATCGATGCTGGCAACAGAGGGCGCCAGTCTTCTTGTAGTCCGGACCCAAGGTGACACTCTGGTCCGGTGAGTTGCCTTTCGTCTCATCCACCATCCAGTCCAGCTCTTCCTCAGAAATCTCGGTTGCGAACATCTGGCGAAAGCCTAGGCGTAGACGCACCATCTCGTCTTCTGCCGCCCCGTCCTCTGTCTCTGCCTCGTCATCGTGCACCACCGGCTCATGTAGCGCAAGGCAAGGGACTTCGTCGACCAGCACCGCGCCATTGAGCCTGTAGCCCCGAAACAGCTCCAGATACGACAGAACGGTTCGGGCCCCGATTGACCATCCAACCAGGGTCACACCGTTGAGGTCGAGCGCTTCGATGACCTCTCGGACATCCATTGCGTAGCGGGCAGTACGATGACCCCAAGCCGTCTTATCGGACCGGCCGTTACCGCGCGTGTCGGCGGCAATGACGCGGAACTGAGTCGCCAGCACCGGGATCTGCTTTCTCCACCAGGCCATGCTGAGACCACCGCCGTGGATGAGCAGAATCGGTCTACCCTGCCCCATCTCTTCGTAGTAGAGGCGGACCCCGTCATTGGCTCGAATGAAACCGGTGGTTCTTTTCCTGCGTGTTCCTTCGAGGATCATTGTATTTCCCCTAACCTGGACAAGGCCGCTTGCTAACAAGACCGCTTCGCTTACAAGCCAGAACCAAAAGGACAAGATGAATGAGATGATCACCTCTCATCTTATTCATCTCAATCATATCTAGGCTGGTGATAGGTTGATGCCCGCAACCTCGGAAGGTTGTGTGGGGAGATGGTATTTGCGGATCGAAGCAAACGCTGGCGTCGCTGCCAGATTCTGCAAGAGAGCGATTCCGACATCGACGACGGCAGTCAGTTCCAGGCCACGCTGGCGATATTGCTCCCGCCATGATCCAATTCGCCGGTTCCCTTACGGTCGAGGCCCTCGCTTGAGATCGCATGGTCGAGCGGGAAATAGCGTCCAGCCCAGATGTTGCAACACCGCCTCGATCCGCAACAGGCTGTGGCTGGAGAGGACGCCGAGAGCGAACTGTCCAGAAATGAGTCGAAGATCTGCCTCGCGCAGGCGCGGAGTGGCATCCAGCCTTCCAGCTTCGATCTGCTGGTAGAATCGTTCCTTGGTATCAAGATGGGCGACGGTCCTCAGCCCAAAGACGATCAGTCTCATCATCCCTAACGTCCCGTGTATCTCGGATTCTGGTTTAGCAATTTATCTTGTCTCAGAGATTATCAGTAGACCGTTGTGGAGAAGGCGTTCCCTA
>JAHBNG010000067.1 GCA_019217005.1 Chloroflexi bacterium TSY
AAGAAAGCAGAAAACTAAGCTTGTGGTCGACGACGGATAGTTCGTTGACGAATGTGGAAAGATTCGTCATAGGTGGTTCGGTCTTGCCACATTTTCCAAAGAATGGCCAGCCAGCGGTTGGCTAAAAGCCCGATGAGCGACTGACCGAGTGGCCTTTGACGAGCTTGTGTAAAGTAAAGCCAGCAAGCGAGATTGCTGGCGCGAAGAACGAGCAGTTGCTGAGAAAAGTAACGAAACTCTTTATCACAAGAGCGCGAGTGGACCAAGTGGACTTTGCCACTTTGGTTGGTAACGGAGCCGTGCCAGCTAAAGTCTGGACCATGCTGGAATGGAAGCGGCGGCGATCTTCGCCAAATTGACCAGCAAAGAGGAGCCAAGAGCTCCTCGCCCGCAGGGAAGCAAAATGGGGTGATCCTCGTGTTGCAGAAAAGAGAGTTCAACTGTTGGAGTGTTGCTTGCTTGGAGTTGAGGGTATGGAGCAAGAGTCGGGGTTGTTGGGCTTGAACTGACAAGCTTGGGCAACACCGGAGCTGAACGGGGATGTTGTGTGGTCAAGGCATCAAAACAGGTGAGCCATTTGGAGGGCTGATTATGTTTATGCTTGAGAAAGACCTGAAATTCATCATAGGTTGCTTTTTCTGCTGCTTGCGGCGACGGATAAGCCAGAATCAGATGAGCTGCAATGGCGATGGCCAACTAAAGACATTGAGCAAAGCGGGATGGTATCTGAGCAAACAACTACGCAAGCGATTGGAGACAGCAACCGTTTCTTTGCGCCAAAACTCGGTCATGCTCACCACGATGCGCATTTGCTGGAGTAATTCACTCCCTGGATGCCAAGGATGTTGTACCGAGCTTCCGACTTGCGTTGACCACGTTCGGTGGGAGGACATATAGATTTGTATACCCAGCATCCCATAAGTAGTCAATTATCAGATTATGTGCTGTCTCTAATCCGATTCGACATTTTTCATGGCCGATATCCATCGTTTCTCGCCACTTTTCTAGTTGCTTAAAGCCATCCACACTATGTTCTATTGTCATGTAGTTAATTCGACGACCGTTTTCATCCGTTATCATTACATCATGTTTTGTTTCACTCCAGTCTATTCCTATGAATATCTGCATTTTTTGACCTCCTCATTCACTTGAGGATTGCCTTTGGTCATTTTTTTCGGACGCTCTTTTCCGTTTTCCTATTATGGCATTCGAGATGCTACACGCTTGCGACGGTTCTAGGCGTCGGCTTGGTGGACGGTCCGGGAAGGGCGGTCGCACCGCGGGAAGAGGGCGGTCCTTTTTACCAAGCCGGAGTTCGATTCCGAGTGACAGCTTCTCTCTTTCTGTCTCTCTCATTCTAACTCCTTTCCTATATTATCTAATAGGAAGAGGTCAAGAACAGTCTCGTTGACGATCTCATACCTGACCTCTTCCTGTTAGGTAATATAGGAAAGGGAGATAAAATAAGGGAAGGCAAAAGCAAGGAAAGCCGAAACTTATTGGACTCTCGACCTGGCAAAAAGGACCAACCTCTTCGAGCGGTGCGACCGCCCTTCCCGGACAGTCCGCCAGGTCGACGCCGTGCAACGTCGAAAGCGTGCAGCACCTCGAGTGCCATAACAGGAAAACGGAAAACAGCGTCCAAAGTTGAGGAGCTCAGGCGATACGGGAGAGGAGGTCCAAGATGAAAGTGAAAATGGGAATCGACTGGAGTGAAAAGAAACATGATGTGATGATGTTGGATGAGACAGGACGAGCGCTGGGCTATGCGCAGATAGAGCATAGCCAGAAGGGATTTCGCCAAATTGAAGAAATGAGAAAGAAGACAGGAGCGAGCCATGATGAAGTGACAGTGGGACTGGAAACAGCGCATAATTTGCTGATTGATTATCTCTGGTCGAGCGGGTACAAGAATGTCTATGTGGTGCCGCCGAATGTGGTGAACAAGAGTCGGGAGCGCTATAGTCAAAGTGGTGCGCATAATGATAAGAGTGATGCCTATGTGATAGCAGATTTGTTGCGGACCGATGTCCATCGATTTTATCCTTGGTCACCTGGCAGTGAATTACTCCAGCAGATGCGAGTGGTCAGCAGTGCCACACAATACTGGACCAAAGAGACTGTGGCCTTATCCAACCGTCTGCGCGCTTGCCTGTTGCGTTACCATCCGGCGCTGCTTGAGGTCTTCAGCAACTGGCCTTCTCGGATTGCCTGCCACCTGGTTCTGACCTATCCAACGCCAGAGCATGTGCGCAACTCCACCTATGAAGGCTTCCAAGAGTTTCTCAAGCAGCACCGACATACGCAACCCCGTAAATGGGTCACTTGTTATGATAAGTTAACCGCCACTTATCCCACATCAGCTCCTGCATTTGTGCCAGCGTATCAACGAGAAGCTCTTCAGCTGGCTGAATGTCTTTTGCTTGCACTGCGCTATGAACAAGAGACCCTTGACCAGTTACAGTCACTTTTTCTGCAACATCCGGATCAGCATATCTTTGCTTCTTTACCTGGTGCTGGCCAGCTTTTAGCTCCCAGTCTTCTGGTCAAGTTTGGCGAAGACAGGAACGCTTTCCTCTCCCATGAGCCTTCAGTCTCTGGCGGGAACCTGTCCTGTCACCAAACAAAGTGGCAAAGTCAGAACCGTTCATTTCCGCAGAGCTTGCGATCACGACTTTCGTTATTTTACTCAGCAATTTGCTCGCTGCTCCCGCAAAGAGTCTTCTTGGGCCGCTGCTTTTACACCGCCGCTCGCCAACGCGGTCTCAAAAGAGTCATGCTGATCGCACTCGCTAATCGCTGGATTTGCATCATTTGGAAATTGTGGCAAGACAAGAAACCTTATGATGAATCTTTCCATTTGCAGCAACGAGCCCATCGTCGCCAACCTATCGCTTAATTGCTTCTAATTTTTTACTATGTATCGCCTTTGGGTTCCTTGCCTTTGTCCTCATCTATATGTTGACATAACACGCTGCTGGTTCTCTCTATCAGTTCTTCTTCAACGCGCCCTTTTGGAACTGCCATTACATACAAAGCGTGTCCGGGAAGTTACGCTCCCTGTATTCCGGAAGAACCGATTCTTTTAATAGCAATATTCTGGAACTTGACGTGACTGAACCACGTTTCATTCATGCCCCCCAGATCAGTGTACGCATCTGTGCCAACGTCGGTACCACGGTCTTCAATAGATAGGGCGTTTCGACATTAATCCCCCAGTTGTGTGGATGCATGGCGCTGGGATGGGTAAAGGAGGCGACGAGCGCTTCGCTGTTTTTGAAACTGGCCTTGAAGATCGGCTCCGCAACGGGCGTGAGCTCATCAAAAGCACGCTGCACATGGGGCCACATGGATTTGCCACCAACCAGGATGACGGTGGGTTCCAGAATCTCCAGCGTTGCCCGAAAATGTGCATTACAGTTGCGCCGCATCGTAGTTGTTGATTCACCGCGCTTGCTTCGCTTGGTCGAATGGGCCGAACAGAGCAGATAGTTGACCAGGGCAAAGCAGTGAAGCAGATGGACCTGGGTACCATCAATCAGCGTCACATGTTCTCCTGCATAGTCGGTCCCCAACCCATTGCCAAAGAGCAGCCGCAGCGCGCTGGTAATACCCTTCATGTGCTGCGTGCGGGCGCTGTAACCCGCTTCGGCAACAAAGCGTTGCGCCGTTGCCGTGCGCGCAATCGCAACCCGTCGCCGCCGCATAGACGTATGTGGGATGCCGATCCCCGACTCTTGCCCCACGATAACGATCCGCAGCGGTTGGTCATTAACAGTCAAATCATAGTGGCTACCTGGCGCGTTGAGTTGACCTGCAGCGAAGTGCCCCGCCTCGCTTGTGTATGATGCCTTGCAAACTGACCAGTAGTCACAACAGAATCTACTGCCTGCAAGGACCTGTTCAGAGTAATAAATTTGGAGTTTGCGGTACCGTCGCGTCGTCTGGCGTTGATTCGGCTGAATTCTCACGCGTGTGCTCACTGAAGATGTTCTGTTGGCTTCAACTCAAGCGCCAACTGGCGAAAATCTTTGATGCGATGTAGCGTAACCAGATTTGTATCATGCTGATTCTTGCCTCCCTGAGAGGTTCTCGAAATGACCAACAACTCCTCCCCCACAATCAGCTGAGATGCGTAGCTAAAAGCTTCAAAGATACTCGTGCTCATGGCCACGCAACCAGCTTGAAACCAGTTGAGTGCATCCAGGCTGTACATGAGCATGAGGATACGCCTCTCGTTGCCCGGAGGGCTGGCGAAGCCAAGACGGCGTAGCGGCTCGCGTGGCTGCCAGGTGTTGGTCGGCAGAGTGACCGTCGTCCAGAAGAGATCGCTCACCTCATCATAGACAATGTGAAACTTGCACTGCGCGCCCGGCATGGGATAGAACTGGACGAAGCGATAATACATGGTTTCACCATCATCGTCCAACTGACAGACAGCGGTCATGCCACCTGTTGTGTGACCGTCGATGATCGTGCGAAGCAGCATGCGCATCTCGCCACGGACGTCGATAACATTGCCTTCAATGAAGCAATCTTCCACCACCTTGTCTGCTGCGCTGGCCGCATATCTCCGCTGGCTCAGAACATCCGGCACGCCGGGAAAACCCACATGATTCGACATGCGCCATGCCGCCGATGTGAGTAGATCTTGACTGAGATCACCCGCAATCACCAACGACTTCCACTGACTGCGGCCAACCGCATCATCTCCTGGCGGGCAGGTCTCGAAGGCTCGATAGACGAAGCCATTCTTGAAAAGTATGTGGGTGGGGGCATTGTGGTAGCGCCCTTCAAAGAGGACCGCAGGGTCGGTCCAAGATTCGCCCTCGTCTTCCGAGCGGGAGATGATGATCTCGCGACTCTGCCGGCGGTTGCCAATACAGTAGAGCGTCTGGTCTACAACAAAGAGCGAGGGCCAAATGATGTCGAGCGCGGCCGTTTTACGCCAACTCGCTCCAACATCATCGCTGACCAGTATCTCAAGCTGATTGGGAATGGTTTCTGTATAAGGCTGAGGTTGGAACCATTCGTAGGAGGCAAGACGCCCAGACGGCAGTTGGGCCAGACAAGGCGAACCGGTATAGTTGTTTTCGGGGTCAGAGGATTGGGTGAGGATTTGGTAATCTTGCGCGAGTATTTTTGTCATTTGGAATAATCTCAGCCTATAGATTATCAATTTGACAATTGTTTCGGTATGGCTATAATTCTAGCCATGAAGAGGAGTTTACTTTATGAAAATTGCACCACTTGCAGAAGTGAAAGATCGCTTCAGTGCTTACATCGATGATAGTAATGAATCACCAGTAGTCGTTACCCGAAACGGTCGACCAGTTGCAATCCTCATCGGCATCGAGGATGCTGAAGACCTTGACAGCCTGTTATTGGTGCATAATCCTCGTTTTCTACAACTACTTGATGAGGCTCGCCAAAGGGTTCGGATCACAGGTGGTGTGCCTCTAGCCGAATTTCGTCGTCAGCTAGAGGATTCTGCTGTTGAGACTGAGTCGGTTTAGTTTCTTAGGCTAAACCAAAAAAATAATTATACGCGAACGAGAGAATGGAGAGGGGGAATAAGGACAAACCATTTTTCTAAACCAGGTAAACGTTGGAAGCGTTGTTCCAAACGGTCCATCTCTTTCTGAGTGAGTTTGACGCCGGTCTCATAAAGAGTGGAATTCAGGTGAACGAAGGGTTGTAGTTGGTTAAAGCGAAAAGAACGGGCAAAATTGAGAACAGTCTCAAGAGAATCGAGAAGAGAACCGTTCCAGTGTTTTTCAAGATGGCCCCAAACCCGTTCGATGGGGTTGTATTTACTGTGATAAGGAGGGTAGCAGGCGAGCTGAATAGAGAGACGATAGTGCTCAACAAACTGAGTGAGACGATACATAAACTGAGTCCGACGGGTATGATTTTCGGGACCATTGTCCTGATTGATCACGAGGGTCTTGACATGAGGAAAGTGTTCACGTACGCTTTCCCAAAATCAATCAGGCAGTCGACAATAAAGTCACTCGTCACTTTCGACTGAGTCAAGTAAAGAAAGAGTTCCTTGGTTGAAGGGAGGTAAATGCCAAAAGGTGACTTTCTCGGTCTTCTTATCTTGAAAGTCATGATCGAGCGCTTTGACAACCACTCGACTTATCCCTTCTCTCGAGAAACGGTCAAGTAAAATCGTCGCTTTGGCATCCCAAGAGAGGCGCAGAACCGTCTCGTCTGCATCCGCTTCTTGATTGATCTGATGAATTCTATCAAAGATCGCATCGGTCTCTGGGATCTTTTTCACTGGTTGACTTTTTTTGACCCGGTTTGAGCCATAGCCTAACTCATTGAGCTTCAAGCGGATGGCCTCTTCGCCAGGCAATTCCTCATCTGTGTATCCTTTCTGCTCGATGAGCTGGGTACGCATTTCGGCGGCGGTTAGTCGAGTGTACAATTGGGGTTCGAAAGGTGGGATCGGTCTGGCTGAATTGATCGGCGATTTCAACCATATTGGCCAGTAAAGTGGGGATATGGTCTTCGGCTTTTGCGACCACGTCGGTGGCTTTGGTCGACATAACAGAAGCCGCCTTCTAGTTCTTCCAGGGCTTTGGCTATCGTCGCCCGATTCCAGCCCAACTCTCGTTCTGCTTTCGTCGGACTCCCTTCGCATATCGTTTTGACCGTTTGGGCCATGAAGTGCCTTCTTTCGTATCCACTTAACATGGCCTTCGTCTCTTTCAAGACTTCAACCATTTCTGGCGAGATTGTCATTTTTGCTCCTTTTGGAGAGCTAGTTTAACACCTTCTCGCGTATATTTTATTTTTTGGATTGGCCTTACACCTTCCAGAACCGCTTCATCCTCAACACAAAAGGGGTGATCTTAAGCTGCTCTGCCTTCTGTTGAATTTGGGCCAAATCATACTGATTTTGTAACCGCAGCCAACCTTCGGGGCTACGTCCAAACGCCTTCGACAACCGAAATGCCATCTCTGGCGAGATACTTGCATGACCATTGATCAGCGTTGAAAGGGTTTTGCGCGTGACGCCCAGGCCAGCCGCAGCTGCGGTTATCGTAAGGGCCAACGGCTCAATATATAAATCCCGAATAATTTCGCCTGGATGGGGCGGATTCTTCACCGGCATGGTTTGTAATCTCCTACTACAACTTATTTGGAAGGTGGGTCAAATATTACTTAGCAAAACCTATCACTTCTACCCAATCGGATTGAAGTTCCACCCTTCACGCATAGACTCCACAAACATCGCCTGGCTTGGCATGATATTCGAGACGTTGCACTCTGGGCCAAATAGTGTGAAATAGCGCTTCAAATGTTGATGCCATCTGTCTCGGCCCGCTTTAGGAGAATCGACCTCAAAGACCAGCTTCGCCAAACCGAGTTCATCAATGAGTGGGCCAATTTCGTCCGCCGCCTGCTCACCCAATAGATCGAAGGCATCGTGGTCAATCATCATCTTGAATGCACCCGCCTCCAGAAAAGGTGTCGCTGCACGAAGCATCTCCTCTGCGGATGAAGCCCGTTTTGGCTGGTTGGGATCCCAGTTGTGGAGTGGATGATATTCAAAGTAGAAGCGCATATCGTTATCCAGAGCCAGTTGGCGCCAAGCTTGCCACTGTTGGGGTGTCACATCATCTCCGGTGTTCATAAACTCAACGACCCGGAATCCCAGTGCATGTGCGGCAACAATCGCCTTGTCCACAACACCGTGCTCATAGGCACGCATAAAGTAAGTATGATCGAGGTAGGGTTCCACGTCATATTGTTGATAGGTGGCGACTTTGCGCCTCATCCAATCCGCCGGGCTGTAGAGAATCTGATTGGTGACGATTTTGACGTGATCCAGCCGCGGTCCGGTGACTTCCAGAAAATCAGCCAGCTCGACCAACCCCATCCGCTCTAGATAGGGTGCTTCATCGTAACCAACATCTTTGAGCCAGGTCTGCCGTAATTCACGTGGCTTTGTAAAGTCAGGAATGGGGAAAATGTCGCCCATTGAATCGATTTGCATCTGATGTCCCTTAAATTTGTATCTGTTCGAACGCTCGGTCAAGCAATCGATTCCAACTATTAGAAAGAGAATCTTAGCAGCCTGGTCACTGTAACCATCCCTGCCGCTTGCAGCGTCATCTGCGAGTTTCGATTGCTATATGCACAACCAGCGAGAGGCCTCGTCTTGCAATGACGGCAAACACGCTTCAGATAGAGTATTGTTTGGGTACCGATGCCCTGCCGACGATATGCTTCATGGGTAAACATGCCAATACTGGCCTGATTGTTCCACAATCGGCTCTGAATGATCAACCCTATCGCCACCATCTTCCCATTCAAATGACCTACATGGACTTCGCGCCTGCTAATGCGATGCTTTGGATCATCAACAAAATTATCACTGAATGCTCCTATCAAAGCAATGTCCGATTGCTCAGCTAATCGATATTCAACTTTCGAGCTGATAGATGCTAAGTTATCCGGTTGTCCTCCGTCAACAAAGACTAGAGCCTGTTTCTTCACTTCAGTGTATTTGTCCAATGCATGGCTGAGGAAGAACTCATCACAGGTCGGCACAAAGGCTTCCCTTAGCTGGTGTTGCTGCAGAACATGAGTAAAGATCTCCTGTCCATATCGTCTTGTTCCTCCAACGACATGAAACTGAGTAAGCAGCGAGCCACCATGAATCGCAAACGATCCGACCTCCTGACCTTCATTCATAATACGATAGAATTGGGATTCAAGAATATGGTCTTCGAGAAAGGATTCGATGGGGGACGAGAGTGACGCGAGATAGGCGTCAAACAATTTTAGCTCCGAACGCTTACATGATTCGAATTTAACCTATCCCTTCAACCCCATCGTCGACAGTCCACCAATCAACTGCCTTTGCGAGAAAAAGTAGATGATCAGGCAAGGGAGAATGGTCACCAGCGTTGCCGCCATAAAGAGATGCCACTCCACACCAGCCCGACTCTTAAAAAAGGCCAACCCGATCTGAATCGTGTATTTGGTGTAATCGTTCAGGTAGATCAAGGGTTGCAGATAGTCGTTCCACTCCCACAAAAATGTATAGACCACGATCACGGCCAGCGGTGGTCTACAGAGGGGCAGAATGATGCGGAAGAGAATCCTCCAGACGCCAGCACCGTCGATACGGGCAGCATCATCTAATTCACGCGGGATCGTGCGCATATACTGACGCATAAAGAAGATAAAAAAGGGCCCACCCGTGAAGGCTGGCAAGACGAGCGGCCAATAGGTATTGATCATGCCCAGTCGGTGGAAAAGGGCAAAGAGCGGAATCATCTTCACCTGATAGGGAATTATCATGGTGGCGACGACCAGAATAAAGAGTTGGTTCTTCCAAGGAAAGCGCAGACGCGCAAAGACGTAGGCAATAATGGGGACCGAGAGAAGCTGCCCCACCATATTCAAGACCACAATGGTGGTAGAGTTCAGTGCGAAGCGTGCAAAGGGCAGACGGGTAAGCGCCTCTGGGAAATTGCTCCACTGAGGTTCGGTAGGAATCCAGATGGGGGGCCAGGCCAGGATCTGCGTTGCCTTCTTGAGTGCTGTTGATAGCATCCACAACACAGGCGTCATGAAGACCAGCGCGAGGGCGGTGATCAACAGATAGGGAAGCACTTTATGTAACAGGAGCGAACGCATTCCCTGAGAGAGCCATCCGCCCAATCCTGAATAACCCTGAGCAGTTGTACCTTGTTCTGCAATCATATCTCACCCTCGGCGCTAGACTCATAATAGACCCTGCGGTTAGACGTATAGAAGAGCAGCAGGGTAAAGAGAAGAATGAGAATAGTAATCACCCAAGACAAGGCCGATGCATAGCCCATGTTCGAGCTTTGAAAGGCCTCCTCGTAGAGGTAGAGCATATAGAAATAAGTCGCTTTGAGTGGACCGCCTTTGGTGATCACATGCGCTTCGGTGAAGACTTTGAACGCGTCGATCAGATTGATAATCAGTTGGAAGAAGAGAACGGGTGTCAGCAGAGGTAGCGTAATACGCCAGAAGCGATACCAGGAACTCGCACCATCAATGGCCGCTGCTTCATAGAGATGTGGCGGGATATTTTGCAGCCCAGCCAGGAAGATGACCGCACTCCCCCCAACGCGCCACAGGCTCATGAGCGCCACCGAAAAGAGTGCCCAATCGGGATCCCAGAACCAGCCAGGGCCATCGATGCCAACAAGATCCAGCAGCGTGTTGACCACACCATACTCAGGCTGCATGATCCACATAAACATCATTGAGACAGCGACACCCGAGATAACGGCGGGAATATAGAAGATGGTGCGGTAGAGGTACATGCCGCGCAGCTTGAAGTTGAGCAGCAGCGAGAGAGCCAGCCCACCCACAAGCTGCATCGGCACCGACATCAGAATATAGAGCAAGGTGACCTTGACTGCAGTCCAGAAGAGGGGATCGCTGGTGAACATCCGCTCATAGTTGGCCAATCCCACCCATTTGGCTGGCGTCGCAATGTTCCACTGCGTAAATCCCAAGTAGATCGATGCCAGGATAGGACCTAACGTAAAGAGCAGAAAACCGATAATCCAGGGTGACAGTCCAATATAGGCATCTAGCGCCTCCCGTCGCGCCATTGGTCCCATTTTGCGCCATTCGGCTAGCATTGTCTGATCTCCTGTTCAGATGAGCGTAGAACGTAGAGCGTGGAACGTAGAGCGTAGAACGTGGAACCTAGAACGTGGAACGGATGGGACATTGGATGTTTTATTTGTTTTGTGTGCGGAGGGTTTTGACGCTGGCGACGAAAATGCTCACTAGCTCGTTTGTTTCTTTGAGTAATTGATGTAGACCCTCACTGTCAGCCATGTTGTTTTCCGATAGCAATTCGAGCCACAAAGCACTCTCTTCCAGTTCCTGCAGCATGATGTTAAATTTGGCAATCCGATCCACTACACTGCGAGAATGTTTTGCCTCGCGATGATTCGCAGCAACAGATGTACCCGAGCGTAGCAATTGTTTGCCTATAACCAGCGCAGCATCATTAAAGTGATAATTCTCTTGCAGATACGCATATAACCGAATAACACGATTCGCATATGCCTTAGTCCGCCCACGTAACTCCGCCCCCTTATCCACCCTCATCACCACATCCCCCACTCTATGCTCTACATTCCCCGTTCCCCGTTCCCCGTTCTACGTTCTACGTTCATTACCCAAAATGAATCGGATAACACTCATCCAACGTAGCCTGCGCAACCGGCACCAACTCGTTGAGCATCGGCTCAATCTCATCCCGTTCAATCTCCATCAACATGATCCGATCCCACAAATCTTGGATTGAGCGCTGGACCGGTGGCCGCCAACAAGGATGGGAGAGGATCCAGTTGTAGGTGTTGGGGAAGTCGAGCATCTTGACGAAATCCGCACGCCAGGGGCTCCCCGATTCCACATAGTCTTCAGCCAGCGATTTGAGTGCCGGGAGTGAGCCTTGTTGTTCCAACAAATGTTGGTTGCCCTCTGGACTGCACAGGTACTTCAGGAACGTCCAGGCCGCGTCCGGTTGTTGCGTTCCCTCCCAGATGGCATGGGAAATCGCCCAATTGTGGATCCAGCGCTCATTGCCTGGCACCATCGGTTCGGGAATCACGCCGAATTCGATGCCTTCACGTTCGGCCCGGGCGGCGTGGGCTTCGTTGAGGGTGGCAGTTGCGATGCGTCCAGCCAGGAACAGATCGACCGGTCCCGTGCCTTCATAGCTCAACGCCTCGATCTCGGCTGGTGTTGGCGTGGCCTCGGTGGCAACCAGATCCCACAGCCATTGATAGGCCATCACAGACTCAGGACTATTCAAATACCCATCCACAGTCTTGCTATCATCTGAGTAGGGGCGAGCACCATAATTGAAGTAAATGGCGCGGTAGGGGCCACGCGGCCGATCCCCGCCCCACCGTTTGCTCTCCAGGTCGGCGACCTGTGGGATGTGGTCCAACCAGGCCTCGGTTGTAATATCCCACGCTGGATAATCGACGCCCATCTCGTCATAAGTAGCCTTATTGTACATGAGTAAGCTGGCACCAAGGGCATTGATCAGACGTCTGACACCGCCGCGCCAGATACACCATGAGTTAAACGCGTTTTCAAAATACATGTCGGCACTCAGATCAGCGTCGTTCTCCAAATATTCGGTCAGATCCAGGGATGCCGGCAGCCAGTCGCTGATGGGCCAATGAGAGACGTCCGGACCACCGGCACCAGCACCAATCGCAGCCGTCAACTTTTCTTCCCACGCACCTTCGGGTAACCCTGTAAACTCCAGCTTGATATCGTGGGCAGCCTCAAACTTATCCTTGAGTGCCAGATCGATGGCCTCACTGCCGCCGCCAACGGGAGTCCACCATTGTAGGGTGATGGCTTCCTGGCTGACATCGGCTTCACCGCCGCTTCCCCCAGGCGCAGCGACAGGGGCACAGGCCACCAGGACCATGCCGCCACTGGCAACGGCAGCGGTCTTTAAGAATTGTCGGCGTGAGAGAGTACCTTGGTGATTCATGATTTTCTCCTTTGTAATGACGAATTGGGACTCTTAAAAAACTTTCTCAATTTCCAACTGCATGACACGCAACCCAATGCCCCGACTCTGTCTCCTGCCATTCGGGTACGACCTGAGAGCAAAGTTCAAAGGCCAGAGGACAGCGGGGGTGAAAGCGGCAGCCGCTGGGTGGGTTGATGGCGCTAGGCACCGTCCCTTTGATGACTGCATGTTCTCTTTGGCGCTCTTGTTTTGGGTTGGCGATGGGAACAGACTGAAGCAACGCCTGAGTGTAGGGATGCTGCGGATTGGTAAAGAGTTTGCGCTTGGGGGCCAGCTCTACGATGCGCCCCAAATACATGACGGCCACCCGGTCGCTGATGTGGCGCACGACGGCCAGATCGTGGGCGATAAAGAGGTAGGTCAGATTGTGGCTTTCTTGCAGATCCTTTAACAGGTTGATGATCTGGGCTTGAATCGAGACATCCAAAGCGGAAATCGGCTCGTCGCAGACAATGAATTCGGGTTCACACGCCAAGGCACGCGCGATGCAGACGCGCTGGCGCTGGCCACCAGAAAACTCGTGCGGGTAGCGGAAAGCAAAGCTTGGATTCAACCCAACCTGTTCCAATAAATCCCCCACACGTGTCTGGGTCTCTCGTTTTGGCACTATATTGTGCAGCCACAGCGGCTCCGAGATGGCGTTACCGATGGTCATGCGCGGACTCAAGGTGGAGTAGGGATCCTGGAAGATAATCTGCATCTTCTGGCGAATGGGGCGTAGTTCTTTGTCGGAAAGCCCGGTCAGTTCGGTCTCTTTGAAATAGACTTGTCCTGCTGTGGCACGGTGTAGCTGTAATAGCGTTAGCCCAGCGGTTGACTTACCGCAGCCCGATTCGCCCACAAGCCCCAGCGTCTCGCCAGGGTAGACATTAAAGGAGACATCATCCAGGGCATGAACAGTCGCTTGATGCTCGCCATAGGCACCAATGCGAACAGAAAATCGTTTGGTTAGATTTTCGACTTGGACAAGAGGAGGGTTAGCTGGGCTATCACCTGTACTGTTCACGCGCGACATTTTGTACCTCAAAGCGAATCACCGTTGGTTGACTGGGACTCTATCTAGCTTACAGACTCTAGATAAAATAGTCCTGCAGAAATTTATGGTAGATGGGCAAAACAGATTGGGGATCACTGAATTCTTGTGCATGATCCAGACCATCAACAATGGCATGCTGTATACCTGCATCTTCCATATCCGTCTTAAAAACCTTCATATTCTCAACACTTTTTTGATTGGCTGACCCGGCAACGACTAAAGCCGAACAATGGATATTTTGTGGTTTTATAATGGGCCATGTAAAGAGCGCTTGCGTCCAAGCGAGTTGGGTATACAAATTGGCTTGTAAGATCGCATCCCGCCATTTGGGATCCAAGTCTAACTCATCGACCTGACCTGCTTCAGTGGCTTCCATGATTGATTTGACCCAATTGACCTGCTCTGCATGTTCTTGCTCTGTAAAAAGTGGTCCGAAGCCACCCCCAACGATAATGGCACAGCCTACTCGATTTGAGTTGGCCGCTACTTGCAATGCCGTAATTGCCCCAACGAAAAACCGACTAAGGCAAACTGTGTCATAGCCTCTGCATCAGCAACTGATAAAATGTCTGCAATGATCTTGTCTGCGGCATAGAATGATGGCGATATTGGTGAACCACTTTGACCATGGCCTCGTAAGTCAATCGCAATTGTCGTATAGGCTTTTGCAAATTGTTTGACGTAACCGACATCGTGCCATGCTTGCCGGGTTTGGAGAAATCCACCGTGCAACAAAATGAGATGGGGGCCGTGTCCCATGACATCATATGTAATTGTCGTGCCATCTTCCGAGTAGGCTGTCTTAATGGTTATCTCTGACATACAGGCGCCTCGCCATCGTGGAACGCAATGGTTCACACATACCGATCGTCGTGAATGTCCGCTGTCAGAACACCACGCGGCCCGATCATTTCAACATCAATTGATAGATTAACAAGTGCCACTGCAACGTTGGCCAAGATGAGTGTACGATTCTTAAGGTTCACACTGAATGCCAATCCTTTGAAGTTCCTCAACCAGACTTGGTGTTGTCGTGAAATGAATTGTGTTCATCCCAACTTGCTGTGCCGCCTGAATATGCTTCGCTGAATCGTCGATGAAGAGAACCTCATCGACTGAACATTTTACCATCCCCACGGCCTTCTGGAAGATTGCAGCATCTGGCTTCATCATCTTGAGTTCGCTCGAAAAAAGAATGGGAGCAAAAATCGTTTCCATATCAGCATGAATTTCAGACAACACCTCTCGCAAAATAGGTGGATTGTTTGTCAACAGGCCAACTGGATAGGTTGTTGATAAACCCCGAGCCAGCCCAATCACTGAAACATTCGGTGCAAAGGCACTCACCCATAGATGTTGAAATTTTTGATATGAAGGTGTCCACGATAAACGTTCGCATGCATCGACATACATTTCTTGGGCTGAGTAGACACCTGCATCACACTTATCAGAGAAACCAGAATCGAACAATTCTGCCTGCAACGTCTCTTCAGAGATGCTTGAAACGGAGGACATCTTTTTGAGCCTTCTGTCAGGATGAAAGTCAAAAACAACACCGCCTAAATCAAAGTAAATCGCGGAAATCACAAGTTCCCCTTAAACTTCCGATCTCATGTTGATCCCAGTATAGTTACGCATAACCAAACAGAAACGGGATACCTTTTAGGAATCTTGATACGATCCCAACAGTGAATGGAATCTTAACCTCTGTTAACCACTCATGCGCTGGTGCGATCGGTATCGCATCGCTCACCCATCGAATGTCAGACATGACCATGCAAGCCTGAATCTGAGAAACAAAATTACTGGGCAATCGACGAATTGATTGGTATCCATCAATATGGGCACGCTGATGAGGCCAATACTTTTCCTGCGCGTAACGGGGCGTGTCACATGATTGTACGTTATCTCATACAAAGTAGCCAAAACAGGTATCACTATATATCGATCCTCCACCGAAAATTTGATGCATTTTGAATGAGGATAGTATAGCATGTCATGAAAAGTGGGAGAAGAGGCAGAAAGTGTACAAGTTATAGACCATAATTAAGTATCCAAAAGTGGCATTTTTCTGTGTGCTTGCTAAATGTCTAGTATACAAGTATACTTGAATAGAGAGATTGTTATTTTTATTTATAAAGCCCAAAAATTCTGTAATAATTGCAATATGACGTAAAAACGCTCGATTCTGCGTTGATAGTAGTATCAGTGTTTTGCCCGTAGCATTAAACTTTACTTTCTGGTAAAGGCTTGAGTGACAAAGGGCAAACCGAAAGGGGCGGAAAAAAGAATCCACCCTGAAAAAACGGGATAAAATGTAAAAATAGTGCTCGGCTAGTTTAAGCAGCGGCATTGAGGCGGCGATGAGCGAGAACGCCTTTAGGGAAATGGTGTGAAACCGAGGCCTTTTTCCGAAAGTCAGGGTCGAGTTGGTCAGGAGTTGGAAAAAGAGCACTCGAGAGAACACGGCGCAGCCTGCCGGGAGTGGATTGAGGCTCTCGATCCCAGTAGCCAGTCGGTATGGGAGGAAGAGAAGCGGCTAAATGGGAAAGAAGATTGCCAGCAAGCAGCCCCAGTTCAGGTAAGCGGAAACAAGCCTCATCGGCATGAACAAATTGACGATGTAAGCCAATCATCTGCTTGGAAGCCAAGGGGGGAGGTTCAACAGGCCAGCGTTCCAGGTAGACAAGATAAATGGTTTCAGGCTGCAAAGTCATAACGGTCGCCAAAACCAAAGGTGTGTTGTAGGCCGGATCCTGAATGACGTAAATCGAGTAGGTACGGTTGGCTGTATCCACCTTGGTTGTTCTGGGGACGAGATTGTGCCATGCTTGATAGCAAATCAGGCGACCACTATAGAAAGCGACCAGACGAGTCCGGAGTTGTAGCCTCGAGTCGCTTTCCCTTATAGCTGCGAGAGAGCGGTCGCACAATATCACCATATTCAGGTGGTCTGCCTTTTTCTTTGCGTTTGGGGAACTCATTGCGGCGCACTGTGCAGTTAATCGCTTCCCGCAGGACAAATCGGTCTATGCCGCTTTCTAGCATTTCTCTGATTGTAAACCCGGCATCGACCACCGCCACTTCGTCTGACTCCAGTGATTTCTTCGTCTCTTTCAGCAGCTTTTCCGAAACTCACTTTCCTTTGTTCCAACCGTGCATCTCATGATTGCCTTGAGCAGTGGCACTCGCTTCCCGCCTATCTCCCCGAGCTTATCATCACTCCAAAGATGAGCGCGGGCAATGCGACGAGCCGTTGAGTTATAGAGTCGGTTCACTTTCCCTTGCAGCTTCGGTCGCCAGAACCCTGTGATATCTATGCTTTTCACTCGGTACCCTTCTAACTTTTTTGCCTCCCATTCCCCTTTCCACTTCTTCTTGCCACGACCCCAGCAGACTTGTGATATCCCATGATCCATATCAGCTCCACCAGCTTCGCCGGGCTCCTCATCTTCAAACCCGCTTTCTTTCAATGCGCTATGGATTGCTCCTCGACTTTTCAGAAACGACCCATTCAGCATTGCCCACATCAGACGCATTACATTTACGTTTGTTCCCATCGGCGTTACTTGCAATACATTCATCAGTACTGCTATAGTTATTTCTGGCGCGGTTAGCATTCCTTCCTCCTTTTTGGGTTCTCTACCTTTAGGATGAACTGCTAACCGCTTTTTGTCACATTTCTCATCTCTTTTCTTTTACCAGAAAGTAAAGTAAAAGTCTCCCTTTAGAAGAATACGAAGGCGTTTTGTGGTAGATTGTGAAAAGTCCAGTATCTAATGATTTACTTACAAACAAGTAAAAGTTGTCCGAACGGGTAGGAGAAACCGCCAATGCCTTTCTTGATTGTCCCCGAAGTAAGGAGTGATCGCTCAACGTATAAACGGGATGATGAAATAAGTCCGCAAGCGTTGCAGTATGTGGATTTAGCGCTTCGTAGCAAGCGCGAAATCGAGCAATTTCGTCGCGGTGGAGGTGATGAGGGCGGATATTGTTATGAGCTTTGGTCTCGTACATTTGGCGTTCCAAGTGAAGATCGTGACCCGCTTGCCTGGAATTACTTCTATGAAGTCTATCATCCTCAGGTCGGCAAGTGGGTTAAGCGCAAGCTGAATTATTCAGCTACAGCTGAAGATCTTGAAGATTTGGTACAAGGCGTTTTTGAACGCCTATTAAAATATATGACGCCCGACAAGTTTAAGCACTGTCGTGATTTATCCGCCTTATTGTTCTATTTAGGAACATGTGTTCACAGTGAGGTTGTGGACCATACGAGACGTAACCTACCGAAGGATAGAATGGTTTACGTTTGGGCATCTGATAGTGTTGAGGATGAAGAGTGGCTTGACCAGATTGGCAACGCCGCGCCGTCCGCATTTGAGGTCGCAATTAGAAACGAAGAGAGATATGAGTTCTGGCTCTCCATTCAGAAGGAGTTGAAAAGCGACAGGGAGCATAAGGTACTTTATGCTTCATTTATTTTAGGGTTAAAGGCGCGAGAGATATACGACTTGTATAAAGATGAGTTTCATGGTGTCGATGATGTATATCGTGTCAAGGACAATCTGTTGCGGCGGCTGGGTCGAAAAATAACTGAGGTAGTTTTTGTAGATTAAGATCTATACCTCAGTTCAATAACGAAAATTTTCTATATTAGGCTTTTGGACGGGTGAATTCGGGAAGGCATGAATATTCACGGATTCTTTCTCTTTATACTTCGTTCATCAGGCGAAATTGTACAAATAGCCGATCGCGTCTCTTACAGGCATATGGAGTTGCACAATTTTCTTAGAAGAGCCTTATTCTTTTGTGTTTGAAGTGTTGCTTTGCAGGGACTGGATTAATACCGAGAAGATTTACTATGAAATTGTGAATTGTGGGAGGGCATGCTCGATGAGTCGCCAATTTTCTCCAGAAAGCGACGATTATATGATTTCAACTGAACAACTGCTAGCTTATTTGGACAATGATGTTGCCCCAGAGGTTATCGAGAGGATTGAAATGAGTCCGCAATGTTTGGAAGAGGTCAGAAAGTTAGCTCGGTTGCATAATCGCATCACTCAGCGGCTATACCGAGTGTTGTGCCCTTCTGCACAGGAGCTTTCAGAATACCATCTTGGGCTGACGCCAAATGATCAGAGCAAGACTATCAAGCAACATCTTCAGGAATGCGTTCATTGTGCAAGCGAACTTGAAACATTGCAAGAATATCTGGATGATTTGCAAGCAGAATTCTTTCCGAAACCAAAGCCGTTAGGCAAACAAATTCTGAACAACGGCCGCGTCATCGTGGCGGAACTGATGGATCGCCTATCGTCACCTGAGCCGTTGCCAGCGTTTGCATTGCTAGGGGATGACGATGAAGATGGGGGACCACTTATCTATCAGGCAGGAGATATTCAGGTTTCGATCCAGGTAGAAGAGGATGAAGAGTTGCCGAATCACTTTGCCTTGATTGGCTCGATCATTGGGATTGAACCGGATGGATTGGTGGTGCGAATCTGGTCAAACGAAGAGCCTGAAGAGGTGACTCGTGTCGATGTGGATGTGGTCGACACGTTTGAGATACCGCGTTTGAAAGCGGCGGTATATGAACTGGTTCTCGAAAAGACTGAGACGAAGATTCACATTAGCGACTTGAGAATTTGATGGTTGCCGAGCAGTATCAAGGTTAAAGCTCCCCCATGGACATCGAAGACAGAACAGCAGCGCTACTCAAAGAGCTTCAAGACACTTCTGAATGTACAGCACAACAATTCCTACTTGATGCATCATCTGCAGAGGTAATGGATCTTCTCGTACCCAAGCTCAAAGAGCATGTGGATTGGCTGTTGCGGACGACTGACGGTATTCCGCGTGCTTTTCAATTCGTCGAGTTGATTTTCCATTTGGCTAAATTAACCAACGATGATCGTCACTGGGCGTTGGGGATGCGTGCAAAAGGAAACATACATGCGAACGCTCTATATGAACCCGAACCGGCAATCGACTGTTACACTCAGGCCGCCGAGATCTATCGACACTTGGACGATAGACTAGAAGAAGCACATGCACAAGTAGGTCTTGTTGGAGCCTTAGCGCGCTTGGGTAATTATGATAAGGCAGAAAGGATTTTCCAACAGATCCATATCGTATTTCAAGAATACAGACAATGGATCCCCTTAGGTAAAGTGACCGCTAATCTAGCGGTTGTATATAGTCGGCAAGGTGATGATGCTAAAGCATTAGAAAAGGCCAATCAGGCGAGAGTACTCTTCTGTAAGGTCGGATCTGAACGGGAACGCTTTTTGCCGATTGTTGACAATAATTTGGCTCTAAGTTTGCAGAACTTGGGTCGTTTTGAAGAATCTATCAAGGCAAGTCAAGATTCCTGGGCAATTAATACCAAGCTAGGACAGACGGCGGAGGCTGTACGAGCAAGGCAGGCCACAGCCTTTACCTATTTTCTGCAAGGTCAATACAATAAGGCTCTACAGATTTATGACGAAGTACGAAAAGCTTTCATAGATGGAGATCGCAAGCGAGATGCATTAGTGGCAGATCTTGAGAATAGTTATTGTTTGTTACAGCTGTGTCGTTTCAATAATGTGCTAGAGATCTGTCACGAAATACAAACTCAATTTGCTACTCTACAGGCACCTTATGAGAGTTCTCAGTCATTCCTCAATCAGGCCACAGCCTATGCTAGCAAGCGTAAACCTGAATATGATAAAGTCCTAAATGCAGCATTGAGGGCTCGCTCTATCTTTGAATCACAGAATAGTCCAGTCTGGATCGCAAGGACCGATCTCCAAATAGCGACGATTTTCTCATTGCAAGGTCAATATATAGCAAGTTTAGAGACTGCGCAAACATGTGCCGAAATTTTTCGAGACCATGAATTACCCGTCTATGAAGCGCATGGATGGCTAGTTGCGGCGCGCGCGGCGCTAGCGCTCGAATGGCATGGACTTGCAGCTCGTCTCTGCGAAGATTCGTCTATGTTGATTAAAGAGCATGAGGTGCTGTTCTTGGCTTATCAAATTAATCATTTACGCAGTCGATTGGCTTTGTCCGAGAAAAATTACCGTCTGGCGTTAGATGAGTATAAGCGGGCGATTGATGACATTGAAATGCTGCGTGGGCGAGTCATGATCGAATTTAGTGCCGGATTCCTGGAGGATAAACAGCTTATCTACGAAGAAGTAGTTCAGCTATGCTTGGAAAAACTTGACGATGTTAAACTGTCATGGCACTTCGCTGAACGTGCTAAATCACGTGCACTAATCGATCTGTTAGCCTATCGTATGGATTTACGCATCCAGTCAAGAAGCAGTGAAGATGATGCACTCGTTCAGGAAGTAACAGAGCTACGAGCCGAGCGCAACCGATTATACCGACGATGGCAGGTAAGTCAGCGTGAACATATTCAGAGTGTAGACCTAGTCAAAGATGCAGCCAAGGGCAGTCATCAATATGAGCGGCAAATCTCGGAATTAGAGCAGACGATTGAGCGAAAATGGCACGAGTTGTTAAAACGCAACGCAGATTATGAACGCGATTCCGCAATGTCTATAGTGTCTCTGGAGCGGGTACAGTTTCATCTGGAATCTGATACCGCTTTGCTCGAGTATTTTGTAGTGGGCGATCAATTATACCTTTTCTGGATTACTACAGGCAGCATCCAGAAAACCAAATTAGGCAATTTCCGCTCTGTCAGAAGATTGCTCAAGGCTTTGCAGTTGAATTTGAGTGTTGTGCCTAAGAGCCAACTGGATCAGATCAAGTTGCTTACGCGGCAGGCGCAGGGGATTTTACAACAGCTATATCAATTGCTAATCGAACCGATAGAGAGCCGATTAGATGGATATTCAGAGTTAGTGCTTGTGCCTCATAGTGAGCTCCATACACTCCCCTTCCATGCGTTGTTTGATGGAGACAAATATCTAATGGAACGTTATGGGGTAAGTTACTTGCCCAGTGCCAGTCTGTTGCATTACTGTCGGCGATTCAAACCATCGGGTACGGGCACGTTGATTGTGGCGCATACACAGGGGCAACTGTTGCCCGCTCGCGAGCGCGAGGGCCGATTCGTTGAGAAAGTTACGAGCGGAACGATCTTGTTGAACAAAAGCGCAACCGTTGCCGAATTCTACAAACAGGCAACGGGTAAACGGATTGTACATCTAGCCACACATGGGGAGTTTCGAGCCGATAATCCGCTCTTTTCCGGTCTGGCGTTGGAAGATGGCGAACTGACTACACTTGACATTTTTAATTTGCAGTTGAATGCTTCACTGGTCACGCTCAGTGCTTGTGAAACGGCTGGCTTCAAGCTAGGTGGTGGAGATGAATTGATAGGGTTGAGTCGGGCCTTTTTCTCCGCTGGCGCAGCCTCGCTGGTTGTTAGCCACTGGCGGGTAGAGGATGAAGCAACAGCAGCATTGATGGAGGCTTTTTATAGAGAACTGATGCAAAAAAGGACAAAGAGCCACGCCCTAAGCGAAGCACAGAAACAGTTTATACATGGCCAATTGGCGGTCAACACAGAGAATACAGCCGTCTATGCCCATCCTTTTTTTGGTCAGCATTTTTCTTGATGGGAGATCGAAGTACATTATGAGACAAGTCTCGAGGATTATTGCTGCTCCGTGTACGCACGCAGTTGATCAATGAAAGACAGTAGTCAAGAGCAATGGGGTGAAATGTCAAGCCCCAATTTTAGAGAAAAAAGGAGGAAAAGAAGGCGCGTCGAATAGACCAGGCCAAGGAACGGATGTTCTGTGGGCTGGTGAAAAAAAGATAACGGCAAAGGAGCCGGATTGGAGTTAGTCTGGGGTAGCCCTCCTAGGCTGAAAGGTCTGGTTGGTCGTTAGCAGCCGAACAACGAGGCGAATCAGCTTGCGAGCAGTAAGGACAATGGCCCGCTTATGTTGATGTTTACGAACTTCTTTGAATTTGCGTTGGTAGAAGAGTTTGTAGTCAGCATCATGCAGACGAATGATGTTGGCAGCTTCACAGAAGTAGTAACGTAGGTAACGGTTGCCGGTCCGAGTGAGCCTGGTTTCTTCAGCGTCAAAGTCAGCGGACTGAGTTCTGCGCCACTTGAAGCCAGCGAACTTGGCGACTTTAGCCTGATTGAAGTCAAAGCGAGCGATGTCGCCGATTTCGGCGATAATGCCCGAGGTGTAGACAGGCCCCAAACCAGGAATCGAATCGAGGGTGTGAGGGATAGCTTGCACTTGTTCTTCAATCGCCGTCTCGATACGTGTGATGGCCCGCTCGAGATGAGTAATCTGGCGGAGGGAAGTGCTGAGAATCAGGTTAACCGAAGGCAGAATGGGCTGTGGAAGGGGATAAGAATCCTGCGCGACCCGTTGTAACTTGCGGGTGTTCTCACTGGGGTCGGGGAAACGACGCTTTCCCTTCTCATCAATGAACTCTTGGAGTTGGTCAAAAGGAAGAGCGGCAATCTCTTCGATGGAGGCGAACTCCAAGAGGACAGCTCGACTGGCCGCCCCAAAGACATCGGAGAAAGGTTTGGTCTCCTTGCGAGTGTATTCGCTGGCTTTGAGGTAGAGAATGGCCAGAAAGTAGGATTTTTCTCGAGCCAGGTTATGCACAAGATGGTAGCGATATCGGGTCAAACAGCGTAAGGCCAGATATTGCTCATCCAAGTTGAAGGGGACAGGTAACTCTCGCCCCAGTCGCAAACGGTCAGCGATGACATAGGCATCGTTGCCATCGGTTTTGTCCAGATCGACAAAGGTCTTTTTGTAATGGGAGATGACTCTTGGGTTGAACGAGTAGAGTTCGAGCGGCCACTGGTTCAGAAATTCATCCGCTTGCAACGTTTGAAAGAAGTGCAACCAGTAGTAGCCTGTTGCCTCGGCACCGATCTGCAAACCATCATAGTCGCCGCTCTCCATTTGCCCTCTCAACTGCTCTATCGTTTGGGCTGTTCCTGGTCGATTGTTATCGGCTCGGAACCGAGCACCTATCTCGTTTCCAGATTCGTCCATCACCGAGAATACGTTTTGCTTTCTGTGGACATCTACTCCCACAAGTAAGGGATTGTTCATTGAACTCTCCTTTTTACCATAGATATGCGGAACACCCTCGGTTGGTCACAGAGGGTCATCCCTGGCTCCCGATGAGCTCAACAGCCTTGCGTTAATCAGAACTTCCACCAACTTAGGGTCTGCTCTTGGCTCTGCTACGCCAAGCCTTCGTTGGTTTCGAACAAAATGCGAGTTAGAAGTACCCATCGGGTCGAGGGGCTCAGGCTTTCGAAGAAGTCACCTTTCGGTGCAACAAGGAGAATTTGAGCTATCCCTCTCTGATCCAGCCTATCAGATTGCCAGAGATTTCTTTTTTGTCAACCTTCAGAGATGGGCTGGTATCTCTACTACATATCATACAAGGGAGAAACATTATGAATAGAAAGATTCTGAATCTAGTTCTGACTGTAATACCCGTCTTAGTTACCGCATGTGTTGCCCCTGCGGCAGTTCCAGCGGATAGTAGCGATGCCGCAGCAGAGGAAAGTATAGTAGAGCAAGATCCACCAAACCCACTGTCGCCATGTTCTGAGGGGGTGGTGGAAGGCCAATTTCCGTCTGAATGCATGGATTTGGAAGGGGATGGCTACGCACGGGCAAATATAATTCTTGGGTTAGGGGGCAATTGCAATGATGCGTTTGCTGGATTTGATACAGTTGCGGAATGGCAGGATGGAGAACTTCAAGCCTATCATATCCCCGACGACCCCGAACAGTCGCGATCTGCTCGCTATCAGCAGATGCGTGACATTATTGATACAGTCAATAGTGACTTTGAACAGTCCGCCTGTATAGCGAGTTTCGACTACGTTATCGATGGCGACGGTCACTCAACATTCGGTAGCCCAGGTATGAAGTCTGCGGAGTTCGTAGATAACCAACATCCCTCTCTTGGTGTTGGATTTACTGAAGGTGAGTACGGTCTTGACACGCGGGTCGCTATTTCCCATTCTGGTCAAACTGGCACAGGTGTCAATATATATCTGTTCGATTCCTTCTGTGAAGACATGTCCGCATTGGAGCTAGAAGGTAGCTATCTTGAAATTCGAAGTAGCCGTGTACAGACAGTTAAAGACGTCATTCACGCTCCACTTCTTTGTACACATGGTGAATCAGTGTTTGGTATGGCTGCACGCATGGCACCGCAGGCTACATATATTGGGATTCCAGTACTCGACCACAATGCAGTTGGTTATCTCAGTGGGTTGGTCGACGGATTGTGGTCAGTCCGTAACGAACTGAAGGAAATGGAAAGTGCAAGAATACCAGTTGTGATGAATTTTAGTCTTGGGGTAAGAGTTGAACAACAAGATCGAGTAGACCCGGAAGCGCATATACACTTGTTGTATGAGGTTTTGCATATATTGAAGTCGGATGCCGAGGAGATGGAGAAAGGTATTGTGTTTGTTGCAGCAGTGGGCAATGCTAACCGTCCTGAACCCGATCTCCCTGCTGGGTATGGATTTGTGCTTGGTGTGACATCCACCAAGGGTGATGGAAGCGGAGACCTGGCTACTTACCCCAACCAGGGATACAATATTGCTGCCCCAGGAGGTGACGCGCCAATAAATAGCGACGGAATACGTGATTGCGCCCAAGCTGGGCATTCTTGCCTCATTGTTTTAAACTCCCACTATTCAAATAGGACTGGCCTGTGGGGCGGAACATCATTCGCAGCACCTATCGTGAGTGGAGCGGCTGCGATTTTGTTGGAACTGAACCCTTCGATGACCACAATGGATATGTGGCACGTCATTGTCGATCATGCTGATTCTAGGAGAAATCAAATGCTTGATGTAGCAAACAGTCTAATCAACATGCCTTAGTTATTGGCAAATAGATTTAGGTTCCGACCCTGGCCTGGTGCCAGGGTCTTCGTATTTTCGGGCCAGCTAGTGTTTAGCAGGGAAGAATTGAGAGCAAGTTGGCTTTTCAAGAGAGCCGAATAACGTAAAAGCGGTTCATTTTTCGTTTATAGAAATAGAAGTGGTTAGCTTCCAGATTCGAAAGGTAATTTAGTAAGCTATGGAGATGTGTAAGAGTCTCATTAGTCTCTGCTAGAGAAGCGCGAACACTTCGATAATAGAATAAGGAGACGCTGATAGTGACTTGCCGGTCTACAGCGTCTCCTCGGATCGACACGACGCTCAAAGTGTGCCCAAGACGCTTTGCGCTTGAGTGTAACTCTGTTCGCTTTGTCTGTTTATAGTATATCACATGGTCAATACAGAAGCAACGATCATTTTACCCTGGCCTCCTGGGATTTATATAGAACAGGTTGTTAGGCCATTGAAACACAGGCTAACAATCTGCACGACAAATGGCCAGAGTCAAATTGTCTTTCTGATTATGCGGATGGAAAAAGAGCGGACCCGTTCCACACAAGGAGGCCAAGATGAAACGACTTCAATTCGATAGCTGGACGATTGGAGATTAGTTTAAAGGTTGGCACGATAGCTACGGCGTCGAGATGCGCGTATTTCTGATCCTGACGTTATTTCAGATAACTGTGCTGCCAGCATGCAGTGTGTATGTTCCAAAACAGGGAACGGTGATCTTCGAGATGCGTACGGAAGAGGCTTATTATGCAGGTTTCTTTCGGGCCTGTGAACTGATATTGCGTCGCCAGACAGAGGGTCTCTACGCCTACGTGAGCACCACAGACCTACAGGCTACCGACCAATGCACACAGATGGTGCAATACATGATTGACCACAATGCTGCGCACCATTATAGCCGTAATTGGCCTGGCATTGAGCGTTTGTCCCCCCGCCATATTCAGTGGCCTCTGGACGAAGCGAACCGCAGTTAGACTCCATACGAGAAAAGTGACCGTTGGGAAAAGTAGCCGACGAGGTGATGCAGCGCCAACTCAGATACGGGAATGATGCCAACTCTTAGAACCACTCTAATGCGTATGACAGCAGACACTGGAATTGCTCGTCTTGTTTCCCTCGACAGGAGGAGCAAGAACCATCACGGAATGTTCTATCTGCATACAACATTCCGAGTTGCTGTTATCGACATAATGGCTTGCTGTTGAAAAGCTATTGTAAATGAAGAAAGGAGCAAGAATTTGTATGGCGCGAGATAGCCCATAAATTAGGGGAAACGACTGTTTCCATTGCCACAATTCAACGAATTAATATGGACACTGAACAGAAGTTATAGAATTTTATGGGCCCACTTGCTGCGTTATGCTGTGGGTCCATCTCCCTTTTTGGGAGCTCTAGCAGAAAAAAGGGAGATTCCTGGTTCATTCAATAAGCTGTCTAAAGTTGTTCTAAACTAATTTTCAAAGGAGATCTGAAAATGTCAGAACGTTTCTACTATGTAGATGAGCAAAAGATTGTGTTAACGCCTTCGGAGCAAGTTGTAGCGCTTCTAGTTAGTTCAGAAGCGAGTAAAACCGAAGTGCTAACGGCACTGGATCGGCAAAATGGACAACAGAGCTTTGTTACTAATGCCAGTGAGGTAATTGAGCAATTTAACCTGGTATTGCTACCTACTGCAACGGATGTGACGGAAAGCTCGATCTCTGCCTCAGTTGCGACTCTGATGTCGGAACCATTGGTGGAGAGGCAATTACCCGTGTTTCAGGTACCGGATGGAGGACAAGACGAAATCATGGTACTTGTGCCACACTTCCGCGTCCAGTTCAAAGCAGAAGTCTCAGAAGAAGATATCGAACAATTCAACACGGCGCACAATGCAGAAGTCGTGGCTAAAAACGATCTTGGACATAACAGTTATCTCTTGTGCGTCTCCGCGTCATCTGGATCCGATGCCCTTGATCTGGCGAATGCGTATCATGAAAGTGAATTGACCGCCTATGCCGAACCAGATTGGGTCTTTCAGATGTCAAAATTAGAAGTAACCGTCGATTCTATGAATCATGTTGAGCAAATGATGGATACCTTTGCTAGCAATGGATTGGATTTGGTCGGCAATGATATCGCTCGTGAGGAACCTCAAATGGATCGTTTGGCTCCCCCGGTAAACGATCCCCACTATCCCGATCAATGGGCGCTGACCAAAATGAAAGTACCATTTGCTTGGGGTATCAATCGCGGTCGCCCATCGATCAAGATCGCTATCCTCGATGAAGGCGTACAAACTTCGCATCCCGATCTGAGTGCCAAGATCGTAACACCCTACGATGCCGTGGACAACAATAACAATCAAGAACCGAATTCGTGGGATGGTCACGGTACAGCCTGTGCGGGAATTGCCGCTGCGATCGCCAACAATAGCCAGGGCGTGGCTGGTGTGGCTCGTGAGTGCAAAATCATGCCAATTCGAATTGCCTTCAGTAGCCGACCAGGTGCAAGATGGACAACAAATGCAAGCTGGATTGCACGTGGTATTCGTACCGCCGTGGCTCGTGGTGCAGATGTATTAAGTAATAGCTGGGGAGGCGGTCCCTATAGCACAGCAATTCGCAGTGCATTTCAATATGCGCGTACTCACGGTCGTGGTGGGAAAGGATGCGTGGTCATGGCAGCAACCGGTAACTCCAACCGACGTAGTGTCATTTATCCTGCCAGGTATCCCGAAGTTCTAGCTTGTGGTGCCTCCAATGAATGGGATGAACGGAAGAGTACAACAAGCCGCGATGGTGAATATTGGTGGGGTAGCAACTACGGCGCTGAATTAGATTTTCTGGCGCCTGGTGTCCATATCTACACCACGGATAATGCCGGAGCAGGCGGTTACAGTACGGGTGACTACTTTCATCGCTTCAATGGTACATCTTCGGCTACGCCAAATGCATCAGGTGTAGGTGCCCTGGTACTTTCCGTTGACCCGAATTTAAGACAGTGGGAAGTACGCGATATCTTGCGGCTGACGGCACGCGACCTTAATGGGCGAGGTTGGGATGAAGAGCATGGTTGGGGACGACTTGATGCGCTCAAGGCTCTGCAAGCTGCGGCTCGAGTGTGGTATCAAGTTCGTTTGCGTTTAGAATTCTTAGGAAGTGGTCAAGAATGCTATATGCGTTTCCAACTATTCCGACTTTACAATAGTGGGCTCAATCGGGTGCGGGTGAACGGCTTCAATATTGTATCGTATGATCCTGCAGGCAATGAGATTGATCGATTTGCGCGTGATCCTAATCCAGGTGGCATTATGTTGCCAGGTATTGCACCAGGAGGCGGATCGGGGCATGATATACGCGTCCAAGGTGTTTTGCTAAAAGCACATGGCAATCGCAGTCGATGGAGCTATCGTTGGCGTGCCAATTGGGGCTACACGTATTGGCGTCCCAGTCGTCCCATGACTACACCAGCTGAAATTGTTGAGTCCGATTTGACGAGTGTGGAAGCAGAACACGAGGAGGAATTTGAAATTACGGTTAACGGTCCGAGTGAGGCTGAACAGAATCCAAATATTAGTGTAGCTACTCCGTTTGCGGAGATTCCACATAATGGTCACACAAATGTGATTGAGACCAATGGTCGGCCCATGACGTTGACCTTTAATATCAAGTAAATTGTAACTAATAGGTGCATACCCTCTTTTGAATACATGCAGGCAAAAACGTTCGCATAGGAAGATACGTTCTACAAAATGAGATGCGCCCATGCTCAATTCGCATAAGGTCGACGTGAGACCCTAGCATATTGCCAGGGTCTCTTTTTTATCTTTCTTATGACATTTCATCGTCAGAGAATTGTCTCATGATGAACAGTAATTATGTTTTCGTTTGAAACGTAAACCGACGGACCATTTCAATCTCCGCTGGGTCATATGGCATACCGTCCTCATGAAAAACATCATGCTGCCATACGTCTGGCAGCGGATCACCAGCCTTCGACGTCCAATTCAAATAGGTCTGGGTGCGACCGGCCACCAGACCCCAGTGATACCAACCAACTTGCTCTCGTGCGAAGATGGGCAGGATTTCTTGCAGGTATTTCCCTTGGGGCGGTGCAGCCATTCGGTGTTGATCACAGGTCGACCAAAGGTTTGACAGCGCTTGATGGCCTCTTCGATCCCCTCTCGGTTATAGTAGTGAAACGAGACGACATCGGACAGACCCAGCATGCGCTGAGACAGTTGACCATGATAGGTTGGGGCATCCTGCCAGGCTGAGATGGTGAGCGGTCGCTCTGGATTAGCGGCGCGTGCCCAGGCAAAGCTCGCTTCAATCAGAGGCAGGCTTTTCTCACCCATTTTGGAATTGCCGGGTTCGTTGTAGAGATCCCATATGAGGACGCGTGGATCGTGGCCGAACCTGCCGACAATGTCTTTAACGTATTGTTCAAGCGAGGGCCAAACAGACTTGTCGGTCACGCGTTGCAAGCCAGGGCTGGGCGTCCAGCCGCTATTA
Source organism: Chloroflexi bacterium TSY (assembly GCA_019217005.1). The sequence continues at coordinate 29,985 of JAHBNG010000067.1, forward strand.
TGGACACCAGGAACGGGGTCATCTTGCGGCCCCAAGTATGGCTCCTTGCCTGCGAATGCGCAATCGTCAAACAAGGTGAACATGGCCCGAATATTGTGCTGGCTAGCGATGGTGAGCAACTGATCCATGCGCTGCTTCAGACCATCTGGATCATCTTGCCAAACCAAATATTGGACAAAGATACGCACACCGTTATAGCCAGCATCCGCAGCCCACCCCAACTCCTGGTTGATTGTCTCTGGGTCAAAGGTACTGGCTTGCCATAATTTAGTGGTGTTGATGGCTGTTCTCGGCAAGTAATTGCAGCCGCGAATCAGGTCAATGTTCGCATACCACGACTGTGCTTTGTTTGGTGTCCACTGTTCGCCCACGATATTTTCTCTTTGGATGATACTTTCCGACTGGATCACCTTACTGTTCTTTCACCATTTTGTCATTGTGGTAGAAAAGCTCGCCACAACAGGCGCTGATGCCGTAGGACAATCCCCTGTGACGTGCTATATTGGTTGAAAATTTTTGTAAGCTGTGGCTTGATGTTTTGATACTCAAGCGCATCAGAAGTCTGAGATCCACCTAGACGAACATACAATTCGTCTGGGGTGCGCAGAAACTCTGGTACATCAATCCACCATAAGCTGTAATCAGAGATGCCAGCTGTCTGCAATGGATCAATGACCCATCCCATCACTTCGTCACACGACCACACTGTAAACGCGTTCCGGTATGGTTCAGGTAGCTGGTCATGCCAAGTCGGTGCAGGTGCATTTCCCGCGGGATGTAACCCCACAATGACTGCCCCACCGCGAGCCACGCGCAAGGCCTCATCTAGGTAACGCTTCAGGAGCGGGCCGCGGCGGTTGACGAATAGATCAATGCTATCGTCCCCCAGGGGAATACCCGCGAAGATTCGATCTTCATCCTCAATCCCAGCTAAATTTACTTCGTAGAATTGGGCGTTTGTTACATTCTGTTCTGCTGCTAGTTCCTTGGCCAGCTCTAGATAGCCAGATTCGCGCTCAATGCCAACAACGGTGCGACACCGAGCTGCCAGGCTAAGCGTGAGCTCACCGTGTCCGCAGCCGAGATCAAGCACATCGTATTCAGGGCGGAGATGTTGGTCGACCAGTTCAATGAACGCATCTTCGCCATTGCCAGCTGCAACAGAAGATTGCCAACGATGAGCAAATCCTCGTTCGGCGATCCTTGGATCTCGCAGCCAGCTATCCATGTCGTGTGCTCGTTCATATTTCGTCATTCGCACCTCCTTCTCTTCAATAACCTTGTCAACGCCTAACCCTCTCGAATATCCACCCAACAGGCAACGCGATGCTGTGCATCCACCACCGCTTCAGGACGAGCCAATGTCGGATTCTCGTTACGGCACTGCTCAATGGCATATTGACAGCGTGTATGAAATGGGCAAAAAGTAGGACGAGCGGCCAGGTCAGGTGGAGAACCGCTAATCGTCGTCAAACGCTCTTCTTCGTCATCATCCATACTTGGCAATGCGCCCAACAGCCCAACTGTGTAAGGATGACGCGGATCCTCAAACAAGTCATCCACGCTGGCCTCTTCCACCACATAGCCCGCGTACATGACCATCACCCGATCAGCAATGCCCGCCACAACGCTCAGATCATGCGTAATCCAAATGACGGCAATCCCCAACCGCTCGCGCAACTCCTTGACTAGCTCGACAATCTGGGCCTGAATGGTCACATCCAACGCGGTGGTCGGCTCGTCGGCAATGAGAATGGACGGTTCGCATGTAAGAGACATGGCAATCATCACCCGCTGACGCATACCACCCGACAGCTGATGTGGATACTCTTTGAGCCGTGCTTCTCCATCGGGAATGCCCACTAACTCTAACAACTCGGCACAACGCGCGAGGGCCTCTTTCTTTCTGATACCGCGATGGTAGATCAACGGCTCTGCCATCTGGGTACCGATGTTGATATATGGGTTCAGCGACGTCATTGGATCTTGGAAGATCATGCCGATTTGGCCACCACGCACGTCCCGTAACTGCCGTTCATTCATGGCGAGGAGGTTCTGCTCGTTGAGCAGGGCTTCTCCATCTTCAATCGAGGCTGCCGGTGGCAAAAGGCGCACGAGGCTGAGCATGGTCACGCTCTTGCCGCAGCCACTTTCGCCAACGACGCCTAGCGTTTCGCCTTTATTCAAGTGGAACGAGACGCCGTTGACGGCGTGGAGGTAGCCGTTGCGGACTTTGAAGCGGGTTTGGAGATTTTTGACGGCCAGTAGCTGGGACATCTAAACATTACCCAATATCTTGTTCATTTGGACAGTAGCTTTTTCGTCCAAAGGTGGACGCGGGGGCGGATCACCGTAATCAATTGAGAGATCATACGCTGCTTCGTCATAAATGGTAGACAATACAGCCGATAAGTCAAGCGGGATATCCCGATCCGGAGACCAAAGAGGAACTGGCACCACAGGGAGCTTCTCATCCAACTGGATTGGCCAGGCTTTCATCACCTGAGCACCGACACGCGTGAGTGTTACAAGGTATGGGGCATCCGGCAGATCGGAAGAAGTGATCGGACGTTGGCCCCGGCGCAGTAGATCGATGACCAGGATATGAACATCGCCATCTCTTAGTTGCGTATATTTTTCTTGGAATTTTTTCAAGCCGGGTTGACGCTTGTTGATGGGAGAGAGAATTTCGATACCGGTTACCAAGCGGTGTTCTGCTACATCATATATCTCCACAGAAACGACACGCACTTTGAAGACTGGTGCTGGAACATCAATGGCTTCGGTCACTGATGGCGAAGCAACAGCGACAGGCATCGGTCCGGCCAACTCAGGTTCTGATTGGCGAGAGCGCTGCTTCAATACCTCAATATCGGGATAGATGATACCGATCTCAGGTGCAGGGTCATAGTCTACATAGTTTGTGATGGCTAAGCGAGCAACGTAGCGTTGATGGAGATGTGGCGTCAACCGTCTTCTGATTTCATAAGCTAGTGCTTGGTGGACATCAGTCCACAGATAGCCTTCCAAATATGGATCCATGCCTGGAAAGGGAGATGGCATAATTCACCTCCGCGTGAACGGATTCTAACACTGTCTCAAGTGCAGTCAAGATTATTCTAGCACGGATGGGCTGCGGCGACAATGCGAGATGCAGAAATCCCGCAATGACTGAATATAGAGCGGAGGACGTCTTTCCTCCACCATCACACGAAGTTTATCTGATGTCTTTCGAAGGACCAAAAAATTAAGAGAAAGAAAATGAGAAAGATGGAAATCATCTCCACTATAAAATCTTTGGGCGATTTGAACCATGCGTTCGTTTGTTACGAGCAATGATGTACGATATAATTTCGTATGTTCCCATCCGTGTGTATGAAGAAGGCATTTGATGCCTTGAAATACTCTATGTGGACAAAGAACTGCCCACCAACAGTCTACTCCCTTATTTCATGCTGTAAATAACGAATTCGTGAACTTCCATCGATTCCGTTTGGAATCGTGGACAACCAAAGGCAACTTAGAACCCATCCGAAAGGTGGTTGTGAGTCCGACTAGCTTCTCGAGCAAGAATTGATCGTCACAGAACTTTTCGGATAAACACTCAGGAGGAAACTGAGCATGCAACACAAGCATTCTCGCCTACGCGTATCCTTGATCGCACTATTTCTCTGTCTAGTGCTGGTCGTAACTGCCTGTGCCGCACCAGCCCCGCAGGCGGCAGCACCCGCCGACGCACCAGCTGAGGTTGGGGAAACCGAACAGGTCTTCCGCGGGACCATCCCTTTCTTCATGCAAGACTGGTCACCACTGCGTGGTGGTGGCTGGAACATGCACTATCTGGCCTTTTGGAACGCCGGACCCATGTATTTCGATGAGAACGGTGAACTCCAGCCCTATGTCTTCAACGAGTGGACGCCCAACGACGACCAGACGGTGTGGACGTTCAAAATCGACCCGAACGCTGTCTTTTCGGACGGCAGCCCCATTACCGCACAGGATGTGGTTGCGACCTGGAACCTCATCGCAAATCCCGCCACGACTCATCAGCGGGGAAATCTCTTCCTCAACGGCATTGTGGGATTTGAGGATGTGTTCAACGGCGCAGCCATGGAGATGCCCGGTGTTGTGGCCCTGGACGAGAGCACCGTCGAGGTAACCCTGGAAGGCCCCGATCCGCTTTTCCACATGAAGCTCGCAACCAACTTGATCGGCCCGGTCAAAGCCTCCCAAGCGATTGGCGAAGATGGGTTCGAGGTGGCCGAATGGTGGCACCCCAAGAACAACCCTGCGTTCACTGGACCCTTCATACCGGATACCATGGACCTGGATAAGGGGATTGTGACGTTCGTGAAGAACCCTAATTTCTGGGTCGCGGAGCCCCAGTTGGACAGAGTTTCGATCACATCGATTGAAGACCGTACGATCGTCACCACCATGATGGCCAATAACGAACTCGACCAGGGTTGGCCCCCCAACGATGCCACTTCGCAGGAGCTTTTGGGCGCCGAGTTTTTCGCCGATTGTCAGCAAGCGCCTAGCGCTGGTGGCTTCTGGTTGAATCCCAACATCGAGCCGACCAATGACATCAACTTCCGCAAGGCTCTCCTGATGGCGGTGGACAGGGAGGTACTCTTCGAATTGGGAAACCCGAACAAAATGGGATGGGTGCCGGATGCCCATTTGCTACGCTCCTTGCCGGGTATTGCCAGCCGACAATCCACTGTGGACGGCTCCGAACATTATTATCACACCACACAGTTCGCCTTCTTCCAAGCAGACGCGGCATAACGTCGCCAGCATGATGAAGAAGAATCTAACGCTCTATTTAGAAGGCAAAACGTTGAATAATTTGGTTGACAAGAAGTTGGGATATTAACGCGATGATCTCTGGTCAACAAGCAGCAGAATGGCTGAGTCGTCTTGTTCAGATTCCTAGTGTCAACCCCAAGGCGGCTGGTTCTCGTGATGGCGTTCCTGGTGAAGCCCGCATTGCCGAACAGATTGCCACATGGTTTCATGAATTGGGCGGCGAAGTCCATCTTGATGAAGTGCACCCAAATCGTCCAAATGTTTATGGCATTTGGCAGGGCAGCACGGATCGTTGGCTTGCGGTCGACGTTCACACAGATACAGTCAGCGCCGAGCAAATGACAGATGGCCCGTTCAGTGGCGCGATTCGGGATGGGCGCGTCTATGGTCGCGGGGCGGTCGATACCAAAGCGTCGCTGGGCGTGATTCTAGCACTGCTTGAAGAGATGCAGAAACGCAAGTTGAAGCCAAATGCCAATCTGCTGATCGGCGCCACGGTTGATGAGGAGATTGGGACGACAGGCGCGCCGGCCTTTGCCCACTGGATTCGCACACAAGATCATCCGATTCATCAGCTTCTTGTCGCAGAGCCGACCTTGTGTACGCCCATCTATGGACACAAAGGGGTCGTTCGCATGAAGTTTGATATTGCGGGTAAATCAGCGCATTCTTCTCAGCCACATCTGGGTGAAAATGCCATTGTCGCCGCGATGCATCTGGTATTGGCTTTGCAAGAAGAGAACGAACGGCTCCAAAAAGAGACAACTGAAACGCCTGTGGGACGGCCACTCTTAACCGTCTCGCTGATCGAAGGAGGTACAGGCATCAACGTTGTACCAGAGCATTGTCAGGTGTCTATCGATCGCCGGGTTGTGACCGATGAAACTGTTGCCGAAGTGATTGAGCATCTGGAATGGATTGCCGAGATGGTGTGCCCGCTTCCCGTAACAACGACTATTCAAAAGGATTTGAGTGCCTTTTTGCAGCCACCAGAAACGTCGTTTGTGCGTCAATTGTCGGAATGGTCAGGACAAAAGCCAGCCGTGGCCCCTTATGGAACAAATGCCTGGGCCTATCCAAACGTTGCGGAGGAGTGTGTTGTCTTTGGTCCTGGATCGATTGACCAAGCGCACACGGATGATGAATGGATCTCCATCGAAGAGTTGGAGAAAGCCGCAGAGATCTATACCCGCTGGTGGAAGGTATCCTAAAAGCATCATGTCATTTATCACAAATCGTCAACAGATAATCGAACGCTTTCGACACAATGCAGGTGCAATCCGTGCCTTGGCGATAGGAATTACGGATGCTCAAGCTCGCTGGAAGCCCGATGGCGAGTCCTGGTCGATTCTGGAAGTGATCAATCATCTCTATGATGAAGAGCGTCGCGACTTTCGGCTGCGGTTGGATTTGACGCTTCATCGACCAGAGCAGGAGTGGCCCCCAATCGATCCGGGTGCTTGGGTGCTTGATGAGCATTACAATGAGCGTGATCTAGCGGTATCATTGGCCAACTTTTTGACTGAAAGAGAGAAATCGCTCGATTGGATCAGCCAACTTGACGATCCGGATTGGGACAGCACACGTAAGCATCCAGCGGGATTCACGATGAAAGCTGGCGATCTGCTCGCTTCGTGGTTGGCCCATGATGCACTCCATTTGCGCCAACTCGCTGAACTGCATCATCAATATGTCGCCTTCAGTTTGAATCCATACAACACCGCCTATGCAGGAGATTTTTAGCCATGCGACTCGTTCAATTTAAGGATCTAGATGGTACACGCAAAGTTGGTCTTGTGCATGAACAAAACGACAAAGATTCTCAGCAACTTCAGGTTCTTGGCGATATACGCCGCGTCTATGATCTTGCGCTGGAATCCGACCACAAAGGGGTGCGCCTGACAACGTTGGTTCAGGAGAAATTGAGCGATCGCTTTGTGGATTACAATGCCGTGGTTGCGGAGCAGCGTTTGCTGCCGCCGTTGGATCACCCCGATCCCGCACATTGGATTCTGTCTGGAACAGGGTTGGATCATTTGGGGAGCGCACAGGCGCGGGATGCGATGCATGCCAAGCTTGATGCGGAGGAGCTGACCGATTCGATGAAGATGTTCAAGATCGGATTGGAGGGTGGCAAACCTGCCCCTGGGGAAATTGGCGCAGCACCAGAATGGTTCTACAAAGGGGATGGCGATTGGGTTGTGGCACCGGGGCATCCCTTGACCCTACCATCTTTTGCGTTGGATGGTGGCGAAGAGCCGGAACTGGTTGGTCTCTACGTCATTGGCGATCGAGGCAATGTTTTGCGGGTCGGGTTTGCGCTGGGGAATGAATATTCAGATCACGTTCTGGAGCGGCAGAACTACCTCTATTTGGCTCATTCCAAGCTACGAACCTCCTCTTATGGACCAGAACTCTTAATTGGTGACCCACCAGAAAATATTGTTGGACAATCCAGATTGTTGCGCCCCACAGAGAATGGTGAAGAGGCGGTTTGGTCAGGCGAATTTCTAACTGGCGAGGCAAATATGACACATACGATTGGCAATATTGAGCATCACCATTTCAAATATTCAGGGTTCCGCCGACCAGGAGATGTTCACTGCCACTTCTTTGGTACAGCGACTTTGAGTTTCGCCGACGGTGTACAAACCAGGGCTGGAGATATTTTTGAGATCTCTGCACCAGAATTTGGTCGCCCTTTGCGCAATCCCATGATGGCAATCGATGAGGGAACGCACCCGGTCACGGTTCAAACTTTATGATTCCCTCCTCTACCAAAAGTGCACAAAAGAAATCGGTTCTTCCGGAATAGAGGGGGTTGAACTTCCCGGACACGCTTAGTCAGTAAGAGAGATACCAAATAGGCGCGTTGAAAAGAGTCGGAAAAAATCAACAATTCCGACTTTATGTAAACTTGGGTATTGAGCTGGTAGCAAGTAGACATAAGAGAGAAATCAAAGGCAATCAAGAAAAAAAACAGTAGCAGCAAAAGTCGGGTACAAATTTTTCATGCAAACAGAGGGCTGCTCTAGGATTTCACCCCTTATGGTCATTTTTTGTACCCGACTTTTGCCGTAGCTGAAAAAAAAGAAAGCAGAAAAACTAAGCTTGTGGTCGACGACGGATAGTTCGTTGACGAATGTGGAAAGATTCGTCATAGGTGGTTCGGTCTTGCCACATTTTCCAAAGAATGGCCAGCCAGCGGTTGGCTAAAGCCCGATGAGAGCGACTGACCGAGTGGCCCTTTTGACGAGCTTGTGTAAAGTAAGCCGAAGCCCAGCGAGATTGCTGGCGCGAAGAACGAGCCAGTTGCTGAGAAAAGTAACGAAACTCTTTATCACAAGAGCGGCGAAAGTGGACCAAGTGGACTTTGCCACTTTGGTTGGTAACGGAGCCGTGCCAGCTAAAGTCTGGACCATGCTGGAATGGGGAAGCGGCGGCGATCTTCGCCAAATTTGACCAGCAAAGAGGAGCCAAGAGCTCTCCTGCGCCCGGCAGGAAGCAAAATGGGGTGATCCTCGTGTTGCAGAAAAAGAGTTCAACTGTTGGAGTGTTGCTTGCTTGGAGTTGAGGGTATGGAGCAAGAGTCGGGCAAGTTGCTGGGCTTGAACTTGACAAGCTTGGGCAACACCGGAGCTGAACGGGGATGTTGTGTGGTCAAGGCATCAAAACAGGTGAGCCATTTGGAGGGCTGATTATGTTTATGTTGCTTGAGAAAGACCTGAAATTCATCATAGGTTGCTTTTCTGCTGCTTGCGGCGACGGATAAGCCAGAATCAGATGAGCTGCAATGGGCGATGGCCAACTAAAGACATTGAGCAAAGCGGGATGGTATCTGAGCAAACAACTACGCAAGCGATTGGAGACAGCAACCGTTTCTTTGCGCCAAAACTCGGTCATGCTCACCACGATGCGCATTTGCTGGAGTAATTCACTCCCTGGATGCCAAGGATAGAATCGGTGAACATCTGTTCTGACCAGTTCAGCTATCGTATATGCATCACTTTCATCAGTGCGAGCACCGCTCTGATTGTACCTCGCCGACTTGCTTTGACCACGTTCGGTGGGAGGACATATAGATTTGTATACCCAGCATCCCATAAGTAGTCAATTATCAGATTATGTGCTGTCTCTAATCCGATTCGACATTTTCATGGCCGATATCCATCGTTTCTCGCCACTTTTCTAGTTGCTTAAAGCCATCCACACTATGTTCTATTGTCATGTAGTTAATTCGACGACCGTTTTCATCCGTTATCATTACATCATGTTTTGTTTCACTCCAGTCTATTCCTATGAATATCTGCATTTTTGACCTCCTCATTCACTTGAGGATTGCCTTTGGTCATTTTTTTCGGACGCTGTTTTCCGTTTTCCTGTTATGGCATTCGAGATGCTACACGCTTGCGACGGTTCTAGGCGTCGGCTTGGTGGACTGTCCGGGAAGGGCGGTCGCACCGCGGGAAGAGGGCGGTCCTTTTTACCAAGCCGGAGTTCGATTCCGAGTGACAGCTTCTCTCTTTCTGTCTCTCTCATTCTAACTCCTTTCCTATATTATCTAATAGGTAGAGGTAAAGAAGAGTCTCGTTGACGACCTCATGCCTGACCTCTTCCTGTTAGGTAATATAGGAAAGGGAGATAAAATAAGGGAAGGCAAAAGCAAGGAAAGCCGAAACTTATTGGACTCTCGACCTGGCAAAAAGGACCAACCTCTTCGAGCGGTGCGACCGCCCTTCCCGGACAGTCCGCCAGGTCGACGCCGTGCAACGTCGAAAGCGTGCAGCACCTCGAGTGCCATAACACGGAAAACAGCGTCCAAAGTTGAGGAGCTCAGGCGATACGGGAGAGGTCCAAGATGAAAGTGAAAATGGGAATCGACTGGAGTGAAAAGAAACATGATGTGATGATGTTGGATGAGACAGGACGAGCGCTGGGCTATGCGCAGATAGAGCATAGCCAGAAGGGATTTCGCCAAATTGAAGAAATGAGAAAGAAGACAGGAGCGAGCCATGATGAAGTGACAGTGGGACTGGAAACAGCGCATAATTTGCTGATTGATTATCTCTGGTCGAGCGGGTACAAGAATGTCTATGTGGTGCCGCCGAATGTGGTGAACAAGAGTCGGGAGCGCTATAGTCAAAGTGGTGCGCATAATGATAAGAGTGATGCCTATGTGATAGCAGATTTGTTGCGGACCGATGTCCATCGATTTTATCCTTGGTCACCTGGCAGTGAATTACTCCAGCAGATGCGAGTGGTCAGCAGTGCCACACAATACTGGACCAAAGAGACTGTGGCCTTATCCAACCGTCTGCGCGCTTGCCTGTTGCGTTACCATCCGGCGCTGCTTGAGGTCTTCAGCAACTGGCCTTCTCGGATTGCCTGCCACCTGGTTCTGACCTATCCAACGCCAGAGCATGTGCGCAACTCCACCTATGAAGGCTTCCAAGAGTTTCTCAAGCAGCACCGACATACGCAACCCCCGTAAATGGGTCACTTGTTATGATAAGTTAACCGCCACTTATCCCACATCAGCTCCTGCATTTGTGCCAGCGTATCAACGAGAAGCTCTTCAGCTGGCTGAATGTCTTTTGCTTGCACTGCGCTATGAACAAGAGACCCTTGACCAGTTACAGTCACTTTTTCTGCAACATCCGGATCAGCATATCTTTGCTTCTTTACCTGGTGCTGGCCAGCTTTTAGCTCCCAGTCTTCTGGTCAAGTTTGGCGAAGACAGGAAACGCTTTCCCTCTCCCATGAGCCTTCAGTCTCTGGCGGGAACCTGTCCTGTCACCAAACAAAGTGGCAAAGTCAGAACCGTTCATTTCCGCAGAGCTTGCGATCACGACTTTCGTTATTTTACTCAGCAATTTGCTCGCTGCTCCCGCAAAGAGTCTTCTTGGGCCGCTGCTTTTTACACCGCCGCTCGCCAACGCGGTCTCAAAAAAGAGTCATGCTGATCGCACTCTCGCTAATCGCTGGATTTGCATCATTTGGAAATTGTGGCAAGACAAGAAACCTTATGATGAATCTTTCCATTTGCAGCAACGAGCCCATCGTCGCCAACCTATCGCTTAATTGCTTCTAATTTTTTACTATGTATCGCCTTTGGGTTCCTTGCCTTTGTCCTCATCTATATGTTGACATAACACGCTGCTGGTTCTCTCTATCAGTTCTTCTTCAACGCGCCCTTTTGGAACTGCCATTACATACAAAGCGTGTCCGGGAAGTTCGGGCACTTCGTTGTCAACCCCCTGAGATCCTGAAGAGACAAGAAGTCTTGACACTCTGACGTATATGGCTTTGCGCACTTTTGGGCTAGATGAGCCTTATGACTTTTGAACAATATAAACCATCGGGCAGAGCTTTCCGATCATTTGATAGATCCCCCAATGGCAGTTGGCTATTTCACTTTCGTAGGCACGCTCACCGATCGCATCGATAAATCGCTTGCGATCGCGCATCAGGCGCGCGCTATGTAGTAATTGCGTGGAAGTCATGCGTGTCCCATCTTCTTCCCAATATTCCCGCCATTCACTTCCAATGCAGTCACGCTCAACGATCTGGAACCCAGCTTTCTGAAGTCTTGCTTCAACATATTCTGTTGACATATTTGCTGCCGCAATGGCCAGCGCAGCGTAGAGACGTACCGCCTCTTGAGGTTCCAGTAAGTTCGTGGCGAAAGTTTGATAGATCAGCATCCGTCCGTTGGGTTTGAGGATACGTCGACATTCGGAGAAAGCTCTATCCAAATCTGGCACGTGATTGAGCATGTCACGACACCAGATAAAGTCGAATGTGTGATCATCTGTCGGAATGGCTTCGATTTGCCCTTCACGGACAGAAACCAACTCAAGTAACGCCTGTTTTGCAATTTGTTCTTTGGCCAGTTGGATATGATAGGCTAATGGGTCAATGCCGAGAACGGTTGGACCATAACGGACAGCCAACCGACAGGCATGAGCCGCATCACGACAACCGATATCGAGCAGGTAATGGTTGCGATTCAGTCCCAATTTCCCCATCCACTCATACAACATCTCAGAGCTGCGAGGAGCCAGACTTTGCTCAAGAATGGCATCGAATTCTTCGCCCGAAATCTCTAATGGGCCATAGATGTGGGTAAGGGAATCGAGGTTGATAGAAGCCTCCATATACGGTGAGTCATTTGAGTGTAGCTAGCTGTCCGTTTGGGTAATCTGACGCCGGCGTTTGAGATATTGTGACAAAAAGATTGCAATGACTGCAATGCTGATCGAAAGAAGCAATCTGGAAAAGTCTATCTGTGGTCGCCCGGAGAAAATTTCATCGACTGAGCCGAGTGCACTGCCAAAGAGAACAAATGGTAAGCCACCAGGCACAACCCCAATGGCAATTGCTGATGCAAACTGTCGCCAACGCAAGCGTAGAATGCCAGATAGATAGTTCATCATATCGAAGGGGGCATAGAGCAACGTTAGCGTTAAAATGGCCTCAAATGTATTGGCCCGCATCCACTCGACATACCGCTCTAACCGCCTATTATTTGTAATTCCACTGAGGATTTCACCCCCAAGCAAACGTCCAACGCCATAACAGACGGAGGCAGCAGCATTTGCACCGATATAGGAATAGAGGAGTCCCCATAGAGGACCATAGAGAAGTCCACCACAGATTGTCATCAAGAATGTCGGGAAAAAAACAAGCGGCTGTACCATGTAAACAACTACGAATATAAATGGACCCCAACCATCAAGTAGAAACCATTGCAAGAGAAACTCAATCTTGTCGAGAGGTGTCGGTGCAATATTTTGGGTTAATCCCCAATACGCCCAAATAACCAGTCCCCATCCCAAGAAAATGGCCCATCGACGCCAGTTGCGATTGAGATATGAAAAAAATCGCGTGTGGGCGTTTATTTGTTCAAACCATGTGGACATATCATGAAGCTTTCAGACACTATATTTTATCCAATCTAATTCTCTTTACTTTCTGGTAAAGGCTTGAGTGACAAAGGGCAAACCGAAAGGGGCGGAAAAAAGAATCCACCCTGAAAAAACGGGATAAAATGTAAAAATAGTGCTCGGCTAGTTTAAGCAGCGGCATTGAGGCGGCGATGAGCGAGAACGCCTTTAGGTAAATGGTGTGAAACCGAGGCCTTTTTCCGAAAGTCAGGGTCGAGTTGGTCGGGAGTTGGAAAAAGAGCACTCGAGAGAACGCGGCGCAGCCTGCCGGGAGTGGCTTGAGGCTCTCGATCCCAGTAGCCAGTCGGTATGGGAGGAAGAGAAGCGGCTAAATGGGAAAGAAGATTGCCAGCCAGCAGCCCCAGTTCAGGTAAGCGGAAGCAAGCCTCATCGGCATGAACAAATTGACGATGTAAGCCAATCATCTGCTTGGAAGCCAAGGGGGGGATGTTCAACAGGCCAGCGCTCCAGAGAGAAAAGATAAATGGTTTCAGCTTGTAAAGCCATGACGGTCGCCAGAACCAAAGGTGTGTGATAAGCAGGATCCTGAAAGACGTAAATCGAATAGGTGCGGTTGGCTGTATCCACCTTGGTTGTCCTGGGGACGAGATTGTGCCATGCTTGATAGCGAATCAGGCGACCACTATAGACAAATTGACCAAACGAGTCTGGAGTTGTGGCCTCGAGTCGCTTTCCCCTATAGCATCGAGAGAGCGGACGCACAATATCACCATATTCGGGTGGTCTGCCTTTTTCCTTACGTTCGGGTAACTCATTGCGGCGCGCTGTGCAGTTAATCGCTTCCCGAAGGACAAATCGGTCGACGTCGCTTTCTAGCATTTCTCTGATTGTAAACCCGGCATCGACCACCGCCACTTCGTCTGACTCCAGTGATTTCTTCGTCTCTTTCAGCAGCTTTTCCGAAACTCACTTTCCTTTGTGCCTCGCATCTCATGATTGCCTTGAGCAGTGGCACTCGCTTCCCGCCTATCTCCCCGAGCTTATCATCACTCCAAAGATGAGCGCGGGCAATGCCCGAGCCGTTGAGTTATAGAGTCGGTTCACTTTCCCTTGCCGCTTCGGTCGCCAGAACCCTGTGATATCTATGCTTTTCACTCGGTATCCTTCTAACTTTTTTGCCTCCCATTCCCCTTTCCACTCCACTTCTTCTTGCCACGATGAGAGCAGGCTTGCAATATCCCATGATCCATATCGAAAGCTCCACCAGCTTCGCCGGAGCTCCTCATCTTCAAACCCGCTTTCACTCAATCCACTATGGATTGCTCCTCGACTTTTCAGAAACGACCCATTCATCATCGCCCACATCAGACGCATTACATTTACGTTTGTTCCCACCGGCGTTACTTGCAATACATTCATCAGTACTGCTATAGTTATTTCTGGCGCGGTTAGCATTCCTTCCTCCTTTTTGGGTTCGCTACCTTTAGGATGAAACGCTAACCGCTTTTTGTCACATTTCTCACCTCATCTCTTTTCTTTTACCAGAAAGTAAAGATGACACGTATTTGAGAATTGTGAGTTATACCAAGGACTCTCATCTTACGAGCTTATCTTTACCCATATTATCAGTCAGAGAAGCGGGGTGTTCGATGCTGCCCAAGGCTAAAGCCGTCGGGCTACCAAACAACGCCCGCTCAACCAGGCTTGTTGGCCGATGATTCAGCCCCATTGTTGGGGCGTGGTTACGTAGCCCAGTGGATTGATCCCTGGGCGGGCATCGCGTTCCTCTCAACTTGTGGGTAAAGGTAAACATCTTATGAGGGGGAGTATATCGAAGCCCCAAAGAAAGGCGGTTCAACAGGATCTCATGTGGTTGTCAAAACGGCCACATGAGATCCAAATGAGCCAGAAAGGCTTGACATGGTGATTTCTTCTCTCCGGAAACTCATTCTTCCCATCTTATCCATTGTGGTGCTCCTTGGCGTTCTAGATAAGATCCACATTTCGTCCGCACAGGAAAGGGCAATGGGTCGTCCGCAGACTGCTCAACTCCAAATCACAGAAATCATGTATAACCCGACGGCATTGGGTGATCGGGTACGTTCGGAGTTTGAATTTATCGAGTTAAAAAACAACGGATCGACTTCGATTGATCTCTCAGGCATGAAGTTCGCTTCTGGCCTTGACTTTGTCTTTCCTGCTGGTACACTATTGCATTCGGGCGAATTGATCGTTTTGGCCAAGTCGAGAGCGGGTTTTGTGGAACGATATAAGAAGCAGCCTTTTGGAGAGTATGATGGGAAACTAAAGAATGGCGGAGAGATACTCACACTTCAGGATCGCTTTGGTGCAACAATCCTAACCGCCCAGTATGCTGATTCTCCACAATGGCCCACAGCGGCAAACGGCTGTGGGTTTTCACTCGTACCCCAAGAAGGCGCTTCCGACTTTGTTGCTCCAACGGACGCCGCGTACTGGCGCCGTAGTACAGCACTTGATGGATCTCCAGGTGTAGATGATCCTTCATTGCCGACAGGGATTCCATTTATCCGGATCAACGAAGTCCTGGCCCACACCGATCTCCCTCAGACCGACGCAGTTGAACTCTACAACCCAACCAGCAATGATATCGATGTCACGGGCTGGTTTCTGAGTGATGATTCCAAGCAACCGGATAAGATGATTCTACCCACCTGTAGTGTTCTGCCGGCGCAAGGGTATCTGGTCTTATTTACAGAAGAGTATGGATTGGCACTCAGTGCGTGGGGAGATGAGTTGAGTCTCTATGCAACAGATCCGGCTGGCAATCTGATTGGGTACGAACACGCCATTATATTTGGTGCTACCCAAAATGGTCTATCCGTCGGGCGGACGCTGACAAGTACTGGTGACGAACATTTTGCTCATCAGATTACCACGACGTTGGGCACGCAGAATCGTGGCCCGCTTGTCGGTCCTGTGGTCATCTCAGAATTGATGTACAATCCAAAAGAAGGAGATGAATACATCCGGTTGCAAAATGTTGCCGATGAACGAGTCTTTTTCTACGATCTTGATCATCCAGACAACCGTTGGCGTTTACAAGGTGTTGGTGACTATATGTTTCCACCCAATTTACAATTGTTCCCAGGCACAACGCTACTCGTCGTGCCCATCGCGCCGGAAGAATTTCGTCAATTGTATGAGATCTCGGGGGATACGCAAATTATCGGTCCCTACTCCGGTAAGCTGGCTGATGAAGGTGAACGGATCGCCTTGTTGCGGCCCGATACACAGAACTCAGACGGATCGGTTCCCTATATTGTAGTTGATGAAGTTGAATATGATGACAAAGCTCCCTGGCCAACAGCGCCCGATGGAGAAGGGGCAGCCTTGCGGCGTACTCATTTGCAACAATATGGAAACGACGCAGCCAATTGGCGTAGCAGTAATGACAATTCAATTGGCTGGATTTTTCTGCCGCTTGTTGTTATGCAATGAGATGGCACGATCATTGCAGGTTTCGAATAGAATGCGAATTTTGCAAGCGGTGCAGTAATGCTCAATTTATCTTGGTTGCCGGATTCATCGCCAAATTGTGTGCTGCCTCTGCCAAGAGAGGAATCCGTTCACCAAAAGCCGCAAAGCGCTGATCTTGAGTCTGGCCGCGCTGATAACGAATGTAGATTTGAGCGATAATGACAACGAGTCTATAGAGACTTAGCACATGATAAAAGTGAATCGTTGATACATCACGCCCGCTACGCTTGGCGTATCGCTCGACCAATTCTGCACGAGTCATAAATCGTCCATCATCAACTGGCATCATTGAGGATGCTTTATAGAAAGGTGGATCGTCCGGTTGCGTCCAGTAACAAAGCAGGGCACCCAGGTCGTTGAGCGGGTCGCCCAGCGTACACATATCCCAGTCAAAGACGGCAATCAGTTTGCCTGGATCGTCGGCGGCTAACATCACATTATCAAGCTTATAATCATTATGAATGAGCGAAGACGAAGATGAGGCAGGTTGGTTATCTTTCAACCATTGATAGAGCACATCCATTAGAGGGAGTTCATGCATCATGGCTGCATGCCACCGACGATACCATCCTTCAATCTGGCGTTCAATAAAGCCAACTGGACGTCCAAGTGTTTGTAGACCCAAGCTTTCATAATCAACGGCATGAAAGTCAGCTAATGCATCGACAAGCGCCGCACTCATCTGTCTCGGTGCGTTGGCAAAATCGTCGTAGATGGACGGGATTTCAGTCCGCACGACCACTCCGTGACGCCGTTCCATCACAAAGAAGTCAGCTCCAATGATCGTTGGATCTTCACAATAGAGAAACGCCTGCGGGGCCAGCGAAAATGCCTGATGAAGCACAGATAGGACTCTATGTTCGCGGTTCATATCATGAGCAGATTTGGCAACTGGTCCTAGTGGTGGACGACGTAATACATACTCTGCCACATTCTCACCATCTGTTCCATATTGCAACAAGTAGGTCAAATTGGCTGCACCACCCCCAAACTGTCGCACATGTAAGGATAGATCCGAATTTGGCAACCGCCCACGAAGATAATCAGCTAGCTTATCTTCATCAAACCGCTCATCTGGGCGTACATCAATTGTGTCAGATATCATTCTTTGCTCCAGAATATCTAGAATAGAACACTACACTCCTACCCATAATTCCTAAGAATCCGACGCGATACCACCATCTTATGTACCTCATCCGGTCCATCATAGATGCGTGAGGCGCGACCCTGCCGCCACATGTAAGCCAAAGGCGTGTCGTCGGACATGCCCAGACCACCATGCACCTGAATGGCCCGATCAATGACATCCATCATTACCTTGGCAACATAGAATTTGATGAGCGAAATGTCGACTCGTGCCTCTTTCGTACCGACTTGATCGATGCGCCAAGCAGCGTGTTGTGTCATGAGGCGCGCTGCTTGAATCTCGGCTGCACTGTCTGCAATCCAATTCTGTACGGTCTGCTTATCCGAAAGTGGACCGCCGAACGCTTCGCGCTCCCTCGCTCGTTGGCAGAGCATATCAAATGCACGACCCGCTTGCCCTAACCATCGCATACAGTGGTGAATACGGCCAGGCCCCAAGCGGGTTTGGGCAATTGCAAAACCATCCCCTCGCTCACCAAGTACGTTTGTATAAGGCACGCGCACGTTGTCAAACTCAACCTCCCAATGGCCTGGTCCAGTTGTATGCCCCATAACGGGCACTGGGCGAATTCGGTTCAACCCAGGTGTTTCAGCGGGAATGATGATTTGACTAAAGCGACGATGCCGTGGTGCATCTGGGTCGGTTAATGCCATGAGAATACAGAAGGAAGCTCCATTCGCATTTGAGCTAAACCATTTTTTGCCACCTCGAATCACCCATTCATCACCTTCTTGTACAGCCGTTGTTTGCAGTCCTGTGGGGTCAGACCCGCTTACATCAGGTTCCGTCATGGCAAAAAATGAGCGCACTTCGGCTCGTTGGAGAGGCCAGAAATAGCGCTCCTTCTGTTCATCTGTCCCAAAGTGCCACAAAATTTCGGCGTTGCCACTGTCAGGTGCATTACAACCAAAAACACGGGGGCCCAGTGGGAGCGCCCAATGACCTCGTTCAGCAAACCATATTCTAAAACAGTCAGCCCCATACCACCTGCTTCGTCTGGCAAATGGCCAGCCCAGATGCCCATTGCCTGTGCTTCTTTTTGCAATGAGCGAATCTCATCACCATCTTCGACACAATCTGGAAAGATCTCCTCTTCCAGTTTTCTCCAAGCTGCTTCTCGGGGATAAATTTTGGTCTCCAAAACGTCTGTGATTTGCTCGCGCAGCTTTTCAATGTGGGGTGGAATTGTAAAATCCATATTCTTCCTCGATTGTTCTTAATGATAAGTTTCTTCTTACACAACCGCCAGCACAATTGTCAACGTCACGGCACTAGCGAGCGTGGAAAAGAGTATGACAGTCGTCACATAATCGGGCAACAGTTCATACTCCAGCGCAATCAAAGCGGCCAAGACCGCCACGGGCATAGCCGTCTGAAGTACGCCCGTCCCACGTGCAATCGGCGGTAGCATAAATGGAGTCGCAACCGAAAGGGCCAGGATCGGTCCGGCAATTAAGCGGATCAGACCAGCAACGATCACGTTTCGATCAATCTTCCAATCTCGAACATCGGACAATTGAATGCCAAGTGTCAACAGCATGATTGGAATTAAAGCCCCTGCCAAGAGTCCGACCGCTCGATCGATAAAAATAGGGGTTTGTAGACCGAGTGTGCTGAACAGAATGGCCAGGATTGCCGCCACGATTGCTGGGGTTTTCAAAACAGAAAGAATGGCTCCAACCTTGCCGTCTCGGTTCCAGACTGCCGCAGCCACGCCGATCATAAACCCAGATGTGCTCATGACAACAAAATAGAGTGATGCATCAACAAGCGCGACGTCACCGAACTTAAACTGGATAATTGGAAAACCAAAATTTCCGACATTTCCAAAGACAGAGACCAAGACGAACGCTGAGGTCATCTGGGAAGAACAGCGTAGCAGGCGGGCAATAACAAAACCAACCCCACCGGTCATCAGCGTCACGCTTAATCCATAAAGCACCATGCGCATCGCCAACCCTAATTCCAGATCGGCCTGACTAAAGACATTAAAAAGGAAAGCAGGTGCTAAAATAAAATAGGCAATGCGTGAAATCGAACGAGCATCTATCTGTAAACGGGGACCAACAGAATATCCAAGAAAGACCAAGAGAAAAACCGGTGCCAGAATGTTCAGAAAAATTGTGAGGAGTTGCATGATCAAGAACTTGGATCATCCAACTCCGCTAGCAATCAACTGTCCACCATCTACCGTAAAGGTAGCTCCAGTTGTAAAGCTGGATGTATCCGCGGCTAAATAAAGGGCAATGCCTGTCAGCTCTTGAGGCTCGGCAATGCGCTTCTGTGGAATTGACGCCGTCACAACCTCATTAATGTCTGGATTTGACCAGATTGCACTGCTAAACCGAGTCTTAATAAAGCCTGGGGCAATCGCATTAACCTGTATATTGGCTTCGGCCAATTCGCTTGCCAACACTTCCGTCAGCATGATGACGGCTGCTTTGCTCACACAATAGATACCCATCCCGGCCTGTGGTGCCAACCCAGCCACAGACGCAATGTTGATGATCTTCCCGCCGCCTCGCTGTTCCATGCTGGTTGAACACGCTTTGGCTACGCGGAAATAACCTTGTACATTGACATCAAGTGTTTTGTCCCAGTGGCTCTCTTCTGATGTCATGATTGGTCCAAAGTGTGGGTTTGTGGCTGCATTATTGACGGCAATATCTACTCCTCCATATACATCTGTAGCCGCTTGTACAACATTTTGGACGGCATCTAAACTGCCCGTGTGTGCTGCAACAGCTAGTGCATCACCACCTGCATTCTGAATCTCTCGTGCCACTTGGTCGAGTCCTTCTTGCTTGCGGCTCGAGAGGACGACTTTGGCGCCTGCTGTAGCGTATGCTTTGGCGATCGCTTCACCAATACCGCGAGAGGCACCCGTAATAAGTGCAACTTTGCCTGTTAAATCAAATTGAGAAGATGGGCTTTCTGATGTAGTTGTCATCTGTTTTTCGTCGTCCCGTCGTGGCTGCGGGTTCAGTAACGCGATTTACATAGACTCCTAGTTGTAGCCTGAGAATCTTGGTTCATGGACTCTCTATCACTTACCGAACAGCCACTATCTGTAGTCATTGTTGGATCATTATTTCATTGACCTTGAAAGATTGGTTTACGTTTCTCTTTAAACGCTTGCAACCCCTCTTGATGATCATGGGTCTGAATTGCCAATCCTTGCTTATTGGCCTCGGAAGAAATCGCATCCTCTAACGTGCTTGTGATTGCACCCATCATCACTTGTTTGGTCAACCCTAATGCATATGTAGGACGTTGCGCCAATGCTTGTGCCCAAACCAATCCTTCGTCAAGCAGGGATTCTGGTGCAACAACTCGGTTGGCCAACCCCAATTCCAAGCAACGAGCAGCAGTCACGCGTTCGGCTTCGATGGCAATCTGGTAGGCGCGGCTGTAGCCGATATGACGTGCTAAAAACCAACTTGACCCTGCATCGGGAACCAAACCAATATTGCTGAAGGCCAACATGATGAATGCATCTTCAGCCATAATGCGTAGATCACAGGCCAATGCCAGCGCGGCGCCTGCCCCAGCTGCGGCTCCATTGATCGCTCCAATTACGGGCTTGTCTATCGTACAGATCCCCATAATGGCGGGCTTATAATAGTTCATTAGAGAGTTCCGCACATCATCAGCTGAGCGAGTATCACTAGAGACACTTAGATCCTGGCCAGCACAAAACCCTTTCCCCTCACCAGTAAGCAGAACTGCACGCACGGTCCTGTCATTCGTAGATAGGTCAATGGCTGACTTCAGCTCCGTTAAGAGTTCACGCGTCAATGCGTTGCGTCGCTCAGGACGATTGAGCTTGATGAGAGCCACATTTTGATCAATTGAAAAAAAGAGTGTTTGAAAATTGGGCATAATATATGTACTCCGTGGAATCATTTACATATTTGGAAAGATATGCAAATTCCGCATTGCTCTAAAGTTTCTGTGTGCATATTTATGATTGATAAGCCAGATAATTTAGGCTTTTAGGCCATTCCAGAAAAATAATCATCCATCAGAACAGATCGTTCTCCCTGGAATGGCTTTGGCTTTTCCAATCGAACTGGACAGTTTAATTTCTGGAAAAGCCCTGGTGTCCAACAGAGAGCTGAGTATCTTGCATTATAGCCTATTCAGCACAATCCGTCTGCATTGGAGTGGTTCTGTGCTATAGATGTTCAGTTACTGTTTTTCCACGCGAAACAGTAGCTTGTCAGCCTTTCAGCCGATCAGCCAGAGAGCTGACTAGCTGACCGGCTGAAAGGCCATCAACGACAGGAAATGTTTTTCCTGAAAGGCTATAATACAAGATATACCGCAGTGCTCAGTACGAACATTGTGATCCAGTTCACACAATTGAATTGAATTGTTCAACAGACGCCACCTGGGCTATCTAGCTAAACTTGAATGACGGTGCGGTTGTCTGGAAACCCGCAATGTTCTCTCCGCAGCAGCACATTATAACCCTTTTTGAGATGAGTAGAGCCAGCGGATCTATTTTAAGTTTATGAGCGAGTGCGGTATATGAAAGAAATTGAGTCGAGACTCGGTCTACATAAATGCGTGAAGCGTCAATTATAAAGTATTGTGTATTAACTTTTTGGGGTGGTTCATTTTAGGCGGACAATTAGGTTTACATTTTTGCAAAGAGAAAAGATGTTTATATTTTCTACTTTGAGCCATGCTCAGGCAGAAAATGACCTCATATAGATTTTTATCTATGTATCAAAAGTGTAAACCTAATTCTGAACCACCCCAACTTTTTGGCTCATTTTTGAAAAGTGTGCAACTAGGTGATTGAACAGTCTAGATTTTAGAAAATTGCACACTTTTATCTGATGAGCAAACTTTTTTGGAATTGCCTAAAGGACATCCCCCGATGAACACCTTACATGTTTCTCTCTTCGGCAAATTCCAGATTCATCAGGCGCAATACCCTGTTGTCGGTTTGGATGCCCGCAAAGTGCAGGAGCTACTCTGCTACCTGCTTGTCTATAAAAACCGTTCTCACTGTCGTGAGGAGCTTGCCGCACTCCTTTGGGGTGATAAAACAACATCCCACTCCAAAAAATATCTTCGTCAAGCTCTCTGGCAACTTCAATCAATTCTGAATCCCGAATCAGATTCATGTCAACAAGTACTTCTTGTCGATCCAGAATGGGTTCACGTCAACCCTAATGTAAACATTTGGATCGATACAGTTGAATTTGAAAATGCTTTTGCATGCGTTCAATCGATTCTCGCAAGCGAACTTGATCGTGAGCGGGTTCAAACTTTGCACACAGCGGTCCAACTCTATCAAGGTGATTTTCTAGAAGGGTGGTATCAGGATTGGTGCATATATGAACGTGAACGCTATCAAAGTATTTATTTGGCCATGCAGGAAAAACTTCTTGCATATTGCGAAGCGCAAGACGATTACGAGTCGGGCATGATCCATGGTCACTATATCCTTCGTTATGATCGTGCCCAAGAACGTACTCATCGTCGCCTCATGCGCCTTCATTACCGAGCTGGCAACCGCACGTCTGCGCTTCGTCAATTTCAATCCTGCGTTGCTGCCTTGGATGAAGAGCTTGGTGTAGGACCTGCTCAAAGTACACTGGAGCTCTATGAACAGATCCGTTCTGACCAATTGGATAAAGTTAAACCGCAAGTAGACCAAAAGTCTCCAGTAAGCGATGGGTCAAATAGTGCTTCTTATACTCGAAATATGGAACCATCAGTTGCACAAGAGTATGTGCAGCTTAAGGATGTGCAAACGACCCTCAACATCTTAAAATAACAGGTTGATCAATTTATCGCCTCAGTTGAAGCGCCTCATCAGAAGCAAAATTGATGTCTTGTTATTCTCATATACTGTGTTTGTCACCGCAAATTTGACAGAGTAAGCACCCCGACGTAGTATCTCTCAGGTATGACTTGAGACACTGTCCTTTATTAAGATGAGGTATACTGATATGAGAACTGATATAGATGAAGGCGTGTTTTGATAGTCGTTTTCTTTGGCTATGGTTGCGGAGCGATAGAGACTTTGGTACGAAGAATCCCCTGTTCCAAGTGCAAAAAGAAGCTTTGCGGTATATGATAGTGATAATTCCATGAAGAATACAAAACGAACTGACCCCACATCTGATGAAATCACTCGTTGGCTACATATTGCTGAAAGCAGTGCCCGGCAAGCAGGTACCTTGATCTGTGAGATGCTTGAAAAACCCATCAATGTGCGGAGCAAAGGATTTCGAGATCTGGTTACGGATGCAGATTATGCATCGCAACGGCTGATCACAGAAATGATCAAAGACGATTTTCCCGAACATGGATTCCTGGCAGAAGAGGAAGACGCTGCTTTGGAAACTGAGCGCTCTGTCCGTTGGGTCATTGACCCGATCGATGGTACGTCAAACTATAGTTTGGGTATTCCAACATTTTGCATTTCGATTGGCGTTGCTATTGAGGATAGAATCGTTTTAGGCATCGTCTATGCACCCAAGCTTGATGAGTTTTATCAAGCAGTACGTGGGCAAGGCGCGCTTCGAAACGGCAAGACGATCGGTGTTAGCAACGTAACAACGCTCGGAGAGGTTACATTGGGCATGGATTGGGGGCGTAGCGGTGCTAATCGTTCTGCATCATTGGGTGCGGTGGACTCAGTTGGACACGAGGTGAAAACCATTCGGGCGATTGGTTCGGCAGCATTGGCATTGGCTTGGGTCGCTTCTGGACGCTTGGATGCTTACATGAATCCTAGCTTAGGTGCTTGGGATATCGCAGCAGGTCAGCTCTTGATTGAAGAAGCTGGGGGACAAGTGACAGATATGCAAGGAAAGAATATTATCTTGCCCAAAACGAAGAATTGTTTGGCAACGAATGGACGGGTTCACCCATCACTAACAGGGTTATGATCGGTTAAGGCTTTTCCAGGAAATAAAGTATCCCGTTCGTATGAAAAGCCAAAGCCATTCCAGGCAGAAATGTCTGTCTCAAAGGGTATTTATTTTTCTGGAATGGCCTAAACCTTCTCAAAATGTGTTACATCAAGGACAAAAACGGTTGCGCCCCCAACATGTTTCTCGACTGATGTTGGGATATGCACTTCACCAGGTTCCATAACAGGAGGAAGCGGCGTAACATACTGCACACGGCTAGGACAACTTTCGCGAATGATGGTTAGAACGTCTTCGACCTTTTCGTCATCCACCCCACAAAAGAGCGTTACATTACCCACACGCAAAAAACCACCGGTCGTACTTGTAACGGTGACGGTAAAATCGTGACGCGATAAGCGTTCGATCACATTGCGACTATCATCGCTGTTGATAACAGCCATGACCATTTTCATGTTAACATCCTTTTCAAGGGTGGTGTTCCAAATTGTGTGTAACTTCGCTTTTTCTCTGAAGGACTAAGTGCTCATCCGAAAAGTTCTGTGACAAACCCTTCGTGCGCGAGACTCTGGTTAGACTTACAACCACTTTTCGGATTGGTTCTAAGTCGCTTTTACACAATTTGTGATAGACTACCTTTTCAAGAGACATAGTCTCAGTCGATCCAATTAGAGAACGCCTTCTCCACGGAAATCTGGATCGACTGAGTCTGTTGGGTTCGTATGTTTGGGAGATGAGTGCATCCTGTCATATCTTTCAATCAGGATCTCGATCCGTTGAGCGATGCGACGTTGGATTATGTGCAAGTCCAACGTCGCATCGATTATCAGCCAACGTTCTGGTTCCTCTTCAGCCAGTGCGAGGTAGCCTTTTCGTACAATCTGGTGAAATGCGAGAGTCTCAGCATCGAGTCGGTTCCATTCCGCCTTTTGATCAGCCAGCTTACGACGCAACCCCTCTTCTGGTTCAATATCGAGATAGCACGTGAGATCTGGATTTAGCCCACCGGTTGCAAAACGGATCAACATCCGTAAATCGTCCAGTTCTTGTTCTCGACCATATCCTTGATAGGCCAACGTGCTATCAGCAAAACGGTCACATAAGATAATCTCTCCGCGAGCTAAAGCAGGACAAATGACCTGATCGACAAGTTGGGCGCGTGCAGCGTTAAACAGAAGCGCTTCGGCTCTGTCACTCATGCTTTCACCGTGCTGCTCACGCAAAAGCAACGTGCGGATCGCGTTACCAATCTCTGTCCCTCCGGGCTCGCGTGTTAGCAGGACACGATACCCGCGTTGGCTCAACAGCCGTTCTAACAGGCGGATTTGGGTCGTCTTGCCACTTCCATCTGGACCTTCAAATGTTACAAACATCCTCTGTGTTATTCGCGGAAGATACGAACACGTCGATGCGGTTCACGTCCGTAACTATGGCTGATTAAGTTTGCTGCACGAGCCAGCTGATGTTGCTGACTACGGATGGTTGCGGCTTGCGGTTTCAGCTCCACTTCGGCTGTTCCACTGAGTACCCGTTGAATGGCATCCTGCGTTTCGCGCATTGCCTGAGTGAAGGTATCCATTGGTGCGTCGGGTACTTGAAATACATCCACAAGGCATTGTTCCATCTGAGTTGCAGTATTGCTACGTAAGATATAGATGGGGACATTTCGTCGCTCGGCGTCGGTGATTGGTTGTGGCTGCTGACGGTAGTAATTTTTGAGCGTCATGACAATATCAGCGATATTGAGATCGTCTACAATATCGACTGGAACATTTAGGTTTTTCGCCGCAGCCCGTAAACGGTTCTGTCCAATTCCATAGGGAAAAATACGAACGGGTTTGAGCGATTCCTGACTACGAGAGGAGTTGGTGTCTTGGGGTGCTGCTTCCTGTATGTCCTGTTTGGATTGTTCGCGCATCGTGCCGTTGGTGGGTGCAGGTTGTACTTTTCCATTTGGGCGTACATTCTGCGCACGCCCACCAGATTGTGCGTCTCGATTGCGGCGTTTGCGCTGCTTGCTACCCGTTAGTTCCATCGGAGGAGTCGCACCTTTGCCATCGGCGGTCTTCTCGATTCTCATCTGTCCGCCCTCCTCCAAATATCGCAATTCTGGGGTTAAAATCCAGCCTCGGAGTAGAGCATCCACTGCGTCGCCAACGTTATGGTGAATAGCAACGCGTTGTCGATCCTGGATTTCGATTAGGACATCAAACGTGGGAGGGGCTTTACGTTCGAGAACACTCTTTTGTGTTCCACGACGACGCGCTTCTTCATCTGAAAGAGTAACTGACTCGATTCCACCTACGAGATCACTTAAGGTGGGATTCATGAGCAGGTTTTCGAGCGTAATTCCGTGTGCTGTACCAACCAGCTGGACACCACGTTCGGCAATCGTTCGGGCGGCGATTGCTTCCAACTCTCGTCCGATTTCATCAATAATGATCACTTCCGGCATATGATTCTCAACAGCTTCAATCATCACTTCATGCTGCAAGGCAGGGGTTGGTACTTGCATCCGGCGCGCGCGCCCAATTGAAGAGTGTGGGATATCACCATCACCGGCAATTTCATTGCTCGTATCAACAATAACGACACGTTTTTCTTCTGCACGCACACGTGCTGCTTCGCGCAATAGTGTTGTTTTGCCGACGCCTGGTCGTCCTAAGAGCAGGATGCTTTGGTCACTTGTCACAATATCTTTTATAATTTCAATTGTTCCATAGACAGCGCGACCAACACGACAAGTTAAGCCGATCACGACCCCTTTGCGATTGCGGATTGCGGAAATGCGGTGGAGCGTTCGCTCGATTCCAGCGCGGTTGTCTGCACCAAAATCTCCGATATCTTCAATGATTTCTTTTAAATTATCTGCTGTTGTTTCAGAATCGCTGAGATAAACTTCACCATCGCCAAATCGAGCTTCGGGAAGTCGTCCCAAATCCATCACGATCTCTATTAGCTCAGATGAACGATTTGTTTGCTCCAGAGCTTGCCGAATGTGGGCTGGCAATACCGCCAGCAACAGCTCCAGATCGTCTGTAATTTTTAGTGCTGTCATACCTGATTCTTTATTGGGTTTACTGATACCGAGAAAAAGGTGTTGGAACAGCTTCGCCAACAGCGTCCAACGTGGGCACAGTTCGCTGAATTGTCATGCGTGCCCATGCATGTACTTGACGGACCATACGCGCCCGATCTGTAAATGGTGCAAAGCCATATTCAGATAAAAGATTACTCATCCCTCCATGATAGCTACGAACCCCAATATAAATCGGATACTGGGATGGATCAACATAGCGCAAACCATGTTGCAATAATTTGTGGAGATACTCTGGATTTGGATTGAGTGTATCTGTTACAATGCGCATCCAACATCCATGAACAGTTCGTCCGACCAGAATACATCCTTTAATTTCATCTTTATCTAGCAAGACAGATGTTGTGGAATTATTTGACTGCCACCAATCCAAAATCAAGGGTTTCACTTGTTCTTCTATCTTGGCATGACTCATTCGTCCATTTTCATTGAGTTGATAACGCATTCCTTCTGCGGCCTGAACATCTTTAGGCGTCACGCGTGAATAAAGCTGCAACAGAGCCCATATATCAACCTTGTTTTGCTGGCGAATCTTCAATTTAGAATTATGAGGTTCATCCGCGGGGTTGGATCCAAAGACACCTGAGTGGGTGATATCTCTCGGTGTTAATCGCCAAATGGTCTGGCGAGTATAGGTACGAAAACCAACCTGTGCAAAGGTATTGACCAGAAGGGGTTGATCCGGTACATCGACATAAATACGCTTGATCTGCTGCTGGACTGCCGTCTGTGCGTAATGAGCCAGTAACTTTTCCCAAATGGCGGGGTGCCCCCAGGGTGTATCGAGGGCAGGTGCAAGAAGGACGATATCTGATTCTGGTCGACCAGGGCGCTTCTGGATCTGAATAAATCCAGCATGGGCTAGACTATTTCGTTGCTGTCGTAGGACGTATGTATATTCGTTTGAACCAGCCCATGGCACAATCGAGCCAAGCGCCATAGCTGTTGGCAAACGTGGTTGCAACAATGCCTGAATTGCATTGAGCCTAGTTGCTTGTCGTCCCAACCGTTGAACCAATAAAAGGTCGCCTAACTGAAACGGGCGAATCACTAAAAAGAATTTCCCTTATTATTAAAGTGTACTAGGAGTCGTTGACATTTGACAGCTCTCCTCAGAGAAATCATTGCCCAGAGCGACCAACGCTCTGAGAGCGCACTCTAAATGTCAACAGAACCTAAAGACAGTCATCATTCTATCTCTATTATACAGAAAAAAAGGTTGGTTGACAAGTGGTGAAGCTGACACATTTTTTATGTCAACTCAATATATGTTTCCAAGGTATTTAATTGCTCTGGCGTGCCCAGACAAATCAGTGTATCACCTGCTTCCATGACAAAATCGTCACCCAGATCAGTGAGCAAAAGATCGAGTCGTGCTACGGCAAGAACATTTACCCCCGTTTCTACACGTATATTCCCTTCTAGCAAAGTCTTACCTGCTAATGATGAATGGTCGGTCAGTAGAAGTTCCTCAATATGAAGCTCTAGCTCACCTCGACGCATGACAACATCTAGAAATTCCATGACATTTGGGTGAACCAATTGGGCTGCCATACGGTTTCCTGCAATCAAATAAGGATTGATTACTTGATTTGCACCTGCAATCCGCAGCTTGTTTTCGCTCGATGGAACATTGCTGCGAGCAATGATGAACATTTCTGGGTTTAATGTCCTTGCACTCAGAGTCACAAAGACATTTGTGGCATCGCCTGGCAGACAAGTACAGAGGCCACGCGCGTGTGTGATCCCAGCCTCTATCAACATTGCATCATCCGATGCGTCGCCGATCAGGTAACGAATATTCTGGGTTTCTAAAGGGGCAACTCGGTCTTTATTCGCTTCGATCACGACTACTGTAAAGCCGTCGGCATGTAGCCCTTCAATGACTTGACGACCAACTCGTCCATACCCACAAACAATATAATGATTTCGCAACCCCTTAATATCTTGCAACATACGCTCTCGACGCAATACTCCTCCCAATTCACCAGCAATAATATAATCGGCAACAGTACTGAAGGTAAAAGCAACTGTACCAACCCCCAATACGATTAAACCTACACTAAAAAATTTTCCTCCTTGGCTTAAGGGTTGAACCTCTCCATATCCTACGGTACTTAGTGTAATGACTGTCATATAGAGTGCATCAATCCAGGACCAATGTTCAATCCACATGTATCCAAAAGTACCACCAATCACTAATGTCAAACCAATCCAAACAACCACAGAGAGACGTTCCCATAGATCGGTAATCAACCGACTACTAAGCAAGTTTAATTTCATCTGGATATGCGACTATGATTTTGGCAGTGAGATATGCTCGCCATAAGACAACATCGGCGAAGCCGGGAGTATGTCCCAAAGTGTGTAAATGCAGCGGTTCTCTGACTGAGCAATGTTCATTTACGCACTTTGTGGTACACACTCGCAAAGGCCACTGAACGAGCAATATAGACTCAGTCGATCCAAATTTTCGCGGAGAAGGCGTTCTCACACGTCAGTTTCGGCCGAGTAGAGCCACATGAGAGAATGCTGCGCCGTGCATGACAACTTCGCGGGCATACGGTACATTTTGGTTCAACTGAGACTGATTCACGAATTCGATATTGCTAAATTATACACATCGGGTAGGCGCATAGACCAAGTTATCCCCAATGGGGGGATAATTCTGGGGATAACTAACAGATACGGGGGACAAAATAGCTTGGTGTGTTCAATAATGCATCGTTTTTACCAAGAGTGGAATTACTTTACCTGTTGGTCGAAACCCCGCTGATCGATATAGGCGTTGAGATTGTTGATTAGTGGTCTGCGTATTTAGCAAGATAGAGTGGGCACCCTCCTGCTGTGCATAGAGAATCACTTCGTTTAGTAAGCGTCGACCGATTCCGCGCCCTTGCATCTTAGGAGAGACTCCTAGACGAGCCAAGAATATTTCTGCTCGTTCGGACAGAACATTTGGTATTGACAACGCTGAATAACCGACTATTTTTTCTGCAGATTCAACAATTCGCATTCGTGTACTTATAAGGAGTTCGAGCATTTCAGGCTCTTCAAAGTGCCAACGTGGAGTAAATATTTCTGCGTCCAAATCCACTAACGCCTCTAAATCGTAGAGTTGTGCAGGACGTAGAGAGAATTGCGAATCTGATGCGGTTTGAGGGAAATCCGTCGGGTCCGTTACGGTCCGTCTGGCCAGATCTTTCAGACGCAAGAATTCTATTCGTTCTTCTACCTCGAACCCGTAGGAACGGAGAGCACGAGCAAGCCAAGGCTCGCTCGCATAGCAAGTAACCGTAACCGCTGAAGATGGGTGAAAAGCAGATGCAGTCATGCCCGAAGGAGTTGGCAAGGCAACGTTTTGATTTCTTGTCAATCTGTTTGGGAAAATAACGTTCAGAAGCTTTGCAACTACAGTTGTCGGTGATATTCCTTGACGAACAGCAACACCGCGAATCTGAGCTTGTTGAGATCGGTCAATCTCAACAGCCAAGAAGCTCCAAAGCCGATTGTCACGGGATCGATGTTCGTGACCACTTCTGTTGCCTATTCCAACGACTGTTGTGCTGGTCTTGAGCAGTTTTTCCAGATCTTCCCATCCGAAGCTTCGATATACGTAACGCGCCTGATCCAACAACTCCCAAATCTGGTTTTGGTCCTGCGTCCCAGCTTGTCGAATCAACATATAATCATATTAGGCTAGTACTTTGCGATTACCATACACGCGTTCATAATAAGCTTGGAATTCTCCAGAGCGAATTGGCTCCCACCATTCAGGATTGCTGACATACCATTGAACGGTTTTACGGATTGCTTCTTCATGACTATGATCCGGTTCCCATCCCAAATCCATAATTTTTCGGACATTCAAGCAATAACGTCGATCGTGACCGAGACGATCTTCAACGTGTTGAATCAGGCTACGAGGTTTTCCCAACTCATCTAGCAAAATCTCGACCATTTCTAGATTGGTCATCTCAACACCAGTGCCGATATTGTAAGCATCGCCAATCGTTCCCTGATGTAGGACGAGATCGATCGCTTCACAATGATCCATCACATATTGATAGTCTCGACGCTGCATTCCATCCCCATAAACGGGTAGAGATTGATCATTGATCGCGTTTGTGACAAAAAGAGGAACCGCTTTTTCAGGATATTGATAAGGACCAATATTGTTGGCGCCGCGTGTAATGGTCACGGGAAGGTCATAAGTAATGTAATATGCATTCACCAAATGCTCCGCACCAGCCTTGCTGGCAGCGTAAGGACTACGTGGCGCCAGGATATCGGTTTCCAGACTACGATGATCTCCTTCAATATGCCCATACACTTCATCCGTGCTAATCTGGTGATAGCGCAGATTGCCAAATTTGCGTGCAGCCTCTAACAAAACATATGTGCCGTAGACATCAGTCTGGATAAAGGCATCTGGGTCCAAAATACTTCGATCGACGTGACTCTCTGCGGCAAAATTGACTACAGTGTCGACCCCATGCTCTTGGATGGCTGTTTCAACCGTTTCTCTGTCACAAATATCCCCTTGTACAAATGTATAACGATCCGCATATCGCTCAGCAATATGGGCCAAATTCTCCATTCTGCCTGCATACGTCAATTTATCATAGACAACCACATGATAATCTGGGTGAGTTTCTAAAACAAATTGAACATAATTGCATCCAATAAATCCCGCACCACCTGTTATGAGTAACCGCTGCATAATTTCAGATCTCCACAAAAATATGTCCATCTTCCAAATGTGTATAAATCGTCATTCACCTTTGTGACAGATGAACAAAAAAATATGTAATTCAAAACATAAACGAAAATGATCTAGCCTTTGATAGCTAGCCTCAGAGACATGACCATTTCGCACAGCCAAGGCAATAAGTACTTACTGATTCGAAAAGTTCTGTTTTGTCATCCTGTCACCATTCTATCTATCTCGCTTAGTGCGCCGCCTTCGATTCATTCGCAGACGGCGAAGTCGTCCCGATTGTCGATGAGTTGGGAGTGGAAATTCAAATGATAGAAATAGAGTGGGGACTGTTTGCAAGTTTGGGCAGAGCACCGGATCAAGTCCTGGTGAACTGGGTTCATTCCAGGCAGATCGCCAACGTGCCCGTTCTTCCTGTCCTCCATTCATAATTAAAAAACCAATATCGTCAGCAAGCATTCTCCGTGCTTGGTTTAATACATCAATCAAATGCTGCCAGCGTTCTATCATTTCAGGTTGTACTTGCTGAACAAAATCCTTTACAAACGCCGAGTCAAAAGCATCATTGGATTGATTATTATCAGAAGAGTTCATAACAGGTACATCAGGATTAATCAATGGATAGGCTGTATGATAGGCAGCATAAAAATGATTGGCCCAAAAAGATTCTGCTGCTTGAAAAGATGGTAATAATAGATCCACATTAAACGTTACATAAACAGATGTGACGCGCTCAGTGACCGTAACAAGTTGACAACATTCTGAGTCCGAAATGTCAAAATATGCGGCAGAATCAAACACGTCCCACTCTTCATATGCAGCACCCAAACGACGCAGTCGCTCCGCAATTTGGTACACAAGCTGCACAGCGTCCTTTGCTTCATGAGCTGCATTATTTCCGGCTATATCGCCAGATTCTATCTTGGCAGCGTCCGCATGGTCAGTGCCCGTATGAGAGGTTAGCTGATACATGGGAACTAGTTGAGCGATGGAGAAGGAATGGTAGATCGAGAGTGGGATCGAACGGCGCGCCGTCTCACGTAGCGCCGCTGCCAAGGCTGGTGTAGAAACAGTTTGAGCTAAGCTCCGCTCTTTACGCTTCAACAAATCGATTCTATCCATTCCCATAACCAAGCATTGATATATCTTTATCTGCGTTCAAGAGAACGGCCCCAACCAGATGAGCATGAACTTTCTCTAAAATTGATTTGGCACGTTGGGCTTGTTCGCGTTTTGTATGTCCGGCATTCACAAGCAACACAACACCATCAACTTTGCTTG
The DNA here is from genome assembly GCA_019217005.1 of Chloroflexi bacterium TSY. The sequence goes on from JAHBNG010000067.1 coordinate 63,364, forward strand.
CCCACAAAGCAGCGTCAGTCACAGCCAAAAGGGGCGGTGCATCGCACAGAACATAATCGGCCTGCGTTTGAAGTTCGCTCAAAATTTCACCTAGACGTTTTGTACTCAACAAAGCAACAGGATTCGATGCTGGTACGCCAACCGGAATGATCGACAGCCCCTTGACCAATGAGTTTTGTGGTGCAATAACTGTTCCTTCTTGTAGCCAGGCAGTTAGTCCACTCTGACTTTGTAGGCCAAATATTTCATGTTGATGTGGACGACGCAAATCACCATCAACCAATATCACGCGATCACCAGCTTGAGCCATGACGACAGCCAAGTTTGCAATGGCAACGCTTTTGTCCGTGGAGGCATCCGCACTTGCAATCAGTAATGAGTTGAGTGGTCGTTCCAAACTGGAAAATTCGATATTTGTTCGCAGGCTATGATAAGCCTCGGCAGCCGGACTGCGCGGATCAGTCAAAGTAATCAGGTTTGTCAAAGTAGAGTCTCCCACGTTGAGGATTAGGGATCGGATGGTGATTTGTAAGGATTTCATCCCCGTCTTCGCGATCTCTAATCCTCGATCCCCCCATTTTTAATATAAATCTTTGCCACCTCGACGACGTCACCAGGTAAGGCATCGCGCCCAGTAACTGATAAACGTTCACCACTTTGCCAATGATAAAGACCAGTGATCAAGCGGTACTCTCCTCCCTCTAAATCTTGGGGGATTGACAGGGATTGTGCATCGTTGACAGACATATTCGTCAGCCAAAGTGTCGTTGGCAGTGGTCCCAATGAATCATGTGGAGACCAGTCCAACTGTGCTACAGTATCGCCCTCGGCATCTAACAAGTGTACAAAACTCTGATAATCTATTGTCGGTTGCTCATGCGCTCGCCAATAGAGTGTGAATGATAATTGTTGGCCCGATTGTCGTTCCTGTTTGTCGACTGTGACACCTTTGTCGACTGTGACACCAAATAACTCAATCTGATCGCCAAAATAGGCTTCTTTTTGCGTTTCTGGATTCGTTTGTGAAAATCTGATTTGTTGCCACTCTGGCGAGTCGGAACGAAACAACCAGCTCCGCTTTTCGTTCTGTTCATATCCCCCCAACCGGACCAATGTTCCATCCTCTAATATCGGTAAGGGTGGCTCAACGGACGTGATAGATAAGCGAGGACTGGTTTCCCAACTAGCAGTGTAGGTAAGAGCGGCATCTTCAACTTTATTATCCGCGATATAGAGCCCCAAGACAAGTGTAAAACCTTGCTCTTGCAAAGTCCAGGGCAACGTTTGAACGACGATGGTATCTTGTCGGTTCCCCCCAATGACAGAAATCTCGAATTCTGTATTGGTTGCTTCCTCTTGCGATGATTCCAGATCATTCGACCACAAATAAGTAGGATACCATAGGGTGGCAATTGGTGGGTAAAATCGAGTGCTATAAAGTTCATCACCTTCCGGATCCAGATAGGCAATATAGAAATGAATCGAATGTGGAATAGGTCGCAAGACCTGCCAATAGAAGCGCGTAACTAGCTCGCCATACCGATCAAGTTCTACTTGAACATCGATCAACCTGAGCAGATCACCAAACTCGATCGACATTTGCTGTGATGGACTATAATTGGCAAGGTGCCAAGGTGTGTAAAAGATATCAGGGAAAGCAGTTTCCGAGTAAGATTGGCTCAGCACCAAATAGCCATCATCTGCCACTGCGATACCAAATCCTCGGTCCATCAACCCGTCGACCATTTGGCGCAAGTCATTGGGGTGTTGAGGCCAAGCAGGACCAGTTACGTCCAGGAAAATCGTGTCAGCATCCTCTAGACGCGGGAAGAGATAGACGGTTTCGCGTCCGCTGATGTGGGGATTGAGGCGATCTTGTGCTGACACTCTGGCCTCTGGTGGAATCTGATTGATGACGCGAGAGGCGTTGTGGTGGTGGGCCGAAATCTCTAGCGGCAGATAATTACCTCCCCAGGGAATGTATCCATACCAGACGCTATTGAGCATCGTACAGGCAAGCACAAGAAGAGCAGGTAGGAGACCCCGCTTCGTAACGTTAGGAGAGCTGCTGTCTTTTGCAAGAAAGTGGTCGAAATATTGAATGGAAAGCAACCGCCGTGTTCCGATGACGCTGGCAATCATCACAAATGGAACGATGGGTGCCGCGTAGATCAGGGTATCGACCTGATGCATTGGTGAAAAATCAGCCAGGAGGTTGATGGCAAGTGAAGGGAGAGCCAAGATCAATGCTTCTGGAGCGAGCAACGCAAGAAAGCCAAGGGGAAATAAGAGTCGAGTGACATATCCAAGTGCGTCTGCGTTGCGTAGCTGAGCCACCACAACAGCGGGCTGTGTAATCAATGTTAGCACGATCTGGGCAGGCGTTTCGCCCAAATACCCATACCGCCCCCAATGGATATTGCCATCTGCAAATAGGTTTTGGATGCCCAACACAGCGATCAATGCCCAAGTTAATGAGAGAATCATGGTCAGCAAACCAAGTTGTGATCGCTTTAGAACAACAAGTGAGTAGAATCCCAACATAAAGACGAGTAAGGCCATCTCCTCTTTGCAACTTGCCGTTAGGAGCGCAAATACGATGAACCAACCGGTACGATGAACAGCCAAGAAGTAGAATGCCGCCAACAGAAACGTTGGGGCTAAGGTAACGGCATGGAACTCTAGCCAATTTGCGCTCTGGATTGAGGGATTGAGAAGAAAGGCAAGGGCAAAGATCAACCCCAGCCAATCATCTTTTAGCTCAAAACGCGCCAATGCAAAGAGCGGTGCAGCACCCAACGCCACAACAATGGACTGCAAGATGAGGAGAGTTTGTGGTCCAGGATAGATCCAATAGAGCCATGAAATTGGAATCAAAATCGGCTCGACGTGGAGACTTAACCGATTGACAATTCCTTCCTGGTTGGTCAGGTGAAACCAGCGACCCTGCGCTGTATTCCAAATTGCTTGATCAAAGTTACCCAGATCGAGTGTCCGGGCTTCAAAAGCATTGTATCGAGTTAATGTAAGGTGAGAAAAGTAGACTGCATAGAGGAGAATTGCACCGATGAGAAAGATGAGGGGGAGAGTTACGGTTTTGGGTTTACGATTTACGAAGAGGCTTGCAACAGTTGTGCACATAGTCCAAATGGGTGTGTACCACAAAGTGTGTAAATGGAGCAGGCGCTTTGACTGAGCGGTCTCCTAACACACTTTGGGACACACGATCTCATCCAAATTCGGCTTTGCAACGGATCTTATATGTACTTCTTGCAAACTCATGGAGGTTAACAACTTTTATCGTCTTCAAAGTTCTTTGTCCGAACCGCTTATCCAAGAAAACGGTTCTTTGAGGTTTTGTGAGGTAGATGTTGGATAGTTGGTTGGTTGGCTGGTTTGTTCACCAACAAACCAACCAACTATCCAACAAACTGAAAACCACACAATTCCTCTGACAACCCAAGAAAACTAGCCCCTGAATAATGGAATCTTGTGACGTTTGTCATAAACTCCAACACACTAGGCCGTCTCTGGTGCGCCGATACGTTGCGGTTGGACAATGGTTTCCGTAATCTCCTTTTGCCCCACGCTGCGCGGGATTGCGCCCAAAACGGGCAAATCAAGTGTACGTTCTACTGTTGCTGGGGTTCGCAAGAGATCGGCTTCCATCCAGGTGAGCAAGAGAACAATCGCAATGCCCACTAACGTACCAAGAACACCACCTGCAATGCTGTTGATCAGGGGTTTTGGCTGAATCTGAGGAGCACCGATTTCCCGACTGCGAATTTTAACCTCGATCCGGTCACGTTTGTCTTGCTGTGCATAGTAGGCAGTTCGCTCCTCGACAAGTTCATCGGCCAGCGTCAAAGCCATCAGCCGTGCCACATCAGGATCACTCGCTTTCGCATCGATCCGAATCGTAAATGTGCTTGCATCAGGTGCTACGGTCAAATTGCCCAAAAAAGCATAACGATTCTGATCGAGCTGGGCGCGATCGATCACTCTTTGAGCAATTTCAGGGGTCTGAATATTGGCAGCAAAATTGCGCATTAGTTCCGAGGCTGTGTTGGCCAAACCCCAGTCGGCGCGGGCAGGAACAGTGCTGACGAAAACAGATGCTCGATAGAACTCCTTTTGAAATGAACTGACACCATATGCAGCTGCTGCACAAAGCAATGCCGCCACGACAATTATCCAACCCCGAGTACGCAAAATGCGCAGATATTCTTGTATTGTCATTGTTGATTATCCTAATGCTTTTCCAACAATTAAAATCTCTAATTTGATCTGGAAAGGCTCAAGCCATTCCAGAGAAATCGACTTGGCAAATTAGGGATTTATTTTAGTATCAGTAGATCCAAATTCCTGCGAAATAGGCGTTCTCTATTACACGCAGTAGACATAATCCTGCATTTCTCAGTCAAAACAGACTCGAGCGTGCCAAATGGTCCGAGATTCTCTACTGCGTCTTTTTTCGCCATTTGAACGCTCTACCTCTGAGAAATCCTACTGCGTGTAATCTCTAACGCCAGTCACAGTCGAGTAGAGCCGCATTGGAGAATGCTGCGCCATGCATGGCGACTCCGCGAATAAAAGACACATTTTGGATCGACTGAGTATAGGAAAGTATAAAAATCAGCAGCGAGACAAGGCCCGATTCCAGCTGGCGGCTGATAGCTGATGGCTGATAGCTGATAGCTTTTTTACTCTGGAATGGCCTAATATCGGGGAATTGCGCCAAGAATCTTTATGTCCAACTCCTCTAACTCACGTGGCCCCCGTACAGATGTATCCCAGTAATCCAAAAAAAAGACCAAAAAAACACCAGCAATCAATCCTAAAATTAACCGTAACGGGAATTCTAAACGAGTACGCAAAGTAGGGCCGATTGCATGAACGGTCGGACCATCGAGCAATGTGATAACAGCCCCGCTGGTTGCCAACTGCTGGAAATAGAGCGTTGCATCCTCTTCTAGTTCTGCCACCGCTGCATTGGCAATCTCATGTGCCTGGTCACGATCTGGCCAATGAAAGCTTAACGTGATGATACGATGCTGCTTACCGGTTGTTGCCTGACCCTGAATCAGACCACCTGGAATTGCAATATCCAGATCTGCCAAGCGTTCGCTGATATTGCGGGCAAAAAGCTCACTGCGGACAACTTCTGTGAAATCATCGACCAAATATTCGCTGACGAGTGCCGCAAAATAGCGTGGATCATAGGTGCTTGTATCGGCGTTCGTCGCTGGCTCAATCGTGATCAACATGCGAAGCGATGACAAATAGTGAATGGGATAGCTTTGCCAGGGACGGAGCTGGATTGCACTCAATAGCCCAACGAACCCCGCCAACGCAAACGGTATCCACCAACGGCGTCGCAAAATATGGACGAGATCACGCAGTTCCATAGAGTCAACAATTACACTTATAGAGACGCCACTTAAACTTTGGACAATAAGATGGTTTTCTGTCGGGAGCCAAATGTCCAAAGTTCAAAGGATGTGGCGATTAGGCAACTTGATGCAAATAAATTTCTCGTATGTAACTCTGTAGCTTTTGACGAAAGTTGTGGTTACCAAATCGCTCGGCCTGTGCACGACACGATTCTAAAGAGTAAAATGATGCGTCAAATTTCGTCAACGTTTCATACAGACTATCTGCCGTCTGGGTGTCAAAAAACTCGCCCGTTACACCTGGGACAATTGTATCAAGAGCGCCACCACCTCGATAAGCAATGACGGGACGCCCCACACTCAAAGCCTCAACCGGCGCAATCCCAAAATCTTCCAATCCAGGAAAGATGAACGCTTTGCACCCCCGCAGAAGTTCCAAGATTTGCTCTCGACTCTGGCGACCGACAAATAAGACGTTGGATGATGCTCGTTCATGTAGAACACCCCGATCACGGCCTTCGCCAACGATTACGAGGCGTTCATTGGGCAGATGTCGAAATGCCTCAACCGCTAGATCAATGCGCTTATACGGAATCAAACGGCTCACAATTAAATAATAACTGCCCCACGACAGTTTCTGACCTGATACTGTGATCATTCGGTCATTGCATATCCCTTGGTTGCCTCTCGTTACATCATGGACATCTGGTGTGAATATGTGCGTATCTACCGGAGGATGAATGATGATGCTTTCTCGACCATAAATTTGCTGAATTCTGCGCTGAATTTCACTGCTGATGGCAATGAAAAAATCTACGCGCTGTGCGGCAGCCCAATCCCAACGTCGTAATAGAGCGAGCATCGGTTGCAGAATCGTATTGGTCAATCCGCCGATCTGTTCACGTTCACGATATTGTTCATAAAGCCAGAGGAAACGTGTTGGAGTCAAACAGTAGCAAACGTGGATTGCCCGACGAATACACTGATGATGGACCCCATTTTGTACAAATCCATTGTGAGCGTGCCCATTTTTTGCAGCACCATTTTTGTTTCCATTTCGCCCACTATTTTGAACCCGTACCCCATGACAAAACCCGCTTTTATTGCTCAGAACCAAGTCATATTGGCTCAGATCCGTTCGGCTAAAAGCGAGAGGATAGAGCGGCATATATGGTTGGTGATTTGTGGCAATGGCTGGCAAGTGTTGCATGAAGCTTGTTTCGATTGGCCAACTACGATAGGTCGACGGCATGTGATCCGGCGCATACATACTCGTATAGATCGGCGCGCCTGGAAAAAGCTTGACCATCTCTTCCAAAACATTCTCTGCACCACCACTCTGATTGAGCCAGTCGTGAACCAGTGCAATATTTAAGTCTCGGTGCGCCAAATCGACGCCTGCTTCTCGTTGCCGTATCAACATATTAGACCTTGATAACCGTTTGGGTGACTCATTCGGTTCGCTTCTCAACACTGTCATTCGAATGATGATTGACGAGGTCAACTTCAGAGTAGCAGCCTATGAGGGCACAATTGTACCGTAGGTCAGTCTAGTTCCAAAATAGGCAGTGTGTCCCAAAGTGTGTAGAAATTCGGATAAGAGCCTATCCGAAACCCATCTGTTCGCGCTGCTGGCTATCGTTGCCGGTTTTGGATGCCAACTGGCCAGCCTGCTGCCCGGCGAGGCTTTCCTCGATTGCCTTGGCCGCCGCCTGTTTTGCCGCCTCCCTCCCACCAAGGCTGGGCAGTTCATCCGGCAACCAGTCAGGCCATTCATAATCTTCAACTCGATAAGGTCGCTCTTTTGTTTTTGCCATATGTACTAACCTCCATCATAGGTTGTTCTTGATTCTTATGATGATGTAGCGATTAGACCAATCGCAGTGCCAATTTTTTCACCAACTCAACTGTTTTCACAATATCAGCTTCATCGAGTGTTTGAGCAAGCTGACCTTTGGCGTGCGCGGGTGCCAAATATTGAGTCAATAGGCTTAGTTCGATGCTCGGTCGCTCTGCTAACCAATAAAGGATCGGTCTTGTGCAACACTCGAAATGTCCGGGCATGAGTAGATGGCGCACGATGAGACGCTTGCCTTCCCCAGCCAATCGGTTAAGACAATGCGTTACAATCGACCAATAATTTGGCATACCGCCAATCAACTTTCCGCAATTGGTTGCCTCTGTTGCCCAAGCTGTTTCCGGGCCAAATTTAAGGTCGGGTAGATAGATATCAATCACTCCATCCAGCAAGTCGAGAGCCTGATCGGTTAAGTAAAAATTGCTATTGAAAACGGTTGGCACTCGTTTGCGGTCTCCCAACGCGCGGATTGTGTCGAGAATAAAGGGAATATGAGGCGCTGGATCACCGCCGATAAAACAGATCGAGCGCGCACCCTCTCGTTGTCGTTCAACCATACGAGCAGCCAGTTGCTGGGGCGTGACGGTGATACCGTAGGTTGGTCGAAAAGCAAATTTGGCGGCTGTACAAAATGAGCACGTTGCTGTGCATCCGCTGAAGAAAATCGCATGGGCAGGCCGCAGTGGCTCTTCTTCGCCCATGTGAAGCATTTCGCTGGCAATGTAGCTACTCTGCCCCACGTGGCAAACACCTGTCGCCGTTGCGCGTGCTTTGCCACAGCGATGTGGACATAAGTGGCAGTCGAGAAGATGGTCATTGGCATGCATTAGAAAAACTCATCCAATAACTGAAAAAAATGTAACTTACTTTCATCTGGGGTAGGCAGTCCATAGGCGTCAAAAAAAGGCTGTACCCACTCAGATCCACAATTACGAATGATACTACGGCGGGCCAATGCCAAATCGAAATACCGATCAGCGACTCCTGCTCGCCCCAAATCAATGAATCCAGTCACTTTTTTTGGGCTCGATGTGAAGTCGAGCATGATATTGGGAAGACAATAATCACCATGCGTAAAGACCAATTCATCTTGCTTTGGGACAGTCGAAAGGAGTTCGTCGAATAGGTCATTGACGGTACGACCGATTCTCTCGGCGTCAAAGTCATCTGGAGTGACCATATCATATTCCACATGTTGTTTTGCTTTGTTAAGCTTGTGCGTTGTTGTCTCGTCAAATGGACAAGCGCCGATTGGAATACTATGCAACTGGAGCAGACCTTGAGCCAGCAATGGAATAAGAATTGGAATATTTTCCTGATCATTTGCCAGATCAGCGGCATTTTTCCCTTCAATCGCCGCGAGCAGAAGATAGGTGCCTTCTGGACCATCATAAAAATCCAGCACCTTTGGTACAAGCAATCGATCGGTCAACCAATGTAATATCTCGACTTCGGTTTTTAGCTCTGCACGCAGTAACTGCTTCCATAAACTGGTTCGCTCATCAAGCGAGATTCTGCCAGCCCCCAATTTTGTCCCTAATTCCGGTCGAAGTGTAGAAAGAACGAGGTTTTCATCACAAATGTGGTATAGATTCAACTCATCTTCGAGTGGAGCAATATATTTGAGATAACAGCTCTCACCTGTCTCAAGCGTAAATCGGAAAACGGAAGCACCCGATTCGCCGGTGGTGACTGTCTCTTGTGTATGGAGTACATTTTCTGTAAGGATGCCACTTTGTAATGAAATCGGCAAAGGTTTTAGGATGTTCTCCATAATTCACCCCTTAGCACACATATCGACAACTTTTTGTCGATATTCCGATGACAGCGCACTAAGTGCTTATCCGAAAAGTTCTGTGGCGATCTATTCTTGCTCGAGAAGCTAGTCGGACTCACAACCACTTTTCGGATAGGTTCTAAGTGCTTATCCGAAAAGTTCTGTGATGATGCATTCTCACCCGAGTATTCGTCTGAACTCACGACCACTTTTCGGATAGGTTCTAATCCCAACGCCAAATAATATCAAGAATAGGGATTTTACGAGCGATCATCACATCGGGCCCCTCCTCGGTCAATCTGGTGAGCACAAATGCACCGGAATTAAAGGGGCCCTTGCCTAGATAGATGCGATAGTGTGAATTCTGCGCGCGCGTCCATTCGTAACTATGAGCCAATGGATAGACATCACGATGGGCTGCAATCGGTTCATCTGGCATATACACGCGGACACCCTCTTTTGGGATCGTGGCACAAGTATCGCATAGACCTGTTTTACTGCGGACGCACTCCGTGCAGAAACGACAACGGCAAAGAGCACAAGCAGACATATGTGCCCCACAGTAGTAACGTTCACAGATGGCACATGGTTCATGACACGTCGGACAGACAGATTCGCCACCGACGCCGCAATGGGCGATATGATCAGCACAAAGTTTATGCCCACATGTTGCATCACGATGTGTATGGTCGTTACAGCAACGTTGCCGACAGAGGGTACAGACGTCACTACATTGAGCACAGCACTCATCTCGACAAATATTACAGACGATGATCTCACTCACAGGTGCTTCGCACGAGGGACATGCCAGCAAACATTCCTTGCAATAGGGCTGAGCATCAACCGGGCTGATATGATAATAACCAGGGCCAACTTGCTTTGTACAGCTGGTACAAATCGCAAGGCAATTACGGCAGAAGCGTTGACCACTTGTCTCGCAGGTATCTGTCTGAGCACTATATTGCTGGCACCCAGGACAACGGACAGCACACTCAGCACAGATAAGATGAATCGAATCATCTTTGTTGGTATGTATTCTATCACCATTGATATTTACACCTGTTGTGTTTGAGATGGAGGGACTCGTTTTCGGCTTGACGCAATCTACGCGAAGATGTGTGTGACACTGACGAGTACCACAATAGATACACGTTGCCTGGCAGGCGTGACAGACTGGGTCAAAGCAGACGGGGCAGTCGCTGATATGAGTCAAACAGGCTTTCTCTCCGCATGCCCAGCATGATTCACTACAAGTTGCACAGTTCGATTGATCGCAAAAAGGACAGGCATCTACACCACACGATTGGCAAAGGAGTTCCAAACAGTTAGAACATTGGCAAAGACAGTCATTACATGTGATGTGACCATGACGGTCAACGACGACGTCAGAGATTTCTTGATGACAAGAGTGACACTGTGGTCGGCGTAATGTGCCGGTATAGCGGTTTTGACGTACATGCACGGAGGTTTCTTGTGTGCCGTCGTTCAATACCAAATCTGCCACGGCGACAGGGACTTGAAAAATGGCATAACTAAAGAGATCCAGTTGAACACGTAGACGGTGATTCTCCACCTCTTCAACCAATTTCCGCTCTAGATCATTCTCCAACGCAACTCGCTTATCTCCTGATGGATCATGCGCATCGTAAACTTCCTCGATTTGTTGGCTGTAGTAGCTATGAAGACGGTTTAGCATTTTGTAAAGACGTGGCTGGAGCTCCGCTTCGATATCTACACATTGAACATCCGCGTGGTAGATAGCGTATTTGCGTGCCGTTTCAGCAAGACGGACCAAATGGGTCATTGGGGGTAGTTTCGGCAGTAGCGGTTGACCTTCTTCACTCATTTCAATCGGGACAGGTTGTGCATCCGCTACAAGTTGAGACAAATTAATGGAATCATTGGATATTTTGCGCCTTTCAGATCGACCGGGCACATCTGTTGCTGTTAGGGACGAATTTGTCAACGGACCATCATCTATCATTGGATTATCATCTGAAATCGATAAACGCGTTCCGCTTTCATCCAGAACGACAGTATAGAGTTCCTCACGCTTGTCATCAGCGCGGTAAGTAATGCGCCAGTTAAAGAGATAGAGATTCTGCTGCTCTTGCATGTTGAGCTTGATAATGCTGGCATTGACTGGTCTGATGGCCTGCATTAGCTCTTCGCCACCGCCAAAAAGGATCGGTAGTTGCTGGAGAGTCAGAGCGCCACACCGCTCAAGGTAGGTCAACATACTATCGAAGACTCGACTGCCGGTTGCGACTAATTCTGTCTCGGTCGAAACATCACGCTGATCAAAGACGAGTATCAGCATAGGTTTTCCGAAATGTTTTGTCAAAGTCTGTGGCAAATCGACCTGTAAACCTGCGCGCGACGAAAGAGGATGCTCTCTGCAGTCGGCACCAAAAAACAGGAAAAAATCTTTGGTAAATTGAAGCAGAGGTAGATGTTCAGTTTTATCTAGCGAATGGTTATTGTGCAACATATTTTCCATTTTACCCTAACCCATGAAGTTTACATATTATGCAAAGTTATGGTACAATCTTTAGATATTTCTGAGCAATTGAGATTGTGTCTGGGTTGCTTTTTGCTAAAATCTTGGGCACTCAACGATCGACACAAAGTTGTCGAACATTAATTGTTGAGTGTCGCCGAAGGCCCCGTTTGTGTCTGTGAATGAGGCGCCAACCATCTGCACAATTGCGAGTGCAAATATAAAGATCCATTAGAACCGTTAATCCTTGCCAGTTCTGCTTAGAGAGATGGTCATTTGTTGTGGCCAACACTCTGAAGGTACACTCTTCCTGCAGAGTATAGTTGTAACGATAGTGTCGCATAGGAAACAAAATTAAATTAAGTTGAACATAGATTCCTTTGGCCTCGTTGGCCCTATACCCTCGTAGCCAAAGAGGGCAAACCTTTGTTTCACCCAAGAATGACATGGTCAATTTAATTTAATGCTCATTCCTGAACAGCATCCCCACAAATTATGGCTTTGGGAGAAAGAGTATGAGAAAATGGATTTCTCAGTTTTTGGATTTTATGAGCTCTGAAAAAGATAGTTCAGAGAACACATATGCGGCCTATCGTAATGATCTATTTCAATTTCTTAATTTCTTGGAGAATCATACGGGAGCGACAGTTCAAGACTGGCGTGAAGTATCGTCAGATCTTGTTGCAAACTATTTGAGCGATTTAAAGAAGCAAGGGTATGCCTCATCTACAATTGCACGAAAAATAGCAGTAGTCAAGAGCTTTTTTCAATACCTGCAGAATATCGGGCTCATAGTTGACAACCCGACGTCCGGAGTGGATTCACCGAAAGTAAAAAAGAATCCGCCGCGCTCGATTAGCCCAGAGGAAATTGAACGCCTCTTGGCAGAGCCGGGGAAGAGTAATTCACCAAAAGCGAGGCGGGATAAAGCCCTGATGGATGTTTTATATGCAACAGGTATGCGAGTAACAGAATTAGTCAATCTCACCGTTGATGATGTCGATCTTGATGCGAAAACCATCACCTGTGGTATTGATAATAGGCGCATTCGTACAATTCCGATCGGTAAAAGTACAAAAAAAGCATTGCAAGCATATCTTGAAGATGGACGAGAACAGATTCTGATTGACAAAAAACAAAAAGCGCTTTTTCTAAATCATCGCGGGCAGCCTCTTACACGTCAAGGTTTGTGGTTAATCATTAGACGATATGTGAAACAAGTAGGGATCCAAGGGACGGTGACTCCCCATACTTTGCGCCACAGTTTTGCCGCTCATATGCTAAAATCTGGTGCAGATTTACGCCAAATCCAAGAAAGATTGGGGCATGCGAACCTCAGCACAACTCAAGTCTATCGTCAATTATCCCCAGAAGAGCAATCGGGAATTACAATTGACGGACGATCTGTAAAGACCGAAGAGTAAGAACCTATCCGAAAAGTGGTTGTGAGTCCACTAGCTTCTCGAGTGAGAATGCATCGCCACAGAACTTTTC
>JAHBNG010000066.1 GCA_019217005.1 Chloroflexi bacterium TSY
CGAATCACATTGTGCGTAAGTCCCATTATTCTTCATCAAACTATTCCCATCTTCACTTTTGATGATTAGCCCAAGTAGGCTCGCCAAATATGCAGCCTGAAAATGATCAACTACTGCACCAACCACTTCTTCTGGGCCAATTCTAAACCCTCGATGACGTTGCGAAAATCTGTACCGTGGAGCTTGGTGCGACATCTCTGCATTGCTCAAATCACACTTCTTGAAACGTAGGCCTCTCTCCCTGAAAATTCGCCTCTTTCAAATTACATCGATCGAAGATGACCGATTTGAAGGAACAGAATCGAAATCGTGCCAGTTGTAGATCACCTCTCGAAATTGCACGTCTTGGAAATGACCTTCGGTGACATTTAGTCCCACCAATCGACAGCCTCCGAATTCCGCTCGATGAACAATCATGCTCGCAGTTTGTATTTGCAAGACTGCATTCAATCAGGCGGATATCTGTCAGCTTCGGCATGTACATCTGAGAATGATCCTGAAAATGGATTTGCTCCAGAACAAGATGATCAGCTGGTTGATGAAGGAGCCTCTCTCAAATCTCAAACTGCTCAATTCTTCGTGCGATCTGAGCGAGCCTTCGGTTAATGTTGTGATCGGCAGTTGTTTTGGAAGCGAGGGTGATTTCATTGCTCTGCAAAACGAGATATCGTTCGTCTGTCACTTTTCCGCCCCACAACTCAGGCTGGTTACTAAGGTTTCAATTCGGACGTTTTTCATCGACATCGGAAGTGCACGCACGACCTCTTTCGAGTGCATGCCAGCTTCATTGTTCCAATGCCCTTCAATCATAACAAGCGTCCTCCAATTCAACAGTTGAACCCATCGTTGCAAAACCTGCTCTGGTCTCAGCGACCACAAGATGTGGCGAGACAATTATCAAATTGCTTGGAGGTCAACTGGGTGGAAGCATCCATCACCATAAAACTGATGTCTTGGTTCGCTTCCTGTGCTTTTCATGGGCGTGTTCAATCATAACTGGAACAAGTCGATTCCGGTGACGTCATGTCCAAGCTGGGAAAGCAAAACGCTTAACGATCCCGTTCCGCAACCGATATCCAATATAGTTGCGGGCGTTGATGGTACATAGGCTGATAGGAGACGTCGCCACGCCTCATATACTTTTGGATCAAGCAATCCGTGATCGGGTTCGTTGTCGAAGTGTGCAGCTTCTTGGTTCCAGAATTGTCGAGTTTTCTCCAATTTCTGGTTATCGATCATATGCAATGTGTTTTCCCGGTTTGACAATAGTGGATTGTTTACTGTCAGAGAACTTTGTGGGATTCTATGCCTCTGCGGTCCTGTAACTAAACATCGACACCGTCTTTTGCACCTCAAACGGTAAATTGATCTCCTCAAATAGCTCGATCGCTTGAGCCTTGGCCTGCTCAGCCCGTACTCTATCTTTTCGTGCAATGTGAACAAGGGCTAAAGCCCGCCACGCGTACCCCTCTAAATAGGCATCCGGGCTTTCGAGCTGAGCCAGATGATCGAGCGATGCGGCAATCCAGTGGGCCGCATCACCGAGTTTCTTGCGTTGAAGCAAAATTTCGCCGCGCGTTCGATAGGAATCCGGCAAAGCCGTAGGATCCTCCGTTGCCAATACATGCTCTAAACAGTCGTCTGCTGCGTCAAGGTTGCCAAGCCCCAAGTAACCTTCTGCCAATCCTTGGTTGATGACGGCTATCGACCACGATGGAAGCTCGACCTTGAATTGAGTCAATAGGTCTCTGGATTCTTTATACGCCTCAACTGCATCTTGATATGACCCAGCTAGATTGCAGATAAAACCTCGGCTGGTGATGGCACTTGCAATCGCAATGGTCTTCCCAATCTTCTTATAGTTTCTTTCCGCATCTTGCTGGCAGGCTTTGGCACTCTCAAAGGTTCCCTGTCGAGCAAGTAAACCAGCCAAGTTTAGACTGGTCTTGGCTTTTCCTTCCACATGGGCAACTTCCTCGGCAAGAGACAAAGCGGCGCGGTAGTGTCTTTCGGCTTCTGCATAATGACAACGTAACTCTTGAATAAATCCTTGTAGATTTTCAACCTCAAATCTGGCAAGCAATGCTTCCTGCCAAGCCGAGTCAAGGTTCTTTTCACGTTTGTACATCCAGCCAAGACCTTTGTGACTCTGGACCAACCGCAAGTCAACAAAGCTCTCAGCGACAGTGATCGCTCGACGAAAATAACGTCCAGCCTGCTCAAATTCATTGGCGTCATTGGCAAGCTCTCCAGACAGCACATCGCGCTCGATCCCCAACAGCGGTGTGCGCTCGGTGATGTGGCGAATGTCTTCAACCGCCTGTTTGCTGTTGCCAAGTAGACGTTCTAGCTTGGCACAAAAAAGAAGTGCCTGATCGCGCGCCTCTGTCTGTAGCGGTTGTTCAACCAGATTGCGCAAGATGGTCAGCGCCGCCCCCGCCTGTCCCTGATCGATCTCCTGCTGCTGGAAATCTCTCCACAACCAGACAGCCTGTTCAGGCTCCATTGTACGAGCCAGATGATAGATCGCCATCGTGTATTGCCCCCAGTCGAGCAGAATACTTGCCGCTTTTTGATGCAGGAGCGCCAGGTTCCCCTGGGCCATATTCTGAACAAGCACTTGCACATAAGCAGTGAGCAGCGAGACATTTCCCGCATCATCAAATTGCAGCAGTCGTCGGCGATGCAAGTTCTGGAGCGCAAGTCCGATCCCATCTCCCGACCACGGCTCAAACGGTACGGGTGAGCGAAAGACAGATAGGTCGAGCAAGATGCCTCGTTCATCGTCGGATAGCCGCTGCAAAATGCGCGTAAACAGAAACTCCAAGGGCGGTATTGTCGGTAATCTATCGAAGAGAAGGGTGAGCGATTCATCACTTTCAAAAAGCGCAATGCACAGATCAATCAGCCGCGGATTGCCATTGGTGAACTGATGAATCTTCCGTTGTTCCGACGGTGAAAGACGCAGTTGCCCCTCCACCAACATCTGGCTCGTCTCCGAGAAAGACAGCTCATCCAATGGGCAATAATAGTGTGCATTGAGCGTCGGTTGCTGACCGATCAGGAGCATGGGCGTTTCGCCAAATAGGTTCTGAAGTAATTGGACAATATCGCTCTGTTCACCACTTTCCGAAGGATTCAACAGGTCAACTTCGTCGAAGCAGAAAAGAGGCGTCAGTTCCTTCTGCCCAAGCTGTCGAATCGAATAACGGATCAGATCAAGTGCATGATCCAGCGAGACAGATTCAGTCTGCGCCATCAGTTCGAGCCAGAGGGTTGATGCGCGATGACGATGGAAAAAGTATCCAAGCGCATGCAGTAGACTGCTTGGATGATCATTGAGACCGGGACGAATCGTGTACCAAAAGACTGGACCATCTTGCCAAGCGTTGGCCAAAGCGCTCCCCAATGTCGTCTTGCCAAGCCCACCTGGACCACCAATGGCCACAACCTGACCGTTAGCGAGTGCCTGATGACAGTGAGTAATTTGGTCTTCTCGCCCAACGAGAAGCGCAGGAACCATCTGCGGTGTTTCAAGCTGAATGGCAGGCGTCAGCATCTGTACAACTGCTTCTTCAAGAGCGCGGACGGCCTGTTTGCGGTCCGCTTTGAATTGGGTTCTGCCCAAGCCAACCTCATCCGCCGCTTGCGCGATCGTCTGCCCGTTAAAATACGTGCGCGTGATGATCGCTCGATATCGTTCTGCTTTTGGACCTGTTAGTTGCGCCATGGCCTGCTTGAGAAACTCTTGCAGCGCACGCCCGCGGACCTGCGCAGAGGCATTGTTGGAATCGAGATAAGTGCCGAGTAGAAATGGGCTAGCGAGAGGGGACTTGGTCCCCAATCGATCAGGCTTGCGGAAGTTCTTTAAGGCCCAGTCGATGGTTTGTCCAAATGGAGATCGACTATTTGATGTGTGGTTGGGAGATTTTTTTATTTTTGTCATATCAGGAGCATAGGCAAATAGCCGCCTTGAATTCAAGTTCAGGCTGACAACTCAAGTCCCTTCATGAGATGACCTTTGCTGTCAGCCGGGGATTGATTTTCCTGGCGTGTTAACGAATGACCGACCTTTTTTACAAAAAATGCGACCCCTCAGTCGCCCACCCCATGATATAATAGGAACAGTTGACCGCTGAGCCGTTGATTCAAGAGCCAAAACAACCATCCCTCGCTCGACGCAGAAACTGCAAAACAGGTCAGCTATATAGACATGCCTGTCTGAGTTACGACCGCAGCAGGGAAATGACTTGGACAGGCGTTGCAACAATTTAGATTGTATCAGATTTCGCACAATCATAAAAGTCAGCCGACAATATTGAGTGTTTTTGGATTGGAGGGCAGGAGCGTGAGAATGCGATGCACGGATGAAAGAACTCGTTGAACATCCACCTAGATCTCAACCGTGCGTTGCATTCGGTACTGCTCCAGATCGATCGGGCAGAATAGACAAGTGCAAGGCCGATCCTCAGTCGGTGATGCCCGACCCGCCATGAATGACGGGTCTACACAACAACGCCCTCTCAACAGGGCTTGCCGGTCAACATTCTAGTCCCATTCAGGAGGCGTTGCTTCATAGCCCAGTGGATTCGGCCCTGGGCAGCCATCAATGATACGGATCCTCGTTGTGCCGACAAAATCATGTTAACCTTGCAGCACACCCCCCAATGCTGCAACAAAATATATTCACCTATCGAGTTTACATAATCCCTGGAGGACATATGTTTCAATCAATCAGACGCAAGATACTCATCGTTGGATTTCTAGCCTTAACACTGGCATTTCGATGGGTATTTGTGAGCAGCCAGAGTGGAGCCATGCCAGGCGACGGCGCAATTACCTTGCAGCCGCCACCCTTTGTCAGCATTGCCCACGCGCAAGGCGGTACGTCATTTGCCGACAGCGAAGCCGGTATCGCCGCCTACATCCGCGCTACATCAACCATCAATTTGGCGCAGGTTATCCCTTTCTATCGCACGGTCGAAGAGCAGTATGAAAACTATATCCTCGGCTCTGTTGGCGTGACTGACTATGATAATAACCATGACGTGAAAGTCTATATCCACAGAGATGGTTGGATCATGGCATACTATCCACGTAATGAGCCAACCAGTCGCATCTTCGATTGGGTTCATTACAACGGGAGTAGGCGCTTACCGACAAAGTTGGAGAAGGTATTAACAGAAATCGGGAGTCAGGTAGGCGCACCAATCTCCGAAGGGGTAAATTACTACCACTTCGCACATCCCAATGCAAATCGACTGATGCTAGTTGCGGACAGTTTGGACAGTGGAGGTAGTGAGAGTTTTACGATTGACCTGCCAACTCAATTCATCTTTCATGAAAATAGTTGGTCACATTTTGAGATTTTGGACTGCTCAAATTGTACTCTCGAATTGAAGTTGGATGGGGCTACCATTAGTCAAATGAAGTCAAGAGGGGAAATAATTCGGAACGGTCTGCTCTCTGAGTCTCAGTTTAGCGTAGGAGTCCCTCACGTAATTACCATCTTAAGACCAGCTACTGGTTGGGTTGCAATGACATCAGGTGGCCTAGCACTTCTCTATGAGGTGCCGCAATGAACAATCAATGGATGGCTGGCTGGATGTTTTTTCGCAGTCTTAGTCGCTACGTTTGGGTCACTATCGGCTATGGGTCGAACGGATATTGTCGTCACTGGCACAAATGCAGTCTACACCCCATCATACTTGGTACCAGATAGCCAACTGCAAGCGACGCTTGAACAAGTCACAGAACGGATTCGACTGACATATGCGGCAGCACTTAAGGAATACATCATCCCGCACATAGATGGCGAACTACAGGCAAGTCTCGAAACTGTGGCTGACCGCATCATCATGAACTATGCCAGCGGCAATCGCCATTTCGACTTGGCCTTTCCCAAAGAGTTAGTCAATGACCAGACAGTCCCTTCACTCACTGAACCTGTCACTGTCTTTGTTGAGTCGACGGATACAGTGAGCCTGACTTGGACGGCCGGGGAGTTTATCACAAGTTCGCTGGCGTATGGTACATCATCAGGCACATACAATGAGTCTATTGCGGTCTCTGATTACATGACGGAAACCGTCGTGCTGATCAGGAACCTGATGCCGGGCGTCACCTACTATGGCCGCATCACGATGGTTGACATTAGCGGCAACCAGGGGCAAAGCACTGAATTTGCCTTTGCCACAGTCAAGCCACCGACACCAACATTCACCAAAACCCCGACGCCAACACCAACAGTGTCACCAACTGCACCACCAACCCCAAGCACCCCCCTCATCCTCATCTACGCCGTCCTCGACAACAACCTCGGCAACAACTCGGACGACTGGCAGCGCCTGGTCCACAATGTCGGGGCGCACACGACGGCATCAACGTTCGTTTGCTGGTTGATGGTCCCCAAACGAGCGACAGCTACGTCTACGACATTCGTGCTCATGCTAATGCGCCCTGTATTACGCCAGTCAATCCAACCTGTAATGGACACTATACTGAGGGGCAGAACTTCTGGCGAGTCAGCGAAGATACGGCTCATCCCTTTTCGCTTTACGAGTTTGTGACCAATGCCGTCACAGCTTACCCTAATCCGCGCTTGATTGCTCTCTCCCTTGTGGGTCATGGAAGCGGATGGAGCGCCAATGCCTTGCCTGGTCAGCCAACCCGCTGGGGCGACCAACCGACTCGTTGGGGTGATCAAGAGGACAGCGCCGGTGGTCTGCTTTGGGATGACTTTCCCGGCGATGATGCACCTGGCGATGGAAGCGGAAGCCGTTCCATGTCAACCAGAGCACTTGGTATTGGTCTGAAGTGGATAACGGATGAGATTGGTCAGAAAATTGATCTGCTCTATCTGGATGCGTGTTCCATGGGCATGATAGAAGTTGCCTACGAATTACGAGACAGTGTCGACTACATGCTGGCTTCTCCCAACACGGCCTGGGCCTCTTTTACTTATGACGCCATGCTGCGTGGTGTTGACAATACCCAAAGTGCTGAACAAGTTGGTCAGGCATGGTTGCGCGCAGAAGCGATCGCGCTTTCTTCAGAGCTGTATCCGTACACGCTATCACTCTTTAACCTTGACAAAGTTGGACTTGTGGCGCAGGCTGTCTCCCAACTAGCCGATGCGTTGCTGGCTGCAATCGGCAATCAGAGAAGCGCGTTTGATGAGGCTTATGACTCAACAGAGCATTATGAAAGCAACTATGATGGAGCAATTGCGCCGGCCCAAGATCACTATGCCGATCTGCTTTCATTCGTCAGACAGCTTGAAACCGCAGCAAGGGACAATGTCACAATTGCGCCGTTGGTGCAAGGCGTTATGGATGCCCTAAATGAGACAAGTGGCTTTATTATAAAGGCAGACGTAAAGCCAGGCAAACCGTGGAACTATGAGAATGAATGGAAATGGGCGGAGGCACGCGGCGTGGGTATCTATCTTCCTTTACGAGAAGATGATCCGAAACGGGAACTTTATACCGACAAGATTCTTGCCTAGGCCACAGACACCAAGTGGGACGAATTTCTGAATGCCTACTGGGACAGTGTTGGGGCCGCAACAGTCAACACGCTGCCAATCTGTGCATCAACGAGAGAATGCAAGCGACTACTTCCAGTTCAGCTAGAGCTAGTCGAACATGATTCGAATACCTTTCTGCCGTTGTTGACTCGCTAGAGATACGGAGTGAATTAGATATAAACTGTTTGTAATAAGCAATCGACTTGGGTCGTGTCGAATGCGACGCACGGTTGAGATCTGGCTGGATTTTTCGTGCTATTTTTCATCCGTGCATCGCATTCTTGCACCCTTGACCCCAAACTGAACTCCACTCAATTAGTGAAGTACAATATTCCTCAGCAGTTTCGTATGTTACAATGAAAAGTGCTAACCGACAGCGCATCGTTTAGTAAACGGCTGGCGGAGATTCCGCCAGCGAATCGTTGAGGTTTTGCTGTGAGTAACCGCCAGCAAAACGTTTAGATTGACGGCTAAGATGCCGTCAGCGGATACGGAAACTGCTTAGTAATGCGGCCCTTGTGATAAACCTTGAGGACCTGCTGTTTGGTGAAAATCGTGGCCTTGACATACTGGTGCTTGAGTCTACGTCCGATTTGGAAACGTTGGCTAAGCAAGTTGACAGCACCACTGGCTCTGACTAAGCGGATAAAGGAGACTTTACCCACAGAGATAGGCAGTTTTTGCTGATGCAGCAGGCAATCAGCGGGTAGTTTGCGCAGCTGTTTGCCTCGCCGGTAGGCTGCAACCGTTTTGTGGCCCAGATGGGCATGGACATGTTCCTCGTTGACTGCGGTGATGAGCCGATTGACTTGACGGCGCACATCCGAGGGTCGCTTGAAGCCACGATCCATTAGGAGTGGCTGGAACCAGCCATTGAACTGCTCGACAGAGCCGTTGTAACAAGGCATGCCTTCGGGGATGAAGAGAACCTCCACATCCAATCGGAGGCCAAAACGAATAACTCGTCCCAGCCGACGTGCAGCTTTGCCCCAGCCACAGAATTCTCGACCATTGTCGAACTGGACGATGTCAGGGATACCAAGGCGTTGCCAAGCTCGCACCAGAAAGGCCAAGACTGTGTCGGTTGAGCGGCTGTCCACAAATTCCATGTAAACGGCCTGATCAAAGATGTCTCGACAGGTCAAAAAGTAGTATCGCGTGCGGTCGCCTTTGAGATAGCGCGGTCCGACAAAGTCGACTTGATGCACCTGATTGCTGTCCTGTGGCTGTGGGCCAGGATACTCGGTACGGGAAATCTGATTCGCCAAGCGGAGTGGCGGGCAGGTTAATCCAGCTTGATTCACAATTCGCTCAATCGTACGCACCGAAGGTAAGGGCGAGTAGCCCAGTTTTTCTAGTTCAGCTCGAATCTGGGTTGCGCCAACTAGACCGTAGCGAGTCTCACTGGTCGCACGCTTCGCCAGTCGTTTCCGAATGCTGACCACGGCTTTCTCTATGTGTGGCGGCGTGCGATTAGCCACTTGGCGATTCGCACGCGTCAAATCATACAAACCGGATGGACCCGATTCCATATAGCGACGCCACCATTTGTGAAACCTTTGTGGCGTCCGGTTCACCGTCTGACAGATGTCTTCGACTTTCTCGCCGGCCATTCGCAGACGGATCGCTGCTTGTCTTGTACTCAATTCGTCACGCATTTGTCTGCTCCTTGTCTCAGCTGACGGCTACCTGAGACAAGTATATGCGTAGCTTGAGTACAAAAACATTTTTTGCGGATTAAGTGACGGTACTCTCCGCCACAAATATCAACGATCCCTTGGCGGTATCTTTTTATTTCCAGATGCCCATGCTGTCGCCAAAAACCTAAACGATCCGCTGTCGGCCAGCAGAAAAGCATATATATTGAGCAAACATTGATTCTAGATAAACACCGATCCCAATCAATAAGGTCCATCCATGTGAGAAAATCAGTCCATTATGCGATGATCGTGCCACCCCTCGTAACGATCCTCCTCACTAGCTGCATGAGTTGGACGCAGTCGTTCCCTGAAGCCGACAACCCCGATCCACCCCTCCTCGCTATATACAACAAATCCTCTCTCCTCTCCGCCAAATCGAGTTGGCATATCCATGACCCAACACAGGTCGTCAAGTTAGATGACTATTGGATGATCGGCGTGACGGGCAAAGCGCAATCGAGCGTCTATCGCTGTGGGCTTGAGATTTGGTACATCGGGCCCGATGATGAGGATTGGATGCCGGGGCAGTGCGTTTTTACGGAAAAGCCAGATTGGATTGCGGAGGAACTGCCGGGGAATGATGGCGCATTTTGGGCACCAGGCTTTCTCTCACCCCGCGTAATCTACTACTCAGTCAGCGGTGGTGAGCAGGCCCAATGTATTGGGTTCGCCAAGGCCAAGGGCAATCCACCCAATCTGCAATGGATCGATGTTGGTCAGCCCATTACCTGTACGTTTGCCCCCGAAGAGAGTCCCGACAAAGCCCCCAATTCGATTGACCCCGATGCGTTTGTTGCCCAAGACGGCACTCACTATCTTGTTTACGGCGCGGGACGTATCTACATAACGCCACTTGATCCCGAAACAGGTTTGCAAATTGATGGCGAGTGGTGGTACGTGGACGCACCCAACTATCACTTTGTGGCCGACAAGCCGCTGATTCCCGATCCCAACGGCAACGACTGGATCGAAGCCCCCTTTGTCTTCCATCACGATGGCTACTACTATCTCTTTGTCAATTGGTATGGCTGTTGCGACGGATTGGATTCGACTTATGAAATTCGTATGGGGCGTTCAGAAGAGCCCACGGGGCCATATGTCGATGCAGATGGCGTTGACTTGACGGACGGTGGCGGAACATTGTTGATTCGGGAGAATGGTAAATATATCGGGCCCGGTCATGCCGCAATTTCCGAACTGGACGATGGGCGTTTTCTCTTTTCATTCCACTATTACAATCGAGAAAATGAGGGGCTGCCTTGGATCAGCATTCGAGAGTTGAGGTGGGAGGATGGTTGGCCAGCATTGGATGCAGAGGAATTTGATCTGGCAAGCCTTGCCAGTGAAGTCAGAGTCGTGTTGTCGGATTAGCTAATCATACCTCATGGCAGGATGGGCTGCAGCAAAACCATGAATATTTGCAATCTCATCTAGCTTCTTGATCATCTCCTGCCAAAAAGTCAATTCCTCCTGAAGTGATTTATGTTCGGTCGCAGTGAGATGCCCGATTGCCTCGTGTCGTTCTAGTTCATCATGACAGTGATAGTAATGTGTGTGTGTGTGTGTGCGCGCGCCACCCATAGATCCGGCTCATCCACAAAGCCAAAACGATGGTGCCACTGGCGACTCTCTGCATTGCCCAGCAGAAAGCGACTGCGCAGCTTTTCGTTTCCTGACGTATGAAGCACATTTAGAGCAGTGGAGGCTAGAGCCGTTGCGACACCTTTGCGGTGCCAATCCGGCACGACGAACAACAGATCAACAAGTGGACCATCCTCTTTCTCCACAATGAGAATTGTGCCAATGACTTCCTCACGCCCGTCATTTTGTTCTGCTGTCGCAATCTGAGATGCTGACAAGGGCTCTCCACGCTTTCCGGCAAAAAAGCTACTTAGGTTCTGTTCTGCCGCCTCTTTGATTCGCTTCGGCGCCCAATCACAATAATCAGTGGTCTCCTCAAAAGCGGCAAAGTAGGCAGGGCGCAGTTGAGGTAGATCCGCTTCTACAACGGGTCTGATGGTGCAAGGGGTATTCACAACACACGGTGTGATCTCGACTGCCGTCACGACAATCGCATGACCGGGTGTGATGTGGGCACAGTCGCCATAATATTCGTATTTCCAGCCGAGCCTCTTTGGCATCCGCTGGAATTCTTCGTATGAGATGGGAAGATGTTGGCTTTTCATGAAACGATTCACTCATCCAACTCTGGCAAAGAACGCAAATCTAAATAACGCAATACCCCGTCCAATTGCTCTCGATTCGACCAGAGTATTCCCTCCTCTTGAGCAAAAGCTTCAGCCTCTTGGGTCAATCCTTCATGCGCAAAGAGCCACATGCAAATCGAGATCGGATCATATTCAGCTTGCACAGCCTTGGCTTGCTCTAAGAATCCTTGCAGAACAGCAATACCCATCTTTTGCGTCGTCACCCACTTGCTTTGGCAGATCCAGGTGATGCCAGTAAAAGCAGCAAAAATATCGACTTCACGATTCTTGCCCGAGGATAATCGAACGCGGTGATTCAGATAGTGCAGCAACGGAGGAAGCTCAATATCTTCGGTGCTGTTGAAAAATTGACCAGGTAGAGGTTGCTTACGTCGATTCTGATTGCTGAGTAGAACCTGCGCCATAAAGACTTCCGCCAAGTACCCCTTATACTCATGAACCCAACGCTCGAGTTTGCGATACCTAGCGTCCAATTCGCTGCGCACTATGTCCTGATTCTGCCCTTCAACATCGACCCGTCCCCACACTTTAAGAAACTCGACTAGTATCGGGTCATCAACCTTGTGAAACCAGCCACCTAGCTCGCGATACTCCAAAAGATCGCCACGTGACAGACGAATCAGCACATTTCGAATTGTATCGAGAGAAACATTCTTTCCTTCTTTGACCTTTAGCTCACGTTGAATTCGTTCCAAGCTGATCTTACGCTCTTCCTCCAAGGCTGAAAGATAGAGAATCCACTTTGTGATGCCATGTTCGTTAAGGCGTTCAATCCAGCCGTTGACTTGGTCGTAGAGTTCCGCCCATATAAAGCCGGATGAGATGTCCACCGCAAGTACACTGTTGATGGTTTCTTCGTTTTCTATAGCGGTTCCCATTTTTGCTGCTTGTCGAATCAATGCCACAATATAGAATGGGTTGCCACCGCAGCGGGTTGCCACGACAGGAGCTATCAATTGCGATACTTCCGCCTGATAATAGCGTGCGGCGTTCAGTGCTAACTCAGCCCCCCAATATTCAGATAGAGGCTTAATCGGATCACTATCAAAGCGACCAAAGAGTGAACCGCGTCCCAAAATTTCGCGAGCCAAAATACTCATGGCCGATCCAGTGACAAAGTGAGGGCAAGTATTCGATTCTACTGCTTCTTGCATGGAACCAACGACGCGGAAGTCATTTTGAGGTAGATGGGTATTTTGAAACTCGTCCAGAAAGACGACAATTGTGCTATCAGCAATATCTGAAACCCGACGCGGGATCGCCACAACGCTTCGTGTCGGACTTGTCATCTTGCCCTTGAGAAGCGCATCATACCAATAGAGAATACGATCAATACTCGCTGGGTCAGGGTGGGTATGCTTGGCTTCTTCGTAGGCAGCAATCAGGTCGGAGTTATAGAGTTCCTGCCGAACGATCTCTGGTTGCTGCGTGTAGAAGCCGATGTAATACCGCATAAAGTTTTCCAAGTAGTTTGTGGCAAAATGCAGCGGATCCCGTTCATCATCCGAAAAAGAGTAATAAACTGGGACGACAGCCTTGGGATCGTGAGGATCTTGCTCAAAGAAAAGCCGGTTGACCACGCGCCGAAAGATCTCGGTTTTGCCCATCCACCGCCGCCCCAAGAGTACAGTCGACATGGTACGTCGGCTTGCCGCTTTGAGCGCAGCTTCATAGAAGTATTCAAGGAACTCAGTCCGATCTGTATAGACTTCATCCGGCACCAAGGGTTTGATGACCCATGGAGTAGATGGAAAGTTTGTTGACGCGACTGGCACGAAGCTATCTCCTGTCGAGTGGTACGTATTGCTCCTCATCTATCCTCCATTATATCATAGGCGGGTTCTTCAGATAAGTGCTTATCCGAAAAGCTCTGTGACGATACGTTTTGCTCGAGTAGTAGATTGAATTCACAACCACTTTTTGGATAGGTTCTAAGATGCAACCCACACCAGCCATTTAAGCACTTTGTGGTACACTGTCGAAAACAGACAAACCAGCGAACAGATTAGATAAGGAGAAACCATGAACGAAGCAGTCATCGTATCCACTGCCCGCACCCCAATCGGCAAAGCGTTTCGTGGCTCATTCAACATGACTCACGGGGCAACACTGGCTGCCCATGCGATTACACATGCGGTGAAGCGCGCGGGATTGGCGCTGGACGAGGTCGAAGACGTGGTGATGGGTAATGCTTTGACCCAAGGGGCAACTGGTTACAACATTGGTCGGCAGTCTGCACTGCGGGCCGGTTTGCCCGTGACAACGAGTGGGATGACCGTTGATCGGCAATGCAGCTCTGGGATGCAGGCAATCGGGGTTGCTGCACAGCGTGTCTTGGTTGACAATGTGCCATTTGCCGTCTCTGGCGGTGTCGAGTCCATAAGCCTGGTACAGCTCAATATGAATCGCACCCATGCCAGAAACCCTTGGTTGAACGAACACAAACCCGATCTCTACATGTCGATGATCGATACAGCCGAAGTGGTCTCGAAGCGATACGGTATCACGCGACAAACCCAGGATGAGTATGCCCTAGAAAGCCAGATGCGGACGGCGGCTGGTCAGGAGGCGGGATATTTTGACGAGGAGATTGTGCCGCTCTCTACAACCATGATGAAAAAGGATAAGGCAACTGGCGATGAGTGGGAAGAAGAAGTCACCTTGACCAAGGATGAAGGCAATCGCCCGATCACATCTTATGAGGGATTGGCTGCGCTTGCTCCGGTCAAAGAGAAAGAATTCATTACGGCAGGCAATGCAAGCCAGCTTTCCGACGGTGCATCAGCCTGTGTCATCACTAATCGTAAAACGGCGGAACAGCGCAACATGAACGTTCTGGGCATCTATCGCGGTATCGCTGTGGCGGGATGTGAACCAGACGAAATGGGGATCGGCCCCGTCTTCGCCGTACCCAAATTGCTGGAACGAAACGGATTGTCGATGGATGATATTGATCTGTGGGAGCTGAACGAAGCATTTGCCGTCCAGGTTGTCTACTGTCGGGATCGGTTGGGCATCCCGCACGAGAAACTCAACGTCAACGGTGGCTCAATTTCAATTGGGCATCCCTACGGCATGTCGGGGGCGAGAATGGTGGGTCATGCGCTGATTGAGGGCAAGCGTCGCAACGCCAAATATGTAGTCTGCACCATGTGTATCGGTGGCGGAATGGGGGCGGCAGGGTTGTTTGAGGTGGCGTAATGCTGGTTAAGGCGCACTAATTTATATCTTTTGGTTCCG
This sequence comes from Chloroflexi bacterium TSY, assembly GCA_019217005.1. The sequence goes on from JAHBNG010000066.1 coordinate 14,697, forward strand.
AAGCTGCGTGTATAAAAGCCTGCTTTTCGGAGTAAATCGGTCTTTTATTCATGCAGCTTACACCCACAATTGGTATGATCAACGCAGTTCTGCCTCGCGCAAAAGTGCGTCCATCCACTTCTTGTCATTATCCGATAGTGGTGGTCGAAGTTCAGCCCGATAGTTGATGCGCAAATCATACCCCGCTCGGTCGTACAGGTCATGCAAAATCTGATTTAGGTCGACGAGTGGTTCCTCAGCATCTTCCATCAGCGGCAGGATAAATGTTAGGATCGGATGACGGACGCTAAATGGGTAAAAATGGGCGCGTGGGCGAATACGGAGGTTTGTTATGGCGTTTCACCCTCTACGGAAATCTCGGTCGGTTGACCGGAGCTACTTCTCAATAAGAGCGGCAAGAAGAGGCTTCCTATTGTCATCAGCCAAAGAATCACTGTAATCACCGGCATAGACGAAAGTGCATTCCAATCTCCTTGACCAATTGATTCAGTGATGAACTGGAAATTTTTGGGCGTACCACCGATGAAAAGGTACGTCCAATCCCCTTTGCTAAGAGTGAGCGCTCGGCGCAGGTTGAGTTCCATCAAGGGGCCCAGAATGAGGCCAAGGATGACTGGAGGGAGTGGTAGCTTGAGCATGTGGAGCAAAAATCCCAATACGCCCAGACCCGTCATCAGTAGAATGTCGAAATGGCTATTGCTCACGGCATAAACAGCCACAAAACTGACGGCAATAATGGCGGGATAGAGGAACCAACGGGGCACCTGTAAGACTCGGATAAAAATGCCGACGAGCGGTAAATTTAGCGTTAACAGCATCAAATTGCCAATATACATAGCGGCAATCAATCCCCAAAATATCTCGGGCTGTTGGGGGATTAGATTTGGACCTGGCTGAATGCCAATGCCGATGAGCGCGCCCAACATCACAGCGGTCGTCCCGCTTCCTGGAATCCCTAAAGTTAGGAGGGGAATCAAGGCCCCGCTCACAGCAGCATTGTTGGCAGATTCTGGTGATGCCACCCCACGAATATCTCCTGTTTCGCCAAAGCTATCTTCTTCAACATTCGCAAGACGTTTTTCTGTTGTATAAGCAATAAAGGATCCGATTGCTGCGCCCGCCCCAGGAAGAATGCCGACTAGAAACCCGATGGTTGCACTCCTGATAAGTGTCCCGATCTTGGAAAAAAACTCTCGCAGTGGGACAAATACGCGTCCAACCGAAGTCATCACATTCTGCCCCGATTGCGATTCATAGGTGAGTCGCAGCACCTCATTGACAGCAAAAAAACCGATGACGACCACCACAAAGTCTAATCCATCGAGCAGCTTCAACTGACCAAAGGTATAGCGATTGACACCGCTCATATCTTGACCAATCGTTGAAAGCATTAGGCCGATGAGCGTTGCCAGAAACCCCTTGATTGGATTGCCTCCTGCCAAGCTAGAAAGAGTCGAAAAGGCAAAGACGATGAGCACAAAATACTCAACTGGGCCAAACTTGATGGCCCACTGCGCCAGAATCGGTGCAAAGAGCATCATTGCGACAATGGAAACATTCGATCCAAAGAATGATGACATAGCTGAGGTTGCCAATGCCGGCCCAGCACGTCCAACACGTGCAAGGATATTCCCCTCCATCGCAGTGACCACTGCTGCCGAAGTTCCTGGTACGTTGAGCAAAATGGCGCTGATCGAGTTGCCATATTCAGCACCGTAATAGATGCCAGCAAAAAGGATCAGCATAGAGGTCGCAGGCAGATTCAAGGCAAAGGCCAGTGGGATCAATACCACAATCCCGTTGATTGGTCCAATGCCAGGCAACATTCCCACTGCTGTACCGAGCAAAGCCCCCAGGAGAGCCAAAGATAGATTGGTTGGTGTGAAAGCGACGGCAAACCCATCGGCTAATAAACTGAGAACGTCCATTATAAAAAGAAGAGGATTCCTCTGGGCAACCCAAGCCCCAATGCGTAGCTGAATAGAAGGTACAAAAAGAGAGAAAAGGCAAACGATGCAATTAGACTCTTCAAAAGAGGACCTTGAAAGATCAAAGAAAGTGCGAACATTTCGAGTGCCGTTGAAACAACAAAACCAAGAGGTTTTAACAAATAAGCATAAACAACAAAGGTGACAAGAATCAACGCCATTTTGACCCACGCATCCCATTTGGGCCACGCCGGGTCGGGCGATGGTTTAATCGCGAGCAGTAAACTAAAGATAGCCAACAAGAGCCCCAACAGCATGGGGAATGCCCCAGGCCCGAGCGGTTCGTTTGCAGAGAGAAGGGTCGGCTTTAGACCACTTGCTATGACCGTATAGCCAATGGCGATGACAAGAAGAATTACGCCCGCCACCCGATCGGTTGTATAGTTTTCCATAGTGGTAAATCAGTAGGTGACTCTCACCTACAGTGCGCTCTATTCAATGATTCCCAAATCTTTGCTCAACTGACGGAAGTTGATAATTTGTTCACGAGCGAACGTCTCAAACTCTTCGCCAGCCAGGAAAAATTCACCCAAGCCACCCTCGGCACGAGCCTGCGCCCATTCCTCCGAATTCGCCGTCTCTTCCAATACGCTGCCCCACCAATCGTAGGCTTCGGCAGACATTCCACCGGGGGCATAGAAGCCGCGGAAAACGATCCACTCAGCCGAATATCCCAACTCGGCTGCAGTCGGTACTTCGTCAAGTGGCGCGGCCAATCGCTCTGGGGTCAGAGCCGCCAACACACGCACATCGCCCGACTCTACTTGACCGATCACCTCCGATGCATCGCCAGGAAAGACATCGATAAAGCCACCAAGAAGGGCCGTCAGCGCTTCGCCACCGCCATCAAATGGGGTATAGCTCAAACCCAGCGGATCCAGTTCAGCACTTTGCGCAAGCAGCATCACTTTCATATGATCCTGGCCACCAACTGCACTACCACCACCGAAGTTGACTGATGCTAAATCGGCCGACAAGGCTTCCATTAAGTCTTCCAACGATTGGTACGATGAATCTGTCGCCACGGTCAAAACAGCAAAATCAGCACCCATGACGCCCAACCAGCGTACGTCTTCCTCGGTAAAGTCGCCATACTGGCCCTGCGCAAGCCGCAGTGTCGTGGCAGGACTCGCTGCAACAATTAGATCGTTGTCCTCGTTGCGTTCGGTGACAACATTTGCAAAGGCAACGCCACCACCGCCACCAGCCATGTTGGTGACTTGAATTGTGCCATCATATGCACCGCTATCGGCCATTGCCTTCGTCACGGCGCGACAAGTGAAGTCCCAGCCACCACCGGGATTGGCTGGCGCGATACATTCGGGGGAGCTGGGCATAAAGCCAGCCATCTCGCCGCTGTCGCTATCGGTATTAGCATCGCTCGTCGCAGGTGCTCCGACCGGTTGGCAAGCGACTGCAAACAGGGCAATAAGTGCTATGAAACTCAGAAGAGTTTTGCGTAAAGACATGGTTTTCTCCAGTTGTTTGGTAAAATTGATTTTGAGGGAATTACATTCTAACTGTAAGGGGCCTTTATGAACAATTTTTGGTCTGATTCAGAAAGATGGTTCATAGCGTTTGTCTGGTCTGCATGGACCAGTCGTGTTGAAGAAGCGCATAGTAGGAATTATATCACAAACCACTCAGTACTAAATCTACTCGTATGGAGGCAAGTCATAAGACATAAAAGACGCGTGCAATTTTAACCCATCGGATACGTGTTTTATTTGGTAAAGTAAAGATGAGTATACTGAGCACTGCCAAAACTTTAAAATAAATTTGACCGATTTCAGTCGAGTAGCACAGTTGAATTTATGTTAAAGTTATAAGCTAGTGCGATCCGACACAAGGGGCTACCATGCACCAAAAAGCTCATCTCTGGAACGTTCTCTTCTGCAATTGGCGATGGCAAATTCGCTTGCTACTCTGCCTGATGACTTTACCATTCATATTGTCTCAAAGTACGCAGGCACATGATCTGCCGCAGGGTTTTGGAAGCAGACAGGTCATCGGGAACCTAAGCGATCCTGATGGCTTTGCCTTTTCTCCGGATGGCCGCATCTTCATCAGCGAACGCATCACCGGAAGACTACTTGTTGCCACATACAACGCAAACACCGGCCTATGGCAGCTCAAGCAACAACCCTTCCACATCTTCGACATTCCCAAGGACGACGGCGGCAACCCGATTCGACGACGCTCAGCTGGGTTGCGTGATATTGCCTTCGATCCTGAATTTGCCAGCAATGGCTATGTCTATGCTTTTTACATGAAACATGGGTCGCTGCAAAACCGCGTTGTACGCATTCGAACCAGCGTCTCAAACCCTGACGTGTCGGATGGTATCGAACAATTACTGATCGACTTGCCCTTTAACAGCAGCACAGCCAGCGGAAGCCACAATGGCGGTGCTATCGAGTTTGGCAACGATGGCAAGCTTTATATTACCACAGGTGACGGTTGGGAGGGCGAATTTGCTGGTGACCCGGTGCAGAGCTTGACGACGTTTACGGGCAAGATTCTGCGCATCAATCCAGATGGCTCCATCCCTAGCGATAATCCGTTTTTTACACAGACAACGGGCGACCACCGGGCCATCTACGCGCTTGGTTTGCGCAATCCCTACTCCATGTCGCTCAACCCAACTTCCGGCAAACTCTACGTCAATGAGGCACGAGGTAGCAACAAAGGAAGCGTTTACATTGTAGAGGCTGGCGCAAACTATGGACATGAAGGGAACAGTGGGATCGGCACACTACGAGGCGTTTGGGCCAACGCAGCCGATGCTGGCAGCCAGTTGGTGACTGGTGGTGCCTGGTATCCCAACGACGGTCCATTCCCTCAGGAATATCGCGGTGCATACTTTGTGGCGCTATGGGGCAGTAACAGCAGCACGCGGGGACAGATTAGCTATATTCAGTCGGAGACCGATACATCAGTTTTTGCCTTTGAAACGAATGTCGGTCTCGATACTGCAAACGGCCCGCCAGTCAAACCGGTCTTAACGCGAATTGGACCGAAGGGTGATCTCTACTACATGCTGACCACTTATGAGACCGACACTGGATCAATTCAACAGGTGCGCTATACAGCAAAGCAAACAGTCACAGCTCCCACCTTTGTACCCAATGGCGGCTCGTTTCAAAAACCTATTTCTGTGACCCTCTCTACAAGCACACCCAACGCCGAAATTCGCTACACGACAGATGGTAGCGAACCAACTACTTTCTCTCCGCTCTTCAGTGGAGTAATCACTGTCGCATCAACGACCATCATCCAAGCCAAAGCTTTTCGGGACGGAGACTCTCCGAGCCGGACCGTGTCTGCATCGTTTGTGATTGGCGAGCCAGCGACAAACATTCCACCGATTGCTGATGCCGGAGAGGACCAAACCATCACAGTCGGAACAACAATTCCACTAGACGGCAGCGGAAGCCATGATCCCGATGGCGATGACGACTTTTTGCAAGATGAACAGTGGACTCAGGTGAGTGGTCCAACCGTCATCATTCAGGATGCCAGCGAAGAAATCGCCTTTGTGACCTTTCAAGCGATAGGCACATACACCTTTCAGCTATCGATTAGTGATGGTCGAGATAGTGCCACAGATCAAGTCACAATTACAGTTGTTGGAGCCGACACTTCATCCTGTCTGGACGGCGGCTTACAGGCACTCTACGCATTCCGGGAGGGCAGCGGTACAACTGTAAACGACGTATCAGGCGTCGGCGCACCATTCAATCTGACCATTGAGGGTAGCGGGACAAGCTGGTTGACAAACGTTGGCCTAGCGCTCAACACACATACGCTTATAGCTTCAAGCGAACCAGCGACTAAGCTGATCGATGCAATGCAAGTTACAAACGCTTTCTCGATCGACGCATGGATTACGACTGCAAACGTTCTCCAGGATGGTCCAGCCCGCATCGTCACAATTTCTGGCGGTACGACGGAGCGCAACGTAACGTTGGGTCAAGGCAAGTTTGGGAGTTCTGCAAAGGATATTTTTACTGTGCGACTACGCACCACAGATGGAAGCAATAACAACAACGGCGAACCATCGCTCGCCACAACAAGCGGGACTGTGCGGGCTGCGCAACAGCACGTTGTTTATACACGCAGTAGCGGTGGTGTGGCCAAAATCTATGTCGATGGAACGGAAGCTGCCGCTGGTTCAATTCCTGGGACGTTCGCAAACTGGGATGGCAGTTATCGACTGGGTCTTGGGAATGAGATTGATATGAGTCGACCGTGGCTTGGCACGCTTCATCGAATTGCAATTTACGCTTGTGCGTTAAATTCATCCGAAGTTGAGTTGCTCTTTGCGAGTGGTTCCAATCCACAGCCCACGCCCTCGCCGCAACCATCACCTACAATTCAACCCTCGCCAACTGCAACAATTGAACCGACTGAAGAGCCGACTCTACTGACCGTAACACCAACCCATACACCCGTGTCCACACCCACATCTGTTATAAAAGTGACGCCAGTTTCAACACCAACGACTACAACTCCTGGGACAGACGAAGATATTCAGATTTTCATGCCGCTTGTTCAACAGTGATTGATACACCCTCTAAACTTAAAGATTAATTGGCTCTTCAGGAACTCAGGGGGTGACAAAGAAGCACTACTAACTTCCCGGACACGCTTAGTCAGTAAGAGAGATACCAAATAGGCGCGTTGAAAAGAGTCGGAAAAAATCAACAATTCCGACTTTATGTAAACTTGGGTATTGAGCTGGTAGCAAGTAGACATAAGAGAGAAATCAAAGGCAATCAAGAAAAAAAACAGTAGCAGCAAAAGTCGGGTACAAATTTTTCATGCAAACAGAGGGCTGCTCTAGGATTTCACCCCTTATGGTCATTTTTTGTACCCGACTTTTGCCGTAGCTGAAAAAAAAGAAAGCAGAAAAAACTAAGCTTGTGGTCGACGACGGATAGTTCGTTGACGAATGTGGAAAGATTCGTCATAGGTGGTTCGGTCTTGCCACATTTTCCAAAGAATGGCCAGCCAGCGGTTGGCTAAAGCCCGATGAGAGCGACTGACCGAGTGGCCCTTTTGACGAGCTTGTGTAAAGTAAGCCGAAGCCCAGCGAGATTGCTGGCGCGAAGAACGAGCCAGTTGCTGAGAAAAGTAACGAAACTCTTTATCACAAGAGCGGCGAAAGTGGACCAAGTGGACTTTGCCACTTTGGTTGGTAACGGGAGCCGTGCCAGCTAAAGTCTGGACCATGCTGGAATGGGGGAAGCGGCGGCGATCTTCGCCAAATTTGACCAGCAAAGAGGGAGCCAAGAGCTCTCCTGCGCCCGGCAGGGAAGCAAAAATGGGGTGATCCTCGTGTTGCAGAAAAAGAGAGTTCAACTGTTGGAGTGTTGCTTGCTTGGAGTTGAGGGTATGGAGCAAGAGTCGGGCAAGTTGCTGGGCTTGAACTTGACAAGCTTGGGCAACACCCGGAGCTGAACGGGGATGTTGTGTGGTCAAGGCATCAAAACAGGTGAGCCATTTGGAGGGCTGATTATGTTTATGTTGCTTGAGAAAGACCTGAAATTCATCATAGGTTGCTTTTTCTGCTGCTTGCGGCGACGGATAAGCCAGAATCAGATGAGCTGCAATGGGCGATGGCCAACTAAAGACATTGAGCAAAGCGGGATGGTATCTGAGCAAACAACTACGCAAGCGATTGGAGACAGCAACCGTTTCTTTGCGCCAAAACTCGGTCATGCTCACCACGATGCGCATTTGCTGGAGTAATTCACTCCCTGGATGCCAAGGATAGAATCGGTGAACATCTGTTCTGACCAGTTCAGCTATCGTATATGCATCACTTTCATCAGTGCGAGCACCGCTCTGATTGTACCTCGCCCGACTTGCTTTGACCACGTTCGGTGGGAGGACATATAGATTTGTATACCCAGCATCCCATAAGTAGTCAATTATCAGATTATGTGCTGTCTCTAATCCGATTCGACATTTTTCATGGCCGATATCCATCGTTTCTCGCCACTTTTCTAGTTGCTTAAAGCCATCCACACTATGTTCTATTGTCATGTAGTTAATTCGACGACCGTTTTCATCCGTTATCATTACATCATGTTTTGTTTCACTCCAGTCTATTCCTATGAATATCTGCATTTTTGACCTCCTCATTCACTTGAGGAGCTCAGGCGATACGGGAGAGGAGGTCCAAGATGAAAGTGAAAATGGGAATCGACTGGAGTGAAACAAAACATGATGTGATGATGTTGGATGAGACAGGACGAGCGCTGGGCTATGCGCAGATAGAGCATAGCCAGAAGGGATTTCGCCAAATTGAAGAAATGAGAAAGAAGACAGGAGCGAGCCATGATGAAGTGACAGTGGGACTGGAAACAGCGCATAATTTGCTGATTGATTATCTCTGGTCGAGCGGGTACAAGAATGTCTATGTGGTGCCGCCGAATGTGGTGAACAAGAGTCGGGAGCGCTATAGTCAAAGTGGTGCGCATAATGATAAGAGTGATGCCTATGTGATAGCAGATTTGTTGCGGACCGATGTCCATCGATTTTATCCTTGGTCACCTGGCAGTGAATTACTCCAGCAGATGCGAGTGGTCAGCAGTGCCACAATACTGGACCAAAGAGACTGTGGCCTTATCCAACCGTCTGCGCGCTTGCCTGTTGCGTTACCATCCGGCGCTGCTTGAGGTCTTCAGCAACTGGCCTTCTCGGATTGCCTGCCACCTGGTTCTGACCTATCCAACGCCAGAGCATGTGCGCAACTCCACCTATGAAGGCTTCCAAGAGTTTCTCAAGCAGCACCGACATACGCAACCCGTAAATGGGTCACTTGTTATGATAAGTTAACCGCCACTTATCCCACATCAGCTCCTGCATTTGTGCCAGCGTATCAACGAGAAGCTCTTCAGCTGGCTGAATGTCTTTTGCTTGCACTGCGCTATGAACAAGAGACCCTTGACCAGTTACAGTCACTTTTTCTGCAACATCCGGATCAGCATATCTTTGCTTCTTTACCTGGTGCTGGCCAGCTTTTAGCTCCCAGTCTTCTGGTCAAGTTTGGCGAAGACAGGAAACGCTTTCCCTCCCATGAGCCTTCAGTCTCTGGCGGGAACCTGTCCTGTCACCAAACAAAGTGGCAAAGTCAGAACCGTTCATTTCCGCAGAGCTTGCGATCACGACTTTCGTTATTTTACTCAGCAATTTGCTCGCTGCTCCCGCAAAGAGTCTTCTTGGGCCGCTGCTTTTTACACCGCCGCTCGCCAACGCGGTCTCAAAAAGAGTCATGCTGATCGCACTCTCGCTAATCGCTGGATTTGCATCATTTGGAAATTGTGGCAAGACAAGAAACCTTATGATGAATCTTTCCATTTGCAGCAACGAGCCCATCGTCGCCAACCTATCGCTTAATTGCTTCTAATTTTTTACTATGTATCGCCTTTGGGTTCCTTGCCTTTGTCCTCATCTATATGTTGACATAACACGCTGCTGGTTCTCTCTATCAGTTCTTCTTCAACGCGCCCTTTTGGAACTGCCATTACATACAAAGCGTGTCCGGGAAGCTCAACCCCCTCTATTCCGGAAGAACCAATTAATTTGCGAGTTTCAATGGAATCGAGCTTGTATCTGAGAGCGAGAGAGCGATCAGCCCGAGGAGCAATCCTTGATTGACAGAGTCTTCTACGAAACAACAGGTCAACCCGGTCTGGTCTCCTGGTAACGTAACCGTCCATCCAGTTTTCCTGATCACACAGTGAATCACAGTGGTATCCCAAATTGTGTGTAGATTTGCTATTCCCCAAGAGGAAAAGGAGCTTGGCTCAACCGGATCTCAGGGAGCAAACTCGCTTTGGTTTCGATACGGCTACGCCATTCAACCGGCGCTAACCATTTCTGAGCTTGTCAACCTCCTGCATTCCCGATGAACCAGGAGCTTTTACAATTTGTGGGGTACCGCCTAAAATATCGAGCTGCTAACCAGCGAGCATCTGTTGCACAGACTCGATTGATGGTGTATCAAGCAGCGCAAGAGCGGCGTCGACCTCCGCTTGGGTCAGCTCATGTCGCTCTAAATTGCCAGCAAAGTAGTCCTGATAGGCCAACATGTCAAAGTTGCCGTGGCCGCACAAGTTAAAGAGAATCGTGGACGATGTCCCTGCTTCCTTGGCCCGATTTGCTGCCCGAATCACCGATGCGATTGCATGATTGGCCTCAGGCGCAGGCACAATGCCCTCTGCCTTTGCAAACTGAACCCCTGCCTCAAAACTCTCGATTTGGTCAATCGCTTCTGCCTCAATTAAGTCGTCTGCCAGCAATTGGCTGACAATGGCCCCCGCTCCATGATAACGCAATCCGCCAGCATGAATCTTGGCTGGCACAAAGGTATTCCCCAGCGTATACATCGGGATGAGGGGCGTCATCCCAACCGTGTCGCCGAAGTCATAGCGGAACACGCCGCGCGTCAGTTTGGGGGCGGAAGTTGGCTCGCTTGCGACGCAGCGGATATTTTTGTCCTCAGTGAGGTTCAGTCGCAAAAATGGGAAGCTGATCCCTGCAAAGTTAGAACCACCACCAAATGGGGCAAAGACATAGTCGGGGAGGTCGGCCCCGGCTTTCTCTAGCTGCTTGATGGCCTCTTGACCAATGACGGTCTGGTGCATCAACACATGATTGAGCACGCTTCCCAGCGAATATTTGGCGTCGTCATTGGTTGCCGCCACTTCGACCGCTTCTGAAATGGCGATGCCTAAACTTCCTGGTGTATCCGGATCCTGGGAGAGTATTTTCTGTCCTGCCTGTGTTCGTTCACTTGGTGAAGGATAAACATCAGCACCCCATGTCTGCATCATCATTTTGCGATAAGGCTTTTGGTCAAAGCTGATGCGCACCATATAAACTTCGCAATCGATGTTGAACATATTACAAGCAAAGCTCAGCGCGCTGCCCCATTGCCCTGCACCGGTTTCGGTGGTAATACGCTTTACTTCCTCTTTCATATTATAGTAAGCCTGAGGAACGGCCGTGTTTGGTTTGTGTGACCCGGCTGGGCTAACGCCTTCATATTTGTAATAGATCTTCGCAGGTGTATCCAGCGCTTTTTCCAGGTTACGGGCACGATAGAGAGGGGTTGTGCGCCACATGGAGTAGACATCGCGCACCGCTTCCGGAATCTCGATCCAAGGATCCTGGGATACTTCTTGCATGATCAGCTCCATGGGAAAGAGGGGCGCAAGTGCTTCGGGGCCAATTGGTTCATTGGTGGCTGGATTGAGTGGCGGCAGGGGCTTGTTGGGCATGTCCGCTACAATATTGTACCAGTGTGTTGGAATGTCATTTTCGGATAGGGTGATTTTGCGTGAGTCGGTCATAGGTTTCTCCAGTTGTGATTGATAAATTATCTGTCTAGAAAGAGATCGCGGCCCGCCACCAATGCTCGCATCTTTCCATCCGCAACGGAACGGGGCAACATGCGTAGCCCGCAATCCGGGTTGACGTAAAATATCCGCTTTTCTCCCACGATTTTGGCTAACTTCTCAATTCGGCGTGCTATGAGTTCCGCCCTCTCAATCTGCAGATCCTTGACATCAATGACGCCCAAACCGAATCCTATCCCTGGTCGCACATCGCACAAGCAGAGAAGCTCTTCATCGGAGCGACGGGTTGTTTCTAACACAAGGTGATCACAGTTTAATGCGTTCATAAACTCGAGTAACTGAGTATAGGCACCTCGCTGAATCAACTGCCCACCATAATTGCCAAAGCAGAGATGCACTGCCCTTTCTCCATGAACGACATCAAGCAAGCGATTGATGGCCCGTGCCGCAAGCAGACTATCTTGGGGTGAACCAGGCAAGTTGGGATCATCGACCTGAACAATGGATGCATCGATGCTTTGAATCTGATTCGCCAGCAGATCGGCAAAGGCCATTGTCAGGGCTTCCAGATCCTGATAATAGTCGTCGGCGATGACCTTGGCCAACATATAGGGACTAGTCACGGTATATTTTAGCCGTTTCGTCGTCAAGGCGCAGATGCGGTCCCATTCTGCCTGCAAATCCAGTTGTCCATGCCCCAACGGTCCCGTCACCACGCCTGGCGCTGTTGTTCGATATTGCATCTCGGGCCTTGCCCGAAACGTACTTTTTTGGGCATATGAAAGACGCCACTGAACCCCCTCCATCGGCTCCACAAAACGTTCGACCATCCCACCGGGTGCATTACGGGCCAAATTCCAGCGTCCGATTTCCCCATCGCCGATGACATCAATCCCAGCAGCTTCCTGCGCTCGGAGCGCAACGGTGATGGCATCAAGCATCGTTTCTTCATTGGGCAGGGCTTTGAGCCAATCCGGAATTGGATAGCTGCCAACAACGGTTGTTTTCATGTTATAAAGATAAAATTCTTAACGCGACCAGATTCGGATCCCAATCGTTATTGTACTGGGCAACTCCGAATTCAACGAATTAAAGAGCGGACGGGGAACCAATTTATGTGGGACATGATTCGCGTTATTTAGCGAGCCACGAGCGGCATCTCGGAGAGAAAGGGAAGCTGTTGTAAAGTAAGGGATTGAAACGAAACGTAAATTTAGAGAAGCAGATTACGGAGCAACAGAAGAGCTGGAGAATAAGTGAGGTGATGCGTTGGCAGCAGATCATCTGTCGAGATCACCACCCTCTTCCTAGGACAATCGCGAACCTTAAAAAAGTGGCTCTATTGGGCAAGCGCCATCGGTTAAAACCGACGTCTAGCAACCAAGGTACGCTGGAGCGCACTGTATTTCAACCCGCTTGAGCGGGTTTACGCTTAGTAGACCGGCGTTTCAACGCTAGGCGACAAAGTTCGCGATTGCCCTACCCTCTCCCTTCTTTCAAGTTGCACAGACTAGACTTAGATGGCAAAATAATCGTCATCCCTTATCAACATTAGATGAGCCTAGAACTAGACCCAAATCCTAATCAAAGCTCTGTATAAAATTTTCACGACATCAGCAGTAGAAGCAGGAGCAATTATGCAATTTGGCATCTTTTACGAACACCAAATTCCCCGTCCCTGGAATAACGGTGATGAGCACCAACTTTTTCAAGACGCGCTCGATCAAGTTGAGCTGGCAGATAAAATTGGCATTGAATATGTATGGGAAGTTGAACATCACTTTCTGGAGGAATACTCTCATAGTTCGGCCCCAGAGGTCTTCTTAGCCGCATGCAGCCAGCGGACAAGCCAGATCAAGTTGGGCCATGGAATCGTTCTGATGCCTCCTGGTTATAATCATCCTGCCCGTGTCGCTGAACGTATTGCAACGCTCGATCTCGTGAGCAACGGACGTGTGCAGTGGGGGACGGGCAAATCGAGCTCACGCATCGAATTAGAAGGCTTCAGCATTGATCCAGATCAACGCCATGAGATGTGGTTGGAAACAGTCCATGAAACGGCCAAGATGATGGTATGTGAACCATACCCAGGATATAATGGAAACTTTTTTTCCATGCCCATGCGCAATGTCGTCCCGAAGCCCTTGCAAAAACCGCATCCGCCGCTTTGGGTTGCGTGTAGCAATCGGGAGACGATCAAAGAGGCTGCACGCTTGGGGATGGGTGCCCTATGTTTTGCCTTTGTTGATGCGGAGGACGCCAAGCTGTGGGTGGACGAGTATTATACAACCTTCAAAAACGAGTGTAAGCCGCTTGGTCTGGCAGTAAATCCGAACATCGCAATGGTGGCGGGTTTTATGTGTCATGAAGAAAGTGATGTTGCTGTAAATCGCGGGCTAGAGGGCTTCCAATTTTTTGGTTATGCGTTAAGTCATTACTACATTCATGGCACTCATCGACCTGGAGAATTTGATATCTGGACCGATTTCCAAAACAATCGCCCGCCCCAACGGTCATCAACCGGTTGTATTGGCAATCCTGCCCAAGTTCGTGCCCATCTCGAAATGTTAGAGGAGGCCGGGGTTGACCAAGTTGTCTTTATTCAACAAGCAGGCAACAATCAACAGGCTCATATTCTTGAATCGTTAGAAATATTTGGCGAACAGATCTTACCTGCGTTTAAACAGCGGGACGCACGCTATCAAGAAGAGAAGGCGGAGCGACTAGCTTCTGATATTCAAAATGCCTTGAGTAAAATTGCCCCGCTACCGACAGTGACGAGCGAAGATGTTGATTCGTATCCAGTGCTCGCCAAGAAGTTGGCACCGCCAGAAGAGACGATGGTTGAGCACACTTCCAATGGACAAACGGCTCCTGGTGAATCGCTTGGCGACGATGTCGAGTCGGCGATTTTGGGTGAACGAGTGGGACAAGAATAAGATGGTGGATAGTTGATGGTGCTCGAGTAAGAACCTATCCGAAAAGTGGTTGTGAGTTCAGACAGATACCCGAGTGAGAATGAATCGTCACAGAACTTTTCGGATAAGCATTAAGTTGAGGTTTACGGGCAATGTATGAGGAACATCGGTTCACCCAACTTCTGATGTCCTCAACGCCCTCTGCAAATAAAACACCTCAGAATTCCCCAGACAATGGCTACACTTCCAATACAACATCAGATCGCAAAGCTCGTTGTAAATTGGTGGTTTTTTGCGGGATTTTGTTGGTGTTGCTTCTTGATCTTGCGATTTACGTAGAGTTAATCAGAGAAGATACAGAGCAAAGCGAGATGACTCGGCCTTCTCTCCACCCCAAAAGCGAGGAAGATCAATGAACAAACCGCCCAATATCCTCTGGGTCTCATTTGAAGACTGTTATCCCTATTTTGGATGCTATGGTGATCCAGTGGCTAAAACGCCGAATCTGGACAAGCTGGCGTCGGAAGGATGCTTGTGGACAAATGCCTTTTCAACGGCGCCGGTCTGTGGGCCCGCGCGAAGTGCAGTGATTACAGGTATGTATCCGGTTTCTATTGGGACCCATCATCACCGCACAGGCTCAGGCGCAAAATACAAATCATTGGCCTACAGCTATGAAGCAATAATCCCACATTATGTGAAGTGTTTTTCAGAGTATCTGCGGGGTGCAGGATATTACTGTAGTAACAGGGGTGGTTCATTTTAGCTGGATAGATAGGTTTACACTTTTAGAAACAGAAAGAACGTTTATATTCTCTGATTTCGCCGGTTCTCAGAGAGAAAACGGTCTCATATAGATTTTTGTCTATATATCAAAAGTGTAAACCTAATTTTGAACCACCCCTAGTAACAATGCCAAAACTGATTACCAATTCGCTCCGCCATTGACAGCCTGGGATGATTGCAGCACCACTGGCCATTGGCGTAATCGACCAGATCCTGACCAGCCTTTCTTCGCCGTATTCAATCTGGGACAGACACATGAAAGTCAAATGTGGGAAGATAAATGGCCGAATCTCACGTTTGATCTGGAATCAATCGAGGTTCCACCATACTTTCCGGATACGCTGAAAGTACGTGAGTCCATGGTTCGCATGTATTTGAATATAGAGGCCAACGATCAAACTCTGGGCAATATCTTGACTCAACTGGAAGAGGATGGTCTCGCTGAGAATACGGTGGTCTTCATTTGGACTGATCATGGCCCAATGCCCCGTGGCAAACGTTGGCCCTACGACAGCGGTATTCGGAGTCCCATGATCGTACGCTGGCCTGGAGAATTGAAACCAGACAGCGTCAGCGACCAATTGGTCAGTACAGTCGACCTGGCTCCAACCGTCCTGTCGATCTGTGGCATTACGATTCCGTATCATATGCAAGGACAGGCCTTCCTCGGACCGGCCGCGGCCCTCCCACGGGACTATGTTTACGCAGCGCGCGATCGTTATGATGAAATGTATGATACTGTGCGCGCCACACGTGACAAACGGTTCAAATACATTCGCCATTACCAGCCTGAGCAGCCCTATATGCTCTACAATAGCTATCGGAACATCCATCCAATTATGCAAGAGATGTGGCGCCTACATGCGGCCGGTGAATTGACTGGTCCGCAAAAATTGATGCTCCAAAGCAGTCGGCCAGCCGAAGAATTGTACGATACGACAATCGATCCACACGAGATCAACAATCTGGCCACGGATCCAGCTTATCGACCAGAGTTAGAGCGTCTGCGAATGGCCCTGGACAGTTGGCAAGCGAGAGTCGGTGATCTGGGTCTAATGCCAGAAGACATCATGGTGCGACAGATGTTTCCCGATGGCGCGCAACCAACGACACTTCCACCTCTCTTGGTCATTTTGGGTGGCGACAACTTTGGTCTGGATGCAAGCCTCAATGGTGGCGAATTTGCGCATCCTGTCATGCTCCAGATGCAGAGCAGTACACAAGGGGCCTCGATTGCCTATACGTTTGATGAAGGTGAGAATCCCCACTGGCGACTCTATTGTGACCCCATTCGCCTTCCGGTCGGCGAGAACCGTCTTCGCGCAAAAGCGATCCGCATCGGGTACAAATGCAGCGAGGAGGCAAACGCTACATTTATGGTACGCTAGGAGGTATTAATATGCTATAACAATTGATGTGTTATAATAAGAGTAGATGAACAGTGATTTTTAGTAGCTGATCCATTCAAGACGAAAATAAAGATACCATCCCCTTTTCCTGGAGTGGATCCGCATTTATGAATGAGCGTTTGGGTAAATGAGTCGCTCTTTTCGCCTTGGTTTTTTAACTCATTTGCGTGGCCATGACGATCCGCAACGTGTCTATGAGGAGGCGCTAGAACTTTTTGTTGCTGCCGATCGGCTTGGCTACGATGTTGGCTGGGTAGCCCAACATCACTTCAAGGATCGAGCTGGCTTCCTGCCCTCACCGTTTCCGTTCCTCGCCGCGGCGGCAGAACGCACGAAGCAGATTCGCCTTGGCACATCGATTGTGGTGCTGCCGCTTGAGCACCCCTTGCGGTTGGCTGAAGATGCAGCAGTGGTTGATCTGCTCAGCAACGGACGATTGGAGTTGGTAGCGGTAGTGACTCTGGGGAATTTCGTGCATTTGGTGTAGATATTGCGTCTCGACACGAGCGAACAACGGAAGGATTGAAGACACTCCAACGAGCGTTTCGGGGAGATTCGTTGGGCGATGAGGGACAGATCCTTCAACCTCCTGCTCCCACATTGGCCAATCGGCTCTGGTTAAGCGCATTGAGCAGCGTCGGTGCCGAGTATGCTGCACAACATGGAGTCGGGTTGATGCTGAGCCGCGCTGCTTGGGGCCATGACGAACCAACCGACAACGTTCAACTTCCAGTCGCTAACTCATATTTAAACGCCTGGAACCAATCTCATGTAAAGCCCCGTGTAGGTCTCTCTCGCGGTTTTTATATTGCTGCTGATAAACAATCTGCACTAAAGGAACTCCGCAAAGATTTACTACATGCCGCAACCGGAATGAGCAAGCAAGGTCGGTTGCCAGCAAATCTTTCTCTCGAAGAGTACTGTCTACGTTTTCACATTTCCTACGGTCACCCCGACGAAGTGGCGGCTCATTTACTCGCCGACAAAATCTTGCCTTTTACGTCGGATCTGATCCTGCAACTCGATCCAATATTTCCATCGCTAGAGCGTACGCTACAGATGTTTGAACAGATCGCCACTCGAGTTGCACCCATATTGGGGTGGCGTCCTGAATAAGCGACTAGACGCTACCATCTTGTCGTTTTTAGAGAGAATCTGCCGTTAATCTGTATTAGGCTTTTCCAACAATTAAAATCCCTAATTTGATCTGGAAAAGCTCAAGCCATTCCAGAGAAATCGACTTGGCAAATCAGGGATTTATTTCTCTGGAATGGCCTTAGACCATTCTTGTTTTCCAACTTATTGTGACTCTTGCCTCTCATCTCCTAATGGTGTGCGAAGCTCATAATTGCGGAGATGGGCCGCTCTTAAATAACTGGAGGTTGTAGCCATCTGATGTGAATATATATTTATGAGGTCTATCGGGGTGGTTCAGAATTAGGTTTACACTTTTGATACATAGACAAAAATCTATATGAGGTCATTTTCTGCCTGAGCATGGCTCAAATTAGAAAATATAAACATCTTTTCTCTTTGCAAAAATGTAAACCTAATTGTCCGCCTAAAATGAACCACCCCGGTCTATCATGGTAAAAAACTACGCAGGATTCTTCTTTACTTTCTGGTAAAAGAAAAGAGATGAGATGAGAAATGTGACAAAAAGCGGTTAGCAGTTCATCCTAAAGGTAGAGAACCCAAAAAGGAGGAAGGAATGCTAACCGCGCCAGAAATAACTATAGCAGTACTGATGAATGTATTGCAAGTAACGCCGATGGGAACAAACGTAAATGTAATGCGTCTGATGTGGGCAATGCTGAATGGGTCGTTTCTGAAAAGTCGAGAAGCAATCCATAGCGCATTGAAAGAAAGCGGGTTTGAAGATGAGGAGCTCCGGCGAAGCTTTCGATATGGATCATGGGATATCACAAGTCTGCTGGGGTCGTGGCAAGAAGAAGTGGAAAGGGGAATGGGAGGCAAAAAAGTTAGAAGGGTACCGAGTGAAAAGCATAGATATCACAGGGTTCTGGCGACCGAAGCTGCAAGGGAAAGTGAACCGACTCTATAACTCAACGGTTCGTCGGGCATTGCCCGCGCTCATCTTTGGAGTGATGATAAGCTCGGGGGAGATAGGCGGGAAGCGAGTGCCACTGCTCAAGGCAATCATGAGATGCACGGTTGGAACAAAGGAAAGTGAGTTTCGGAAAAAGCTGCTGACAGAGACGAAGAAATCACTGGAGTCAGACGAAGTGGCGGTGGTCGATGCCGGGTTTACAATCAGAGAAATGCTAGAAAGCGGCATAGACCGATTTGTCCTGCGGGAAGCCATTAACTGCACAGTGCGCCGCAATGAGTTCCCCAAACGCAAAGAAAAAGGCAGACCACCTGAATATGGTGATATTGTGCGTCCGCTCTCGCAGCTATAAGGGAAAGCGACTCGAGGCTACAACTCCGGACTCGTCTGGTCGCTTTCTCTATAGTGGTCGCCTGATTTGCTATCAAGCATGGCACAATCTCGTCCCCAGAACAACCAAGGTGGATACAGCCAACCGTACCTACTCGATTTACGTCATTCAGGATCCGGCCTACAACACACCTTTGGTTTTGGCGACCGTTATGACTTTGCAGCCTGAAACCATTTATCTTGTCTACCTGGAACGCTGGCCTGTTGAACCTCCCCCCTTGGCTTCCAAGCAGATGATTGGCTTACATCGTCAATTTGTTCATGCCGATGAGGCTTGTTTCCGCTTACCTGAACTGGGGCTGCTGGCTGGCAATCTTCTTTCCCATTTAGCCGCTTCTCTTCCTCCCATACCGACTGGCTACTGGGATCGAGAGCCTCAATCCACTCCCGGCAGGCTGCGCCGTGTTCTCTCGAGTGCTCTTTTTCCAACTCCTGACCAACTCGACCCTGACTTTCGGAAAAAGGCCTCGGTTTCACACCATTTCCCTAAAGGCGTTCTCGCTCATCGCCGCCTCAATGCCGCTGCTTAAACTAGCCGAGCACTATTTTTACATTTTATCCCGTTTTTTCAGGGTGGATTCTTTTTTCCGCCCCTTTCGGTTTGCCCTTTGTCACTCAAGCCTTTACCAGAAAGTAAAGGTTATTGGTTGCTGGTTATTGGTTGTTGGTTGTTGATTTTTTATTCTTGTTCGATGTTGGGATAGTTACTGAGGGGGAAAATGTCAACGGTTGCAGATCGCTGTTGTGCCAGCATCCCTCCGTCTACGCAGACACGGTGTCCTGTGATATAGGCTGCGTCGTCAGACGCCAAGAAGAGGGCTGGGCCCACTAGATCTTCAGATTCCCCAATACGGCCAAGAGGGATGTTGGTGCCTCGGTGTGTGCGCGTTTCTTCGTCCATTCCCGATGTGTCGATCGAGCCAGGGACCAATGCATTGACGCGCACGCCATATGGCCCCAGATCGAGCGCCATGGCGCGGGTCAGTGCTTCGATTCCGCCTTTTGTGGCATCATACGCCGTGAATCCGCGGTGAGCCTTGGTTGCACCGCCCGACGAGAGGTTGATAATCGCCCCACTTCGTTTGCGCGCCATGATGTGGGCGGCGCGGTGAGAACAGAGGAAAACGCCTGTCAGATTGACGTTGAGAATACGCTGCCACCATTCATAATCTGCTTCGAGGAAATGGATCATTGGGCTGGTGAGACCGGCGTTATTGACAAGGATATCTAACGTGCCAAATTGAGCCATGATATGGTCAAACATGCCATCGACATCTTCTTTTGATGAGACATCAGCTGCATAAAATTGAGCGGAGCCTCCTTGACTGATGATATAGTTTGCAATCGATGTGCCACCCTCTTGATTGACATCATTTACGATGACGTGTGCACCTTCCGCCCCAAACCCTGTTGCGATCGCAGCGCCGATCCCACTTGCTGCGCCAGTGACAAGCACGATTTTTTCGATGAAGCGTTTGTTTTGAGTGGTCATGGTCTCCTCGTTATTGATTGATAGGCCGGATGTTTCAATGGATTGTATCTACCGGATCAAATTACTCCAAATACGGACTTCTATTACCGGTAGTTGAGCACTAAGGCCATTCCAGAAAATGAATGTTCACGAAGTGGGCGCTTCGCCCTCCACAGATGGACAGGATTCAAGAGATTTTCAAAAGAGATTATCCAGTCAATCTCGTCAATCTGTGGAATGTGTAAAAAGTGGTTTCGCCTAAAACTTACTGCTGTTGACTACGCGGCTTGATTGTCGTCTCGATCCTCAGGTACAATGTGACTATGAATCTACACCGCTTAAAATATAATAGCCACATCATTTAAACTTTGGACAATTGTCCCCGGACAGAAAACGATGCTATAGTCCGAAGTTTAAGTGGTGTCTCTATAAGGCACTTGCTCATATATGAATATTTACACCACAGGTTTGGACAAAACACCAGCAAACTACGTCCCGCTCTCACCATTGACCTTTTTGGAACGTGCAGCTTATGTCTATCCAGAACATCCTTCCATCATTCATGGCGAAGAACGCTTCACTTGGTCACAAACATATGCTCGTTGCCGCCAACTAGCATCGGCACTCACCAAGCGCGGCATTGGTCTTGGTCATACTGTCTCGATTATGGGATTTAATACGCATCAGATGTACGAAGCCCATTTTGGCGTTCCTATGACGGGTGCTGTGTTGCACTCGATCAACACGCGATTGGATGCGACAACGATTGCCTTCATGCTACAACATGCTGAGACAAAGTTGCTGTTGGCTGATCGTGAAGCTTCACCTGTCATTAAAGATGCTTTGGCACAGCTTGATGAGCCACCTACCGTGATCGATATCGATGATGCCTTGGCCAAGGGAGGGCAACTTCTTGGTGAAACAAACTATGAAGAGTTGTTGAACAAGGGAGATAGTGACTTTGCGTGGCAACTTCCCAATGATGAATGGCAAGCGATTTCGTTGAACTATACATCAGGCACCACAGGCAACCCCAAAGGTGTTGTCTATCACCATCGGGGGGCTTATCTTAACGCTGTCAGCAATGTGCTGGCTTGGGATCTGGCAAAGCATCCGATCTATCTATGGACACTGCCCATGTTTCACTGCAACGGTTGGTGCTTTCCTTGGCCTCTGGCTGCCGTCGTTGGGACGAGCGTCTGTCTGCGCACAGTTGATCCAGAGCAGATCTACCGTCTCATTGCGCAAGAAGGTGTTACTCATTACTGCGGTGCGCCAATCGTTCACAATATGCTCGTCAATGCCCCAGCCGAGACCCGCTCCCAAAAGCAGCATCCAGTCAAAGGGATGGTGGCTGCGGCTCCACCACCGGCGGCCGTTTTGCAAGAGATGGCGGAAAATGACTTTCAGATTACCCACGTCTATGGTCTAACCGAAACCTATGGACCGGCCGTGCTGTGTGAGCGCCACCGTGAGTGGGATGCGCTTTCGATCGATGAACAGGCAACGCTCGCAGCGCGGCAGGGGGTGCGCTATCATATGCTGGAAGCGCTCACTGTCGCGAATCCTCAGACATTGGAGCCGGTGCCCGCAGATGGGGAGACCATTGGAGAGGTTTTGTTCCGCGGCAACAACGTGATGATGGGCTACTTGAAGAATCAAGAGGCAACAGACGCCGCATTTGAAGGCGGTTGGTTTCGCAGCGGAGATTTGGGCGTGATGCACCCAGACGGCTATATTGAACTGAAGGACCGTTCGAAGGATATCATCATCTCTGGGGGCGAAAATATCTCAACCATTGAGATTGAAAACGTCCTTTTTCGCCATCCGGCGGTGCAAGACGCGGCAGTTGTGGCCAAGCCAGATGAAAAGTGGGGCGAGACACCTTGTGCATTCATTACCCTCAAGCCTGAAGCCGAAAACGTTACGGCCGCTGAGATCATCGAGTTCTGTCGAAAGAATATGGCACATTATAAGGCACCAAGGCATGTCGTCTTTGGTGAGTTACCCAAGACCTCGACGGGCAAAACGCAAAAGTTTATCTTACGTGAGTATGCCAAAGAAGTATGAACCTCCTCTGCATTCGGGATCGGTTCGCCCCATTCTAGAACAAACAGTTTGTAGATAGTCGTAGAACTTTACCTCAGTTTAGTCATTGAAATCTCACTCGGGTAGGCTGGGAAGTAGAAAAAGGAGCCATCAACTCTCCTGGCTAGTAGCCGAAGTGGAACGACCAGATGCATCCACATCAATGTAGACAATTCACTGGGAGCAACAGACTGAGCAACCAGTCATTTAGAACCGGTGGCCTGGCATGTCGACTACAACAAGAGTCAGAATGGAAAGCCACGTTACCAGGATGTCTTCTGGAATAGTATGAAACAGTTATTGCCCCCACAGCACTTGCTCGACCTCGCCGCTGCTTGCCGATACATCAACGACGAGGTCACCACCGCGCGTATTAATATAATCTCTAGGGCCATAGTTAATGCGCCAGTACATAATGTCATCTTGCAAGCGTTGCGTAATGGTGAGTAGACTTTCAGCTACATCAACCCCCATTTCACTTGCGCATTTATTTGCTGTTGCAAGGACATTTGCTATAGTAACAGCAATATCATCTTGGTAAACCTCTGCCGCGAGCGTTGCAGCCATAGTTAACTCTCCTCAAATAACTTGTGTCTACTCCCCATTTCAAGTACTTCACCATCTGGTTGAATCAGATAAATTGCATCGTTGGCGGGGTGGTTCATTTTAGCTGGATAGATAGGTTTACACTTTTAGAAACAGAAAGAACGTTTATATTCTCTGATTTCGCCGGTTCTCAGAGAGAAAACGGTCTCATATAGATTTTTGTCTATATATCAAAAGTGTAAACCTAATTTTGAACCACCCCTCGTTGGCAATCACAAATTCGCCAACGTACAAGTCACCCTTGAGATTCGGATCGTCTCGCACCGCTCGCCTGTCAGTGGCACTCGGTTCCTGCAGAAAATTATTGCCTGTGTTCGGATGAGTATGGAACGATGCCAGAATATCGTTTTCATCAATACGACAATTTTGATGCAGAGGCACGGAAATCTGATTTTGTACACCAACAGGCCATCGTTGAACGAAAATTTCGTTACCTGGGCTTTGTAGAATAAATCCGCCTTCTTCGTGACCACCTGTAATACTGGGTGCAGAATCATGCCAAGCCAACTTTAACGCAGCTTTGACAATATCATTTTGCAGTAGTCCGCTGGGGATAATCTGCATAGCTTGATCAGTTAGTGTGGGTTTCTCCGTGGTTTAATCCATCAAACAGTCCGGTTAACTAGAGGGCAAATCATGCTTCATCTAAAAACTGGGAGGCAGCCTCAGCCAGCTTGCGGAAGTTTTTCGGTATAAGCGACGTTGCAAAAGATTCAACCCCCTTTAGCAGAGCATCACCCATGAACGCAGAAGCACCGCTTATCTTGCGAGGGCTAAGGTCAAGTTCACCCTCAAATGTAATACGGGTACCTCGCCCACCCATAGCCGGCTGGTAAATGGTACGTCCAGAGCAAGTGGTTAGTTCAGGCAGGAATTTCGGTTCAATAGACCATTGACACTCGTAATTTTTTGTTCTCCACAAAGCCCTATCAGTCCAGGCCATCATCTCTGGGATGGACATCGCCTTCACTCTCTTCAGTTCGCTCGACAACCGCGATCTCCTTTACATCATCAAGTAGGGGGACTAGCTCTTGTAACCGATCACGGAGCGTTAGCCAGACCAACTCAAGAGGATGTTTGACAATCATCACGCTTTTGAAAGGTTTCACATATCCTCCACATATATCCTAAAGGCATCACAGAGCCGCTGTTTTTCGCGCCACATAAACTTCTCGCGACAACGTCAATGTGGACCTTAGCTGGCGAGATACATGAGGGCTGGCAGCCAACCAGGAGACAGCTTGAGCCAAAGCCTGACGCGCTGGTCTCGGTTTGTAGCCAAGGTTAGCGGCTTTGTTGTGCTGATACCAGTAGTAGCGACCGACCATTTTGGCCTGGGTGCGCGTTGTTAGAGGCGGCTGCCGGATGATGGCTGCCATCAACTCGGCTGCCGTTGCCGCTAGATAAGAGACTGTATGGTTGGCATAGAGATTCGGCCCCTGCACACCGCACAATTCTGAAATGAGTCCGTGTATAGCCGACCATTCCAAATTTTCAGAACCGAGAATATAGTGCTGCCCCGCTTGTCCTCTTTCTGCTGCCAGCCTATGACCACGGGCAACATCAGTCACCGAGACGATATTGCAACCACCGGGAAAGGTCATTTTGAAAGGATCAGTCAGATAGGCGATGATGATGCCGTTACTCGGTCCTAGGCGAACATCATAAGGGCCAACTACAATCGTGGGGCAGACCGCGACGACCTCAAGCCCCAGCGTATCAGAATAGGTGAAGGCAACAGAATCTTGAGCTGTTTTAGCAAGGATATAGGGCGGAGGGTCTGGTTCGTCCAGAGTAAAGGTTTCATCGCGTACGACCGGGCGGTCAGCCGAACCAAAGATAACTGAAGATGAGGTCAAAACCACACGGCGGCCCCCTGCCCGTGTGGTGGCCGTAAGTACATTTTTTGTTCCATCAACAGCGATATGATCCAATTCTGCGGCTGCATATCCTCCATACGCAAAGACGGCAGCCGTGTGAAAAACCACTTCGCAGCCTTCAGCAGCCGCGGCAAGTGATTCCGGCACCAGCAGATCGCCAGTAACCAGCTCAACCTCTAGACCCGCCAGGCCGCTGACATTGCTAGTTGCACGGACCATGGCCCTAACCTGATATCCAGCGGTCAGAAGTTCACGAACCAGATTCGAGCCGATTAGGCCATTGGCACCCGTAACTAGCGCTTTCATGTCCCCGCCTCTGATTTCGGTTCGGGCGGTCTATCTGCCTGGCTGTGATCTGCATTGCGGAGCATTGCACCGTCGGCGGCCAAACTACTCGCGTCTTTGTCCATGGCAACCACTAAGTCAGTCCAGAAGTGGCTCGCGTCATTGGTCATTTGGGTCAAGGTCTTTTCTATGCTAGATGCCTGCCTGTCAAAGTTGCTTGCGTCCCGCCCAGCACTATTGGAGGTATTCGCATTCCCCTTGAAATGGACAAAGCCATCTGCGTCAACTTCCCCACCTGAGCCTCTGGATTTACTTGACTGGGACAGCGTACTGGTCAACTCTCCTGGCCAGATCTGTTTGAATAGCTCAGACACTTTCTCAATTACTTTTCCCACCTGCGCAGTTGGCGGCGGCTCGGCAGCTTCGAAGCCTTGTTCACCCTGCTGTGGATGCCACGGGCGGCCAATGCGAATCTGACGACCTTCGACCTTGGCTTCAAAATTAGCCATCGTTTGTTTGAAGAAGGTCGTGTAGGCATGGGCAACCAAAAAATCTTTAAGTGGAGGATAGAGATCCAGATTGATCATTTGCCAGAAAGGCGGCAAATTGAAGAGCTGGCGACCGAAAATGGTCACCTGGGTTTCGTCCTCTTCCCCTTCTACATCAATGCGGCTGAAAGTGACGATGCCATCATCGTAAACTGCTGAGTCGTTTTCGCTATTTACCGTTTTCCAAAAGATTTGATGCGCATCTTGCTCGTAAATGATGTATTCTAATTTTGTCACATCGATGACCTGGCCCTCATAGAGAACCAGATAGTTGGGCTGAGGCAGATAGAGGTTGCGCTCGACTTGATGGGTCACTCTGCTCTGGCCATCATGGGCAACGGGTACAGCTACCCCACCGATATAATCGTTCATAAACTGAATAGACTTACTGATGTCTACCTGCCCCACAAAATCATCATAAGGAACCGGAACCTGGCGCGAAAACTCAAAGATGACCGACTCTTCCAGATAACGCCAACGCATCCCATTGGCATCGGATGGCAATTGATGAACTAACTCTGCCAACGGCGAGAGATAATCGATGATGGCTTCATAATCGGCCAACGGATATTCAACTGGGTCAAGGTTTAGAGGCGCTTCTTTCCAGCGCAAACGGTCTTTATCATATAACGTCTGGTATGCCTCCAGATTCTTCAGAAGCCCTCCCAGGACGTAGTTCAGGCCTACGAATCCCCATAAGGCCAGCGGATTCTCATCAATATTGGCAAAATATTTGCTGGCAAATCGGTTCGCTTGTTCATTGATCAACTCTTTGAAGGGGAATAAAACGTGGTTGACTACCTGTAGCCAGGGAATGAGTAAGCGGCGAACATCAGGATGTTGATTGCGCCGCCGTACCGAATCAGCCAGAAGCGGTGAGACGTTGCGCCATCCATGATAGGCGGCGACACTCCCTTCGATTTTGTGGTTTGGCGGCAGCCCCAGCCGACGCAAAGCAGGTGTATTGATGGTTGAGCTGAACGGGTCTAGCCCCATCTTGAGAGCACCGACCCAATCGGCCAGCAGCAAGTTGTCGCTGGCAATCACCGTATTGGTTACAAGGGGACGGGCAATGCGGACACCACCACTACCGTGGTTGCTAATAGTTGCATCAATGAGGCTGAAGTGAACAGGCGTCTGTTGTAACAGTTCCAGACATGCATCCCCCGGATTGAAGCGGTGACGATAGTGATACTCTTTGTCACGCAAGGGCAGAACGCCCAGCAAGTTCGCTAAGCCCAGGGCGTAAAAGTCTTCTTCGTCGGTTTTGTTTTTTGCGAAGCTGATGCGGTAGTGGGCGTCCAGCCAAGGCTGAGCCAGACCGCTGCCGTGCAAAACGGTCCCCGGCGGAAAAGGGGCCTCGACAACCTGTTCGCTCAGATCGACAACATCATAATCGTTGCCTTGCTCCGTCACGTAGCGGTAGCCGACCATATCGGCCAGAATGACTACCTCCCGATTTTCCAGCCATAGATCAAAGCTATTTCGCCCCTCAGCAACAATCACTTGCGCGTAGCCGCGCTTGTGGAGTAAGTCGATCAGATGCTCAACCAGCCGCGGATCGGTTCCCGTGGGTACTCCTTCGTCGAAGAAGATCATATCAGGCTTAATCAGAATCAGGAATTCTGCTGGGCCCAAACCCGTCAATTGCCGCGTCCGCTCTAGATGTAGCCAGAAGTCGCTCTGTTCGAGGGCTGCTTCTAAGAGACCAAATTTGTCAGCCTCGGGCTGTTTGACAATAACAGCTTTGCTCTGAAGCGGGCTCGGACTCTGGCTTTGGCTCTGATTTAGCTCTAGAGCATCAGTCGGCATCGGCTTTATCTCCGGTCCGTTTGCGGCGACGAGTAGACTTCTTGGTGGCTGATGGCTCATTGACTGTGTCGGCAACCGGCTCGGCCAGCCCAATCAGCTCTAGTTCCAAACCATCATATCCTCGCACCTCTACGATGGCGCGATACGGCTTGCCTGGCGTAAAGTGGTCGGCGGTCAATGGAAGGCTTATGGTGACTGTCTGCGCTTTGCCTGGAGGCAAGACAAAGCGAGCTGGCTCTATGGTCAATGCAGAACGAAAGCTGACTGCCTCGTCTGACCCAACGAAATCAGAGATCAGGAAGGAAATTTCGGCAGGCTCTTGCTGCTTGTTCTCCAGAGTGAACGTGCGCACGGCTGTTTGGCCAATCGGTGCCTGCATGGGGACCTCAATGCGTCGAACCGCAGCGCCTACCGCGGTTTGTGGCTCTTCAACGTCGGTTCCCACCATTTCTTTATCGTCCGCATGGTTCGAGGGCTTATCCATGAACTGACTAAAAAACCGTTCGCTGTAGGTTCTATTAAGCTTGAAGAGTTCACCATAGTAGGTGAGGCTTAACGAAGCTGCATCGCGAACATAGTTGGCCGTCTCCTGGCTCGCAAAGCGGAAGAGATCACTACGACCTGACTCGGTGAAGAGATCTCCCCGACCGATGCGCTGGGCAAATTCGACGTAGTTTTGCGTCATGCGGACCTGGTCTTTGACAGCCTGAGAGAAAAGGTCTTGAAGTCGTTGGCCAAACTCATTTTCGTTGTTACTCATCCAAATTCCTCCAGGCTAACAGCATCCACAATGACAATCAATTACATGGTTGGCACAATCACGCGGCAGTACGGCCACAGCGATGCGAATGGAGCGAATATCACACCCTTTCACACGTAAATCGGCATAGTACACTTTACAACTATCCACATCTGGCAACTGTTGGTTCGCTGGTGCACCTGTGTCATCGATTGTACTGTCCGTTCCCGCTACGTCGATAGCTAGCACGACCGCTCTTTCTTCGCAAGCCCCTAGGGTAAAGCTGTCTGGATCCAAGATCCGGCCGTTTATTTTGACAGGCTGATCTTTATGGGTTGTCCAGTCGCTTATACTCAGTTCGACATCACGTTCTCGGCGGCGGTTGTTTTCGATAACCAACGGTACCATCTGACGATCGCCGACACGTGCATGGATCAACAAATCGGCGTCTGTAATGCAACACTGGCAGTGGCAGTCATCATACTTGCAAGGGTCAGAACAACAACAATCATCGGGACAACCGCACTGGCAAGTATATCGCCGTGGCTGCATGGCTGGCTCCCAAACCGCTTCCGCGGCCCGATTCCAGGCGTCAAAGGCATCGTTCCACATGCGTCCCCATTCTTGAATGGGCGGTGCAGACATGATCTCTTCCCATGATCGAGCCAAATCGGTGGCGACACCGCACATCGCAGGACGATTCGAGTCCATATAACGTGAACGATAATTGCGTATTCTACTAGTTCGTTTTTGCATGGGGGTCTCCTTTATCGCTTACGAGCGGTAGTCCCTACTCACTCGCGGTTGACTGGCGTCACCACAAATTCAAGCGTTGCGTTATAAAAAGGCAGTCGGGCCAGGTAACGGCTGTTCGGCTCCAACTGCTTTGGCAGAGTCAGCTTAAACGGAATGGCACGAACCTCGCCAGGGCTTAAGTCAATGGGCACACTGGGATTCTGAACCTCAAGGAATCTGGCCTCTTTGACGATGACGCTCGATCCAACGTCGATCACTTCGGCAAATAGCGATCTCAAGCGCTCCTGTTGCACATCGACCGGTGCAACGGAACCCATGAGACTGCGCGGAAGCATTACTTCTTGCCCAAGCGCCACTCTGCCTGGCTGGCCGATAGTTAGGGGCACATTTCCCTGGTTTCTAAAGATTATCTGTTTGGTAACGGATTCGCCGGCATTGGCGTCAATGACCACTGAGAGCGGCTGCAGTTCCAACCGATATACCTCGACAACGTGTACAACGACGGGGCGACTCGTTCCAGCCGTCTCCAATTCACCTTGGTATTCGCCCGGCGTGGTATAGGGGTCCATCTCTACGGATAGCCTAATACGCTGCATTCCGCCAGGTGGAATCGTGCCAGAGAGAGAAACGGCTACCATGGGCGATGGCTGGTCCTCATCCACAGGGCGAAGACTCAATTGCGCTTCCTTCAACACCAGACGCTCTTGGCCTGGATTGACCAGCATAATCTCGGTTCGTAACGATGTAGGGTCGCCTACCAGAATGATGGCTTCATTTGCCAGCCGGTCGAAAATACCGCTTTTGGCTTTATTTTGCCTAGCCATATGCCCCTCCTATTCGCTCAGGCGGATACGCAACCCGCCGGCGGACTGAGGTTGAAGCGGGGCTGGCGGCATTGAAGTAGGTTGGTGCGAACTAGGTAGATGCGAAATCGTGCCAGCCTTTGCTTCGCCGCCCCACACAACTTGGGGCCGCTTGTCGGTTTCGTCAACAATGTGACGCAATTCACCCGATACCGAAAAGCCCATTACTTCAACACCAAGGATTGTGATACCAAAGTGCTGCTGATAGGGCTGCCGGATACAGGTTGGTGGCAGCGGATCAAGCTTGATAGTAAGACATTGGTCAAAGACCAACGGTTTCACATCCAGTTCAGCCTTGCTTTCGGTTCTGATTGGTTCAGTAATAGCCAGTTCGGTCCTAATTGGTTCAGTGATGGCTAACTCAGTTTTGAGCGGTTGGGGAAGCACCACTTCGGTGCGGCTATCGGTTTTGAGGGGTTGCGGCGTATTGAGGGTGATGTTGCTGTTGATATTATCCAGCCCCTCCAGTGTAACGGTCGTCGGGTTGACATCGATGGTGATAGGATCGTAATGGATATCAAAATCGGCCATAACATTCTCCTTTTCAGATCAACAGCTCGCAGAGCGG
The DNA here is from genome assembly GCA_019217005.1 of Chloroflexi bacterium TSY. The sequence continues at coordinate 45,246 of JAHBNG010000066.1, forward strand.
TGGGTCACAAAGTAGCAACGCGAAACGTTGAAGATAAATACCATTGGCACCCTTATATCGATCCTAATCATTATATAGTATAATTGGTACTATTTCAATCTGAATTTTTATCTCCTGTTCAACCCATGCCTAGGTGAGCTATGATTAGAGACTATCGATACGCCTTTCATATCGCTTTGGACAGCAACGGCATCAATGGGCTGGAGGGTATGGCTGGTGTTTGCCTATTTCTCTATAACCCAGAGGATGACTCTTATGCCTACAAAGTTCAGTACTACCCAGGCATGGCGGGTGGTCACGCTGTCAACGTGAATCCGGCTGGCACTTATGGTTTTTTGGGCAACGTCGGGCAACATCTACTGCTATATGACGCCAAGACATTGAACGAAGTGGATCGCATCTCAACCCTGCGCTTCGAGCTTAACGACACCTCCATCCGCGGCAGTACCCATCTGATATGGCTCAATGATGATGAGTTCATTACCGCCATCGGCGACTACTTCTACAAATTCCATATTGATGATCTGCGCAAAGGCGAGAGGTTGGGCCCTCATAAAGTCAAGTTGCCCCATGCCATGAAGCGAACCCATTCTGGGCGATATCTGTGCTATGGCTCTATGGATCACCCGAACTATGGTCGCGCAGGCGAGGCCAGAGAGGTGGGCATATGGGATATGGAAACTGGTGAAACGACGCGCTTGGAACTGCCTACTACTTGCTGGCATTTGGTTTGTCACCCTCTTGAAGATTGGTTTTATGCTGTCTCCTTCCGAGTACTGCCTCAGGATGGTGAGGACTACTATGCGTGGGCAATTGGCTTTCTCAAAGAGTATGCCTTTGAAATCGATGCTGCCAACAAGCAAATCCAGCGCCACTGGACTTGCAGCCGTGAAGTTCCAGCCCACATCAATTCAGATGTTACCATTTCGGATCGAGAACTGATCTATTGTAACGGTGCCAGCCATTCTATCATCTGCATTGATCTGGAGACCTTTGCTAACCATCGCATGATCGATGAAAAGCCGGACCTGCAAACCATGATAGAGCATCCCCGTGAAATCGCCACGCAGGTGTATGACTCATTTACCCGAGGCAATTTTTTCACTAATAGCCGTCATTTTTTCGGCGCATTGCGGGTTAGCCGCTTCAGCCTGCTCGATTCGATCTACGCCTGTCAACTTTCCAAAGACCAATCCCTCTTGTTTACCGCCAATCGCGGCCTGAATCACATCACGATTTACGATTATCCCAGCAATTGTCTGCGCTTGCGGGTAAAGATGCCAGATCTGCACGAATATGAACCATCTTTACACCCTATGTCCGACCCTAGACTCAGTAGATCCAAATTTCAGGTTTTGAGAGAGAATTCTGGCTAAACAGTTGACATAAATACAAATTTGCCGGTCGATATCTAGTTTTTGCGTTAGATTTGGGCGATTTTCAGATATGAAATAGGTTGTTTTCTGTAACCGAAATCTGAATAAATGACTCCAAAATCCCTGCAATCTCGACTGAAAATAGCCAAAAACGCCAAATTTGGATCTACTGAGACTAGGATTCCATCACGGATTTTTGATTTCCCGCTATAATACAGAATAAATCTTGTGATATACAACCTATGCAGCAATCAGCGATTTCTTGAGGAAAAATCGGTACAAGGCGGTCATCCAACGCAATGTTGGCGGCGACGCCCCAGCTACCCCGCCAAGACCCTAGACGACCCGCCTCGAATGACCGAGCCGTTTCAAATCATGCAACCACATTGTGCCCGATAACATATACGGAAACAAGCAGCGATTTTCCACTTACGTACTCGTAATACAATCGCATTTGATGCCATGTGCGATCACGTAATGCTTTAAGCAAGCACTAGAAAAACCTCAGCCTCGATCATATGACCAAGGCTGCTTTCTTACTTCGATGCGATGATATGCAGTTATGGAAGACTTAGATGGTAGCCTGTTTCGCCAGTAATTCTATATCAGATACTTTGCCACAAACTCTTCTGGCGACAAACACTCAAAGGCATCCGTCTCAGCCGCCGCTGCGCGTACAAATGAACGATTTGTCGAAACGAAGCATTCAGCCTCACCAATAACTGCTGTCAAATAGATGCCTGCATCTTCATTTGGAATCGGTCCCTCCTCCATCAAACGCCGTATCTCGTTCATATTCAGCATTACAAAATGAATGTTCATTCCATGCCAAACCTGATTGAGAATTTCACCTGCCCAATCTTTGTTCGCCACCCGTCTAGCAACCCGTCGAATTTGATCCAACAAATCCTCGGAGAAGATTATCTCAACCGTAGAAACACGTTGACGTCCATATCCACCCCAAGCAAGAATCTTGCCTGAATCACTTGTTGGTGCTGCCGCGCCAATAATAAACACATTCGTGTCAAGCAAGACACGATTAGGCGGCTTGACCATCTGTCATCTTCTCAAAAGCAGCCGTGCGCTCCGCGGCAATCTCGCGCTTTACATCCCGAACCAAATTCGTAATATCGTCTTCCGTATGATACCCCGCATCCTGAAGTGCCTTGGCAAACTGCTGGCTCAACTCTTCAATCGACATTGACGGCAACATTGATGTCGTCCGCCAATCCAGTAGCGCACGGAACGCGTCCATCCCGATGATGACAGCTTGTGGCTCACCATCATCCGTCACAAACACACATTCTCGGCTCTTGCTAACCCTCTTGAGCCAATAAGCCGTATCATTGTGAACTTCTTGCTCACTTACCTGCATAATTCACCTCCGCCAATACAAGTCCCAAGAATAAATACTTATTACATTGTACCTCACTGACATTGGATTCAAGAAGCCATACCTCTCTTCGATGATTACCTGTTTGCGTGTATAAAGCAAGCAACCAACGCCTGCATCAGCGGCTCTCGGATTGCGACGCGACGAACTTCTAAAACGATGTAAGTTGGCACGGGCAACCAATGTTGATCACGCCCTCACCCTGGGGTCCGACTGGACGTGATGTTCGCTGTGCAAACTTGCAGCACGACCAAGAAACTAAACGACCTGCCTCGACTTTGCAGGAACTAACACGCCACCCCGTGACATTGCATTCGGCAATTTACGATTACCGCTCAATTTGTCACTAAAGTTTGTAAGATTGTTGGCGAGAAAACTTCATGTAGTCTACTGGTTGGCGGGGTCTTTGTGGGTATCTCAACTAACTGCAAGAATCCACTTAGCGGCGCTCGCTGTAGCAAGTTCAGTATTGTTGTTTGCAATGTTAAAGGTATTTCCGCCAGTCCGTCAAGCAACAGTGGTGTTTGCTCACTTGCTTTCATCATAGCTTGATAGCTTGATAATATTAACGCCAGTGGTTGTTCCGTTTCGGGATTAAAGTAGAGAACAATATTGTCCGTGAGTTCAACACCTGTATGCATTTGTTCATTCGCTTCAGTAAATTTTACTGAGAGAATATCACCTTCGGCATCGTAATTGATTGCTTTCATGTCAATCACCATTTTTGAATCAGATAAGCTGTCAGCACAAAATTGTTGGGTTCCGGTGGATCGCCGTGCCAACTAGCTTTTACTACGACTACTACATGTGTATAGGGTTCCGGTAAGTCAAAGAACTCGCGTGAGTAATGAAACTTGTCGCTAATACCTTATTTTTGCGCAACGGGAAGGGAATTCTATTCGTTGACACAATAAGAGCCTGATTCTATTCGATCAAATTCGTCAAAATGCCGAAAAAAGGATAGCCTCAGTAGATCCAAATTTCAGGTTTTGAGAGAGAATTCTGGCTAAACAGTTGACATAAATACAAATTTGCCGGTCGATATCTAGTTTTTGCGTTAGATTTGGGCGATTTTCAGATATGAAATAGGTTGTTTTCTGTAACCGAAATGGGGTGGTTCATTTTAGGCGGACAATTAGGTTTACATTTTTGCAAAGAGAAAAGATGTTTATATTTTCTAATTTGAGCCATGCTCAGGCAGAAAATGACCTCATATAGATTTTTGTCTATGTATCAAAAGTGTAAACCTAATTCTGAACCACCCCACCGAAATCTGAATAAATGACTCCAAAATCCCTGCAATCTCGACTGAAAATAGCCAAAAACGCCAAATTTGGATCTACTGAGCCTCAAAGAAATTCATTAGAGATACCCGATCCAAGGAGGCATTCATGGCAATAGAATTCGGACTAACGAACGAGATCAGCAATACTCAGTATGCACCATTAGCTGCGTTGCTGGCACACTACCATCAAGAGAAAGTGCTAACTGCGTTGAAGAAGATCGAAATATCGGTCAAAACGTATGAATATACACCAGCAAGTAAGTTGGAACAGGTGCTGGTTAGCATATTATGTGGTTGCGCAACGCTGACTGAGTTCAATACAAAGGTCAGACCAGAAAGACTCCTTGCGAAAATTTATGGGATGGAGCAGCTTAGTGAGCAATCAAATATGTCTCGTACATTAGACGCCCTAACTCTAATGAATATCGGTAGAGTGCGGTCAGCGAAATCTGCAAGCCTCTAAGCCAAATACACAACCACGATTGGCGAGGGTTCTTGTGGTTAGACTTTGACCTATCCGGATTACCATGCGGCAAAAAGGCACAGAAAAGTCAAAAAGGCTATTTTAGCGGCAAAAAAACGCAACGGGACGCCAATTGGTCCGTGTAAGTTCGGTTAAATACCATGAAACGGTTTGGTCAGACCTCTATCCAGGGAGTCAGCATACAGCTCCATCGTTTCAGCCAGCCGTGCTTGCCACGGAAAGTTCATTAGAGTTAGACGAGAAAAAACGCGAGCGAGTCGTCTGGCGCACCGATGGCGGTGCAGGTAGTGAAGAAAATATTCGGTGGCTGCTCAACCGCAACTATCAATTTATGATGAAGGGCAACTCCAACCGTCGTGCCCATCTGTGGGCGCAACAGGTGACTCGATGGGATCCTTGCGGTGACGTCTTTCTGGCTGAAATTCCATCCCCTATCAAGTTTAATCGCCCTGTACGCATTTTTCTCAAAAAAAGAGTGAAAAACGAGCAAATTTGTGTCAGTTACTACATTTCGACCATCAAATTGCCATCCAAGCGTCACTTCATTTCATATTATGACAATCGAGGTGCGGCTGAAATCGAACAATTCCGTAATGATAAAATGGGGTTACACTTAGCTTCTCGTCGCAAGACCCTATTTCTAGCTCAAAAAATCTCTTATCCTTTTGGCTGATTTGGCGCATAATTTGATAGGCCATTTCCATCAGCAAGCTCTCGTGGATACTAGATTTGAACCTTTCCGGCAGAAACGAATTGTTCGAGATCTATTACAAATACCTGGTTTTCTCTCTTTTCAGAACGGCTCACTTTCACGGATTGACCTGCTAAGTTCACATCCTTATTCTCGTGACCTTCTGATTTGCTTGAAATCCTATCTAGAGGCCGATTAGAAACCCCCTCTAGTTGCATGAACGAATAGAATCACGCTCTCGTTGCGCAAAAATAAGGTAATATACTTATCTTGCTTGCGACTTCCTTGCTTGATTGTCTCCAATATCGCCTCAAGCAGGTTATCATCCATACCCGGATGACCAAGCGCGTGTTCCCATCGTTCCCACGTCATGTAGATAGTGCGGCCCCGTCGATCTTCAACGAAGATGGGCCAAGAATAATCGGTTGGCAACATTGTTTGAAACTCATATCAATCAGTGCAAATGTCTAAGCGTTGAAGCATTATACAATCAAACGAATTGAACTTCGGAAGGCTTTGATCGTATTGCGTGCAATTGTGGGATTTCCCCTCCATTTTAATTATTCAGATTTTTTGTCGGACACATTGCTAAACTGAAGTGAGCCATCAATCATGAGCATTTGATTTGTAGCGAGGTTATTTGAAGAAACCATTTTGCTGATCAGATCAACTTCCATATCTAGCATAGTGACTTGAATTTTAGCAATTGCTAAGTCTTCAAAGCGCCTATCTGTTTTGTCAGCTTGATATTTAAGTACCCGTGTAATGGAAATACTTCTTGCTTTATTTTGTGGTATTCTGATCTTTGGTATTTCGCTTGCGATGGTATCAAATTCATCGCCAACTCGATTGGGAATTGCAATCACATTTTCACGATGGACAAGGTGTTTATTTAGACGCTGCTGGTTGCGTTGGCAAACCGCGGTTCCAACCTGGCCTGCAATTATGGGCAGAAATTTTCCATCTGTAGAGCCAAAGTCTACTACTTTATATGTACGTCTTGATCCGTCTAAAAAGTATGTAAATAATGACGGTACGGAGCTATCAGTATGAAGCTGGATCTTGTCTCCCTGTTTGTTGTTTGTTTCAAATACCTTCTTCTTGTTAAAGACTTCTCCTGCATCTTGATACTCCGGCAGCACAACATGGTCCAATGTAAATCGCTCTGTCTGGTAACACGTCCCGCCACTGTGCTCTTCGATTATTTGTATAATTTCACCCATATATTTACAACCATTTTTGAATTACTGAATGTATCAGCTATGAAATCGCTGCTGCTGGTAACAAGGATTCAACTCTTTTGATAGGCTTTTTCCTTGCCAAGTCATAATTGGCCTGTAGATTCATCCAAAATTCTGGCGTTGTCCCAAACGCTTGTGAAAACAGCCATGCTGTCTGTGGTGTAATTCCTCTTTTGCCATTCACAATCTCATTTATTCTTTGTGTCGGAACGTTTATATGTTTCGCAAATGCAACCTGAGACATATCCATTGGCTTGAGAAACTCTTCAAGCAAAACTTCTCCGGGATGTGTTGGGATACGGTTTTCTGGAATCATGATTACCCTTGTTGCTAATGATAGTCGGTCAGCATAACGTTGTGTGCGCCATCGCTTTCCCACTGGAATACAATACGCCATTGTTGATTGACTCGGATACTATGCCAACCAGCGTAATCACCTTTCAACATCTCTAATCGGTTTCCTGGTGGCATTCGTAAGTCTTGGAGATTATGAGCAGCGCGTATTACATCCAACTTTCGCAAAGCCGCAGAAAGTATAGTTTGCGGGAAACGTCGCACGCGACTTGTTTGTCTGCCGTGATACAAATCTTCTGTTGCTTTATCACCAAATGATACGATCATGAAGCAGATTATACTCTATCACGGATAACATGTAAAGGTGAAAATAAAAACGATCCTTGGAGACCCACTTCTTGGTATGCTGGAAACTGCCAACGCCCGTTTCACCAGTGGCGGGACTATTACCGACTAGTCACGAGCGAGCGACCAATAGCACAAACGAAACAACTTTGAACGGCGCAGATCACCCGCCATCTGGTGCAAACCATGTTACCCTGATGAAATCACTACCCCAAGAAGTACAACGCGCGAAGTTTCGCATGTAACAGTAACGGATCCCCGCCACGCATTATGCGGACAAAAGCTAAAGGTTGTCAAAATCAGTACAGATGGCAAAGAAGGCCCCATCTGCACGGTTGAATTACAAAAAGACATTTGGAGACGAATTCCACTAAGTATAACGGACGTGGGTCGTTATGAACCGATTCGCTATCCATTGCCCCTGAACCTGAGAGTTGTGGGAGAATTGCTGGATATCTACAAACGCATAGAAGTCCAAATCAAGGAGAACTCCAGCAATGATGAAAGAAAAAACGAGTCAGAATCAGGTCGTTGCCCAAGCAGAAAAGGGTCTGACGGTACCGAATCGAGTCTGGCACCAGCTAAGTCCACCTCACCAGCGCCAGATTCTGCAGAGTCTGGTGCAGATCTGCCAGATGTTGACCCAACGAAGAGTCAAGCAAGAGGAGGTTGCGCATGAACCACTCAACTAACCCATCCTTCATGGTCAACGGAAGCCAGAAGATTCAGCCGCTCCATCGCCAGCGGCTAGCCTGCATCTATGTGCGCCAATCCTCGCTGAAGCAGGTGCGGGAGAACACAGAGAGTCAGGTGAACCAGTACCGACTGGAAGAACGAGCCAAAGCGCTTGGTTGGCCCGAAAATCAAATCCGAGTCATCGACTCAGACCAGGGAATCTCGGGAACAAGCAGCAATGACCGTCTGGGCTTTCAAGAGATTTTGAGTCTCGTATCGATGAGCCAGGTGGGCATCATCTTTGGCTACGAAGTCTCACGAATCGCCCGCAACAATGCCGACTGGTATCCCTTGCTTCAGTTGGCCGACGTCTTTGGCGTGCTCATCGCCGACAACGACGCCATCTATGACCCGAAGGACTTCAATGACCGCATGGTGCTTGGTCTGAAAGGAACCATGAGCGAACTGGAACTGCATCTGATTCGCCAGCGTCTAGATACAGGCCGCATGAACAAGATCATGCGAGCTGAGTATCGCCAGCCGTTGCCCACCGGTCTCGTACGAGGGCGGGACAATGTGGTTTACAAAGATCCGGACATGCAAGTCCAAAGCATGATTCAACTCATCTTGGACAAATTCGCCGAGTTTGGCACTTGTCCGAAAGTCTTTAAGCACTGTCTGGACAATAAGATTCTCTTTCCCAGACGTCAGATGGGTGGCGCTCACCACGGTGAGATTTTGTGGAGAGAACCGTCATACACGGTCATCAACTCAATCCTCAAGAATCCCGCCTATGCCGGAGCCTTCGCTCATGGCCGCACCCAGGTCGATCCAGCCAAACGACTAGCCTTTGGTTCGCCAAACAGCGGACGCAAGACTTGCTCAATGGACGAATGGATTCATCTGCAACAAGATGTCTATCCTGCCTATATTTCCTGGGAACAGTATTTAGCAAACCAAGAGAGACTACGCCAGAATGCAGCTTCATTCGAGAAAGCCATTGCAGCGGCACAAGGGGCTGCTAGGGAAGGCAAGGCATTGCTCCAAGGGCTCGTTAAGTGTGGCTGCTGCGCTCGTCGAATGCACATCCGCTATCGCAGTACCACCACCTACGCCTGCTCTGAACTCTATGATACCTATGGCCGCAAGAGCTGCCTCTTTGTCACCGCACCCAAGATTGATGAGATTGTCGTCCAAGCCTTCTTTGAGGCCATTCAGCCCGCTCAACTAGACGCGCTTGCTGCCCTCCTTGACCAGCAACAACAGGACCATGCCAAGCTCGACCAACAGTGGCAGCAGCGCCTGCAGCGAGCCGACTATGAAGCCCAACGCGCCGAACGGCAATACAACCAAGCCGACCCCGAGAACCGACTCGTCACCGCTTCGCTCGAAAAACGCTGGGAAGAGATGCTCATTACTCTTCATGAAACCCAGCGAGAATACCAGCTCTCTCAACAGCAGCAGGCCACACCCAGCATCTCACCCCAACTTCAGCAGCAGTTCCAGCACATCTCTGAGACTCTGCCCGACCTCTGGCCTCAATTGTCTTACCCTGACCAGAAAGAGTTGCTGCGTACCCTCATTTCTCAAGTCATCCTCACACCCAGAGACAAAACCTCCATCGAAGTCAAGATTGTCTGGCTCTCTGCTCATTACTCCCTCTTTTCCGCCGACCGCCCCTTTCAACGATGGGCTGATGTTCCTCATTTTGCAGCCATGATTCAGCGCATTCGCCAACTCTGGGAACATGGTACTTCCGACACCGACATTGCCGACATCCTTAACTCTGAACACTTTACTGCCATGGACGGTTCTGACCTTACCCGAGTGACCATCCGTAATCTCAGGCTCAAACAAGGCTGGTCTGTCAAGCCTGCTTCTGCCAAAACACCTCCCAAAGTTGATGGCAAATTCACCACCCGTGGCTTAGCTCTCGAGTGCAACACTGACAAAGAGTGGATTCGGACTCGCATTTTTGATGGCACGATTCCATTTGAAGTAGTCTCTCGTCATCCTCACCAGCGTTGCTATCTCATTGATGCTTCTGACCACCTCATCCAACAACTCAAGGCCAAGGCTGCTCTCCGCAAACGCTACAACACGCGCAAACCAAAACCGCCCAACTCTTGATTTTCCCTCCCTTCAAACCGTTACGTTTTCACCGTAACGGTTTTTATTTCTCATCCTACAACATCCATCACTCTTCTCTCTTCTTTCTCTTTTTGCTCATTTGTTCTATTCCTTGTACACTACTCCCGTCTCTATCTTTCTATTCTTTTTTCACCCTGCGCTTCTTCAATTACGCGCAGATCACCTAGGAGGGCGTTGTGTTGGCCGAGGTTTGGCGGCTGAGATACAAGTTCACCAACCAGGAAACTAAACGACCGCTATTGAAATGCAGGAACTCACACGGTAAAGTACAGACGTGCATACCTCAAGTTCTTTACCTTGGAACCCATTCCTTAGCTTCCCACACATATAAGATAGTAGATATTTGGGCCTTCGGCCCAAAGGCAGCCTTCAGCAGCAACATCGACAATTTTTTGTCGATGTTTTCCCATAAATGCCTATCCACTCTACCACCTGTACGTAAATACATGCTACCATTAAGAATATCCGTCTTTGGTTCACCTATGTCGAAACTGATGCCTACAATTGATTGCGTAGTATTTCTATATTTTCACGTAGATATCCCAGATTGTTATCTGTAGACTCTGTTGTATATTGTAGCAACTTTTCCAGGGAGCTTTTATTACAAATCATACTTCTCATTAAAATTTGAAGTTGCTGTGATAAAGGCTGCTTCCCAATAGTCATCGCTAAATGGTCCATTGGTTCGGGGGTGAAACGAGCCAGTGGAGGCTGCGATATGTCTGTGCCAGGCTTATAGACGTTACGTTGAAAATAGTCGGACCAAGTAAGATTATTTGGTGACGCTTTCAAATTAATTCCCGTCTGAGCTTGGGCTAATTTCAAAAACTCATCAGCCAATTCACCTAATTCACCGACAAACTTATTACTACTGTGCAGCAATATATTGTGAAACACAAAGGAAATTCGTTATATTTCTGGGCATATTGCTAACAAAACGCAAACAGAATGCAAAGGAAAAATGAGATAGACTGAAGAGCCAATAAAATGAAGCAGTCTTCGATGAAAGGAAATCAAGATGAAACTTGCTCAAGCAGTCAATCAATATGACTACAGCCAACTGGAAAGCCCGCCGCTGCTGGAACTGACAGAAGAGCAACTGGCGGCACTGGCCGACCAACTCCAGGAGTATCATGCCATATATAGTCCATACTTCAGCCATGTGGCTCAGAGAGCATGCGTACCACTACATGCGAGGCTTGTTAGACCCCGAAATCAAACGCAAATCGGCCGAGAACATCGCGCTGGCGACAGTAGGAGAATCGGGTGTACGCCCCCTGCAAAGCTTTGTGGGTCAGAGCCGCTGGAGCGGTGAAGCGATGCTGGCGGAACATACTCGACAGACAGGTGAGTTGTTGGGAGACGCAAATGGCGTCTTACTCCTGGATGGGAGCGACATTCCCAAGCAAGGAGAAGAGTCAGTGGGCGTCAAGCGGCAGCGGTGTGGCGAACTGGGCAAGATCGCCAACTGTCAAGCCGGAGTCTTCCTGGGATATAATAGCTCTCATGGCTATACCTTACTGAACTGTCGGTTGTATATCCCCCAAGAATGGTTTAGTGATGAGTATGCAGAGAAGCGGTACAAAACCGGTCTTCCCACTGACCTGACCTTCCAAACAAAAAATGAATTGGCTTGGTCCATGATTGAGCAGACGCACGCCCTGGGTGCGTTGCCCATCCGCTGGATCACTATGGATGAAGCCTTTGGCAAAGATACTCATCTGCTTGACTGCATTGATGGCCAAACCGCTTACAGCTACTTTGCTGAAGTGCCCAAAGAGACTCGTGTCTGGACCTCCAGCCCCAGACCTATCTGCCCGCATCATCTGGACGCGGGCGCAAAGCTCAAGCTCCGCGTCCGGCCTGGTGAACCTACGCCTCTCACCGTTGCTCAACTCGCTGACACCTTCCAGGAGCATGAGTGGCAACAGCATGTTCTCAAAGAGGGCTCCAAGGGCTTCATCGTTGCTTCCATTGCTTGTCGCCGCATTGTCTCTGTCCGCAATGGGCTCCCCGGTTCTGCTCTCTGGCTCATCGTCCGCCGCAATCCCGATTGCTCTCTGCAATACTTTCTCTCAATGCACCCTTGAGACTTCCTTGGATGACTTCGCCACTGTTTCTGCTTTGCGTTGGCCCATTGAAACCATTTTGAACAAGCCAAGCAGTTTCTCGGACTCAACGAATATGAAACTCGCAGTTGGCTCGGTTGGCATCATCATATGACCTTAGTCATTTTGGCCTTTGGTTTCTTGGCTCGTTCTCAGTTTTTCCTCAAATATGATGCCCCCGCTCTCACTTTGCCACAGGTTGTTGAACTTCTCCATGCCGTTCTGCCTAAACCTGTCTTGACACTCGCTGAGACTATCGAGCGCCTTCGCTACAAGCAACGTCGTCTTGCTTCCGCTAAACGCTCGCATTATCTTGTGCAAAAATCGAACATTATCGAGCCTTTACTTGATGCACAGTAGTATTATATGCTACAAAAAATTCGGGGCAGGTTCAGAACAAGGGATGAGTTAGGTTTACAAAATTGAAATGGGCACGTTAAAAAGAGAATAGGTTAAAGAGCCAGTTGCTGTTGAGGCTGAAGAATGGCATCAAGGGCGTCAGCCAAAGAAGGGACATAGGAATCGGTAGCCAGTTCTAAGGGTGAGTGACCGGAGCGTTTGCCACGTGAGAAGGTGCGATGATTCCAAAAGAGCTGTAAAAGAGCGGCCAACCAATCGGGCAAAGAGCGATGGATTGCAAGAAAGGGCCTGAGCCAAGCATGAAAGGATTCAGCTAGAGAAGAAGCCCGATGGAAGCGATCCAGTGCATGCCAGAAGGCAAGAGCCATAGGCTGCAATGAGGGAGGGAAAAGCTGTTCAATGGGAAGTTGATGGTCATGGCGATAAGTCCAGAGGTGTGTGATGAAGGCTTCGTACTCAGGTGAGAGGTTCTGGCGGAGGGGAGCCAGCAATGTAGGTAGATTCTGCTGCAGTTGGGTGGCAAAGTGTGCAATTTCATCGCGGTTCATCTCCATCATAAGTTGGGTGGCAGCCAGAATGGTTTGTTGCGCGGCATCTGTGTTGACAAGCTGCCCGGTCGGTGAAATCGGCTCCAGTGCCTGACGGACCGTTCGGAGAAGCCATGTCCAGTTCTCGTGCAAGTCAACTGCTGTCAGCACCGTTTGGTCGGCAACCTCGAGAGTCACTGTGCATTTGCGTGGTCGCCCAGGGCGACGTGCAGGAGCAGTCTGCTCGTCCAACTCTTGCCAACTACGTCACGGTCGGTCATGGCCTGGTCCATTTCTCTCCAGACGTTGGGTGATTTTGGTGCCATTCTGCATTTGGTGAAAGAGGTCATAGGAGTGTGGCGCATTCATCCCCGCTGCCTTGGCTCCTGCCTGAATGCCCAAAGCCCCATCGGTCACCAAGTCATCAAGGTGATGCCTCGCTCGAGCAATTCGAGAAACTTCAACCCCCATGTTGTTTCATCTCGGGCATCGGCTGCTGAGATATTCAACAGCGCAAACGATGCTCCGTCCACCACCGTCAGGCACGGTTGGTCGCCACAGAAAATTTCATCCGCTTCCCCCAACACCGGCAGCGTCGGCACCATGCTCTCATTGTACGCCGATGCCAGTTCTCCAACTTCCGCCAGCGTCCCTTGGATGAATCCCACCGACCGCTCCACACCTAGCAGCAACCCCAACCCCCTTTGGATATCTCGTACGCTTCCTCGCAGCATCGGCAACACCGTTATGGTTCGTCGGATGAACGTCTCATCCACTTCGATCACATGGCTTTTCGGCTGCGGTCCTGGACTCACTGGCGACAAGATCGCTTTCAGCGCCGCTTCACCGCTCTCTCTCAACTTATAGAGCCACGTTCGAGACACATTGTACGCCGTTGACAGTTCGCTCACTCTCCCCCACTCTCGATTCGGGTTGAGCATTTCCAACGCAAGATCGATTCGGGTTGACAATGATAGGGGGTCTGTTCGATACTCTGACATTTAGAGGCTCCTTTTTGGCTATTTTGGTCTGAACACCCTTATTTTGCCTGAACAGGAGCCTCTTTCTCTAACCTATTCTCTTGTTAACGTACTCTCTTCTTTGTCAACCTATTTCTGAACCAGCCCCTTTTCCAAGTTTTGAACACCCAATTCTACATTGCGCGGGTCGGGAGTATCATGCACACTTGTCCTCAGCCATTTCGCTTGTCGACAAAATTCTTTATCCTTTGAAATAGAACAGATAAGGTTTTCAACTTTCGCTAAAAGCCGCCTTATTTCTTGAATCTCTTCTCTTATCATGTTTGTTTTGAATCTCCACGAGCAGGTGAGACTAGATACAGCCCACTTGAATAAGCAGTTTACGATGCCATATCTTGCTGTAGCCGTCCAACATTACTTTATATGGAATGCTTACACTCTCTTAATTAGAGCCAGCCATCTTCGCGATGCATATAGATATAGATGCTTTCATTCAGTTGCCGCTGAACGTGCAGCTCCATTTAGAAATAGCTCTCTCTTTTCTCATGTTCAAAGAAATGCATATAGATGTATATGCTTGTATATAGATCTATATGCTTTCGCCTGCTTTTCGCTGGACATGCATCGATTAAGCATGGTCATCTCGACATCCACAAAAAGTATCTACATACATATATATGCTTGCATATAGATATAGATGCATCGGCCCAATTTGCATCAGGCGTGCATCCACATCCGAGTCGATAGAGAGATGCCACCTTCTGTCTCCACGTTACAAAAGGTATATAGATATAGATGCATGCATCTATATCTATATACCTTTTCAATTATCAACCTGTTGGATCCGATCCTCTATGTTCAGGCACTTAACTTGATCGTAAAGTAGTTCCCAAGCCTGCTTCCCTCGATTCCAACTACCTCCAGCCTTCTTGACCTGCCAACTCAGATTCTCTTCTCCCCTGTTGACTTGCACAAAGACAAAACAACCAGTTGGTTCGATTGGTCCGAAGTCCCAATCAGCCTCATCCACAATCAGCCAGTCCGTCCAATACAAAACCCCCGACAGATCGCCAATGGAGCGGTCTGCCGGGGGTGCAAAGCCAAAAGGAGTATGTATGATTCGACAAGACCTGCTGTACAATCAGCCGTCAGTCGAGAGTAATGGACTCGACTCTTTTCTTCTATTGGTTGTCTCTCATTTGTTGGTTATCTCTTACTGATTGGTTATCTCTCACTATACAGCAATTAAATTGGATTGTCAATAACCTTTTTTGCTTACGATTTCCAAAACGGACACGCCATTTGCGCCCGCGCGTCGCTCATGTTATGATCGAAGCTGGTCCCTCTACAAAACCATCAGCCGTGAGATTCACATTTCGTCTTGGAATGTGAAATGCCTTTTGGGTGGTTGATCGAGTAGAGGATGCCAGATAGCAAAAGCGCCGCCTCCCGGTGTAGTGAGCACCATGACAGAGGCGGCTAAGCCATCCAGACTGAGTACACCAGTTCGGATGACCTGCTTGTATTGTATCTTGCCTCGATATTGGATTCAAGAAGCGGTCGTCCTGTTCGCTGTTTCAGTGGGGGCGGCCGCTTTTGTTATTGGATGGTTGGTCGGTTGGTTAGTTCGTTGGTCTGGGAACTAGCCAACTAATAAACTAGCCAACCGACCAACCATCCAACAATTCAACCCACTATCAGTATCTGGAGGATACAATGCAAATTTCAATCTATCCACTCAAAGAGCTCTATGACCGCTGGGATCGCGGTCAGTTGACGCTCGAACAACTGGCCGGTCAGCTCTTGCAGCACCTGATTGCGCTGGAAGAACGCTTGCGGGTGCTGGAAAGAGAGAAGGGTATACCACCGCAGGAAACCTAGAAGCAGAAGCCCCGTTCATCAGAACGGGGCCGTTTTCTTGTAGTATCAGTCGATCCAAATTTAAGCGGAGGAGGCGTTCTCTATTACACGCAGTAGGCCAAAAAAGGGGTAAAATAGCCCTAGGAGGCCAAAATGAACCAAGAATTTAGCGCCGCAGTAACAGGATTCTGTGCCCATGTGAGAATGCTTTCTCCGCAAAGCGAAACTGTAAAACATTACGAAAGTGACCTAAATCAATTTGGCCAGGTGATAGAAAAAAGGCCAAGAGAGATAGGTCGCCAAGAGATAACGACGTTTGTAACGGCGCAACTCGAAGCGGGGATGAGCAGTGCGACGGTCAATCGCAGAGTGGCAACGTTGAGCCGATTTTTCGACTACTTGGCGGATGAGGCAGAAGACGAAAGCTGGTCAAACCCGGTGGTGTGGCGTCTACACCGACTGGATACAGGTTGCCATCTTCCCAGAGATATAGCGGAACGCATCGTCCGCCAGTTATGGGGGAGCGTGAGTCAAGGTCAGATAAGAGACCAAGTGATGTTGGCCTTGATGCTCGACGTTGGCCTGCGGGTGGGCGAAGTGTCGAAACTAGAGATGGGCGATATTGAAGCTGCCATAAATCCGGACGAACTGTGGTCACTGCGCGTACGCGGCAAAGGGAACAAAGAGCGTCGAGTCTGGTTGACGCCAGAAACCACAGCGCTGTTGGTGAGCTATATGGATGAGCGTCCTGATGCAGTCGATAGCCATCTGTTTCTGACTCGTCGTCACAAAGGCATCAGTGTCCGCGGAATCCAGGAGCGCCTCGATTATTACCGTCAGCAAGCCGGACTCTCCGAGAACGAGGTCTCCTGTCATCGCCTGCGCCATACCTTCGCCAGACGAATGGCAGAGTCGCGTATGCCACTGCCTAGTCTCTCTCATTGGTTGGGCCACAGTCAATTGAAAACGACCCAGATTTACATCGATGGTGCCAATCCTGATATGCGAGCCGACTATGAAGCTGCTATGGAGCAGTTGTCTCGCCAAGCCGCATGCTCGGATATTGAAGGAACGACATCTGCAATAGAGACAGAGAATACTGTGCCTTCTGAACATCGCACAGTGGAGCCAGCTGTTGGCATCTGTTTGTCCGCTGATGAGATCCGTCAACGTCTCACCTCATTGCCGCTCTGGCTTCATCAACCCATCATCTCATTACTTCTCCACCAGCAATTACGCTGGAAAGCCCTCTATCGGCGGGAACGAGCCCTTCAGTGGCTTGGCGAACTCCAACGCGGTTGGCAATGGATGCTCGACCAGCGCATGCTCTCCAGCTTATCCGAACTAAGACGGCGCGATCTCCAAGACTACATCACCCACCTATGTGACTTAGAGTATTCCGTCCATACCATCAATCATTTTATTTGTACCCTCAAGTTTTCTGCATTTTGCTGAAGAATGTGGCCAGTCGATCGCTCCGGCTTTATATCGCATTCAACGTCTCAAACGACCCACTACCTTACCTCGTCCGTTGCGCCAGCATGAATTTGCTCAACTTGAACAGTTCGTCTTAAACTCAACGGCTCAGAGCCTTTCTCCTTCCGACCTCCTTGACCGTGCTTGGTTTCTTATTCTGGTTGATGCTGGGCTACGTATGGGCGAAGTGCAAGCTCTGCTCGTTCGAGATGCCAAATCCCATCGTGACCGTCGGTTGCCTGTTACCCAACGCACTGCTCTTGCCATCGATGCCCATCTGCAACATCGCACCGATGACCTGGCTACTCATTCCCCGCTTTTACTACGCGATGGCTTACCTCTTCGAGCCAATTATGTGCGCAACCATCTTCATGCCTTTGCCGCCCAAGCTAACTTAGAGGGCGTCACTCCTCATCGCTTGCGCCATACCTTTGCCACCCGTTTGCTCAACAGTGGCCTTATGCCCATCACTACCTTGCAGAAACTCATGGGGCACACTCATATCGATACCACCATGCTTTATGCACAGCTCTACGATGAAACCATTCAGCAGCATTATTTAGCCGCTATGGCTTCACATTCTGTTTACGCTATCCCTGAACCTGACCCCGCTATTTGGGGTCCCACTTTGGAGAATGCCTTTGAATCAACTTTTCAACAGCAACCACTTTAACTTTTATGTCTACTGCGTGTAATAGAGAACGCCGGTCACAGTCGAGTAACGCCGCATTAGAGATTACACGCAGTAGGATTTCTCAGAGGTAGAGCGTTCAAATGGCGAAAAAAGACGCAGTAGAGAATCTCGGACCATTTGGCACGCTCGAGTCTGTTTTGACTGAGAAGTGCAGGATTATGTCTACTGCGTGTAATAGAGAACGCCTCCTCCACATGGTTAATGGTCTTATTTCAGAGGTCTTGGATGTCAATCCGTGTCCAAAAACTCTTTCGAGTTTACTTAAGTAAAATCTAGAAAGTCTTTGGACACGGATTGACTGGATTTTCAGGATTTTTATCCGTGCTCATCCGTGAAAATCCGTGTCCTATCTCTAATTTCTTTCTGTGTTTCACTTAAGGCGTTCCAAATGGGCTACATTTCCGACATCCCTCGGGTTTTGATGTGGGCGTTGGCGTCTTTTTGTCTCCCGGCGGTAGCGGAGTGCCACAGCCTTCCGGCAGCACCAAACCTCTCTCTGGACAAATACGCCTGGTTGGTGTTGGAGTCGGTTCAATTTGCGGCGTTGATGTAGGTGGTGGGAGTACAGTCGGCTCAACTTGAACGATTGTCTGTATTTCGCATTGCACCAAGCCAGGCAGAGATCGCACCCATCCTTCATTATTCTCTGTATTGCTTGCGCTTTGTCCTTGAATTTCGACTCTGACCCATTGTGAATCTTGACTAAATGCTACTGGTTGTAGCTGGGTGTTCTGGGGCATCGCTTGAAGTCGCGGATATTGGAGACCCGGCCCTTCTCGCAAATTGAGTCCTCGGTGAGTTGTGACACTACAGCGGGGCAGGGTCTCTGCACACAGCTCACCTCGGCTAAGGGTCAGATTAAATTGGCCATTGGTCTCATTGTGGTTGGCACGCGCCACAATGGTATAACAGGCTGGTTCAGTAAGGCCAACGTTACAGATAGAACTGTCTGAGTCTGTCTCATCGATGTCGTTGTTAAAGGCCAACAATTGCCCATCTTCGCCACGCAGGTCGATCCATGAATCGAGATCCCCGCTAACAGTCTCCATTTCAATGGAAAAGCTCTCCCCCGTTTGGGTACAAAAGCGATATAAGCACTCATGGCCTGGATTTGTGATCAGCTGATTCTGTAACGGAACCCCAAAATCAATCTCTCGAACGCATGCTTGGGAGGTGGTATTGGTATTGCGAATTCGCTTGATGCCCTCATCCTCGTTATCCGTTACCCAACGCAGAAACGCTGAATTTGCGTAAGGGGATTGAACAGGTGCAGGGATAGCAAATTGAGGAAAGCCATTGGCAAAGCTAATCTGCGTATGGAATCCAATCGGCAAGCTTTGAGTGACCCCGTTGATCGTCACAGTGACTTGCCCTTCTAGATTGACCACTGTCATTAGACCATCTTCTAAGATCGTCACAAAAGCAGTGCTCCGCATTTCGACGAGTACCCCGTTCAATTCAACCTGACCACTCTCACCCTCTTCGGTATGAAGGACAATCCCAGGAGGTGTCAAGGCACAAAGTTCTGTTGGATTATCAATGGTCATCAAGTAGCTATGCTGACCAGGTTCCTCCGGATCAAGATTGCCGTTGCCGAACATCATGGTCTTGATTGAGTTTGTTTGTCCTTCAAGATGCAGATTCATAAATACAGCTCCATTCTCATCAGTATCGATACGATCAAGTTGAGACAGGGGGCGTCTGTCCCGTAGCCCTTGAAAACGATACTCAATGGGCAAGACGTCAGCCTCAATGCTGCCGTAGCAAGCATGATTACTGTTCATATCGTCACAGTCTGCGATAGCCACCTTTAGCTTCTCGATCAGTTCTAGGCATTGAATCTGCCCAGCCGTTTGCGCTTGAACACGATTCGATTGCCAATAAACGAACGCCAAAATGGATATAGTAGCTACAATGACAGTGCATCTGAGAAGCGTGGGTTTGAAGCACATGGGAAGTCTCCTTTTCGGAAAATATCCAATTTCGATTTGCATTACGCTAAGTTTTGGGGTGTGCACCACAAAGTGTATAAATGGAGCAAGTTCTCTGACTGAGTGCTCTCCATTTACACACTCTGGGACACGGTGTCGTTTTGAACGTCTATGGCTGCTGAGATTGACCGATGAGTTCCAACTTCTGCTCATCTGATAAGAGACGGGTCGTCATACTATCCGCTTGCTCTAATAATTCCTCATGATCGTTGTGCCAGGTTCGCCACGTATGGATGAGACCCTCTGGCCCTTTTTCATATAGAATCGTGGCAGTAACGATGGTGTCTCCACTTGGGTTGATGGCTGCTGCTGACACATTCCCCAACTCCGTCATGCGCATGATTTCCTTGCCTGCGGCCCCATCCCAAAGACGAGCTGTATCATCATCGCTCCAGGTCAATAGTAGAAATCTCGTTTCTTCTCTGGGGAATAACCGATTTCGCCAATACGAGAAACTAATCCAGGTAAGCTCCTGATTCTTCCACGGCGAACTGATTACCCACTCGACACCCCGAATTGCCTGGTCATGGCTACGTTCGTCGCTCCACATAATTGTGCCGTCTACTGCGTTTATGACATGTAGCGATTTATCGACCTTGAATGCGATATATTGCTCATCGGGGCTGAAGGTTGCTTTATTATTTTGAAAATCCGTATCGATTGACTCCCACAGAGGAGTTTGGTTTGGAAGATCCCAAAGGATCAGTTTCGCTCCAAACGTCAAAAGACGCTGACCATCGCGACTCCACTCAATACCAGCAATAACATATTGCTCCTCAATGGGGAGAGAGGCGTTTAGTATCAGTGACTCATGATCGCTTTCTGGCCTCCAGATTCGGATTGTGCCATTCACTTCTCCAGTTGCAATCGAGCCATCGGAGTGCTCAGCTACCGCTGTTATCTGGCTGGCAGCTCCAGAAAACTCTCGTGTTATCTGTCCATTCATCGGATCGATCACGCGGACGGTGTTCGTCCCATCAATTGTCACAATGCCTACATTTAACCAGAAAGCGGCTGATATTGGCCCAGGGATTCGAGTGATTATCTCACCATTGTCAAATCTCCTCACGATACCATCTGGATCATCATTTTCAGACAGAAAGCCTTCTTCGATGAATCCCAAAACAAAAGTACCACTCGGATCCCACTCGACTGTTGTACCGAATGTATGGGTGAGCGTCTTGGAGACATTTGTCGATAGATCCCATCGTCTGGCCGAGTTATCTCGACTGGTTGTCACAAAGGTCTCATTGTCCAGCCAGCGTATCGATTGAATTTCGCCTGTATGGCCCTTGTAGGTACTATTGGGGTCGAAACAGCGAGGTACGTTTGACTGATATCCACGACAGAGTGGATCGCCTTTCTCGTCAAATATTTGCCAACGTCGAACGGATCCATCTTCACCGTGCGTGAACAAGAACTGGTCATCCAGCCAATGAACACCCCAAACGTCAGCTCGCTCTTCAAATATTTGGCTCGTGTGACCTTCTAGAGTCATCAACTCAGCCCCGCGATCGGTTGTCCATACCCGAACAGAACCGTCTGTACTGCTTGTGGCAATGTGCTCCCCATGCAGATCAGCCGAGAGGACCCTTCCGGTATGACCGCGGAGGGTGATAGATTCCGTTATGGCAAGCGATGGATAGAATTGAGCTGAGTTGTCGCTCAACATCAACAGCAATGCACTTTCTTCTCGGAATAGCATCAGATCTTCGGCCTTAGATTCTTCTAAACCATATTCAGCTAAGGGTGCCTCTTGCCTGACCGACCAAAGTCGTGCCCGACCGCCTACTGTCCAAATGAGGAATCTGTCATCCGCGACGTGTTGGATGCGAGATCTGCCCTTATCGATTGGTATCTGTGTGGACTGTTCAGGATCCTGAATATCGTAAATGCGCGCAAAGCCGTCATTCATTGCTGCTACCAGATAGCGCCCTTTGTCAACCCACGCAGTATCCCATATATGAGATGGTTCATCTAGTGCTGGTAGTTCAAGCGCCTGATTCCGATCAGAATCCCACACAGTCAACGATCTGCTCTCGTCCCAAATTGCCAACTGCCGTTCTTCGGGCGACCATCGGGCACCGAGAACCCGTCCTGGTAGCTCGGGTAACTGGGAAAGACTATTTTGGGATGGTGTCCAGATCCAGATCGTCTTATCATGACAAATAGCGATCTCTTCAGTCGTCGGACTGGGCATTGCACATGCTATCTTGCCCGACGATCCAAATTGTTCTGCAAACAATAGATTCCTGTCTCGCCATACTTGCACTTCCTGCGCACCCCAGCGAAGCAACGTATGATCATCAAGCCACAGTATGTCAAATGCTTCTTCAGAATGGTTGGTTATCGTGACGACATCTGTCAAGCTGTAGTCGACCAGAGAAAGGGCGGTGCCACCAACCGCAATCCAATCCGCACCGTAAGCGACCCTTGACGGCAATAATGGTTCATGTGATAGAGGATGATATTGTCGTTCCAGGCTGGTGCGAATAGCCTGATTTAGACCACGTTCTGCGTCAGGAATATAGGGCCTTACATTTCCTTCGTCTGGAAGGGCAAGAATACCTAAATGTAAGCTGGCCACAGGATCGATTGTGAGCTGTGTTTGTAATGTGTTCGATAAACGTTGCGATGCTTCCCTTAATTGTTGAATGAGGTTTGCATCTGCTTCTTGCCTTTCATTATTGGCAACAACCCCAGCAATCAAAAATAGAATCGCTGCAATGACTGCAGCAGCAAATAAGCGGAATAGAGTGCGGAAGATTCTGTTGCGTAGTTCAAGGTTTTTCTCCGTCTTCTCAATGCTTGCTTTTGCAAAGTTCGTCTCGTCTTCATTGAGCCAGTTACGTTTTCCATTCGTTTCATTTAGGATATTGTATAGCAATGTACTGTTTTCGTCGCCTGTCCATAACGCACTCTCCTGGTTCAGAGTGGATAGAACATCGTAAGGTTTCACCGTGAGTTCCCGAAAGACACGAACGAATCTGCCAAAGTTATCTTGGTTTAGAGATGATTGATTTGCGCCGTTTCGCCAATCTCTCGCCGCCTGCGTAAGACGACGTTGATACTGCAGATTGTCATCTCTCGTTGATTCTTCATTGATCCATTCAGTAAGTTGTGGCCAAGCTGGAATCAGAGCATCATGCGCAGGTTCATAGTAGGATGGTGAACTGCTATTACTATCTTCAGAATTCAGAACGTAGGTTTGGACCTCGCTTTTAGCAGCAACGATAAGACGTCCATCAATGAGATTCGCTAAGATTTCCTCAACACGCTCATTTGTCGAATCATCAGAATAGTGAAGTTCTTCGGGAGATACGCGTCGTCGAGTGAATTCTCTACCTTCGACCGAGACCATGCGAAGCAGTACATTGCGCATTGTATTCAGTAATAGCGGGTCATTTGGTGTGAGTTCCTCGGCTCTGTGCCTTAATGCACCAGTAATACCACCAAATTTTCTAAAATCCTCCTTGCGCAATGTCCTGTCAGTTCGACCAGATCGAACATATTGAAGATATAACTCACTTAACGTGAATGATAGAAGCGGTAATGCACCAGGCATCTGAACTACCTCGTTGATTAACTGATCCACTAAATTAGCTTCATCAGAATCATTAGACTCAAAAAACAGAACTCGAGTCGAGGCTGGCTTCTCAATAATCTGCCGAAGCTCATCTTGAGACATTTGTTTGACCAGGAATCGAGATTCAGGTTTGGAGAGTGTGTTCTCATCTAGCTTTTGAACAGCATCATAGAATTGAGGCTCAAAATCAGAGCGCAGCGTGCTGACAATCCGCAAATGGTCTTGATATTTAGCGAGCAGTTTAGACAATATCGTCAAAAACTGATTCCTGGTATCCGTGTTGCGACATTGTGTAAATATCTCTTCAAGTTGATCAATGACTAGACATATGATTTTCTCAGAATTAGTTAACAACCATTGATCTACTGTTGCAAAGAGGGTCTCGCTATCTACTTCCACATCTTGGCTTGATGTGGCTATTGGAGTATCAGGAGAATTTGATCTACATAGCTCATATAACACGTGAATCGGGCTTTCCCCGGGGCGCATTGGTCCCCATATCGCCCATTTTGAAGACAATTGGTTACGTATAGTCGGCAAAAGACCTGCCATCACAAGACTTGATTTTCCCGAGCCCGACATACCAATGACATTTGTAAATGCCTGTTTCTGAATCTTCTCAAACAATTCGTTTGTTTGAACTGCACGTCCAAAGAAGAGTTGATGATCTTCTTCTCTGTAGGATTCAAGCCCACGATATGGATTGTTGTGCTTATGCAGCTTTTCGGCTTTGGGCAGTTTACTGATCACCTCAGGAAACACAAAAGTATATTCACCGCTTCCGTGCTTGCTAAGAGGCCAAAGCCCTGGTGTTTGGCGATTGGAACTAAAGGTCGTTGGTTGATTCTCGACTTGCTTTCTAAGATAAATGTATAGTTCAGTTGCCGTGATCACCCCATCATTCCCATAATCACTTTTCCCTGATGCTAGTATCTTGATCAGTGCTGCGGCAAATGGTGAATGTCTTAGGTTGCCATTCAGCGAACTATCTTCTCTACGTCCAATCTTAAATTCATCTATCAGAAGGTCTTGTGCCTTTTGGTTATGAGCCGAAGAGGTTAAAACTTGCCATGCAGGCGTATCGATGTATTTATGGTATCTTTCGTAAAAGATTTTTTCAGGTGCATCAACAACTTCGCGAGTGCTCACCCAGCGAAACGAGCCAGCAAAACAACAGTCGAGAATAGCGAGCATATGACGACAGTTAAGCCGAACCAAGGCATCATGCACACATTGCATAGATAGGTAACTACATGTCTCATTTCGCTTGGCATCTTGAGGAATTAGGTATCCAGTTGGTTTTTTCTCGTCATTCACTGCAATCCCATGACCAGCAAAGTAGAAAAGAAGGCGATCATGTTCACCAACCAAATCAGGAAGCTCGCTTAGACAATCCTCAATCCCTTCTTTCGTCGCCTCTTCATTACATAACAAAAGTATGGGTGAATAGCCATGTTTTTCTTCTAAGATACGGCCAACAGTTGTTGCGTCATGAACAGCTGTCTGGAGAGTGGTGATCCCATTCCTATAGTTGTCTATGCCAATAATGACGGCGATGCTTTGGTTGAAATCTGGGTGTTGGTCATCGTTTCGGCCATAGATCTCATCTACAGTTGGATATAGATTCCCTTTTGTTTCTTTGGCATTTTGATCCAGTGGCAACGAGGTGACGTCTGATTCCAGATTGGTTATCAACTCGGCGTTTATAACGTCGTATTCTTTCAGCTCGCCAGATTCGACTAAATCACAAAGCTTTTGGGCTTTATGCAAGGGCAGTTCGATAGTTAGTTCCACGCAACCCTTCCTTTTATCTGTAATTCTCACATCGCCATCGATTTCCAGATGCCTGCCAATAGCAGTTAGAAAGCGTTCCTGTTCTTTTTCCGTATATGTATCAAAAGTTCGATCTATCTTAATTTTCACAGCTACCGTTTCTGATTGCTCTGCATCTGTCTTCCCATCTGAAGGATCCTTCAGTATCAGTTCCTGAGCATGATTTTTGTTGCGGAGACTGTGGGTTTTGCGTTTTAGGATTGGTCTCCAGTCTTCTGGACAACCCTCGACTATCATAGACTTACAAGCCACCTCATAAGCAAAATCAACAGATTCACCCATTCCTAATGTCTCATAAAATGCCACCGAGAATTTTATTGCGACCCTATCATCAATTTCTTGTCTTACACCTACAGACTGACTGTCCATCATTATCTTCCAGTATAATCCCATCTACTTCTGTACTATGGCCGGAGAAATGTACTATTTCCGGCTGGTATTCAAGCATGGCTCGTCGAAGGTCAGGAAAACGGATGGCTACCTTCGGTATGAGTCGAAACGGGCACAGGCTATTCGCCAGCTTCAACCCTTGCTCAATCTCGCGGATCTCCTCACCCAAACGAAGAGGTTCTGTATCTTTCGGATTAGAAGCTAAAAATAAAATCGTTTTAACTTTACTTTCTGGTAAAGGCTTGAGTGACAAAGGGCAAACCGAAAGGGGCGGAAAAAAGAATCCACCCTGAAAAAACGGGATAAAATGTAAAAATAGTGCTCGGCTAGTTTAAGCAGCGGCATTGAGGCGGCGATGAGCGAGAACGCCTTTAGGGAAATGGTGTGAAACCGAGGCCTTTTTCCGAAAGTCAGGGTCGAGTTGGTCAGGAGTTGGAAAAAGAGCACTCGAGAGAACACGGCGCAGCCTGCCGGGAGTGGATTGAGGCTCTCGATCCCAGTAGCCAGTCGGTATGGGAGGAAGAGAAGCGGCTAAATGGGAAAGAAGATTGCCAGCAAGCAGCCCCAGTTCAGGTAAGCGGAAACAAGCCTCATCGGCATGAACAAATTGACGATGTAAGCCAATCATCTGCTTGGAAGCCAAGGGGGGAGGTTCAACAGGCCAGCGTTCCAGGTAGACAAGATAAATGGTTTCAGGCTGCAAAGTCATAACGGTCGCCAAAACCAAAGGTGTGTTGTAGGCCGGATCCTGAATGACGTAAATCGAGTAGGTACGGTTGGCTGTATCCACCTTGGTTGTTCTGGGGACGAGATTGTGCCATGCTTGATAGCAAATCAGGCGACCACTATAGAAAGCGACCAGACGAGTCCGGAGTTGTAGCCTCGAGTCGCTTTCCCTTATAGCTGCGAGAGCGGACGCACAATATCACCATATTCAGGTGGTCTGCCTTTTCTTTGCGTTTGGGAACTCATTGCGGCGCACTGTGCAGTTAATGGCTTCCCAGGACAAATCGGTCTATGCCGCTTTCTAGCATTTCTCTGATTGTAAACCCGGCATCGACCACCGCCACTTCGTCTGACTCCAGTGATTTCTTCGTCTCTGTCAGCAGCTTTTCCGAAACTCACTTTCCTTTGTTCCAACCGTGCATCTCGATTGCCTTGAGCAGTGGCACTCGCTTCCCGCCTATCTCCCCGAGCTTATCATCACTCCAAAGATGAGCGCGGGCAATGCCGACGAGCCGTTGAGTTATAGAGTCGGTTCACTTTCCCTTGCAGCTTCGGTCGCCAGAACCCTGTGATATCTATGCTTTTCACTCGGTACCCTTCTAACTTTTTTGCCTCCCATTCCCCTTTCCACTTCTTCTTGCCACGACCCCAGCAGACTTGTGATATCCCATGATCCATATCAGCTCCACCAGCTTCGCCGGGCTCCTCATCTTCAAACCCGCTTTCTTTCAATGCGCTATGGATTGCTCCTCGACTTTTCAGAAACGACCCATTCAGCATTGCCCACATCAGACGCATTACATTTACGTTTGTTCCCATCGGCGTTACTTGCAATACATTCATCAGTACTGCTATAGTTATTTCTGGCGCGGTTAGCATTCCTTCCTCCTTTTTGGGTTCTCTACCTTTAGGATGAACTGCTAACCGCTTTTTGTCACATTTCTCACCTCATCTCTTTTCTTTTACCAGAAAGTAAAGTTTATTTGAATTAGGCCAATCCAAAAAATAAAATATACGCGAGAAGGTGTTAAACTAGCTCTCCAAAAGGAGCAAAAATGACAATCTCGCCAGAAATGGTTGAAGTCTTGAAAGAGACGAAGGCCATGTTAAGTGGATACGAAAGAAGGCACTTCATGGCCCAAACGGTCAAAACGATATGCGAAGGGAGTCCGACGAAAGCAGAACGAGAGTTGGGCTGGAATCGGGCGACGATAGCCAAAGCCCTGGAAGAACTAGAAGGCGGCTTCTGTTATGTCGACCAAAGCCACCGACGTGGTCGCAAAACCGAAGACCATATCCCCACTTTACTGGCCGATATGGTTGAAATCGCCGATCAATTCAGCTAGACCGATCCCACCTTTCGACCCCCAATTGTACACTCGACTAACCGCCGCCGAAATGCGTACCCAGCTCATCGAGCAGAAAGGATACACAGATGAGGAATTGCCTGGCGAAGAGGCCATCCGCTTGAAGCTCAATGAGTTAGGCTATGGCTCAAACCGGGTCAAAAAAAGTCAACCAGTGAAAAAGATCCCAGAGACCGATGCGATCTTTGATAGAATTCATCAGATCAATCAAGAAGCGGATGCAGACGAGACGGTTCTGCGCCTCTCTTGGGATGCCAAAGCGACGATTTTACTTGACCGTTTCTCGAGAGAAGGATAAGTCGAGTGGTTGTCAAAGCGCTCGATCATGACTTTCAAGATAAGAAGACCGAGAAAGTCACTCCTTTTGGCATTTACCTCCCTTCAACCAAGGAACTCTTTCTTTACTTGACTCAGTCGAAAGTGACGAGTGACTGTATTGTCGACTGCCTGATTGATTTTTGGGAAAGCGTACGTGAACACTTTCCTCACGTCAAGACCCTCGTGATCAATCAGGACAATGGTCCCAAAATCATACCCGTCGGACTCAGTTTATGTATCGTCTCACTCAGTTTGTTGAGCACTATCGTCTCTCTATTCAGCTCGCCTGCTACCCTCCTTATCACAGTAAATACAACCCCATCGAACGGGTTTGGGGCCATCTTGAAAAACACTGGAACGGTTCTCTTCTCGATTCTCTTGAGACCGTTCTCAATTTTGCCCGTTCTTTTCGCTTTAACCAACTACAACCCTTCGTTCACCTGAATTCCACTCTTTATGAGACCGGCGTCAAACTCACTCAGAAAGAGATGGACCGTTTGAACAACGCTTCCAACGTTTACCTGGTTTAGAAAAATGGTTTGTCCTTATTCCCCCTCTCCATTCTCTCGTTCGCGTATAATTATTTTTTTGGTTTAGCCTTACCCATTACCAAGCTTCTTGACTCTGTATCCACATTCAGATGGCCGAAACGATGACTATGGCCAGAAATCTGACATACGCTTACCTTAGTGATTATCCAAAAATTCTGTAACGATGAATACTTGCCGAGAAGCTAATCGGACCCACAACCACTTTTCGGGTAGGTTCTTGGGATAGACTATTGATAATGCATTTTGAAGAACCTGTTTGCCCACTCGAGATCTAAAATGAATCAGATGATCACAACTCACTTCGTGTCGTTCTGCTTCAGCTAGAGATTCAACATTAGACGCTAGTATGTTCTCGATGCTGGCAAAAGATCATTGGGCTCATTGAAGAAGGCCATGGAGGTCAACCGATGAAAAACCTGCTCAAGCGCTAAACGATTCATGAGTTGCCCAAAGAGACTGGGCGTTGCATCCGTTTCGGAATCAAGGGTTGCAGGAATCAGAGGTATTCCCAGCGATGATCGTGTACGCAACAGCGGTTCGAGCTACTGTTCAATGTATCAAGGAAGTCAGAGTCAGGGCGTAACTGATCGAACGATACATCTACGCTCTCAATCGCTCCAGACAACTATAACTCGATAGTTGTATTTTGAGCAGGTGCCAGTTGACAAAGTCAAAATTAAGCAGAACAGGCCTGCTGTTTGGCGAAAAAGAGCGAAGACCTCTGCAATCTCCTGTCCATCATTCAAGGCATGATGTGCAGTCAAGATGAGATCTTGAATTAGTGACTGAGCTTGCTGCCAGTAGCCTCACCAAAGGGATTTGCTGGGCAAGAATTGAGTTTTAGCCAATGATGGTCCCAAACAATCAAGGTGCAAGAGAGAATAAGCCACGAAGACCAGAGACCAATGTTTTTGAAAGGCGTGGGCAGTTCGCATGCAATATTCATCAAGACCAAGCAGTTGTTTACCATCCTCAGTAGATCCAAATTTCAGGTTTAGTGAGAGAATTCTGGCTAAACAGTTGACATAAATACAAATTTGCCGGTCGATATCTAGTTTTGCGTTAGATTTGGGCGATTTTCAGATATGAAATAGGTTGTTTTCTGTAACCGAAATCTGAATAAATGACTCCAAAATCCCTGCAATCTCGACTGAAAATCGCCAAAAAACAAATTTGGATCTACTGATCCTGATAAACCGTCTCGATAGGCCAACGAAACAGGTAAATCGAGAGAATGCGTTTGGCATTACAATCAGTGCGATTGGTCACTAAAACGCCTAATTGCCTTGCAATTCAGGATTATCAAAACTAATCACGATGCGTACCTTGCCGATAGAAGGGATACGCACAGTCATGGTAAAGGTATAGTAAAGTACGACCATCAATGGTGACAGGTTTGTAGGCATTCTGGGGATGTAGGGGACCAACTCTTTGACTTTAATATGTGGCCCCTCGAAAGTTATCGGCTGACCGTCTTCATCTCAAACGAAAGCTATTTGTCTCCAGATTGCGATTGCACTTCAAGATGCTGATCAATCTTTATTCAGACGATCGAGTACAGCTAGAAGATCTGGAGCAGATACCAACCATCGAAGAGCCAACAAAGATAAGGGTTCGTTCAACAGCTTTTCAACCAGTTCACTGGCAATGGTTATCTTGGTCTTAAACGCTTCGTCTAGCCCTCGAAGGCGGGGTCAGTTAATAGGTGGCTATCCACTCGTTTATGAAAAGCGGTTCGTTCTTTCTTTTCTTGGGAATCTCAGTCACTGGAAATGGTTTCCACTGCTTCCCAGTCGGTAAACTCTTCGTACCGTCGGTAGATACTTGCATCGACTGGAAAACGAACAGCGCCACTGACATAGTGACTTGTGACTAAGTTATGAGCCAGTGGATGCTGACCATTGCTATGATTGTGTGTGTATCGATATACTCGAACAGACTTCCCGTGTTCACATGTATCGTCAATCGCTAATACCGATTCTGACTCTGAACGTTGGTATTGCTGTCTCTGACTTGTAACCTATACGCTCATCATTGAGTTTTCGGCTCGCCAAGGAGCTTCACTCAGATACCGTGATATATTCGTCTCTGCACTATCTAGAATGCAGCGGGCAATATTTGCCATGCTTTTGTTGTCCAAGACCATCAGACCCGTCAGATAGTTTTCAAAGTGGCGAAACTGTTTACGATTGGCAAATACTGAACGAAGGTTTCGCTATGCTCCTGACCAGTGGCGCTACATTCACTATCGGCAATTGCATCTTGATGGCTCCTTTTCGCACTTTTTTTCTTGATGCAATCTATTGAGATGACTTTTGTCTCTTTTGTCTTTGGAAAATATTCATTTCACAACTTTCGAGTATGCCTGCTGAACAGGCCACTCAGTGGCAGCCAGCCATTTAGCGCAATTGCCATCGTCCCCAATCATGCAGGCCAAGGCGAACCCGTGTTCTGTGCCGACCAAAATGAGTTGCTGAACCATCTGATCGCCGCCTTCTCTTTCAATAAACCATCTAGCGATCAATCCGCCGAAAAGAACCGATACGAACGCATTTGTTGTGGCCGGAGCGGTCCAACATCGATCATTCGGTCTTTCAGTTGACGAGCCGTCTGTTCTAGAGGTGTATGAATGTTTTCATAGTCAAGGTTAGAACGCATGTATCTGGCTTGTCAAGAATTGTTTGTGCCATTTGGTTTGTATTGCCGAGAAAACCATGAACACACAATACAACTTCGTTCGCTTCTGCAATTCGCTGTTGAACAACCTCGTTTTCGGTGATGATGTGGAATCCATTTTGATCGTTCACATCGGCCACCCCCAATCGAGGATAATCGTAATCTATTCCCCATGGCGCCGAAGTTAATTTTTGAAAAAGTATCCATACCGAGCGATGGAGGCTTCGGCTACTTTCTGACATTGGTTCAGGAAGACGTTCAATCCCAATTTCCACGAACTGATCATCTCTCTTGGTGACATGGCCCAATGGAAGATAGAATTTGCCGTCAAACGACACCGGTAAAATCGTTTCTGTAGATTCCAACATTGATTCGATTGTCACACAAAGTGTGTGGTCACGGGTGACGCTTTGATAATTTTGTACGTTGTTTAAATTGATAAAACTCAATCCAGGATCAGCACCTTTGGCATGTAAACTGAAATGGTTTAAACAAGTCAGGGTCCATCCGCAAAATCGCGGGCAAGATTGGAGCATTCAGAATGCTTTGCAAGTGAGGCTTGGTGCCTAAGCTAGCGTCGGCTTTTAAATCAGCATGCGCTTCAATACTGATCCCAGCCCCCAAATGAGCTTGCCACTGAATTAGATAATGCTACTGATGGTTGTGGTCGGCGTGGTCAGTGAGACTTCAGCGGTAGCCCAGTCGTCATAAAACTCTGCTTCAGGATAATCAACAACTTCCCGCATCTGAATCTGGTTCATGAGTTGGCTCAATGTATTGTTGATCATGGGAGTTGCCCTGTGACAACACCCGTGGTTCATCCAACTCTCTCTGCTCTAGCAATGTCGGATCAAATTCGGCCGTGCAAATCATCAGTTTGAGAATATCTTGTCGTTCCGTAATGCCAGCTTCCCAAAGTGATTGAGGGACAATTGTATACCGTGTGGATGTCAGAATTTCCTGATTTGGCTCGAGCCACTCTCCTACTGGAAAATAGCCTCCGCTGATGGCAAAGCTTTCGGATAGAGATAGAGGCGTACGTAGAGGTTTGTCATGCCGATTTCTCAAACGAA
>JAHBNG010000065.1 GCA_019217005.1 Chloroflexi bacterium TSY
TACATGGGCCGCCAGACCGAGCTAAAGGCCGGCGTGGCGGCTACCGCGCCAGGAGACTATCTGGCTCCCTATTTGGATGGCCTGCAAAAACGGGGCATCGATATCTCCGATTATCCCTCACAGCTGACCGCGATTGGCTATGGCGAACCAACATTTGCCGCCTTCTACCCCAACTCCCAAAGCGTCTTTGGGCTGCATGACCCTGATTTTGGCGGCGTCGATCCGCCGGATGGGCTCTGGTATGAGGTCTACGGCTGCTATGAGACGCTTGGCGACGATCCATTGGCCGACGATCCGATTCATCAGTTGGCTGGCGACATTCCTGCGGCCGTTGACGCAAACAACTTCTTGACGTGGTTCGACAAGACGCAGCACTTGATCACGCGGCTGGAGGAGTTTTACGGGTGGAGTGCGCCCTTTGCCTGGTCGCAAGACGAGGTGGACCTGGTCAACAGACTGTTAGCCGACATACTCCAGCCCCGTCTTGGTGAAACCACCATTGACGTGCATCTACCTTCAGAGCCAAAGCGCGATTTACATGGCCGCCAGGCGCTGGTTGACTACCTGACTGACAGCAAAGAGGGCTGGCTGACCCCAAGGCAGCTCAAACAGGCCTTCGACACCAAGAAAGTGGTTCAACCGTCGCGGACCGTCTCTCTGGAAAAGTTGATTCAAAGCTGCGCCCTGCAACGACCGCAGCGGCTCATCTGTTATGGCCAGGTCTGGCGCGACAGTTTTGTGCGTAGTGGTGTGTCCGCCCATTCCAACCAGATCTTTGTGGGCAGCACGGGCACAGAGGCGGTGGCAGCCTACAGCGCCAGTGAATTGGCGCTGGATCGCTATCCACGTACGCCAGACCCAAGCGATGACGAGCACGCGTATGCGAGCTATATCCAGGTGCAGCGCAACGAAAAAGCCCGGCTGGAGCGCTTTATCGAGGCCATTCATCTGACGCCCATGCTCGACAAGCAGCGGGTAGACATTGGGGCCCGACTGGAGGAGGAGCGTCACACCAAAAGCTTTACGGCCCATCCGGGCAGCATGCTCTGGCTGGTGACCCTGGCCTCCCAAATCGCGGCTGAGGATCACGCACCGTCCGACAATGAAGAGCCACCCGTTGAATTGAGCCTGCCGCCAGATCTGGCCCACGAGCTGAACGAACTCAACGCACTGCAGAGCGCCTACGATCAGGCGCAACACGCCGTGACCGCGCTGCGCCAGCAGATCTACTGCGACTGGTATCGCTATATGCTGCTGGCCTATCCGTCTGACGATGATGCCCTGGACTACGAGGCTGTTCGGCTGGCCCCAGATATCGACGGCCTCATCGCCTACATCAGAGGGAAAGATGTTCGGCCGCTGGAGGAAGCGGTGCAACATGCGGGACGCGTCGATGAACTGGACGACCACTCGGCCGCGACGGGTTCAGCCCCAAATCAGCGCTGGCAGTGCGATTGGCGGCTTGTGGTGGCGGGGTCGGTCGACTCGCTGGCCCGGCAGTTGGATAGGGCCATCGCCAAACTGTGTCGCGATCTGAACGAACACAACTTGGCCCAAACTCATCCCAACTTAGAGAATCAGTGGGCATTGGCGCGTACAGTTGGACCCCGTTTTTGGAGCCCCAACGAGCCAGCGATTCTCTTGGCGGGATTGTCGGCCAGCGATCGCTATGGCGACGACGGACGTCTGAGCCACGACGAGCTGCTTACCTGTTCCTTTGTCTCCGACGTGACCTTTCCTCCTGCGGATCTGGACGTCGCCCGATCCGATAATATCGCGACGCTGGCCGAGCTGGAGACGGCACTCACCAAATTACGCGCGGCAGTCAATCCCATACTCAGCCCCTACTACCGCCGCGGCCAATTTGACCCCCAGCATCCATTTCTGCTGGAGTGGGAGACGGAACTGGCCCAAGTGCGCCCGGATGGCTATCGCCGCAACCCCAGCCTGGCCTACCAGCCCGACGAAGTGCGCGACCATTGGCGCCTGACTGAAACTGACGCAGAGCTGACCGGACGGGGCGGAGAAGCCGCCGACCATGAGCGAACCCTTCTCTTTCGCGGCAGCAATCTATTGACTGACTACGCCGGCCAGGTGATGGATGGTGCGGTCGAAGCTTATCTGCTCAACAGTTTGGCGGACTATTTTACTCGATACCAGATCGAGCCTGAGCAGCGCAAGGAGCATCTCCGTACCTATCCAGCTCAAGCGCGATCTTGGCTGGTCGAAGATCGATCTGCGGACGATCTGAAACCCGCAGCCGACGCGCTGACCACCATGGGGCAGACCCACAAAGACACGCTCTTTGGCATTCTGCCGAAGAAGCGCGTTGCCACAGCAATCGTTCAGTTTCTAACCCACTATCATGATCCGAAAAACAGACCGTTGACGGATGAGACCAGACGACACTTGAGTCCACTGCTGGTTGTGCTATTGCCACCAGAACCGCCAAAGCAAACAAAGCCGGATGACCCTAAGCCAGAAGAGCCTGCGGCTGAACCCGCAACCCCGCCAGCGCCAGAGCACGTCTTGCCTTATCTTCTGGGTCTGTCGGACAAGGAGACAGAAACGTTCGTCACCGAAATCAAAAAATGCCTAACGGGCGAATCTGCGGAACGCACCCTGATCACTGCGGAACGGCTGGTCGTACTCCTGCGCTATGCGGATGCCCTTGGTTATGTGGCCGATGCGGTCGATACGGCCAACTTTCGTGAAAATGTGCTCTGGCGTCCCCTGGTTCTGGGCTTGCCCGATGGTGGATCCATCGCTGCGGCCCTGCTCTCGATGGTCAATCGGGCCACGTCGGCCCAACTGACCGCTACCGGGCTCTCCGATCTAGCCGTGGCCGAAATCGTGCGGGCCCGCCAAATCCAGCCCTTTGAGTCGTTAAATCAGCTGGCCGGGCTGCGTCATGTTGACGCGGCGCAGATGAGCCATCTGCTCTACCACATTGATGACGAGGATCGTCCCTGGAAACGAGAACATTTCAACGGGCTGGATGACCAGGGTCACTATTGGGTCGATCCCCGCCTGACCGCGTTTGATGTGTGGCAATCACTCTCGCACAGCTCAGGACTGCTGACCGTGACGCTGGACGGCTTTAACGATGCGCTCCTCTCCAAAGAGCGAAGCTGGCAACTACCGGTGGCCGATCCCCTGGGCTTTGCCGAGTATCAGGCTTTCTCCGAGTTGACCATCAAGCCGCTGGTGGGCCGTCAAACCCAGGCACCGTTGCCAGACACGCCCTTTAGCCCCATCCGGGGCGGCCACTTCAATCTAGTGGGTTTACGACTGGTGGACGTCTTTGGTCAAGTCCAATCGATAGAGACCAATCAGGTGCGCACCACAGAGCAGATGACGTCCCGCAGCACGCTTCCCATAAGCCTGCCCCCGCGTCTGGTGCAGCCGGCCCGTCTGAATCTGCGCTGGCTGGCCGCAGAACCAGCGTCCAGCCTCCCCCAACCCAATGAGCAGGAGTGGAATGCCCACCCCGCGCCCAGCCCCATCTGCGGCTGGGCGCTGCCCAACATGCTTGATGCCCGCTTGATGATCTA
The DNA here is from genome assembly GCA_019217005.1 of Chloroflexi bacterium TSY. The sequence continues at coordinate 3,555 of JAHBNG010000065.1, forward strand.
CAGCCAGGATGGGCTGGCCCTGGGGTCGCTAGACCAGCTCGGTCACTGGCGTCCCACCCCGGGCGCGGCGTCCTATGCGCTGCCCGAGGATATCCCCAATCGCCACCTGCGCCGCATGGTGCTCTGGCTGCGCGACAAGGCAGCCGAAGCGGACGGTGACACCTTTATCCCCGAGTTTGTGGACGCGCTAGAGAGCGCCATGGAATATATCGACCCGGATGGCTTTGAGCAGCATCAATCTCTCTCGCTGTTGGTGGGTCGGCCCTTGGCCCTGGTGCGGGCCTCCATTAGCCTGGAGCTACAGGAGCCCTATGCAGTGCAGCAGAGCCTGCTAGCCTTTAACCAATCGGTGGGCGGACGGGAGCGCAGCACCCAGGGCTTTGAGACGGTGCGCTTCCCCGTGCGGATTGGCGAACATCACCGCTTCCACGATGGGGTGGTGGGCTACTGGATGGAAGAGAGGGCTGGTTCTCAAGCGGGGCGACTGAGCGAGACCATGTATGCCCCCCAAAGCGACTGGATCAGCGCAGAGGATCATACGGATGATATCCAGATCTATCGGCGCAAAGATGGGGCCTTTAATCTGTGGCTGGCCTTGGATGACGCACCCCAGACCATCTCTGTGCTTATGGATGCCCGGGCCAGCCTCCACGCCACCAGCGGCATCTTGCCCACCAAAGAGCTGACCATCCCCGTCGATCAATATTTGCCTGCCCTACGCGCTATTCAGGTGACCTTTTTGACCGCACCCGTGCTCAGCCCCAGGGATACGTTACAGTTGGGCCTGCCGCACCTGGCCGGCTGGCGCTGGTCCTGGATCGAGCAGCAAGACGATCGCTGGTCTACCATGCCCTCAATCCCGGCGCTGGATCAGGCGGACTTGCGGCAGGCCTTTGGGGACGATGGACCTACCCTGTGGCGACTCTTGCTGGCCACCAATCTGCTGACCGCCCTACCCAGCGACAGCAGCCAGGCCTACTATGATGCCCACCAGCTAGAGCCAAGCTTGGATCTGCTCTACGGCCCGGGGAATACCGTGACCCTCAAGACGGAACGCTCAGATCTCAAACGTTTTTTGGAGATCAGCGTCAAGGCCATCGAATCGTTGAGCTACGAGGCCCACTTTGGCCCCCAGACGTTGCGCGAGGGCTGGCTGCAGCTGAGCCCGATCCGCGCCAGCAGCAACGGCGTCTTTCAAGAGGCCGATTTTGAGGCCCAATTAGGAGCTGAACGGGGCCAAAAAATATGGACAGAGCTGGTCTCAAAGAAGGCGCTGACCCCCTTTGTGCCCAATGGCAGCGAGCCACAGAATGGCACCGCGTCAAATTCGCTGCACGGTTTGGCCGTGCTGGATGCGGCCAAGCTGCGCACCGCGCTGCCGTCTATTGAAATCAACAAGCGGAAGCTCACCAAACATGAGCAGCAGCAGACCAAGGAGTTTTTCGGCGTCACTCAGGTGTTTAGCACCCTGGGCGACGAATGAGCGTCAGTCAAGTATCCATCGATCCATCTGGTCGACATTTCTCAGTCAGCCTGCCGGTATCCATTACACAATCAAATCCGAATTTAAGATGTCTGAAGATAGACATATAACATCGACGGCTAACACATAAACACGACGGACAGATGACAATCCATTACGTATTTAGGAGAACGATCCATGCCACTTAACTCACTATTCCAACAGAAGGCCGGCAGTGACGAACACCGGGTGACCTTGATCCCCAAAGAGAATGCAGCCGACCAAGGTCGTGCCAAAGTCGTCGACAATGTAGCCTTTGGTCGGGTGATTCAATTCAGCGGCAGTGAGGATCTGTTCGACCTGGGAACCACCCCCTACGCTGAGCTGGCCGCGCATAAAGCCGAAGCCACTAAGGAAGACAAAGCAAAGTGGCAGCAAGATCAGCACAATAACGGCAAGACAGCCCCAACCCACAAGCAGACCCTACCCAGCCCGGAATTGCGCAAGCTGGATGAACTCTTCCACCACCAGCCCGGCAACTTTACGCTGCAAGTCTGGGTCTATTTTGAGTCCGCACTCAGCGAAAAGCAGGATATTGTGACAACGCCAGCCGGTGGCACCAATTGGGCGTTATCTACCGACCAAACCGGCGTGGCATTCGCCATTCATGAAGGCGATAATCTCCACACATTAACCGCCACCAAAAGCTTGATCCCCAACACCTGGAACCAGATCGCTGTCACCTACAGCTTCTTTACCTTAACCCTCTACGTCAACGGTCGGGCCGAGTACCAGCAAGCCTGCCCCAGCACTCACTTCTTTGCTACCGGCGACAATCTGACAATTCCCGCCGACTTCGCCGGCCGCCTCGGCCCGCTGAGCTTTGCCAATTACGCCCAGGAAGGCGAAACCATCCGTCAGGCACATATTAATGGGATTCGTCACAACAGTGATTTCGCGATTGAGTCTGCTGGCGACGCGGTTGTCTATTCGAAACACACAACTACGATAAATACAACTACGATAAAAAGGGAATCTCTTTGAACTAAACGACGCTTATGGTATTGTCCATGTGGCCATCATCGAGAACAGCAGGGGTGTGCAGACCATTGTCACAGGTGGCGAGGATACGAAGGCCAAAGTGTGGCAGAAGCAGAAAGGGCAATGGAACCCAACTGAACTAACAGATAAGAATACTAAACTAACGGATGGGGAACATACCGCTCATGATGATTCGGTCCACTCTGTGGCCATCATCGAGAACAGCAGGGGTGTGCAGACCGTTGTCACAGGTGGCGAGGATACGAAGGCCAAAGTGTGGCAGATCCGAGATGGGCAATGGATCCCAACTGTTCTAAACAATTTGGACAACACCAGACATAAGTCTTATGTTGTTACTTCTGTGGCCATCATCGAGAACAGTAGGGGTGTGCAGACCATTGTCACTGGCGGCTATCACAAGGCCAAAGTGTGGCAGATCCGGGATGGGAAATGGACCCCAACTGTTCTAAAGGACTCGATAGTTGTATTTTGAGCAGGTGCCGGATTTGACAAAGTCAAAATTAAGCAGAGCAGGCCTGCTGTTTGGCGAAAAGGGTAGCGAAGACCTCTGCAATCTCCTGTCCGTCATTCAAGGCATGATGTGCAGTCAAGATGAGATCTTGAATTAGTGACTGAGCTTGCTGCCGAGTAGCCTCACCAAGGGATTTGCTGGGCGAGAATTGAGTTTTAGCCAATGATGGTCCCAAACAATCAAGGTGCAAGAGAATAAGCCACGAAGACCAGAGACCAATGTTTTTGAAAGGCGTGGGCAGTTCGCATGCAATATTCATCAAGGCCAAGCAGTTGTTTACCATCCTGATAAACCGTCTCGATAGGCCAACGAAGCAGGTAAATCGAGAGAATGCGTTTGGCATTACAATCAGTGCGATTGGTCACTAAAACGGCCTAATTGCCTTGCAATTCAGGATTATCAAAACTAATCACGATGCGTACCTTGCCGATAGAAGGGATACGCACAGTCATGGTAAAGGTATAGTAAGTACGACCATCAATGGTGACAGGTTTGTAGGCATTCTGGGGGATGTAGGGGACCAACTCTTTGACTTTAATATGTGGCCCCTCGAAAGTTATTGGCTGACCGTCTTCATCTCGCAAACGAAAGCTATTTGTCTCCAGATTGCGATTGCACTTCAAGATGCTGATCCAATCTTTATTCAGACGATCGAGTACAGCTAGAAGATCTGGAGCGAGATACCAACCATCGAAGAGAGCCCAACCAAAGATAAGGGTTCGTTCAACAGCTTTTTCAACCAGTTCACTGGCAATGGTTATCTTGGTCTTAAACGCTTCGTCTAGCCCTCGAAAGGCGGGGTCAGTTAATAGGTGGCTATCCACTCGTTTATGAAAAGCGGTTCGTTCTTTCTTTTTCTTGGGAATCTCAGTCACTGGGAAATGGTTTTCCACAAATGCTTCCCAGTCGGTAAACTCTTCGTACCGTCGGTAGATACTTGCATCGACCGGAAAACGAACAGCGCCACTGACATAGTGACTTGTGACTAAGTTATGAGCCAGTGGATGCTGACCATTGCTATGATTGTAGTGTGTATCGATTGGCAAATACTGAACGAAAGGTTTCGCTATGCTCCCTGACCAGTGGCGCTACATTCACTATCGGCAATTGCATCTTGATGGCTCCTTTTTCGCACTTTTTTCTTGATGCAATCTATTGAGATGACTTTTGTCTCTTTTGTCAAATTTGGAAAATATTCATTTCACAACTATCGAGTAAAGGACGGGAAAAACGATGCTCATGATGAGTCTGTCATGTCTGTGGCCATCATCGAGAACAGTAGGGGTGTGCAGACCATTGTCACTGGTGGCAAGGATAAGAAGGCCAAAGTGTGGCAGATCCGGGATGGGAAATGGACCCCAACTGTTCTAAAGGATGGGAAAAACAACGGTCATGATTCGTGGGTCCACTCTGTGGCCATCATCGAGAACAGCAGGGGTGTGCAGACCATTGTCACTGGAGGTCTCGATGGCAAGACCAAAGTATGGTCTGGATCAGGAATCTATCATCTGCCCAATCCAGGCCAATTATTTCACGAGACGCCCCGACAATCCGACTTTAGCCTACTGGTCCAAGCCAAGCTGACAGCAGGTATTCCCCTGTTCCTAAGTACCGCGGACGAGAAATCTGGCTGGCAGTTGCAGGTCGGCATCGATGGTGTTAGCTTCGAAACATCCGTTGCCGCAGAGAAGATTGCTGCCACAGTCGATATCGGTTCTAGTGAATGGGCTCACCTAGCCGTTTTCTATGATGTTCAAGCCAAAAGATCGACCCTCTATCTAAATGGTCACGAAGTTGCCCAAGAGTCAGGTTAGTTGACCCAGCTCTGGACCGAGAACCCGCTCATAATAGACCGCTTTCACGGCGAATTGGGACGCATCGAGGTAAGCCGCCGCGCCCTGAGCGCGGCAGCCGTGCTGGAGCAGTTTAAAGACGATCTAGCCAGCACCTCGCCCTGCTTTGACCTCAATCTTGAGCCTGATCTTCATCGCGTCACCTACGTTCCCCTCCCTCATCCCTACAGTAATGCAGCCGTCCATCCCACGCCCGTCCACGATCCCTGGCTGGGCCCCTGCCTAGACTTTGACGGTAAGAGCCAGCGAGCCAACTTGGTCAGCCCCCGCATGCTGCTGCCGACAACCGCTACGGATGAGGCCAATAAACGGGCCTTTTTGCTCACCTGCTGGGTACGGCCCGATGTGGCTAGTGGCCCCATTCTTGGTCATGGCGAACCCGACAGAGATGGCTGGGTTATCGGCGTGGACCAGGGAATTCAAATGGCCGGCACAACGGCTGGGCCAGTGAACCTAATAGTGGGGGCATGGTTCCACCTGGCCATTAGCTATGAGGGCAGCAATACCCTAAAAGTCTATGTGAATGGGCGAGAAATAGCGTCGCAGACGAAGGCAGATTATGATTGGTGGGCCACCGTGGGCAATGGCCTAGCGTTAGGTCATCCTACACCAGATGGGGGCTTTTATCAGGGTCGGATGGGGCCAGTGACGATCTACCGCGGCGTTCAGACCGATATCACAACGACCTTAGCGCATGAGATCGAAGCAATCCTCCCCAGCTTCCAAACCCGGCCTATCCTTGACATCGTCCCGGCCAAGCTGCGCACCGTTGGCGACACTCTCTACCTGGTCAACAATTCACCCAAAGCAGGCAACAAGGCCCTCGACCCAGACCATCATCCAGTGGTGGTTCAAAGCGACACGGTAGGCCGCAGCTTGGACTTTGCCGATGCGGCTCAACCAGTCACTTGGAGCCACAGCGATTTGGCCGACCTGACCGATGACGAGGGTGAGATGCATGATTTCACCCTCGAGATGTGGGTCAAGCCCAACTTCGCTTCCGATGGGGCATGGGGCGACATCTTTGGGGTCGGGTCGGAAACGCAATTCACGTGGGCATTGTCCGTGGGTAAGTTAATCGGCTTCTCATTTGGTGATCAAAATCTGCAAACTCGCGATATTATGGCTGATCTAAGCAAAAAGTTTATTCAGGCTTGGCTACATCTAGCGCTGAGTTACAAAGCTGATGGTCAAATCCTTCATCTTTATCAGAATAACAAGAAAGTCGAGCAAACAGAGGCACCACTTGTTTGGTCGCAAGATCAGTTATTTTGGTTGACGGCCCAAAAGTCGCACTTACTTCCGTTGATAAGCTATAAGTGCTTATCCGAAAAGTTCTGTGATGATCTATTCTTACTCGAGAAGCTGGTTGGACTCACAACCACTTTTCGGATAGGTTCTAAGGGCAAGATAAGTGTTTCCCAAGTCAAGGCTGTGGCGATTAGTGCTGATGGACGAACCATTGTTTCGGGTGATGGTGAATCACTGGCCAAGGTGTGGACTCATAATGGGACTGAATGGACGAACCGGCCTGTCTTGCTTGTTGACAAGTCACTGACGGGCACAAATGAAGGGCATTCGCACAGCTCTGAAATCCGGTCCGTGGCTATTAGCCCTGATGGAAAGACTATTGTTACGGGCAGTTCTGATAAGTCTGTCAAAGTGTGGCACCATTATGGAAGTGCTTGGACAAGACAACCCGTCGCACTGATTGACGAGATACGGATCACATCTATTGCGACTGTCTCCTACGGAGAAAATACCAGTATTGTTGCGGGAGGTAGTACTCACGTCCGCGTCTGGACTCACGATGGCAATACTTGGACAAAGAAACCACACTCTTTGGTTGATGATACTCTGCCATATCACGGTCACGCGACGGGTGGCCAGGTAGAATCTGTAGCAATTGGCCCTAAGGGAGAGACAGTTATTGCGGGAACTTCTGACGGCTTCATTAAGATTTGGAAGCGCGAAGGGGGAACGTGGACGAAGCGCCCTATCTCGCTGCCACTCCGTTGGATCAACTCTATAGCGATCAGCCTTGATGGTGAGACCATAGTGGCAGGTATTCGAGATGGTTTCGTAAAGGTATGGGGACGAGAGAGGAATGCATGGAATACGACTCCTTTATCGCTGATTGACGAGACTACAAAGGGTGTTCGTATAGGTCATTCTCATCACGGTAAGGTCTCGGCAGTCGCAATAAGCACTGACGGAAAAACCATTGTTTCGGGGGGTAATGATAAGCACACTAAGGTGTGGACCTGCAATAAGAATGATGTATGGACAAAGAAGCCGATATTACTGATTGATAAGACGCTGGCTGGGAGTAGCAATGGGCAATCTCATACTTTACCTATCAGCAACGTAGCACTTAGCTCTGATGGTCGAACTATTATTACGGGCAGTGATGATTCAATCGTTAAGGTGTGGAGTGTTAGTAGAAAGTCATTATTTAGAGGCCAACTATCCCACATCCGCCTCTACGACCGCGTCTTATCCCAAGATGAAATCCAGGCCAACATGGAGCGAGACTTCCGCGTAGGCAATGTGGGCAGCAGCCACACGCCGCTGGAGTTTAGCCTGCTCAACGCTCATGGCGATGGCGTGCTCTACCTGGAGGATAGTGGCCAGCAGACGCTAGACCAAAGCCTAACCCTGACCCTGAAGAACAAGGGCGATGAAGTGATCCAGTTGCCCAGCAGCCGAGAATCGGCGCTATCGTTGCTGGAGCTGCTCTTCCGGCCTGGCACCTTACGTCGGCCAGAGGATGTGAAGCTCTCGGCGGCCAGCCTCCTCGGCTCGGGCCAGTCCGAGGATACCCCCAACTGGGCCTTGGATCACGTGGCCGAACCCGACGGCACTGACCTGCTCCGCCTGTGGCGCAACACTGGCGGTAATGGCACCGGTTCCGCGGCCACCCTGCGACCGGGCGAAACGATCAGCTTAAAATTGCACGGTCTCAACGTGGATCACCAAGGCGGCTCGCGCGCCACCCGGGTGCAGTTGCGCTACTTTGTCCACGCCCTGGATAGCGGCCTGCCTCTGACGGGCAGTCGCCAGCACTACCTGTCGGTGGTGCCCATGGACGCCACTGGGCTACAGAACAAGGTTGAGACGCTGGAGCAACAGAGCGCGTCCCTCGTCAAGGAGACCGAGGCAAAAGATCTGACCATCCAACAGCTACGCGTGGATCTCAACCAGCTGGCCCAGGTGGTCTATCAGGTGGCCCAGACCGAAAATATGATCACCCACATGCTGCAGCCGGCACCCATCTCAGCCGGGGTCATGGGCTCGGCCACAATTCTTAATGATGGTCAGTCGATGAATACGCTAACTCTCTATTTGGTGAATCATACCAAGGATGGGGTGAGCTTGAAAGGCACTCCAACGTTTACCTTTGAGATCGATCGCTACACCGATACGACACCTTGGGGACTTTTGATGCCCGCCGATTCTCTCCCCGGTGTTGCTGCACACGGAGACACCTACACGAATGGGCAGTGGACATACAGTCACGGACAGTGGACTATTGGGAACCTCCATTCAGGTTCGGAACACATCAGCCTCGAGGTGAAACCACCCTCAAATGGAGACGATCATAAGAAAGGCATGCTGCTGGCCGTTGCCCTTAACTTCAAATCCTCCGCGCCTGCCGGTTCCGGCTACGTCAAAGTGCACTTTGAGAATTTAGCTGATGCCGATAAGAGCCATGGCCATCTAATCATCCCCGTTCAGCGCACGCCCGTCTTGATCCCAGACAATACCCAAAATCGAACCGTGGTGGCCGGTGAGCTAGGGTTAGTCGATGCCCCCAGGATGACGCTGCGCAATGGAACCTATGACGAAACTGAATCTGAACACCTGTTGTTTGACCTCCCATTTAATGACTATAAGGACGAGCTAAAAGATGGTACTCTAACCAAGAAACTTAAGCAAGCGTTCGAATCGAATGATGTTCACCTGACTAGTGCGGCTACGCTAAATATGGAAGTGAAGGACCAGCAATGGCGAGTGGATGATGGTGCTAATAGGCATCCCTATATTATCAGAAAGCAAAAAGATAAGCAGTCTCTGACCATAAGTCAGAATAGCCCTACATCAGCCAGTATTCACTTGACCGACGACAACGCCAGTTTGGCTCTGGAAAGTACCAACAAGATTACTCTTAATAGCATAAAGGGAATTGAGCTCCAGGCTCAGGTTGAGGCCCAGCAACCCTTTCTGAATAAACTTGAGGTCATGGCCGGCAAAGACGAGGATGCCCCGCAGCCAACCGATAAGACAGGCATTTACTACAACGGTCATCCGGGGCATCTGGTGCCCAGCGGGACAATTGTCATGTATCATCCGCGGGATGGTATAGCGTGTCCGACAGGGTGGGCCGTCTGTGATGGAAAAAATGGAACGCCAGATTTGCGCAATCGCTTTATAGTGGCGGCTGGAGACGGGAATGACAGTGAGTATAAGCCCGGGCCTCACAACGATGGTAACGACAAGGTTCTGCTTAATAAGGAACAATTGCCATCGCATACTCATCCCATAAAAACTTATACTGATTGGAAGAGCAAACATACTCATGAGATACAAATCGATTGGGCTGACCACGGCGGTGCCGGGCAATGGGTGGATAGCACAGACCGCAGTCATTGGTTTAAAAAAACCTTTACTTCTACAGAGGCAGGACACCACAACCATTACATTGATTCTAACACTGAGGGATTGAGTCACACACAAACCGAACTTGATCTTCGGCCTGCCTACTATGCGCTGGTCTTCATCATGAAGCTGTAAGGGATTGACGATCGACGCCGCCAGCAATCCCGGAATATTCAAACCGTATCTCGAATGCGCGACAACGTTCGACGCCCTTCGTGCCTATGGTCTGGGCATCACCATCGCCAATTCTACTGAGTGCGGCGTTGAACTCATTGACGCGGGAACTGCTTACTAGCTAGTCAGGTTGATACCAAAGTCCAGATAGCAGATGGAGATTTCTGGTCAAGGTTACTCCCTTAAACGTCAGTCAGACTTATTAGAGGATGTAAATAGATTTGGCGCGCGGGATATTGCAGGCATTCTGAGCACCTTATAACCTCTTGATCCGTTGCTACATTGTGGAGGCGTTCCAGCAAATGTCTGTACTGACGTCATGTTTTTAACCAATGTGGCGCTATTTTGCAGTGACTGGAATGTAGTAGTTGATCATCAGTACTGCAATGCAAAGTCACTCACTGCAATGCAAAGCCTCACTCACTGCAATGCAAAGTTACAAGTGACAAGTGCCGCGGTAGGTTTTCATTTTCATTGGGCAACCTGCCCTACTGCTTCTTCAAGTTCTTCGACGGTTCGATGGATATTTTGCAATTTATCTAGGCCAAATAGGCCGATCCGAAAGGTCTGGAAATCCTCTGGTTCATCGCACTGTAAGGGAACGCCTGCTGCAATCTGGATTCCTACCTCTGCGAATTTCTTGCCAGAATGAATCTCTGGATCGTCTGTATAGCTCACAACCACGCTAGGTGCCTGAAACCCCTCCGCTGCCACACTCTTGAAGCCCTTACTGACGAGAAGGGCCCTCACCCGATCTCCAAGATCTTGCTGATGGTCGCGTGCTTTGGCAAACCCATAGGCTTCGGTCTCCTTCATCACATCACGGAAGCGGGTCAGTGCATCGGTTGGCATTGTGGCATGATATGCATGACCACCGTTCTCATATGTTTCCATGATTTGGAGCCACCTTTTCAGATCACAAGCAAAACTGGAGCTGGTGGTTGATTCGATTCGGCTGCGGGCCAGCTCGCTCATCATCACTAGACCGCTACAGGGCGAACCGCTCCAACCTTTTTGTGGCGCACTCACTAGAATATCAACACCACCCGCTTCCATATCGACCCAGTTTGTACCAGAGGCGACACAATCCAACACAAACATGCCACCAATCTCATGAACTGCACTAGCAGCAGCGCGAATATAGTCGTCAGGCAAGAGCATTCCTGATGCGGTTTCTACATGTGGGGCAAAAACCAGATCGGGTTTCTCTGCTTTGATGGTCGCAACGACTTCGTCAATCGGAGCAGGTGCGAATGGTGCTTGCCGATGACTATCCACCATACGCGCTTTTAAGACAATGGATTCGGACGGAATATTGCCCATCTCAAAAATCTGGGTCCAACGGTAACTGAACCAACCGTTACGGATCACCAAACACTTTTTGGCAGTCGCAAACTGACGTGCCACCGCCTCCATCCCAAAGGTGCCACTGCCTGGTACAATCGCCACCGCTTTGGCATTGTAGACCTTCTTCAGCGTAACCGAAATATCGTTCATAACACTCTGGAAGGATTGGGACATGTGATTCAACGCACGATCAGTGTAGACCACTGAGTATTCGAGAAGTCCATCGGGATCGACATTTGGGAATAAGCCTGGCATTGCTGCCTCCTATGTGTATATTGAACACGGTATCTATGATGTAACAGAACCATTCTTATTCGATCAGGTCAATTCTATTATACACGCAAGATCATTCAAATAAGGATCGTTGTGTTTACATGATTGCGATCTACTGATTATACAAGGATGCCATTCCGAAGCAGATAAGCAGGCCGACTTCTCATAACCACATCAATTAAACTTTGGACGATTGTCCCTCCATCAAAAACGATTCTATTGTCCGAAGTTTAAGTGGCGTCTCTATTCTTGTTTGCTGAGTCTGCCCTATCATGATAAATTCACATATCGCTGCAATGACGTTTGCATCGCGTAAAATACGGTGGTGCCCCAATCCTGATGTTGAAATTTGTTCCGCTTTTGGCCAATGTTCGCGCAAAATGAGCGCCTGCTCGTGTATCACTTCGCGATCTTGGTGATCGTGCACGATTAAACCTGGTATATTGATCTGGTCAATTAAATGTGCCAACGAAAATTGAACAATTGGACGTTGCCCTAATTCTTCAAGACGCGCCTTGAGTATCGTTAGAGTCGGAGCCGACACACCGAGCTGCTTCATAAACATAGTCAAGATGTAATCCATTGACGCTGGTGAACCAATCGTCACTAACTTTTTTGCGTCTGCGCCTTCGTTGAGGGCAAATGCGGCGCAAACACCTCCAAATGAGTGCCCAATCATTGCTTCAAAACCACCATACTCAAGGGAAAGATCGGGCTGGTTCAGAAATAGGTTGACAAAGAAGAGAGTACGTTAACAAGAGAATAGGTTAGAGAAAGAGGCTCCTGTTCAGGCAAAATAAGGGTGTTCAGACCAAAATAGCCAAAAAGGAGCCTCTAAATGTCAGAGTATCGAACAGACCTCCTATCATTGTCAACCCGAATCGATCTTGCGTTGGAAATGCTCAACCCGAATCGAGAGTGGGGGAGAGTGAGCGAACTGTCAACGGCGTACAATGTGTCTCGAACGTGGCTCTATAAGTTGAGAGAGAGCGGTGAAGCGGCGCTGAAAGCGATCTTGTCGCCAGTGAGTCCAGGACCGCAGCCGAAAAGCCATGTGATCGAAGTGGATGAGACGTTCATCCGACGAACCATAACGGTGTTGCCGATGCTGCGAGGAAGCGTACGAGATATCCAAAGGGGGTTGGGGTTGCTGCTAGGTGTGGAGCGGTCGGTGGGATTCATCCAAGGGACGCTGGCGGAAGTTGGAGAACTGGCATCGGCGTACAATGAGAGCATGGTGCCGACGCTGCCGGTGTTGGGGGAAGCGGATGAAATTTTCTGTGGCGACCAACCGTGCCTGACGGTGGTGGACGGAGCATCGTTTGCGCTGTTGAATATCTCAGCAGCCGATGCCCGAGATGAAACAACATGGGGGTTGAAGTTTCTCGAATTGCTCGAGCGAGGCATCACCTTTGATGACTTGGTGACCGATGGGGCTTTGGGCATTCAGGCAGGAGCCAAGGCAGCGGGGATGAATGCGCCACACTCCTATGACCTCTTTCACCAAATGCAGAATGGCACCAAAATCACCCAACGTCTGGAGAGAGAAATGGACCAGGCCATGACCGACCGTGACGTAGCTTGCAAGTGTTGGACGAGCAGACTGCTCCTGCACGTCGCCCTGGGCGACCACGCAAATGCACAGTGACTCTCGAGGTTGCCGACCAAACGGTGCTGACAGCAGTTGACTTGCACGAGAACTGGACATGGCTTCTCCGAACGGTCCGTCAGGCACTGGAGCCGATTTCACCGACCGGGCAGCTTGTCAACACAGATGCCGCGCAACAAACCATTCTGGCTGCCACCCAACTTATGATGGAGATGAACCGCGATGAAATTGCACACTTTGCCACCCAACTGCAGCAGAATCTACCTACATTGCTGGCTCCCCCTCCGTCGCCTGGAACTATCCCTGGCTCCCCTCCGCCAGAACCTCTCACCTGAGTACGAAGCCTTCATCACACACCTCTGGACTTATCGCCATGACCATCAACTTCCCATTGAACAGCTTTTCCCTCCCTCATTGCAGCCTATGGCTCTTGCCTTCTGGCATGCACTGGATCGCTTCCATCGGGCTTCTTCTCTAGCTGAATCCTTTCATGCTTGGCTCAGGCCCTTTCTTGCAATCCATCGCTCTTTGCCCGATTGGTTGGCCGCTCTTTTACAGCTCTTTTGGAATCATCGCACCTTCTCACGTGGCAAACGCTCCGGTCACTCACCCTTAGAACTGGCTACCGATTCCTATGTCCCTTCTTTGGCTGACGCCCTTGATGCCATTCTTCAGCCTCAACAGCAACTGGCTCTTTAACCTATTCTCTTTTTAACGTGCCCATTTCAATTTTGTAAACCTAACTCATCCCTTGTTCTGAACCTGCCCGAAAGATCCACGATTATTTGGGCAAATTCCAATAGATTCGTCTGCTTGCCGGGTGAATCAGCATGTGCGGGTCCATCGAAGGTAACCACGCGATATCCAGCATCGACCAGTGGTTGGACAAATGCTCCAAGCTGTGAACCTCGTCCCGCCCAACCGTGAAGGAGAAGCACTGTTGGTCCGCTTCCCCACTGGTAAACCACATAGTATGACTCTTGAGATGAATGGCGATAGTGACCAGTAAAGGGAACTTGTGTTACCGAGGCTGTTGTGAGCCAGGCGACCTCACGCGCGGGGCGCTCAAACTTTGGTGGGCGAAAAAAAGCGCGCGCAACTAACCGACCGGCAAGTTTCGGCGAAAGAAACTCAACCATTTGGAACCCTCTTCTAATGCCCGTTTGCAACAGAGTTGCTCGATTCATTTCGTTCTCCTTTTTCAGACCGCTCGGTCTTTTTTGTGAGCAAAAAAATTATACGACTAATTCTTGTTCAATATAGCGAATTAACTGATCTGCCACCACGTCTATATATTGAGACTGGTTGAAACTACGGCTCATTGCGATGCCACCTTCTATGCTTGAGATAAAGAAGATTGCAACAGTTTCAGCATTGATCGATAGATGAAATTCATTGCGTCGAATGCCACGCTGGATGATAGTCACCAAACCATCAATCCACTCTTGATACGCTTTCTGCACCCGTTCACGTAATTGAGGATTGGAATCATCTGCTTCAATCACACTATTCAGGATGGGACATCCGCCCCCAATAATCGGATTGAGTGCATAATGCCGATAAAAGTTCACGACCGCTTTGAGCTTATCTGTGGCTGTATACTCGGCTCTAATGGCTTCCAAAACAACCGCATTGACTCGCTTAATTGAGTAATCAAATGCTTCTAATAGAATTTCTTCCTTGTTTTGGAAATGATTGTAAATGCCACCCTTCTTAAGTCCAGTGACTGCCATTAAATCCGCTAAAGATGAGCCTGTATAGCCTCGTGTATTAAACAATACTGCTGCCTTCGCAATGATCTTATCGCGTGTTAATTCACCTTTACGCATATTTCTTATTCTTTCATAAATTTCAGACCAATCGGTCTTAATTATATCTTGAATTTCATGATTTGTCAACGATTTTTTGTGCCTTCAATAAAACCTCTTGACATTACGTGACAAATATGATACCATTTGACCAGATATGATAAATTGGTCAAATGGTCACAAAATGAAATCTATCAAGTAAATTCTATGGCCGGATCTGAAAATGAAGAACGCAAACAGAGAATACTCGATGCTGCAGCTGAGTTATTTATTCACTATGGCTATGACAAAACAACAGTCAGTGATGTCGCCCGGGCGGCTGGCGTTAGCAAAGGGGCGATCTATCTCCATTTTAAAAGTAAAGATGAGCTCTTCGAAGGGCTGCTGATGCGAGAGACAATGACCTACCAAAAGAGATGGCTTGAACTGATCGATGCTGATCCAAAAGGCGGCACGATTGGCGGAATGTATAAAAGTATATTGTACGCCATGGAGAGCAGTCCCCTCATTTCCGCCATGTTTCGCCAGGATGGACGTGTTCTCGGAAGTTATCTACGTAAACCTGGCACTCTATTTAGCCGACGAAATCAGTCTATTCGCTATGAATTTGTCAAGATGATGCAAGATGTCGGTGCTGTGCGCAAAGACGTTGATCCAAAAGTGACTGCCCATATTATGGATATGTTGGCTTACGGATTGGTCAGTGTTGGTGAAGTCAAGGATCCAGAAAAAATCCCTCCCACTGCCGACATTATCGAAGGAATCGCCGATATAATGGACAGGGCGCTAACGCCTGAGGATGGAGGAAATAGCGAGGCAGGAAAAGTCATACTACGACGATTCGCTGAGTCAGCCCGACAGCAATTCGAG
Source organism: Chloroflexi bacterium TSY (assembly GCA_019217005.1). The sequence goes on from JAHBNG010000065.1 coordinate 19,183, forward strand.
TCGTAAGGAAATATTTTATGAACACCAAACAACCAATCAATATCAATTCGAAAGCGTTTCTACGCAACGAGTATAGTTATTACAAATGGATGCGAGAAAATGCCCCGATCTGTAAAGGACGGATGGGGTGGGTCATGCACATGCACCTGGTTGCCCGTTATGATGATGCCGTGGAACTGCTGAAAGATAAACGCTTTATCCGTAATCGTTCCACCATCACAGGTGGTTCGAGATTACCGATTCCGCTGCCCAAAGCATTTGCCACTATGGCCCAAAGTATGATTATTGAAGACGAACCAGAGCATCGCCGTTTGCGCAATCTGGTGCATAAAGCGTTTACGCCGCGCACTGTCGCCAATCTCGAAGAACGCATCGAAACGCTTTCGCATGAGTTACTCGACAAGGCTGCACAGCAAGGAACCGTCGATCTGTTAGATGCATATGCCTTGGCCATTCCGATTACAGTGATTGCGGAGATGATTGGCGTACCAAAGGAAGATCAAATTGTCTTCAACCAATGGTCAAAAGCCTTTGTCCGCAGCATCTCAATTCCCAATATGTTTCGCATGTATTTGGACGTGCGCGGCATTGTTCAATTTATTCGAGAGCTGATCGAGAAACGGCGCGCGGATCCAGGAGATGATCTGTTAACGGCACTGATCCAAGCCGAAGACGAGGGCGAGCAATTGAATGAAGACGAGTTGCTTTCGATGGTGGTACTGTTGTTGATTGCGGGGTATGAAACAACTGTGAATCTAATCGCCAACGGCACCCATTCTCTGTTGCTAAATCCAGAGCAGTTGACGCTTTTGCGAGAACAGCCAGAGCAAATCGACTCGGCTGTTGAAGAGATTGTGCGTCACGATAATCCAGTTGCGGGGACCAAGCCCAACTATGCGATTGAGGATGTAGAATTGGGTGGCGTTACGATTCCCAAGGGATCGATGGTGATGCCCCTGCTGGCTTCTGCCAATCGAGATGAGCGGATCTTCGACAACCCTGATGCCTTTGATATTACCCGCTCGCCCAATAAACATATTGGCTTTGGCCAAGGCATTCACTATTGCTTGGGGGCACCGCTTGCGCGTCTGGAAGGCAAGATCGCCATTACAAATCTCGTGCAGCGTTTCCCAAATTTGAAGCTAGCAGTGGATCCAAGCGAAGTGCGCTTTGTCGAGCGACCGTTCTTTCATCGGTTGCAGAGTTTGCCAGTTCAGCTGAATTAGATGATTTCAAACAAGCTGCTTCTAACGCGGTCGGGTAGAGCCGACCTTCCCGGAAGAGAGAAAGAGAGGTCGGGCATTCGAGCTTGTCTCTAAAGCTGTCGTAAGCGCGGATCCAGCAGCTCGCGCAGCCAATCACCCGCCAGATTGAACATCAGAACGGCAATGAAGATCATCAACCCTGGGGCCAGCACAAACCAAGGCGCTTGATAGATATAGCTTTGGGCATGTTGTAACATGCTACCCCACGATGGAGTCGGTGGCTGGACACCAAGCCCCAGGTAGCTCAACCCTGCCTCAATCAAAATCGCAACCGCAAAACCTAATGTCGCTTGTACAATAATTGGTCCGGTTGCATTGGGGAGGATGGTTCGAAATAAGACCCGCGTGTCCGTCGCACCAATCAGTCGGCTGGCCCACACATATTCCCGCTCTTTCAACTCCAAAACACTCCCGCGTACAAGGCGAGCAAAGCGCGGGATATAGACAAAAGCGATTGCAACAATCACATTTAGCGTCGATGCGCCGAAAGTGGCGATCATTAACAAGGCCAGTAGCAGAACTGGAAAAGAGAGAATTGCGTCCTGGATGCGCATAATGACTGAGTCGAGAATACCACCATAATATCCTGCAATCAGACCAAGCGGAACGCCGATGAGAATGGCGATCAAAACCGACCCCAACGCCACCATCATCACGATGCGAGTGCCGTAGATCAGGCGGCTGAAAATATCGCGCCCAAACTGATCGGTCCCCAACCAATATTGAGCACCTGGTGGTTTCAGCGCATCGGGAATGTGTTGTTCTGTATATGTGTAGGGACTAACCAGATCGGGCAATGCGGCACTCACACAGAAAAAGAGAATGACTGCCAACACAATCAGTATCAGTAGATCCAAATTTCAGGTTTTGAGAGAGAATTCTGGCTAAACAGTTGACATAAATACAAATTTGCCGGTCGATATCTAGTTTTTGCGTTAGATTTGGGCGATTTTCAGATATGAAATAGGTTGTTTTCTGTAACCGAAATCTGAATAAATGACTCCAAAATCCCTGCAATCTCGACTGAAAATAGCCAAAAACGCCAAATTTGGATCTACTGAGTATAGAAATCGGCAACGTTTTTTGTCTGATAGAAAGTCCAACACGTTGCACAATCATTCTTACACAACTCCCTCATATTGCTCCCGAATCCGCGGATTTAGAAAAGCATAGCTGACATCGACAGCAAAGTTCATCAGCGTATAGAAGACTGTAGTCAACAACACAGCCCCTTGAACGAGCGGATAATCGCGATTATAGACAGCTTGTAGCGTGAGCCAACCAACACCTGACCAGCCAAAGACATGCTCAATGATGATAATGCCGCCTAACAATCCGCCGACCTCAACCCCGAGAACCGTCAACAGAGGAATGAGTGCATTCGGCAGAGCGTGTCTCAAGATTACAAAACGTTCTCGGAGTCCCTTTGCCTTGGCCGTACGGACATAATCTTCATGGATGACCTCAATTATGTCTGAGCGCAGAAATCGCGTAAATGTTGCGATTAGATAGACAGATAGGGTGAGCGAAGGCATGATGGCGCGCCGCAAATTCTCGAATGGATTCTCCGAAAAAGGGACATATCCTGAGGCGGGTAGCCATTGCAGTGTGACAGAGAAGAGTAAGATGAGGGCAAGCCCAAGCCAAAAGCCAGGAATGGCCACCCCTGCAACTGCAAAGGTCATGATTGCCGAATCGAAGAGCGTTTTGCGCTTCACTGCGGCCAGCACACCAAGTGGAATCGAGACGACAAGCGATATGATCAGACTAAGCGCCACTAGTTCCAGCGATGCACCCAACCGACCACCGATTAATTCGAGCACGGGTCGATCGCTCCGATTTGAGTTGCCGAAGTCACCTTGTACAGCTCCCGCCAACCAGATAAAGTACTGCACATAGATCGGCCGATCCAGCCCCATTTCGCGCCATAACCGTTCAAGTCCCTCGGGATTCTGCGCAGCGGCACGGCCCATGCGCATCGTTGCTGGGTCTTTGGGGCCAAATGCATGGCCCCAAAGACCAGGAACGAGATGATGAAGATAGTCGGAATGATTTGGAGGAATCGGTTGATGACGTAGCGGCCCATGTTGGTAATCAGCAGGTCGGTAATCAAAGGATTGGTGTTCAGTGGTACATACTCCCATCCTCCTCTACTCTTCCACGTAAATCTCATTGAAGAAGATGTAGTTCATGGCATTCATCGTCCAACTCTTGACGCTTGGTTTCGACAGAGCAATAAGGGGCTGGGACTGAACTGTGATAACTGGGGCCATATCGTCGATCACTGCTTGTTGAATCTCAGTGTAGATTGCCTTGCGCTCCTCTTCGTTGGCCGTACTTGCACCAGCCGCAATGAGTTCGACCATATCTTCCCGCGGAAAACTATTCTGGTCTTTCCAATGCGGTCCATACATCACGTCGAAAATTCCATGTGGATCAGATTTGTAATTGGCCCAGTTGGCGATGAGTTGATAATTTCGGTTGACGTAGGCATCCAGCCAGGTAGAAATATCTGAAATATTGATATTGAGCGTAACGCCACATTCTGCCAGATTCTCCTGCCAGATGGTTGCCATGTTTTCCATCACTGCTACGCCCGAAATAGTCTCGATGGTTAGCTCCAAACCATCTGCGTAACCGGCCTCAGCGAGTAATGCTTTGGCCGCATCCGGGTCATAGCTGGGACCGTCCGGTTCGACATAGGCCCACGAACTCTTGGGTAGTGGACTCCATTGCACATCACCTTCTCCAAAGTAGACAGCCTGTCGAATGGCCTCCTTGTCCATACAGGTGAAGATCGCACGCCGGACGCGCACATCCTGCAGCGGTTCATCCCGATTGGGCGCAACTTCGATGACAAAAATGCTGTTGCTGGCGGGTGGTGTATGAAACATGATATCATCACGCCCTTTGAAACGCGCCGCATCGGCAGCTGGAACCTCGAAAACAGCGTCAACTTCGCCCGATTCCAAGTTCGTCAGCGCAACCGCCATGGCTTTTCCAAAAAATAAACTATACGCGTTCTGAATGGAAAAGCCTGAAGCCATTCCAAAAAGTCGGTTGAATACGTATAATTATTTTTTTGGAATGGCCCATATCGGGCAGAATCTTGAGTACAATCTGGTCTAACATAGGGGCGTCAGCCAAGTCATAGTCAGGATTCTTTTCCAACACGATGCGGTCGTTGGGAATCCATTCCACAAACTTAAATGGCCCAGAACCCAATGGTTCTTTCTCTAGATCATCTGCGGATTCTTCAGCCACGATTGCGATCAATGATACCTCTTCCAGCCACGGTGCAACAGGGCGATTGAGGACCATCCTCACTGTCTGTTCGTCAACCGCTTCAATTGTCTCAATCGGTTCCATTTTGCTGGCGAAGGTTGCCTCTTGCTCGATGGTTCGCGTGAATGAAAAGACAACATCCTCGGCAGTCACGGCGCGTCCATTGTGGAAAGCAGCATCTGATCGCAGATGGAACGTATACTCTGTGCCATCGTCAGAAATCTCCCAACTTTCAGCCAAGCCGGGCTGGACAGTCATGTCGGGTCCAATAATTGTAAGATGGTCAAAGACATTCTGGGCAACGAGATTCTGGTAGGCCATCAACTGATTCCAATGGGGATCAAAGTTGTCGAGCGCCTGGGTCAACCCAATCGTGAGTGTCCCACCACCAGCGGTCGATTCACTGGCCGATGTATCTGCCATTTGGCCGCCATTACTCGCAGGAGCCGGTGCGGCACAGGCTGTCATCAATAGGGCCATCATGATTGGGACGGCTAGGATTGTATACGTGATTTTCCTCATGATCTCCTCCTTATCAATTGTTTGAGGGTGTTTTAAAAGTCTGTGGATGGTGGATAGTTGATAGTGGATGGTCACACCTGTCACTATCAACTATCCACCATCCACAAAACTTGCTCTGTTTGTGCAGAATTTTTGCAATCAATCAGAGACTAGTCTATCGATCCCTGCCAAATTGTGATACCACCATCTACGGCCAGAATTTGACTCGTTAAATAACCCGTGCCATCCGAAGCTAGAAAAACAGCCAAGTTTGCGATCTCCTCCTTATAGCCGAGTCGTCCCATGGGAATCCTGCCATAGACCCGCTCTGCCCGCATCGGTTCCTCCGCTAGAAAATCTCTGTTCGCCGTCGTATCAACATGGCCCGGTGCAATGGCGTTAACGCTGATGCCGTACGGGGCAAGTTCCACGGCCAATACTCTGCTCAGGCTATTGATGCCGCCTTTGCTCGAGGCATAAGCACCCATGTTCGAAAAAACCTCATCTGCTCCAGTCGATGAGATGTTGATGATCCTACCTGATTTCTGCTCTATCATTTGGCGAGCTGCGGCTTGCGAACACAAAAAGGTGCCCTTCAAGTTGACACTTAGCACTCGTTCCCACTCCGCTTCGGGGAGATCAAGGAGTGGCATCTTGTGATGAAAAGTCGCCGCGTTGTTGACGAGTACATCGATCCGCCCAAAGGTTGACATTGTCTGCGTAAATAGCTCCTCAACCTGGTTGCGCCGCGCGATATTAACAGCGATCACCAGAGACCGTACACCAAACGTCTCGATTTCCTGCGCAACGCTTTCTGCCTTCTTTGCCTCCTCTCCTTCCGGCAAGTAGGTAATGACGACATTGGCTCCTGCTTGAGCCATGGCAAGTGCAATGCTTTGGCCGATTCCTCTAGAGGAACCTGTCACAATGACTGTATACTTTTTTAATGGCTGATTATTCGTGGGTGTTAAAAGCATGAAATCATTATAGCACAGGTACAATCAGGCACATTGATCGTACCTACTGCAAGATTAGATATCTGCACGTACGAAAATCTATGGGCGAGTACACCTGTACCAAATATGGCTCCTCGCGAATGAGAGATATAGTCTTTCAGGAAAATCTATTCCTGTCGTTGATGGCATTTCAGCTAGTCAGCTCTCTGGCTGACCGGCTGAAATGTTGACAAGCTACTGTTTCGCGTGGAAAAACATTATCTGAACATCTATAGAAAGAAAATAGATTTCGCGGCCGGAGTACAAAATGGCGCTTGCTCCGTTTTTCACAATATGATAAACTATCAATTGCTCCGTTTTTCACAATTAAATCGACAGTGTGTCCCAAAGTATGTAAATGGAGACCGCTCAGCTCGAGAACCTACTCCGTTTACACACTTTGTGGTACACACCCATTAAATCACGTATAGTCGGTGGCGTATTATAGTTTGTCAATGTTGACAAGGAGGTAGCACGATGCCAGAAACAGTTGCAACGACCCAACAATGGGCTTTGATCCAACGGTGGATGGACTCGGTTCAACAGATTCCAGAGGTGGATGCGGCTTGGATAGAAGGCAGTTTGGCAAGCGATCGGGGCAATCCTAGCTCTGACATCGACATGCGCTTTGCAATTGCCGATGAGGCGTATGAACGCTTGTGGGGGAACGACCGCACGGCAGTGTTGGCTGGGCTGGGTGAGTATTACTTGCTAGAAACTCGCTTCATTCGTGCCTTGACCGATTCTGGGATTATCGTCGAATTGTGGTCCCATCGCACCAGTCAAGTTGAAAACCTTGAACTGTTCGAGTGGGAACTCCTCTTTTCGCGTTTACCCAATGGTCGACCGCACTTTCGTCAATTGCCCCCCAAAAGCCCTGCCGAAACCTGGCCGGATTCCACCGAACTTACCCCAGCAGTTGTCTCGGATCTTGCGAATCTTGCCATCCTTTTTATGGCGCATGCGCCCGCCACACTTTATAATAACGAGATACAATCTGCCCGGTCTGGATTGGATCGAGCCAGAAACGAAATGCTTCTCAAGATTCTCTATCGTCGATCTGGTCTCTGGTACTCAAAGCGATACAAGCACTTCACGGAGATCTTTCCACAAGAATGGCTGGATGATTTTGCATCGACTTATATGAAGAGCGCTGACCCTTTCGATCCCACCGCTATCGCACAAGCCTATATTCGCTTGCACGAAGTGATCGGCAAGCATTTGCAGGCTCTAAGCGATACAGCAGGCGGCGGTTTTGATGCCATCTGGTATGAACGAGTATTTAAAAAGGTAGAGAGAGAATTCTTGGAGTTCTAAATAGGGAGTACACGATGAAAATCGCAGTCATTGGGACCGGTGCAATGGGGTCGATCTATGCCGGTCTGTTGGCGGATGCTGGCAACGAGATCTGGGCGATTGACATTTGGCAGGAACATTTGGAGGTGATTCGCGAAAATGGTCTGCGCGTCGAAGGAGCAAGCGGCGACCGTGTGGTGCGGCAGATCCAGACCTCGACCCGGGCAGCGGATGCTGGCCCCTGTGATCTGGTGATTGTTGCAACCAAGGCTTCCGGTGTTGGCACCGCGGCGCAGTCAATTCTGCCAATTTTACGCGATGATACACTTGTGCTGACAATTCAGAACGGGCTTGGCGCTGCCGAGCGAATTTGCGAGCATCTGACGCCGGACAACGTGTTGCTTGGTGTAGCTGGTGGATTTGGCGCGTCGATCGAGGGGCCGGGGCACGTGCATCACAACGGCATGGAATTGATTCGGATTGGTGAAATGACGGGTGGACGCACGGAGCGGGTTGAGCGAGTTGCACAGCTCTGGCGAAATGCCGGTTTCAATGTCAGAGCCTTTGCCGACATGAACCAGCTTGTTTGGGAGAAGTTTATCTGCAATGTTACATTTAGTGGGCCGTGTACCGTCTTTCACCGCACTGTGCGCGAGATGATGCAGGATCCTCACTCGTGGAAGATCGCCTTGGGGTGTGGCCTGGAAGCATATGAAGTAGGCTGCGCCAAAGGGATCACCTTCTCGTTTGAGGATGCGGCCACGTACATTACAAATTTTGGTCGCAAAATTCCCGATGCGCGGCCATCGATGTTGCAGGATCATTTGGCCAAGCGGCCATCTGAGATCGATGTGATCAATGGAATGGTCCCTGTTGTAGCCGCAGAAGTAGCCCTGACTGCAGCGTATAATGAGGTAGTGACCGCCATTGTCAAGTCGCGAGAAGCGGAATTCTAATCTGGTAATTAGATATTGACCTACTCTTAAATGCACTTTCTTAACACAGCATCAAGGACCTTTCAATGAACAATCCTGCCCCAACAGACGAGCCCACTCCAGCCACCACGTCCATACCTTCTCTGGATGAAGAACCAGCCAACGATGAACCTGAACAATCACCCGAACAAAAAGCGATTTCAAAAGCCGTAGCTGGTCTCAAACTACGCAGCATCGGACCGGCCCTCATGGGTGGACGGATTGCCGATATTGCTGTACACCCCACAAAGCGTAGCACTTGGTATGTGGCCGTCGGCTCTGGTGGCGTCTGGAAAACAACCAATGCGGGCACGACCTGGCAGCCGATCTTTGATGAACAATCTTCCTATTCGATTGGGTGCGTCACGCTTGATCCCAGCAACCCCGATATTGTCTGGGTGGGAACGGGAGAAAACGCGAGTGGGCGGCACGTGGGGTGGGGAGATGGGGTCTATCGTAGCCTAAATGGTGGGACGTCTTGGCAGCGCATGGGGTTAGAAACGTCCGAACACATCGGCAACATTCTGGTTGATCCACGGGATGGAAATGTTGTCTATGTGGCCGCGGAAGGTCCACTCTGGTCTGCGGGTGGAGAGAGAGGGGTGTTCAAGACGAGTGATGGCGGTGAGAACTGGGTTGCCGTCCTTGACATCGATGATCATACAGGCGTCACCGACATTGCGTTCGATCCGTCAAATCCAGATGTGATCTATGCCGCGGCTTATCAGCGTCGTCGACATATTTGGTCGCTGCTTGCTGGTGGGCCCGGTTCGGGAATCTACAAGTCGACCGATGGTGGCGCAAGCTGGCGCAAGATCACCGAAGGATTGCCAGAGGGCGATATGGGCAAAATCGGGCTAGCCGTTTCGCCGGCGAATCCGTCGCTTGTCTATGCCACGATTGAGGCGAACAAGGAGGAGAAGGGATTTTATCGCTCTCAAGATCGGGGCGAAAGTTGGGAACAACGCAATTCTTACATCTCTGGCGGAACCGGTCCCCATTACTATCAAGTCATCGAAGCATCGCCACAAAATGCCGATTTGGTCTATCAGATGGATGTCTTTATTCAAGTGACCAGAGATGGTGGAACAACCTTTAACTATTTGGAAACGGGTAAGGATAAACATAGCGATAATCATGCACTTTGGATCGATCCGGACAACGGTCAGCACCTTCTGTGCGGCACCGATGCTGGGCTGTATGAAAGTTTTGATGAAGGCCAGACGTGGCGTCATTTCCCCAACTTGCCTGTCTCACAATTTTATCGGGTTGCGTTGGACAGCACAGTACCTTTCTACAACATCCTAGGTGGCGCGCAAGATTTGGGGACGCTCTTTGGCCCATCTCGCACCATGCATGTGGAGGGTGTGCGCAACCAGGATTGGTATGTACCCCTGGGTGCCGATGGCTATCACGTTGCTTTCGATCCGACCGATCCGGAAACAATGTATCTAGAGTATCAGAATGGCAATCTCTTCCGTTATGATCGGCGTAGTGAAGAGATGTTGGACATCCAGCCGCAACCTGCCCCTGGCGATCCACCTGAGCGTTGGAACTGGGATGCGCCGATCTTGGTTAGCCCTCACTCGCCTACTCGTCTCTACTATGGCTCCCAGCGGTTGTGGCGTAGCGATGATCGAGGGAACTCCTGGAGACCCGTTAGTGGTGACCTGACCCAAAACCAGAATCGTTATGAGCTCGCACTCATGGGACGGATCTGGAGCGTGGACGATCTCTATGACAATGGGGCCATGTCCAAATATGGCACCATCTCCAACCTATCTGAATCACCTTTACAAGAGGAGCTGCTCTATGTCTGCACCGATGATGGATTGATTCAGGTGAGCGAAGATGGCGGTCAAACCTGGAGAGAGGCGGCAAGGCTGCCAGACGTTCCAACGCATTCCTTTATTCAGGATGTGGAGGCGTCCCAACATGATGTTAAGATCGTCTTTGCTGTGGCCGACGCGCACAAGATTGGTGACTTTGCCCCCTACGTTTTTGAAAGCAACGATCAGGGACGCAGTTGGCAATCGATCGTGGGAGACCTTCCGGCTGGTACCATTGTCTGGGCGGTGGAGCAGGATCATGTGAATCCCGATTTGCTCTTTTTGGCGACTGAATTTGGGCTTTACTTTACGCCCAACCGAGGCACAAATTGGTTCAAGCTGAGCGGAGATGTGCCGACTATTGCCTTTCGGGATATCGAGCTTCAACGCCGGGAGAATGACTTGGTCGGTGCTTCGTTTGGGCGCGGATTCTATGTTTTAGATGACTATTCTCCGCTGCGTCATATAGCCACTGACGAACTCCATAAAGAAGGACATCTCTTTCCCGTGCGGGATGCCTGGTGGTATGTGCCGTATCTGCCCATGCAGGCGCGGGGTCAACCTACATTGGGGAGTACGTCGTATAAAGCACCCAATCCACCATTCGGCGCGACCTTCACCTACTATCTTCGTGAGACTGCCATGACTGAAAAGGAAGCGCGCAACGAGGCTGAGAATGAGTTGCGCGAACAGAGCGAAGATGTCCCATTCCCTGGTTGGGAACGGCTACGACGGGAAGCAGGTGAGCGCCAGCCGCAGGTGCTGATTCTTGTGCGCAAGGCCGACGGGCAACCCGTTCGGTGGATTGAAGGACCTGCAAAAGAGGGCCTTCATCGAATCAGTTGGGACTTGCGTTTGCCTGCACCAAATCCAGTTGATCTGAAAAAGCCAGGGTTCCGATTCCCGTGGGCAATACCACCTCGAGGGCCGCTTGCTGCACCGGGGCAATACAGTGCACAACTCTATCTCGTGAGCCGCGATGGTCTCCGCTCGTTTGGCGCTCCGGAAAGGTTCGAGGTGAAGGCTATTCCGACACTATCATCAGAGATCGATCTCGATGAAGTGACGATGTTCCAATATGAAACAGGCGAATTGTTACGCAGGGTTGCGGGAGCAAATGAAGAAATTGAGCGGGTGCAGGATCGTTTGCGTCACATGGACGCAGCCCTGCTTGAAACGCCGCGTGTCGATCCGGCGCTCTTTGCGCGCGTTGATGCGCTTCGCTCCACGTTCGAAGAGCTCGCGACGCGACTCTCGCGAGACAAAGTTCGCCAACGACTGAATGAGCCGAGCATTCCGACGATTCGCGAGCGAGCTGGTCGGGTTGCACGGGGACATTGGCTGACGCGGCAGAGTCCCACCGAAACGCAACGACGCAATTTTGAGATTGCATCCCAAGACTTTGCGGTCTTTGTGCGAGAACTGGCATCCCTGATCGAGAACGATCTGGCACAGTTGGAAGCTGAACTCGAAGCGGCAGGCGCACCTTGGACGCCGGGGCGGCGGTTATAAAATTAATACAAGCTGAATTTGTTCAATTGCTTGATAAGCGAGCCGCACAACCCATTCTGCTCGACGAAAACAGGAAAGGACAAGCAACTATGACTGAGCAATACCGTAGTGGCAAAGAAGCCATTCTGCTTCAAGACAAAGTCACAGGGTGCGAATTCCTGCAACTGACCAACTCCAGAACCGAACGTTCCGTCCACAGCTATTACGACATCCCGCCTTGGTCACCCAAGACCGGACAGATCGCTTTTAGCAGTATGATGCCCGATAGCGATGAAGCAGATATTTATGTGATGGATCGAGATGGAGCCAATATCGCCTACTTGGCGCATTCCAAGGCAGCAAGTCCAAATGATGGAGCGATGGCTCAATGGTCTTTTGATGGGAGGCGCATTTACTTCAAGGATCGGGAAGGCGATCAACGACTCATAGCCTGGGTCGATGTGGCGACAGGTCGCAAGGAAACATATCCAGGCGATCTGCGCATGATGTCCCCGACCCGCAACATGAACGCCTACCACACGCTCTGTCGTGATTATGCGGACCAAGAGATCATCCGTCTGCGCGAGGAGCATGGCATCTTTGTGCAAGATCTGGATAGAGGCGAGAGTCAGATGTTAGCGTCCGCGGCGGAGTGTTGGGACATGCATCCACGACGAGATGAGATTACCGACTGGCACCTCTATGTCAAGCATAGCAAATGGTCGCCAGATGGCACGCGCCTCATGTTTGTCTTTACCAACGAGATTCATTACGCCAACAAATATTTGGAACTCCCGCGGGTTAAAGATGTCTATGTGGTAAACTCGGACGGGACAGGGCTGAAGCGAGTGGGAGAGTTTGGCGATCACCCCCTATGGCACCCAAATGGAGAGGACATTTTGACCAACAGTCCATTTGAGGGTCGTCCACAAAATGGCTTGGTCCTGACTAATGTTGAGACGGGTGTTCAACGTCTTGCGACGGCGAGTATTGGCGGCTTTGGACACCCTTCTTATGCCCCAGACGGTCGCCGAATCGCGGTCGACTATGTCCTGGCACGTGAGGGCTATGGCTCTATCAATGTCGCACATATCCATGATAGTTCACCAGAGAAGGATTGGGTGGAGCACTTGTTGGATGTGCGAGTGTTGGATCACTCTCATGTCGGAACACATCTCCATCCTGTTTGGTCGCGGGATGGGAAGCAAATTATGATCGCCAGCGATGCGTCAGGTCTTGCACAGCTCTGTGTTGTATCAAGTCAAAGGAAATCAAACCCATGAAAATCGGCGTTAGTTCATACAGCTTTATTCGTCTTGTTGCTTCGGGAGAGATGGAGCAGATCGCCGTCATTGCCAAAGCCAAGGAGATCGGCTTTGACGTGATCGAATTTTCCCAGATCGTTGTGCCAGAAGGGAAAACCCTCCCAGGCTATGCCAAAGAACTGCGGGAAGAGGCAGAGCGAGTCGGCATGGAGATCGTCAACTATACCATCGGCGCGGATTTCCTCCGAGGTTCTAACGGCAATTTACAGACCGAGATCGAGCGGGTGAAAGGGGAAGTCGATATCGCTGAAATCTTGGGGGCGCCAGGGATGAGACACGATGCTTCAAGCGGTTGGCCCACGGATCACCTTGGCCCCAAAAGCTTTGAAGCGGCACTCCCAAGATTAGCAGAGGGGTGTCGAAGCGTGACAGAATATGCGGCAACCAAAGGCATCAAGACGATGGTCGAAAACCACGGTTTCTTCTGTCAGGATAGCGTGCGTGTGGAGCGGTTGGTCACGGCAGTCAACCATCCCAATTTTGGCGTGCTGATCGATATGGGCAACTTTCTCTGTGCGGATGATAAACCAACGATGGCCGTGGGGCGATTGATGCCCTACGCTTTTCACTGTCACGCCAAAGATTTCCATGTGAAAGCAGGAACGGACTTCCCGCCTGGCCAGGGATGGTTTCAGTCGAGGGCCGGGAATTATCTACGGGGCGCGATTATTGGACATGGCAACGTACCAGTTCTTCAATGCCTCAAGATTATGCAGGGAGATGGATATCAGGGTATTCTTTCCCTCGAATACGAAGGCATTGAAGATGTGATCATGGGGATTCAGCTTGGGCATGACAATCTGCGGCGGTTGGTGAGTCAGCTAGAAGATTAGATCAACCTTCAACCACCCCAAATGTCATTGCTCCCAGTTCGCCGAAGTCGGCAACAAAGCTATCCCCAACATTGACCTCAATTGCTCTGGTAAAGGAGCCCGATAGAATCGCCTCGCCTGCACGCAGTGTCACACCAAATTCGTGAAGCTTGCGGGCCAGCCAGGCAATTGCGTTGATCGGGTTCCCCATCACGGCAGAGGCCATACCGGAGACTTCAACTTCGCCATTCTTGCTTAAGCTGCCGCCAATTTTGCGAATGTCAATATCGGTTAGCCGTATCGGGTTTCCAGCTAGTATAACCAGACCACAGCCCGCGGCATCGGCAATACTATCGACCAGACTGTTGCTACCGCGCTTGCTGTAGCGGTTGTCAACAATTTCGATGGAGGGGAGAATGAAATCCGTGGCGCGGATGACGTCAACCGTATTGACGCTGGGGCCCGTGAGGTCGGTGTGGAGTACAAAGGTCAGTTCGATTTCGACTTTCGGCCGGTTTAAGCGACTGACGGGAATGAGACTGCCTTCGTCGACGAACCAATTGTCGAAGATGTTCCCATAATCCGGCTCAGTGGCACCAATCATCTCCCGCATTGCCTTGGACGTAAAGCCAATCTTCTGCCCCTTCACCTCACGGCCATTTGTGATCTTTTCTTCCGTCACAAGCTGTGAAATCCGGTAGGCATCGGCGATGTCTGCGTTGGGATAGATGAGCGAAATTGGTTCGGTTGGAACGCCTTCAATTTCCGCACGAATCAGCGCATCTGCCGCGGCCTGGTATTCTTGATCAGTCAACATATATGGTTCCCCTATGAAGCTCCTGAACGCTGTTCCAATTGCGCTCATCATGAATTCACAATTTGCAATTCGTTCGTTACTTACCAATAACAATCGGATAGATCTGAACCTGTTTGCCGTCCAGCACAGTATCAATGGGTCTATTGTCTGGTGCCCCGACTTCTGCCGAGATGTCTTGCTCGCTAAATAGGACGATATATCCCTTGTTAAGATTTGCCGCTGTCACATAGTTGACCAGTTGTTGCTGTCCATCTATGAATCGCTTTTTGCCGTACCAAATCTTGGTTTCGATAATAAATCTTGTGCCTCGAAAGAAGACGACTAAATCCATCTCGCCAGCTGAGTTAATGGTCTCCAACGCAACATTGCCACCGATACTGTCCAAAGCGGCAGTGAGATAGCTTAACAAAAGATACTGACCACCAATTTCAAGGGGGCGATTCGTTTTGTTGCTGCGTAGCAACGGAACCCCATGCTCCTCCATCATGGTCTTGAAGCCATTCAACAAGCCATCCATATCCAGCACACCCTCGATTAGATAACGATGCCGAATGTTACCATTGACTGGAACATCACCGTTCGACGGCGTAAAAGTCAGAATGAGCATCTTGCGATAAATCGGATTGGCGACACGAGCTATCCAGAAATTTTCCTCTTGTTCCCGCCGCAAAATGCCATACATGAGCAATTCTTGCGTTATAGAGTCACGAAAATTGGTACGACGTTCATCATAAAAGAGAATGGGCAGGAGCGTGGTCTTGTGCGGTGTCGCTTTTGAGACAATGGATGCAAAGTGGGTATTGTTTTCTACCAGCAGATTGATTAATGCCTTCTCAACATGAGCAGCCAGAATGGATTCGGCACGATTGGTGACAATCTCCTGAGTTAGGATTTGCGCTAATCGATTGACCAAAAATGGTTGTCCCTCTGACTCTCGGTAGATGAATTTGACTGCATCTTCAGCAAAAACTTGACCCGTTTCCGTTGTGTGTTGAGCCAGAAGAACCGTTGTCTCCTCTAAAGTAAAATAAGGCACTTCGTACTGATCCGCGATGTTGAATGGGGATTGGGTTCCACCAAGTAAAGCAGGGATATTACGTACGCCAACCAGGATAATACTCTGCAGAGCGTGCCGTGATATATCATGGCGATTGAGGTACATGTGGCGGAAAGCACCCAGTAGCGGTTCTGCCAGCTCTGAGCCAATGGCATCAAATTCATCTATGATCAACAATCCCCGACGGTTCATGACAGAACCGAGATGGCTCAACCAATTCACGAAATCTCTTTGGTGCCGCAATCCCTCTGGGGTGGGTAAATTTTGTGTCGGCATCATCGCTTTTAACGAAGGCAAGTTATCTGTGGTAATCATTGCGCCGAGTTGCTCGTAAAATTCTGCCCGATCAAAACAGCGCAGGCTCTCAAAACTGAGCAGAACGCCAAAATGATCGCCTTCTGTTTCAAGCTCAGCAATTACTTCGCGAAAAAGGGTTGTCTTCCCTGTTTGTCGCGCCGCGTTGAGTGTGAAGTAGCGACCTTTTTCGATTTTGTCACGAATAGCCGATTTTACCGAAACCCGATCAACGTGATAATGAATATCGGGATAGACAGGTCCAAATATATTGAACTCGCGGCTCATAGATCTCCTCTAGTTATACTCAAATCAACTTGAGAACCGGAGTTTCTAATCTTCCTGGAAGGGGTCACAAATAGACTCGTTTGCCCGACAGTTCCTGACCCCTTCCAGGAAGATAGGTTGACGAAAACTTCGGTTCTCATCCTGACATTGGTATAGATCTTATAGTAATATCTTGCAGAGCTTTTATTATATCATTTCCAATGGTTCTTGACTATCACATTCTCAGTAGACCGCAATCGTTAGATTCTTTGCTCCACTCGAGAATGACACGATTGCGGTCTACTGATTCTATAAACGCTCGTCAGACGAAATTGTGCAAATACAATATTTTGTCTCTGACGAAAACATCAACTTGCACAATTTTCTTAGATGAGCCTCTACAAAAAACCCTCGCCTGTCAAATTATCCATCGTCGCCACAATCGCTTTTCCAAGCTTGTCAACCAATTCGTCGATCTGATCACGGCCAAGCGTCAATGGCGGTGATAAGACGTTGAGATGAGCGATTGGGCGAACGATGAGGCCATTCTGTTCGCAATGTTTGGCAATGCGGTCGCCGATTTTTGCATCTGTGGGCAGCAATTCCTTGGTGTGCGGATCCGCTACATTCTCGACGCAGAGCATAAATTTGCTGCCGCGTACATCGCCCACGAGTGGCAATTCCTTGAGCGAGGCCAGTTGTTCTTCGAAGTAGGGGCCAACTTCCCGTACATGGTTACAGATCCCTTCGCGTTCCATAATCTCGATATTTTTCAGCCCCGCAGCACAGCTAACCGGATGACCTGAGTAGGTGAAGCCGTGGTAAAATAGACCCCCATCTTCATTTGGGCTGCTGATGACATCATACATTTCATCAGAGATGATTGTTGCGCCAAGCGGCAGATAGCCAGAACTGATCCCTTTGGCACATGTGATCACATCGGGCGAGAGACCAAAAACAGGCTGACTGGCAAAGAAGTAGCCCAGCCGTCCGAACCCCGTGACGACCTCGTCGGAAATTGTCAACACCCCATATTTTCGGCAAATTGCTTCGGTGCGTTGATGATAGCCTTCTGGTGGCACGATCACCCCACCGGCACCCATGATCGGCTCTGCAATAAAGCAGGCGACATTCTCTGGGCCAAGCTCCAAGATTTTCCGCTCCAATTCCTCAATCAAAAAATCACAAAACTCTGCTTCGTTCATATTGTCTGGGGGCCGATAGGTGTTCGGACAGGAGACATAGTGGACCAGATCGGGCGCTAAATCGAAGCCCTGATGATCATGCAATACTCCCGTGAGCGTCATGGCCAAATAGGTGCTGCCGTGATAAGCATTGATGCGCGAGATAATCTTCTTTTTGTTCGGTTTTCCCAGGCGGTTGAAGTAGTGGTGGATGATCCGGATAGCGCTGTCATTTGCCACGGAGCCACCAGTGCTGAAGAAGACATGGTTGAGTGGAGCGGGGCACAATTGAGCTAGTTTGGCCGATAGTTCCGCCGCGGGCGGCGTAGTGGTATCGGTAAAAACATTGTAGTAGGGGATGCGCATCACCTGATCGGCGATTGCCTCTGCCATCTCGGTCCGCCCATAGCCGATATTGACGCACCACAGCCCCCCAATGCCATCCAGATAGCGCTGTCCATCAGCATCATAGACGTAGGCGTCCTCCGATTCACTCATCACCAGAGAGCCATTTTCTTTGAATGAGGCGAAATCGGTCCACGGGTGTATCGTGTGGTCATGATCCTTGCGCCACAGATCTTGTGTATTGTATTGTTCGAAGCGAGTTTGTTCGATTGTCATTTGTTGCTTTTCCTGATATTGGAGATCTTTCCAAGTGTGATAGGATCCTTACCTGTCTCATTATGCCCAATTCTGTCACTGTTGCAAAATGATCCGCAAAGGTTGCATGGGTTTCGGTTTTAAGTAACATTAGATAATTGTGGGTTCAACAGGATCTCGGCTGGTTGACAAGAGAATACGGCTGTCGGAACAGGGATTTTAGGACGCCCGGCGGATCCCAGATGTTCTCGGTTCATTTCCGATTCAGACAATTGTCGACTTAGCTTTGATTCTGGGAATCAAGCATCGATAACTGCTATTGGTTAACGTCACCCCTATCCACGAACACACGTAGAACTTCATTTCTTACACATTTATCATCACAAAGGAGAACTAAAATGCCAAGAGAATTGATTGCCCCCGCACAAGAGCAGGTTGCGTTTCGTGAGTATGAAACCCCCCCATTGCAAGCCAACGAAATTCGCGTCAAGAGCCAATTTGGTGCAGCCAAACATGGATCAGAGATGGCTTCGTTCAAGGGCTATGCTGGGCCGCGGGGCGCTTATGATCGTGAGTACCAGATATTTCGGGCCGAAGAACCTGGCATGGTTCGCTACCCGTCCGGTCTCGGCAATATCTGTATCGGTGAAGTCATTGAGGTTGGGGCGGACGTCACTCAATTCCAGGCGGGAGAGAACGTTTTTCGTCACGGCTCATTTCGGCAAGAGCATGTCTGGGTAGCGAATCACGTTCGTAAACTTCCGGATGGCGTTCCCTGGCAGGCCGCGGTTTGTTTAGACCCAGCCGATTTTGCTTTGGGTGCTGTGCGAGATGGCCATGTTCGCATTGGCGATGCGGTGGCCGTGTTTGGGATGGGTGCAATTGGGCTGATGGCGGTACAGCTTGCCAAACTAGCTGGTGCACATCCCGTTATCGCTGTTGATCCACTGCCGTTGCGTCGCAAAGTGGCTCTGGAATGTGGGGCTGATCTTGTACTTGATCCATCGTCCGAAGACGCGGGCTTGAAGATTAAGAAGGCCACCAATAAGCGTGGTGCTGATGTTTGTATTGAGTATAGTGGTCATTATAGCGCCTTACAGGGTGCAATTCGGGGCGTTGCTTACTTAGGTACTGTTGTTGCAGGGGCGTGGCCAGGTGTCTATCCAGCTGGACTTGATCTGGGTGCCGAAGCGCATTTCAACCGCCCGACGATCATCTTCTCGCGTGCCTGTAGCGAGCCAAATCCTGAATATCCAACGTGGAATGAAGATCGTCTCTTCGAGGTTTGTTGGCGGCTGCTGTGTGATGGCACTCTTCTTTCGGAACCGGTTGTAGATTTTGATGATCTGTTGGGGGTGGTTCAGAATTAGGTTTACACTTTTGATACATAGACAAAAATCTATATGAGGTCATTTTCTGCCTGAGCATGGCTCAAATTAGAAAATATAAACATCTTTTCTCTTTGCAAAAATGTAAACCTAATTGTCCGCCTAAAATGAACCACCCCATCTGTTGGACGAATATCCGAAGATTTTGACTCATCCTGGTGAGAACGTGAAGTTGGGGGTTCGATTTTAGGCTTTTCCAACAATTAAAATCTCTAATTTGATATGGAAAAGCGCAAGCCATTCCAGAGAAATCGACTTGGCAAAACAGAGATTTACTTCTCTGGAATGGCCTTAGTCGATGCAGGAAATCCATTAGCATCTACAATCAATTTGTCGTCATCTGTAGACTCAGTAGATCCAAATTTGGCGTTTTTGACTATTTTCAGTCGGGAGAGAAGGGATTTTGGGGCCATTTTTTCAGATCTCAGTTGCCAAAAACAGCCAATTTCATATCTAGAAATCGCTTAAATTTTACGTAAATGCTAGGTATTGACTGGCAAATACGTATTTATGTCAACTAATTAGCCCAAATTCTCTCTCTAAACCTGAAATTTGGATCTACTGAGACTATATTAAACTATATATCGCCAACAAGTGAATTCCCCAATGACTATCTATCACTTGCCGGACAACCATTATCAAAATTTGGAATCACCTAGAATCTATTCGAAAATTGATTCTGAGTCCGACCAGTTTCTCGTGTGAGAATACATCGGCACAGAGTTTTTCGGATCAATACTTAAAAGAGGAGGAAGAGGTACCCATCTTTGAAGACGTTATTGCAAAGTTTGAAGCGGAACATCCGAATATCAAGATTGACTATTTGAACTTTACAGGCAACATTGAGGATATGGTCAAGACCCAGGGTGTTGGTGGGAACTTGCCTGACGTGTGGTATGCGCGGACATATGTAACCGCTGATTATGCGTCCAAGGGCTGGACACTCAATTTGTCCGATCTGATTGAGCGCGACGACGTTGATGTTGATGATTTCTGGCCAGCGCAAACTGCCCAGGACTCGTGGCAGGGCGATCTATATTCGCTGCCGTATGATTTTTCAAATGTGGGCGTGGCCTACAACAAGACGATGTTTGACGAGATGGGCATTCCCTATCCAACCAATGATTGGACATTGGAAGAGATGGCAGAGATTGCCGAGCAATTTGTCCAGAAAGATGAGGATGGCAAAATCACGCGCTGGGGGCTGAATATCTTCCCATGGGGCTGGCCCTGGTTGGGCATTTTGCAATCCAATGGCGGCCAAGTCTTTAACGAAGATCAAAGTAAATGTATCATCAATTCACCTGAGAACTTGGCAACGATTGAGTTCTTCCAAGGCATGCGTGAAAGAGGCATTTTCCCCGAGTCAGGCGCAACACCAGAAGGGATCGAGCCTTTCTCGAATGGGCTGATTGCCATGACCTTTATGGGCTCCTGGGCTACCCAATGGCGGCGCGATCTGATTGGTGATCAGTTTGAGTGGGATGTGGTGAAGTTCCCCTATGGCTCAACAGGTCACCGTGGGATTACCCCAGCGGGTGGTGCATGGGCGATTGCCTCCACGAGTGAGCATATCGAAGAGTCATGGACGTGGATTAAGTTCCTCACCAGCACTGAGTCGACGAACACATTGATCTCAGATCATACCCGCAGCATTCCCGGACGTAAGTCATCTGTGCCTCGTTGGACAGAAGTGGCTTCCTCCGGTGAACTTGACCCCAAGAGCGTTCATGTCTTTGCCGAGATGATGGACGAAGCCTACGAACTGACCTATCCAGCCTATTGGAATGACTATCAAACAGCTTGGTCCAACCTGATGGTGCCTGCCATCACGGGAGGTGATGGTGTCATGGGACCAGCTGAGGCATTGGAGGAGTTTAAGAAGCAATGTAACGAGGCGATTGCGAATAGTAGCGGGTAAGTTGGTAGTTGGTTGCTGGTGGTTAGTCAATGTCATTAAGTTAGTGGAGGAGGAGGCATTCTCTATTACACGCAGTAGGATTTCTCAGAGGTAGAGCGTTCAAATGGCGAAAAAAGACGCAGTAGAGAATCTCGGACCATTTGGCCCGCTCGAGTCTGTTTTGACTGAGAAGTGCAGGATTATGTCTACTGCGTGTAATAGAGAACGCCTACTCCGCGTGAATTCCATCTTATTTAAATGGTCTTGTGCTTAAATCGAATCGGAAAAAAGCTCAGTTGCGCATATTTTTGATAGATGGGCCAATGTTTCAAGATAAATAGCAAAATCAGGCACGCTCTGCACTATCGGCAGTGGCGGTCGCTGTGGCGGCATCTGCTGTTTTGTTTTCTTCGTCCTCGTCCTCTACAGTAGATGCCTTGCGGAATTCACGAATACCTTTTCCAACAGAACCAAACACTTCTGGCAAGCGCCCAACACCAAAGAGCATGACCACAATCAACAAAATTAGAAGCAACTCCCAATGACCAAACATAATCAAACTCCTTACTGGATACGGGTAAGTACCATCATGCAGGGTATCCAATCGCCCTGATAAGATGGAATAACCCTTGGATACCATGCTGAATGGATATCATAAATGGAATAACCCTTGGATACCATGCTGAATGGATATCATAATAAGCTATCAAATACCTGATAAAGTCTTATCAGAAGACAACTATACATTGCATTTACAAACGATTATACCACTCTCTTGAAGTCAACGCCAACTATTGAAATTATCTAATTTGTTATATATACATTCAGGTCACTATCCTGATCCGGAAACTGTCTGTTATAATAGGTATTATGGATCAAGAAGCTATCCAGCAGAATAATGCCGATCTCAACGTGCAGGGTGTTGGGGCATTTAGCGCTGCTGTTCGCGATCAAGCAAATAGATTCAACTCAAATTGGCTTGGAAAAATCCGGTTTGTCCTTTGGATCAGTGAAAGATATGCAAACATCTGCTTGCGCGACCTATGGCGACCAATGCGTTTCTTGAAGCAACTAATGGGCAAACCACCGATTGAATTTGGTACAGACGGATTCCGCCCAGATCTGGTGGACGATTCCGCACCAGCTCGCCACTACACAGCATTTGTCTTTACTGGTTTCTGGCTTCCCTACCCTTTGGCATTTATTGCCTTATGGCTTTGGGAATTTCTGGGCTATCTTCGCTACAATTGGCAATGGAGTCAAAAGGACATGGCGATGGGACTGATTGGAATCCGTCATGGAAGAGAAGTACGACGCCACGGACCGACTGTATTATCCGATCTGATTCTACGTGACTTGGCCGAACCGGGCAACGACATACGCAAAGTAAGACCAGACAAAGCCTCATCATCGTAAAGCTTTACTTTCTGGTAAAAGAAAAGAGATGAGGTGAGAAATGTGACAAAAAGCGGTTAGCAGTTCATCCTAAAGGTAGAGAACCCAAAAAGGAGGAAGGAATGCTAACCGCGCCAGAAATAACTATAGCAGTACTGATGAATGTATTGCAAGTAACGCCGATGGGAACAAACGTAAATGTAATGCGTCTGATGTGGGCAATGCTGAATGGGTCGTTTCTGAAAAGTCGAGGAGCAATCCATAGCGCATTGAAAGAAAGCGGGTTTGAAGATGAGGAGCTCCGGCGAAGCTGGTGGAGCTTTCGATATGGATCATGGGATATCACAAGTCTGCTGGGGTCGTGGCAAGAAGAAGTGGAGTGGAAAGGGGAATGGGAGGCAAAAAAGTTAGAAGGGTACCGAGTGAAAAGCATAGATATCACAGGGTTCTGGCGACCGAAGCTGCAAGGGAAAGTGAACCGACTCTATAACTCAACGGCTCGTCGGGCATTGCCCGCGCTCATCTTTGGAGTGATGATAAGCTCGGGGGAGATAGGCGGGAAGCGAGTGCCACTGCTCAAGGCAATCATGAGATGCACGGTTGGAACAAAGGAAAGTGAGTTTCGGAAAAAGCTGCTGACAGAGACGAAGAAATCACTGGAGTCAGACGAAGTGGCGGTGGTCGATGCCGGGTTTACAATCAGAGAAATGCTAGAAAGCGGCATAGACCGATTTGTCCTGCGGGAAGCCATTAACTGCACAGTGCGCCGCAATGAGTTCCCCAAACGCAAAGGAAAAGGCAGACCACCTGAATATGGTGATATTGTGCGTCCGCTCTCTCGCAGCTATAAGGGAAAGCGCCTCGAGGCTACAACTCCGGACTCGTCTGGTCGCTTTCTATAGTGGTCGCCTGATTTGCTATCAAGCATGGCACAATCTCGTCCCCAGAACAACCAAGGTGGATACAGCCAACCGTACCTACTCGATTTACGTCATTCAGGATCCGGCCTACAACACACCTTTGGTTTTGGCGACCGTTATGACTTTGCAGCCTGAAACCATTTATCTTGTCTACCTGGAACGCTGGCCTGTTGAACCTCCCCCCTTGGCTTCCAAGCAGATGATTGGCTTACATCGTCAATTTGTTCATGCCGATGAGGCTTGTTTCCGCTTACCTGAACTGGGGCTGCTGGCTGGCAATCTTCTTTCCCATTTAGCCGCTTCTCTTCCTCCCATACCGACTGGCTACTGGGATCGAGAGCCTCAATCCACTCCCGGCAGGCTGCGCCGTGTTCTCGCGAGTGCTCTTTTTCCAACTCCTGACCAACTCGACCCTGACTTTCGGAAAAAGGCCTCGGTTTCAGGGGTGGTTCAGAATTAGGTTTACACTTTTGATACATAGATAAAAATCTATATGAGGTCATTTTCTGCCTGAGCATGGCTCAAAGTAGAAAATATAAACATCTTTTCTCTTTGCAAAAATGTAAACCTAATTGTCCGCCTAAAATGAACCACCCCCGGTTTCACACCATTTACCTAAAGGCGTTCTCGCTCATCGCCGCCTCAATGCCGCTGCTTAAACTAGCCGAGCACTATTTTTACATTTTATCCCGTTTTTTCAGGGTGGATTCTTTTTTCCGCCCCTTTCGGTTTGCCCTTTGTCACTCAAGCCTTTACCAGAAAGTAAAGTAAATCATCAATCCAAAATTGTAAATTACTATGCTTCTTTGTATCGATATCGGCAACACCAACATTATGCTTGGACTTTTCGAAGCTGATCTACTTGGTCCCCATTGGCGTTTGGCAACGATCCATGAACGCATGCCGGATGAATTTGGGATGCAGCTGCTTGCTTTGCTTAACTATGCATCAATTCAAGCCGAACAGATCACGGATGTTGCAATTGCTTCCGGCGTTGCGCCATTGACCAGTAAATGGAGCGAGGTTTGCCGCACGTACTTAGGGTGTGATCCAATCGTGATCACAGCTGAAATGAAGACGAACCTGACAATCCTTTATGACCCGCCCAGCGCCCTCGGTGCCGATAGAATTGTAGACGCCGTTGCTGCCTTTCACCGCTACGGTGGGCCGCTCTGTATTGTTGATTTTGGGACAGCCACAACTTTTGAAGCTGTCTCCGTACAAGGTGAGTATGTTGGCGGTGCCATTGTTCCAGGAATCAACATATCGGCTGATGCCCTCTATGAACGGGCAACCAAATTGCCCAAAGTTGACCTTGTACGCCCTCCTGCAGCGATTGGGAAAAACACAATACACGCCATGCAATCGGGGTTACTCTTTGGCTATGTAAGCATGGTTGAGGGCATGGTGGCACGCTTTAAGACAGAGTTAGGCGATGAACTCCAAGTTGTTGCCACGGGCGGACTGGCCCCCATCATCGCAAGAGAGACCAAGATCATAGATATCATCGAACCTTGGTTGACGCTGGATGGTATTCGCATGGTCTATGAGATGAACCAATAATATCCATTTTCTACCATGATCGATCACCCTCTGAAGAAGAAAAAAGTTGTCCTGGGAGTTACGGGCAGCATTGCTTGCTATAAAGCAGCGGATCTGGCCAGCAAACTTACCCAAATAGGCACATCCGTTGATGCGATCCTCACACGTGGCGCATGCAACTTTGTGACACCCTTGACCTTCCAATCGGTTACCACTCGTAGAGCTTACACAGATGATGATCTATGGGGCAATGAAGCCCATGTTCTCCATGTGGGACTTGGTCACGAAGCGGATGCAATCCTGATCGCACCCGCCACAGCGAACACGATTGCACGCTTGGCCCATGGTCAATCTGACAATTTGCTCTGTCTGACGGCGATTGCAGCCACCTGTCCGCTCTTTCTGGCTCCTGCAATGGATGGGGGCATGTTTACACATCCAGCGACCCAAGCGAACCTGGCTTTACTGCAGCAGCGAGGGGCTATTCTCATCGGACCAGCAGAGGGGCGTCTAGCTTCTGGGCTTGTTGGACAAGGAAGGATGAGTGAACCAACAGAAATTTTGGGACAGTTGCGCTATCAACTTTCACGTGGTGGCCCGTTGGCAAATCGCACAATTGTGATCACAGCTGGTGGAACACGAGAAGCGTTGGATCCAGTACGTTTTCTGACCAACCGCTCGTCGGGTCGGCAAGGATTTGCGTTGGCCCAGGCAGCACTCGATGCAGGAGGTAACGTGATATTGATTACATCAGCAAACGACCAGCCTGCGCCTCATGGTGCTTCATTGCTCTCCGTGACAAGCGCAGAGGAGATGGCTGATGCGGTATTGGCAGCAACGGAAACAGCTGATGCGCTGCTGATGGCAGCCGCTGTAGCAGATTTTCGCCCCGCGCAAATCGCAGAACATAAGATCAAAAAACAAGATGGGATCCCCTCAATCGAGCTGACACCAACGCCTGACATTCTACAATCTGTAGCAGAACAGAAGGATCAGATGGGAAAACCCGATCTACTGATTGGTTTTGCAGCGGAAAGCCAGAATTTACTACAGAATGCACGAGATAAACTAGAGCGCAAAGGACTCCATTTTATTGTGGCCAATGATATCAACGCCACAGATGCAGGGTTTGCTGTCGAGACAAATCGCGTCACAATTTTGCACAGAAATGGAGAAGTCGAAAAGCTACCTCTCATGTCTAAAGCGGACGTCTCCATGCATATTGTTCAACATGTCATCGATCAACTGGTATGAAATCAGTCGGAATCGTTCATTGGCAAGATCTGATCATCACTCTAATCGCTGGATTCTGTTTCGGTGTAGGATTCATGCTTCTAGGTTCCAATCGTGTCGTGGGGATTCTTCTCTTGCTCCTTGGGTTCGTATGCTCGCTGACATGTACTCGGCGAGCTTGGCAACTGCATCGTCATTCCTCAGACGCTCAATTCTCCAATATTAAAGATGGTCTACAAGCGTCTAATACAAACCTGGCCTCAAAGGAATATTCAGAGCAGCAGAAGGCGCAACAATCGGCCTCGGAGCCATCCCTGATCTCTTCTCCAATCATAGAGAAACTCCCATCTTCCAAGCATTTGCTCGCTGGACTGGATACATCTGGACCAAAAATCGTCGCGATTGGGGGTGGGACCGGAATGCCCCAGCTTCTACGCGGGTTGCGGGAGTTTACAGACTCCATCACAGCGATTGTGACGGTGGCAGACGATGGAGGAAGTAGTGGACGCTTGCGACGTCAAATGGGGCTTCTGCCGCCTGGTGACTTTCGCAACAACATTGCTGCGCTGAGCGACTCTGAAGATTTGATGATGCGTCTCTTTCAATATCGATTTGCCCACCACGAAGTTGCGGATGATTCGCTCACGACGAGCGAGTTGGCTGGCCATAGCTTCGGAAACTTATTTATCGCGACAATGGCATCCGTTACGGGCAGCTTCGAATCTGGGTTGGCAGAAAGCAGCCGAATTCTTGCGGTTCGCGGACGCGTCTTGCCAAGCACCCTAGAACAGGTGGCTCTTTGTGCAGAAGTTCGCCGATCAAATCAATCGAGTGATTCAACAAATGAAGACGAATTGATTCTCGTGGAGGGAGAGAGCCAAATTCCAGAAGCAGGAGGACAAATTGAGCGTGTTTTTCTCAAACCAGAATCTGTACGTGCCTATCCCGAGGCAATCCGTGCGATTCTACAAGCCGATCTGATCGTCGCTGGTCCAGGAAGCTTCTTTACCAGCATCATCCCAAACCTATTGGTTCCGTCAGTCCGCGAAGCAATTTGTGCCTCCCCAGCACCGGCCATCTACATTTGCAATGTGGCGACTCAGCCAGGCGAAACCGACAATTATTCAGTGTCTGATCACATGTGGCAGTTACGTCGTCATGCAGGACATGCCTTTACAACTGCATTGGCCCACTGTCCACTCATGGTCAGTGAAGAGATAGAGAATGAAGAAAAGGATCCAATGCGAGAACGGATCAGGAGCGAACCAGTTGCCTTACCAAATCAATCGGAGCAAGATGGAATGGTCACCGATACAATCGGACGAATGACCATTACATATCGATTATTTACCGGTGATCTCGTCGACTCAAAGCGTCCTTGGCGACATGATCCGGTGAAATTAGCAACACGTTTATTAGAAGTTTATGGAGAGTGTCGAGGGGGTGGTTCATTTTAGGCGGACAATTAGGTTTACATTTTTGCAAAGAGAAAAGATGTTTATATTTTCTACTTTGAGCCATGCTCAGGCAGAAAATGACCTCATATAGATTTTTATCTATGTATCAAAAGTGTAAACCTAATTCTGAACCACCCCGTGTCGAGATATAAATAACCGTACATAAACTCTGACTTTCGACTCCTCTTGTGCTACAATAGCCTGTTATACTCACCCGGAAAAGTTTTATCCTGTTTCAACTCCAATAGAGACGCCACTTAAACATCGGACAACGGAGTTGGTACTTTCAAAGTGAACATTGACCAATGTTGAAATGCTCTGGTTACAAGAGATATGGTATAAAATTTTTTTTGGAGAATTATATACTCGATAGTTGTGAAATGAATATTTTCCAAATTTGACAAAAGAGACAAAAGTCATCTCAATAGATTGCATCAAGAAAAAAGTGCGAAAAAGGAGCCATCAAGATGCAATTGCCGATAGTGAATGTAGCGCCACTGGTCAGGGAGCATAGCGAAACCTTTCGTTCAGTATTTGCCAATCGTAAACAGTTTCGCCACTTTGAAAACTATCTGACGGGTCTGATGGTCTTGGACAACAAAAGCATGGCAAATATTGCCCGCTGCATTCTAGATAGTGCAGATAAGACGAATATATCACGGTATCTGAGTGAAGCTCCTTGGCGAGCCGAAAAACTCAATGATGAGCGTATAGGTTACATGAAGTCAGAGACAGCACAATACCAACGTTCAGAGTCAGAATCGGTATTAGCGATTGACGATACACTATGTGAACACGTGGGAAGTCTGTTCGAGTATATCGATACACACTACAATCATAGCAATGGTCAGCATCCACTGGCTCATAACTTAGTCACAAGTCACTATGTCAGTGGCGCTGTTCGTTTTCCGGTCGATGCAAGTATCTACCGACGGTACGAAGAGTTTACCGACTGGGAAGCATTTGTGGAAAACCATTTCCCAGTGACTGAGATTCCCAAGAAAAAGAAAGAACGAACCGCTTTTCATAAACGAGTGGATAGCCACCTATTAACTGACCCCGCCTTTCGAGGGCTAGACGAAGCGTTTAAGACCAAGATAACCATTGCCAGTGAACTGGTTGAAAAGCTGTTGAACGAACCCTTATCTTTGGTTGGGCTCTCTTCGATGGTTGGTATCTCGCTCCAGATCTTCTAGCTGTACTCGATCGTCTGAATAAAGATTGGATCAGCATCTTGAAGTGCAATCGCAATCTGGAGACAAATAGCTTTCGTTTGCGAGATGAAGACGGTCAGCCGATAACTTTCGAGGGCCACATATTAAAGTCAAAGAGTTGGTCCCCTACATCCCCCAGAATGCCTACAAACCTGTCACCATTGATGGTCGTACTTACTATACCTTTACCATGACTGTGCGTATCCCTTCTATCGGCAAGGTACGCATCGTGATTAGTTTTGATAATCCTGAATTGCAAGGCAATTAGGCCGTTTTAGTGACCAATCGCACTGATTGTAATGCCAAACGCATTCTCTCGATTTACCTGCTTCGTTGGCCTATCGAGACGGTTTATCAGGATGGTAAACAACTGCTTGGCCTTGATGAATATTGCATGCGAACTGCCCACGCCTTTCAAAAACATTGGTCTCTGGTCTTCGTGGCTTATTCTCTCTTGCACCTTGATTGTTTGGGACCATCATTGGCTAAAACTCAATTCTCGCCCAAATCCCTTGGTGAGGCTACTCGGCAGCAAGCTCAGTCACTAATTCAAGATCTCATCTTGACTGCACATCATGCCTTGAATGACGGACAGGAGATTGCAG
The DNA here is from genome assembly GCA_019217005.1 of Chloroflexi bacterium TSY. The sequence goes on from JAHBNG010000065.1 coordinate 48,829, forward strand.
AGGTCTTCGCTACCCTTTTCGTCAAACAGCAGGCCTGCTCTGCTTAATTTTGACTTTGTCAAATCCGGCACCTGCTCAAAATACAACTATCGAGTTATATAGAGTGGGCATCAATGATGATGTTCACGAACATATCTATTTGGTATGTTCACAACAAGCTGGCCTCCATATTGTTCCCAACCACAATGTGCTTTATGAGGTTCAAAATTATAGCACTCGCGCATAAATTCAATTAAATCCGGCTGTTATACGCAACCGAAAGTGCTCAGATTTATTTAAGTTTATAGCAGTGCTTAGTATAACCGCATCATCTAAATTCGGCTCTGTATGAAAACAGACAAATATGCGCTTGTCAACCGAAATTGTGCGAACGACCGATTCTACCTTATAGAACGGATCCATCATTGCCCAATTTTCTTGGATGAGCCCAAACAATAGAAGGAGAAATAAATGGCAACAAGGATTGCAATTAATGGTTTTGGCCGCATCGGGCGGCAGGTCACAAAAGCATTGTTGGAAAATCATAAAGATAGCTTCGATCTAGTCGCCGTTAATGACTTAAGTGACGTCAATACAAATGCCCATCTGTTTAAGTATGATACAAATTATGGTATTTATCCCGGCACCGTCGAAGCAGATGACAATGATATCATCATTGATGGTGATCGACTCAAAATTTTAAGCGAACGAGATCCTGCAAAGTTGCCCTGGGGTGATTTGGGTGTTGAGATTGTGGTAGAAAGCACCGGTATCTTCACCGAGGCAGAAAAGGCGGCGCTTCATATTCGAGCTGGTGCCAAGAAGGTCATCATTAGTGCCCCAGCCAAAGGTGAAGATATCACAATCTGTATGGGTGTCAACCACGATAAATATGATGCCAGTCAACACCATGTGTTAAGTAATGCCAGCTGCACCACAAATTGTCTTGCACCAGCTGCCAAAGTGGTCAACGATACATTTGGTATCGTGCAGGGTTTAATGACCACGGTCCACTCCTATACAAGTGATCAGCGCGTTGTTGATCTGGTCCACAAAGATTTACGACGAGCTCGTGCGGCTGCCATGAACATCATCCCCACAAGCACTGGCGCAGCCAAAGCCGTCGCTCTCGTTGTACCGGAGTTGCAAGGTAAATTTGATGGGATGGCGATGCGCGTTCCAACTTCGACTGTCAGCGTTGTTGATTTTGTTGCAAAAGTGAACAATCCTGGCAGCACAGCGGATTTACTGGCAGCATTCGATGCAGCAGCAGGCGGACCGATGAAGGGCATCTTGGCTGTCAGCCGTGAGCCATTGGTCAGCAGCGACTACAAAGGGAATCCTTTTAGCAGTATTATCGATGCTGACTTCACAGCTGCTTATGGCGATCTCGTCAAGGTTGTGACTTGGTATGACAATGAGTGGGCCTACAGTGTACGCGTGACAGACCTCGCTAAGTATATTGCCGACCAGGGATTATAGATTGAGCATGGCAAAATTGAAAATCGAGGATCTTGACTGGGCAGGCAAAAAAGCTCTGGTACGCGTGGATTTCAACGTGCCAATCGATCAGGGGCGAATTCGTGATGATATGCGCATTCGGGCAGCCCTGCCTACCATTCAAACCTTGTTACATCGGGAAGCAGCACTCATTCTCATGAGCCACTTGGGGCGTCCCAAGGGCGCTCCGGATCCTGCCTACAGTCTTCAACCCATCGCGAGCCATTTAGGCACACTCGTGGATGCACCGGTTCACTTTGTGAACGATACAACGGGAAATCAGGCCCAGATCGCGGCAAACAATCTGAAACCAGGGGAGATTCTTGTCTTAGAGAATACGCGTTTTGACGCGCGCGAAACTGCGAACGATATCGAGATGGGGCGGCAATTGGCTGCGTTGGCTGATGTATACGTGAACGACGCATTGGGCAGTGCACATCGTGCCCACGCCAGTACCGAAGCAGTCGCTCATTTTCTGCCTGCTGTAGCGGGACTCTTAATGGAAAAGGAGCTCGCTTACTTGGGCGATGCCTTAGAAAAACCGGAAGCCCCATTTGTTGCGATTTTGGGTGGAGCCAAAGTGAGTGACAAAATTGCCGTTATCGAAGCATTGATGAAGAAAGTTGATGTGCTCTTGATAGGTGGCGGTATGGCCAATACCTTCTTGGCTGCTCAAGGATATGAGATGGGAGACAGTTTGGTCGAACAAGACGCAATCCCAACTGCCCACGCATTGCTGCAGAATGGCTCAGGCATCATCCACCTTCCTGTGGATCTGCGTGTTGCGGATCGATTTGCAGCAGACGCAGACAATGAGATTGTTAGCGTTGACGATGTGCCAGAGGGTTGGACGGCGCTTGATATCGGAACAGCCTCAATCGCCCACTATGCGAATCGACTTGCAAGTGCAAAGACTGTCGTTTGGAATGGACCCATGGGGGTCTTCGAGTTTCCTGTCTTTGCGCAAGGGACAGTTGCCATCGCCGAAATTCTGGCCAATCTCCAGGGTGCCACGACAATTATCGGTGGCGGTGACAGCGCAGCAGCTGTCCAACAAGCAGGATTATCCGACAGGATGTCACATGTCAGCACCGGCGGTGGTGCGAGCTTAGAATTTCTGGAAGGGAAAGAGTTACCTGGCGTTGCGGCGCTAAGAACCTAACGAATTGTGAATTGTGAAGTCTAATTAAAAATTTTGGTTCAACAGGATCTCATGTGGTTGACAGCATCGAATGAATTCGACGCCTGTTACCTTATTTTTGCGCAACGAGAGCGTGATTCTATTCGTTCATGCAACTAGAGGGGGTTTCTAATCGGCCTCTAGATAGGATTTCAAGCAAATCAGAAGGTCACGAGAATAAGGATGTGAACTTAGCAGGTCAATCCGTGAAAGTGAGCCGTTCTGAAAAGAGAGAAAACCAGGTATTTGTAATAGATCTCGAACAATTCGTTTCTGCCGGAAAGGTTCAAATCTAGTATCCACGAGAGCTTGCTGATGGAAATGGCCTATCAAATTATGCGCCAAATCAGCCAAAAGGATAAGAGATTTTTGAGCTAGAAATAGGGTCTTGCGACGAAGCTAAGTGTAACCCCATTTTATCATTACGGAATTGTTCGATTTCAGCCGCACCTCGATTGTCATAATATGAAATGAAGTGACGCTTGGATGGCAATTTGATGGTCGAAATGTAGTAACTGACACAAATTTGCTCGTTTTTCACTCTTTTTTTGAGAAAAAATGCGTACAGGGCGATTAAACTTGATAGGTGATGGAATTTCAGCCAGAAAGACGTCACCGCAAGGATCCCATCGAGTCACCTGTTGCGCCCACAGATGGGCACGACGGTTGGAGTTGCCCTTCATCATAAATTGATAGTTGCGGTTGAGCAGCCACCGAATATTTTCTTCACTACCTGCACCGCCATCGGTGCGCCAGACGACTCGCTCGCGTTTTTTCTCGTCTAACTCTAATGAACTTTCCGTGGCAAGCACGGCTGGCTGAAACGATGGAGCTGTATGCTGACTCCCCTGGATAGAGGTCTGACCAAACCGTTTCATGGTATTTAACCGAACTTACACGGACCAATTGGCGTCCCGTTGCGTTTTTTTGCCGCTAAAATAGCCTTTTTGACTTTTCTGTGCCTTTTTGCCGCATGGTAATCCGGATAGGTCAAAGTCTAACCACAAGAACCCTCGCCAATCGTGGTTGTGTATTTGGCTTAGAGGCTTGCAGATTTCGCTGACCACACTCTAATTGACCGATATTCATTAGAGTTAGGGCGTCTAATGTACGAGACATATTTGATTGCTCACTAAGCTGCTCCATCCCATAAATTTTCGCAAGGAGTCTTTCTGGTCTGACCTTTGTATTGAACTCAGTCAGCGTTGCGCAACCACATAATATGCTAACCAGCACCTGTTCCAACTTACTTGCTGGTGTATATTCATACGTTTTGACCGGTATTTCGATCTTCTTCAACGCAGTTAGCACTTTCTCTTGATGGTAGTGTGCCAGCAACGCAGCTAATGGTGCATACTGAGTATTGCTGATCTCGTTCGTTAGTCCGAATTCTATTGCCATGAATGCCTCCTTGGATCGGGTATCTCTAATGAATTTCTTTGAGGCTATCCTTTTTTCGGCATTTTGACGAATTTGATCGAATAGAATCAGGCTCTTATTGCGTCAACGAATAGAATTCCCTTCCCGTTGCGCAAAAATAAGGTGTTAAACCAAACCTGCTTATGGACATTAAGAAAATAATCCGGCAAAAAAAATCCAGTCAGCACGCCTCGTGCGGGTGGCGTCCCGTCAAGACCCGCACGGGGCGTGCTCGCTGAACGATTACCGAACTTAATTTTGAATCTTCATAAGCAGGTTTCCCGTGGCAGACGCCGGTTTCAACCGGTGGCCGTTTTGTCAACCACATGAGATCCAAAAGAGCCAAAATTTTTAATGAAGTTCTTAGAAGTCATCTCGTTGCATTGACAATTGAGGCGCTTCCAGCGCAGCACTTGTGAGGCTGAATTGACACAACATCGACAAAAAATTGTCGATATTTCAGCCTTAATACTACTGTGCATCAAGTAAAGGCTCGATAATGTTCGATTTTTGCACAAGATAATGCGAGCGTTTAGCGGAAGCAAGACGACGTTGCTTGTAGCGAAGGCGCTCGATAGTCTCAGCGAGTGTCAAGACAGGTTTAGGCAGAACGGCATGGAGAAGTTCAACAACCTGTGGCAAAGTGAGAGCGGGGGCATCATATTTGAGGAAAAACTGAGAACGAGCCAAGAAACCAAAGGCCAAAATGACTAAGGTCATATGATGATGCCAACCGAGCCAACTGCGAGTTTCATATTCGTTGAGTCCGAGAAACTGCTTGGCTTGTTCAAAATGGTTTCAATGGGCCAACGCAAAGCAGAAACAGTGGCGAAGTCATCCAAGGAAGTCTCAAGGTGCATTGAGAGAAAGTATTGCAGAGAGCAATCGGGATTGCGGCGGACGATGAGCCAGAGAGCAGAACCGGGGAGCCCATTGCGGACAGAGACAATGCGGCGACAAGCAATGGAAGCAACGATGAAGCCCTTGGAGCCCTCTTTGAGAACATGCTGTTGCCACTCATGCTCCTGGAAGGTGTCAGCGAGTTGAGCAACGGTGAGAGGCGTAGGTTCACCAGGCCGGACGCGGAGCTTGGAAGCTTTGCGCCCGCATCCAGATGATGCGGGCAGATAGGTCTGGGGGCTGGAGGTCCAGACACGAGTCTCTTTGGGCACTTCAGCAAAGTAGCTGTAAGCGGTTTGGCCATCAATGCAGTCAAGCAGATGAGTATCTTTGCCAAAGGCTTCATCCATAGTGATCCAGCGGATGGGCAACGCACCCAGGGCGTGCGTCTGCTCAATCATGGACCAAGCCAATTCATTTTTTGTTTGGAAGGTCAGGTCAGTGGGAAGACCGGTTTTGTACCGCTTCTCTGCATACTCATCACTAAACCATTCTTGGGGGATATACAACCGACAGTTCAGTAAGGTATAGCCATGAGAGCTATTATATCCCAGGAAGACTCCGGCTTGACAGTTGGCGATCTTGCCCAGTTCGCCACACCGCTGCCGCTTGACGCCCACTGACTCTTCTCCTTGCTTGGGAATGTCGCTCCCATCCAGGAGTAAGACGCCATTTGCGTCTCCCAACAACTCACCTGTCTGTCGAGTATGTTCCGCCAGCATCGCTTCACCGCTCCAGCGGCTCTGACCCACAAAGCTTTGCAGGGGGCGTACACCCGATTCTCCTACTGTCGCCAGCGCGATGTTCTCGGCCGATTTGCGTTTGATTTCGGGGTCTAACAAGCCTCGCATGTAGTGGTACGCATGCTCTCTGAGCCACATGGCTGAAGTATGGACTATATATGGCATGATACTCCTGGAGTTGGTCGGCCAGTGCCGCCAGTTGCTCTTCTGTCAGTTCCAGCAGCGGCGGGCTTTCCAGTTGGCTGTAGTCATATTGATTGACTGCTTGAGCAAGTTTCATCTTGATTTCCTTTCATCGAAGACTGCTTCATTTTATTGGCTCTTCAGTCTATCTCATTTTTCCTTTGCATTCTGTTTGCGTTTTGTTAGCAATATGCCCAGAAATATAACGAATTTCCTTTGTGTTTCACAATATATTGCTGCACAGTAGTATTAAGCGCCTATCGAATTGTGAATTGTCGAATTGCTGAATGTTTAATGAGGGCTCTTGGAATCTCATTCGTACCATCGACAATTGAGGCACTTGCAGCGCAGCACCAACGAGACTGATTCGACACAACATCGACGATTCTTCGGATAAGCACGAATAGCCACATCATTTAAACTTCGGACAATTGTCTTCCGATGGAAAACGAATCTATTATCCGAAGTTTACGAACCTAATCCGAAAAGTGGTTGTGAATCTGACTAACTTCTCAGGCAGGAGTGGTTTGTCACAGAATTTTTCGGATAAGCACTAAGTAGCGTCTCTACAAGTGAAGGTGAAACAACATGAGCTTTTTCAAACGCCTTGCAAATTTGTTCAAAGGAACTCCGAAGGAAGATCGCGGATTGGCGATCTATGCCTTTAGCAGACGATGTCGAGAACCCATTACGGGACGTGTCGATATCTTCAACGAGTTGAGTCAATCAGATGATGATACCCTTCCTCTTTATTGTCGTAAAGTGTTGCACACATCGGGTCTCAATCGCTGCTTTGATCAAGTTGAAGTCCATCTCTGGTTTGATAGCAACAAGCGATTGCAGCGCTACGAAGTCGAAGGAGGACGCTGGCTTGACGCGGATGAATATGCAGAAGAGCTCGTCAAGTTCGAACAACGCAATACGCCCGAACCAGAAGACGGAGAAGCAGACGATGTGACCAAGACGACTGAAGAGACAGAAACCATTTAGGCTAACCCAACAAAATAAATAGATACAAATTTGAAAGGATCTCAATATGCGACGCCCTATGATGGCGGGCAATTGGAAAATGAATAATAGGATTGGCGACGCCGTGGCATTGGCCCAGGCAATCCGTGATCGTGTGGATACAGTCGCCAATGTGGACCGTGTTCTATGTCCTTCCTTTATTTGTCTGCCAGCAATTCAAGAGGTCTTAAATGAGAGTTCGATTGCTCTAGGTGCACAAAATCTCCACTGGGCAGAAAGCGGTGCCTATACAGGTGAAGTCAGCGCACCAATGTTAGAAAGCCTGGTCACACATGTCATCATCGGACATAGTGAACGGCGGCAATATTTTGCCGAATCCGATGAGAGTGTTAACCAGAAAGTACAAACAGCGCTTTCTCATGGTCTGATCCCCATTGTCTGTATCGGTGAAAGTTTGGAACAGAACGAGGCAGGCGAAACAGAAGCGGTCGTTAGCCGCCAAGTACAAGCAGCGCTTTCAGGTTTAGACGCGGCACAGGTTCAATCGCTTGTCGTTGCCTATGAGCCGATTTGGGCCATTGGAACAGGCAAAGCGGCGACGCCGGAACAAGCAAACAGCACGTGCGCAGTCGTGCGTCGTGTTTTGTCAGAGCTACATGGAGATGCCACAGCCAAAGAGACGCGTGTGCTCTATGGCGGTAGTACCAATGACGGCAATATCTCTGAAATCATGAAGCAATCAGATATCGATGGTGCCTTGATCGGTGGGGCATCTCTCAAGGTCGATAGTTATTGTGCGATGGTCGAGATCACGAGCGCATTGTATACCGAGTAATGCCCGAACTACCAGAAGTCGAAACCTATGTTCGAGAGCTGCAACCAGAGTTAGAAGATCGCACCATCCTCGAAGCGCAAGTCTTTTGGCCACGCATCATTGCAGCACCATCTGTTTCCGAATTTGTCGAGAAGATTCGTCATCAACAATTCACTACCTTCCAACGTCGTGGGAAGTACATTCTTCTAGGCCTGTCTGGTGGTGATACGTTGATGATCCATCTACGAATGACGGGAGAACTTCATCTATATCCTCCCGATACCCCTCCCGATAAACATACCCACATTGTATACCACTTGGATGATCAGCGACACTTACACTATCGTGACCAGCGCAAATTTGGACGCATCTGGTTGGTTCGGGATACTGAGCCCATTTTAGGTCACCTTGGGCCAGAGCCACTAGATGACTCATTTACACCAGATGTCTTAGCCCAAAAGCTAGAAAAGCGAAAGGCGAGCATCAAAGCATTGCTGTTAGATCAATCGATCGTCGCTGGAATCGGCAATATCTATGCAGATGAAGCGCTTTTTCGTGCAGGCATCCATCCAACGCGGAGTGGGCACAGCCTGTCAATTGTGGAACTTAAGAGGTTACATCAAGCGTTACATATTGTGTTAGAACGTGGAATTGAATTGAAAGGAAGCAGTCTGCAAAATTATATCCGGTTTGCTGGAACACAAGGGAACTTACAGGAAGAACATCAGGTTTTTCGTAAAACCGGTCAACCTTGCCCTGTCTGCGGACACACCATTGAGCGAATCATCGTTGCCCAACGTAGTACGCATTTTTGTCACGTCTGTCAACTGTAGGGGAATTTGCGATTTGGAGTAGTTATTTTGATCAGATTATTAAAGGAATCTGATAGAGGCCAGACGGTTGCACTGTTATCACAGGCACCTGAATTTAATCTCTATCTCTTGGGAAATCTGACGTCTCTTGGCTTTGATAACGAAATTACTCAGTTTTGGGGTGACTTTGACCCTACTAATCGATTGCGTGCTGTACTCAATCGATATATGAGTGGTTGGGTTGTATTTGGACAGAGCGACGCCGATTGGGCGTCGCTGGGTCAAATTCTTGACGCTTATCCGGTGAGAGCCGAGCGTTTGCAGGATAACCCTGTTGGGATAGAGAGTTTTCTTCCCTATCTTAAGAAATATCGAGCAAAAAATATAGCCGTCGAAGAGTTAATGAGTTTGAAACCCGAGCATTTTTCACCGATGGACTCATCAGCCGTAACTATACGACGAGCAACAGTGAATGATCTGGATGCACTCGCCGATTTTTATGCCAATGCAGGTCACATGTCCAGGACCAGGCAAGGCGTTGAACAACCTCTGCAACGTACACGAATTTGGTTGGCGGAAGAGGAGGAAAAAGTAGTCTCCACGGCGTTGACGAACGCTGAAACAGATGATTTGGCCATGATTGGAGGGGTTTATACGACGCCTAATGCACGGGGTCGTGGTCTAAGCCAAGTCGTTTGTAGTGCACTTTGTCAGGATCTGTTGAATGATCAAAAACGTCCAGTCTTATATTGGGAAACGCCCGCAGCCGGTGCGGTCTATCGCAAGCTTGGTTTTCAGGCAGTCGGCCAATGGCGAGCAGTTCTGTTGGATCCTTTATAGAGCGCTCCGTTCTAATATTTGAGCAGGAACGAGACCAGCCGCCAGCAATCGATCACGCAGTGCAGATCGGGCGCGACTCAGACGGGACTTAATCGTGCCAAGTGGAAGTTCTAGCAGGTCAGCTGCTTCGGCATAATCATATCCATGTACATCTACAAGTAGAACTACATTGCGATGCCAAGGAGAGAGCTCATCGATGGTATCAAGCAAGAGTCTCATACTTTCGCTATGCAGGGCCACTGCTTCTGGGTCGTCAACCCCTGCATTGGGTGATGTTAGAATATCGTCCCCAGCATTTTCCGTCAATTCATCCAGACTGACCGCAATCCGTCGTTTTTGGCGGCGCAAATGGTCATAACATGTATTCGTTACGATCCGCAAGAGCCACGAGCGAAAATTACCATCATGAAATCGTGGCATTGCACGATACACTTTGATTAGTGCGTCCTGGACAGCATCGGCTGCCGCTTCTTCTGTCCGTAAAATGTGTTGCGCTACACGTTCAGCTGCGCCTCGATAATAGTCAGCCAAGTAGGTAAACGCCCATTCTTCACCACCTCGTGCAGCTTGAATCGCACTTTGCATATCTAGAACGGCTACTGCGGTCTGCCGAACCTGCGGCAAACTTCGCTGTTGACCGGTACGTGGTAGATATTCATAGGATCTTTGCGAACCATAGCGCAAAGAACTACCTGCAAATTGCGCATTTCCAAAATCATATGACATTCGTCATCCTCCATTTGCATAAGAACCTATCCGAAAAGTGGTTGTGAATTCGACCAGCTTCTCGCGAGAATACATCATTACAGAACTATTCGGATAAGCACTAAGCCATTTGCAACACACTACTCAATATATGGGTTTGTTGCTCAGACCATCATAAAGAAGAATGACAAATATTGTCTGATCGTTTCTCGACGAAAGCTAGACCGTTTCCCTACGTCTAGTTAGTGTTTCATCGATGTGTATACTCATAGTCACATCACTTAAATTTCGGACAAACGAATCGTTTTCTAGGTTCTTCAGGAGTTCAGGGGGTTGACAAATACTGAAAAGGTTAGCGCCGATTGAGTGACGTAGCCGTATCGAAACCAAAGCGGGTCTACCCCCTGAGGTCCAGTTGAGCCGCTTTCTATTGAGAGTCGATTGTACGAAGCTTAAGTGACTTCTCTATCAGATCAATCAGAAAGCCAATGCCAATCAAAAAGACGGGACCTGGAAAAATTCTGGGTCCCGTCTTTTTATTTAACGCTATCGTCGGTGAAAAGAAAATAGACTGAATCTAATCAAACACTCGATTGGTTCGATTAAGGAATGAGCCGTAAATAACTTGACATTTGGAGATTGTGAGAGTAGAGATAGAGAGATTCAGCCCTTGTAATCTCTAATCTCTCAGTCTCTAATCTCGCACAAACTGTACAAGTTATTAAATTCCCATTCCTAATACTACTGTGCATCAAGTAAAGGCTCGATAATGTTCGATTTTTGCACAAGATAATGCGAGCGTTTAGCGGAAGCAAGACGACGTTGCTTGTAGCGAAGGCGCTCGATAGTCTCAGCGAGTGTCAAGACAGGTTTAGGCAGAACGGCATGGAGAAGTTCAACAACCTGTGGCAAAGTGAGAGCGGGGGCATCATATTTGAGGAAAAACTGAGAACGAGCCAAGAAACCAAAGGCCAAAATGACTAAGGTCATATGATGATGCCAACCGAGCCAACTGCGAGTTTCATATTCGTTGAGTCCGAGAAACTGCTTGGCTTGTTCAAAAATGGTTTCAATGGGCCAACGCAAAGCAGAAACAGTGGCGAAGTCATCCAAGGAAGTCTCAAGGGGTGCATTGGAGAGAAAGTATTGCAGAGAGCAATCGGGATTGCGGCGGACGATGAGCCAGAGAGCAGAACCGGGGAGCCCATTGCGGACAGAGACAATGCGGCGACAAGCAATGGAAGCAACGATGAAGCCCTTGGAGCCCTCTTTGAGAACATGCTGTTGCCACTCATGCTCCTGGAAGGTGTCAGCGAGTTGAGCAACGGTGAGAGGCGTAGGTTCACCAGGCCGGACGCGGAGCTTGGAAGCTTTGCGCCCGCGTCCAGATGATGCGGGCAGATAGGTCTGGGGGCTGGAGGTCCAGACACGAGTCTCTTTGGGCACTTCAGCAAAGTAGCTGTAAGCGGTTTGGCCATCAATGCAGTCAAGCAGATGAGTATCTTTGCCAAAGGCTTCATCCATAGTGATCCAGCGGATGGGCAACGCACCCAGGGCGTGCGTCTGCTCAATCATGGACCAAGCCAATTCATTTTTTGTTTGGAAGGTCAGGTCAGTGGGAAGACCGGTTTTGTACCGCTTCTCTGCATACTCATCACTAAACCATTCTTGGGGGATATACAACCGACAGTTCAGTAAGGTATAGCCATGAGAGCTATTATATCCCAGGAAGACTCCGGCTTGACAGTTGGCGATCTTGCCCAGTTCGCCACACCGCTGCCGCTTGACGCCCACTGACTCTTCTCCTTGCTTGGGAATGTCGCTCCCATCCAGGAGTAAGACGCCATTTGCGTCTCCCAACAACTCACCTGTCTGTCGAGTATGTTCCGCCAGCATCGCTTCACCGCTCCAGCGGCTCTGACCCACAAAGCTTTGCAGGGGGCGTACACCCGATTCTCCTACTGTCGCCAGCGCGATGTTCTCGGCCGATTTGCGTTTGATTTCGGGGTCTAACAAGCCTCGCATGTAGTGGTACGCATGCTCTCTCTGAGCCACATGGCTGAAGTATGGACTATATATGGCATGATACTCCTGGAGTTGGTCGGCCAGTGCCGCCAGTTGCTCTTCTGTCAGTTCCAGCAGCGGCGGGCTTTCCAGTTGGCTGTAGTCATATTGATTGACTGCTTGAGCAAGTTTCATCTTGATTTCCTTTCATCGAAGACTGCTTCATTTTATTGGCTCTTCAGTCTATCTCATTTTTCCTTTGCATTCTGTTTGCGTTTTGTTAGCAATATGCCCAGAAATATAACGAATTTCCTTTGTGTTTCACAATATATTGCTGCACAGTAGTACTAAGCCTGCTCAGAATGACTTCTAAAACACGCTCTTAACCAAAGCGAGACCCATCCTTGGCGCTGTCATCAAACAAAGCAGACAGCCCACTGAGCCTGCTTTCAATCCTCATCTCATCACGAATATGGGTTGGATCGAGCACCCGCACCCGATCTTCTAAGGGTTGCGCTTCCTGCAGCGGGCGAGGCACAACGCACCCGTCCACTGCCGCTGCCCGCAATAAGTCGATGGTTTGTTGTAATAGAGCAAATAAGCGAGACTGGTCTACGTCTAAATCACTCGACCGAGCCGCATCACGGCGAATCACGCCGGTGGGGATCTCAAATCGAAAGCTGGCCACTGAGTCTTCATCCCACCATAAATCCAGCGAGACACCAGGTGGTTGTTCAAAGAGTGATTGATCGAACAATGTGCCAGACTCGGCTTGATCTCGCTGCCCAAAACGACCGTGCTCTAGCTGTAGAGCTGGCATACCGTAGACACCGGCATTCAAGATCTTTTCGTCGAACAGAGCGAGCGGAAAATACCAAAGCTGATTGTCGCCGCGTTCAAGCATGAGCGGTTGCGGCTCAGGATCGGGAACAACAGGAGTAAACGATTCGCCTGGAACAAAGCCTTGCCCCGTGTAAACACGATCGGTCACATCGTCATCGCCAACCCGAGCCATTATCTCACCTGCATCATCAAGACCCAGATGAAGTTCGTGACCGCAAGGCAGATCCCCGACATAGGTGAGAACCTGGCCATTGGTCAGATTGACTAAGACAGGTACAGTCGTCAAACGACCCGTCACGCCACGGATGACGCCTTGTAGGGCGACAGGAAACAAGCCTCTATTCGTGAGCGTAAATTTGTTCAAGGACCGCAACAGACCATTTGCCTTGATCAGTTCTGGGCTGCGACGGCGCTGCTTGGGAAACTCAACAAATGCTGGCTCTAGAGGTTCCTCGGCAACCCCTGTATGGAATACGGATCGACCACGGTTGACGCCAGTCGGTAACTCGAAATAGCGAGTGGCCAAGGCTTGCTGTGCCCCATCGATAATTTGGACCAAAACAAATTCGAGCACATCGCGTGACACTGCACCCCGCAAACGAGCCGCAATTGTGGCCTTCAATCGGGTACGGTAAAGATGATTGGGTTCCCACGCAGCGGCAGGTATGTCAAAAAGAGCACCCAGCTTCTCTAGATCAACGCGATCAAACGCAGTATCAATCCAGTGGGCACGCTGCACCCGATTCATATCCTCATCATAAGCAGCCAGGCTGTTGGCAAATAACCCCATAAATTGATGGAGCAAAGATCCCGGTTCGACATTGTAAATCGGCGGTAAGCGCTGCAAAATCGCGTCGAGTCGATTCATGTGGTCGCCTCCTCAATGCGCACTGCACGTACCTGTAGGGTACTGCCAGGTGGCATTGTAAAGGCAGGATCATTATCGCGTAGTTCAGTAAAGCCTCCTCCCTCTTGATCGAACACGATCACACTATCTGCTCGCATTAGTGCAAATGTGTCATCGTCTCGAATCGCCGTGGCGATCTGATCAAAGGTGATGGTTGCCCCTGGTTGGAGGTTCGATAGCAGACTTTCAAGGATAGTGGATATGGTCGCCTGTAAGCTCTCGACGCCAATGTCGAGGGACGTCACGCTTAGGTCCGCATCGACCTGGATCAGAATAGGCGGTCCATCAGCGACAGCCGCGTCGAATTGTGCGGTGCCAAAGGTGACGGGTGTTAAAGAGTTTACCGTTGCCGTCTGCCCGGTTGGCAAAGTCCAAGTCTCTTCATTGATAGGCACGCCATCGGCAGTGACGGCGATTGTGGCATCGACAACGGCCTCATCTTGCAAGACTAAGGTCACCAACCGCTTAAGACGAAGAGTGCCATTTGGCCCCAAATTGCGCGTATATTCACTCAGACGACTCGTAATGCCATCCTTAATGTCCGCCACCTGCGAGGCCGTCAACGAAGAACCAGCCAGAATTAAATCTACTTGATAGCCAATGATGACTTGGCCAGCCCAATGGCGATCAATGTAGATCCCGGCTGGTCGCAGTTCGGTTACGCGCTGATCGGCCAGCCGTCGATTGAAGTCATTATCCTCGCTCAAGGCAATATCGACTCGCAAGGTACCAGGCAGCAGCACCGCAGGGTCTGGGTACTCACTTAAGGTGACAGCCGAAACAAAGGGTAATCCTTCCAGCCCGAATCGGATTGCATCTCGCGTGCCTTTGCCCGTTGCATGAATGGCCCGTCGAGCACGTGTCGCCAGTTGGGCATCCGTTTCTTCTTCAGTGGCGCGATAGGTTGCTTCATCGTTCGTCACGCGATCGATCCCGGCAATCGCACGCTCCAGCACGGTCAATTTGCCACTGTCGACAGGATTGGTGCGAGCGTGTTGACCATGTACCCATACTTCCACAGTCGCTTGATTGGGCAACAGTGTGGCCTCTTGGCTGGTAAGATAGCGTGCACCTTCACCATCACTGACCACCGTGGAGATCGGAATAAAGACGTTGCCGGGCGAACCGGAACGGCGCGAAAATCGTACTTTGCCCACGGGATGACCTGCCCTTAAGCGGCGCGTATCGACCAAAGCGACCGCCTTATCTAACGATCTTCCTGTAGCGGTTTCCACGAAGGCGGACTCATAGACCAATTGCAATTGTTGGTATTGAGTAGCGATCTCTCTTGATAGAGTCTCAATCAGAGTTCGAGCCACGCTCCCCACATTGACATCCGTAATTGGTGTCGGTCGCAGACGATCTGGGTAATAGTTGACAGTCAGCGTGGTCTGTAGCGCTGGCTTCTGGGCGCGTTCGCGAAAGCGAATGGCAACCAAGTCATCGGGATTTTGTTCGGTACCGACCAGTTCAAACTCGCGTTCGGAAAAACGATAGTCTACCAATTCGCCACTTAATTCAATCTGCCCCTGCAAATGACTGATTCGACGGACGGGCCGATTCTCCAAGTGGATTAGCTCCGGGACAGTCGTACCAATGGCATGTACTTCGGCGATAGTGCCCCCTGTGAGCACCGTTAATAGGTCGCGGACAATATCGGGATAGGTACGATCAGAAAAGTTCATAGACCGACCTCCAAGCCTAGTCGCACTGGATCACCACCCCCGACCGCCAGAACATATGCAACGATGCGGAGACGATCCGGCGTGTCGGCTGATGTAGGTAACACTTCTAATGAAAGCACTTTTTCCACGCGTTTTTCTTGAGCAATTGCTTGTATCACGTAAGCGCGGGCACTCAGTGTCGCAGCCTCCACGTTTTCGGTGCCGATTAGTTCATGTAGTCGGCTACCATACTTCGCATGTCCTAAATCCTTGAGCGAGCCTAATGGCGTCAGTAAACGCAGCACCAACGCCTGTTGCAGATTTTCCATTCCCCTTGCCGCACCAAGATCGGTCGGCTCATCGAGAAAAATGATCCCGGCAGGATCGCGGGTTAAGTCGAGGCTATCCCATTCGTCGGCTTGAAAGAAAGGTATTACCAGTAAATCGTTTCCCAAATGGTTCAGATCTGCCGCCATCTTTAGCCTCCCACGAAGACCGTTCCAGCCGCAATAATTTGTCCCACTGGGGCATCCGCTGGATCATTGCAGGTTTTGACCGTATCGGTCGCTCGAGCCACCATTTTGCCCTGAACTTTCACTGTAGCGCTCCCCAACATAACCGTTCCCTTATTCATGGGCGGCGTTTGAAACGATACGCCCGGCGGGGTTGGCGTGTGGGCCGGTTGATTGTTGGCCGTACTATCGACGGTGGCCACTGCCTTCCCATTGGTCGAGACTGTTGTCGATAAGGCACCATCCAACTGACCCGAAAAGGGGTGGGGTAAGGGTGTAGGAACTGGACCGCCTGCAGTCGGAACCAATACAATATGCGTATCAACTGTGACAACCTGATCTCCTTGACGTGCAATTGGGTTTCCCATTAGTTAATATCCACCGTTTGTCCGTTAATTTTCACTTCTGTATCTCCTTCGATTTTTATCGAAGTGGCCTTGAGGTTTAGCGTACCGGCTGCCTCGATGGTCAGGTCACCATCTTGGGCCAAGGAAATTTTTGTGCCGCCGGCAGCGACGTTGACCACCCCATCCGAATCAGATGTGTGATCAAGTTGAACCTGAACCCTGCCAGCATTGAGTTCGACCTTACCGTCACTTATAGAGAGAGAAGCATCTTTATCACCGCCCAGTGAGACCGTAAATGAGCGTTCGGATCCATCGGCAAAGAGGCGTAAGTCAACCGCTTCCTGTTCCGGGTCTTCAGCGTCACCCGGCCAGATCAAGGCCGCTTCATCGCGCGTAAACACGGGCGGGCGTCGCTCGTCAGAATAGACTTGCCCCAGCGCAATCGCCGAAGAGAGGTCGCCACGCGGCATGAGGACCAACGTATGGGCTGGGGAACCAACGCCAGAACCGAATGAGGTCGCCACGCGGCATGAGGACCAACACCACATCACCCTGTCGAGGCAATGCAGCAGCCCCACCGACCGTGCTCGCTAAGGGTACACGATTGATTGCCAATCCAGAATTCTTCAGCTTGACACTAACGGTATGGCTATCCGCTCCATCCGCATCATCGAAGTTCGACGTCACAACGGCTAGTTCTAAATAAGGATGACGTTTCACCTCATGCCGGGCGATAGCCTGGACGACTTCTACCAGACGGCTCATAGCAATGCCCCAGCCGCACCAATCAGGTCAGCAAAATCAAAAGCACTGCCCACTTGTGCTGAAGCCCAAACCTCTGTCGTCGCACCGCCTGCCCGGGCAACTGTCGAGACCACTTGCCGAATGCGACATTCTTGGAGCGGCAATTCAGCTGGCATGTCGGCAAATTCGAGACGCATGCCTGGCTGAAGAGTTGGCTGCAACCAGGTGCGCAAGCGCACCTGCGCTTCGTCCGCCGCCTGTCGATGAGATAGCGCCGCGGCAGCCAGTTCGGCGTCATCCGTTGTGCGCAGTTCGGGTTGCGCAATCCGGCGCGCGTTGGGGCCAGCTTCAGCACCACCCCCCCGCAGGAAATCGGTAATGATCCACCGACTTTCAGGTGAGGATGGCTCATCTGCACCTTCACCAATCACCATGAGCGAATTTGGATTCGCCAATCCGCTATCAATTTGGCCTGCCAGCAATTCTCGACCATAACGTAGGGCCAGTTCGTCACCTGGACCACCGACATCTGTTACATGCAGAGCACCAGCACCGTCAAAACTGCCCGCGGCTCCGGCTAACTGGGCGAGACGAGCAACTTCTTGGGCGGCTGTGCTTCGGCCTTCGGCTACGTAAAGCGCAAAGGTCGCTCCATCTACGCTATCCGCAACGTCTACGTCCACGTCGCTACAGAGTCTGGAAATGACATCACCGATGGTCACTTGTTCAAGCGTGAACGTTGGTCGGTAGCGGGCCAGGGCCAGGCCGCCATTATGGGCTTCAAGCTGCAAACCCGACATCAACCGCCGGATTTGGGTCAACCGTCCGCTAAAGACAGTTGCGGCACCTTCGCCACCATCGATCTCCAGAGTGCAATCCTCGCCGGGTTCGGCATCAAAGGTAACGGACGCAGGCAACAAAATCTCTAGCCGATCCACGGCGGATAGCTGGGTGCGCCGCAAGCGCATCGCGCGACAATGTTGATCATACAGGCGGTTGCCAACGGTTAAGGCTATCGTTATCGTCAACATTATGAGCCGCCCCCCAGCAATTGTGACAAGCCATCGGATAAGCCATCGGTCCCACTGCCCGACTCCTCTAAGCTGGCCGATTCTTCTTGAACCGGCGTCAGCGGGTTGCCAAGAGCTAAATCGGCCAGACCCGCCAAGGCTTCCAAATCACCTAGGACATCCGTGACCGCATCGAGCGCACCTTGAAGGTCGCCCGCTATGTCAGTAATATCCCCTAGCACGTCCGTGTCAAAACCAAGATCCACACCATCTAGCCCGCCAAATGGTGATAGCTCGGCAGGTTCTGGCAAAGGCGGTGATTCTCGTAGCAGAAATCGGTATTGATAATACCCCGGTTGCCCGGCGAATTCTTGGAACTCTGCGGCCACGATCAGTACATTTTCCATTTCTAGAGCGGTCACAATATCCGCTGTAAACGGGACGGCTTCCCCAGCAGAGGCTTTATTTTGCAATTCTGCCAGGCGATCAGCCACCTCTTCACCCAATAACAGACCTGCGATTTCGATTTCGTGAGAGGAGCGACCAAGCTGTTGCTGCAAATCGCCCGCCAAACCAGGAATGGGCATAGACAAGGTATGTTGCCGCGTGCGCTGTCTGGCCCACGTCACATAATCAAGTGCTAGATCATCAAGCATTGGAATGGGACGGGTCATGGCAGATCAATCCCCGTTTCGCGTGCAGCGCGTTCAAATACATCCGCCAGATTCTCTTCCAGTTCACTCAGTGCAAATGGCTGTGCGAACCGTGGGTCAGGTTTGGCTAAATCATGCGGCATGGCTTCAAGACCTGTCTCTTGAACCGTATTTGCAGGCATTTTTGTCGTTTCTGGTGGTGGATTCCAATCTGCGTAGGATGCTGAACTGCCAGATAGATCCGGATTGACTGTACCTCCTGGATGCTGTCTGGGTAACGGTGACACAAGCGGTTTCCAACCAGACTCTTGAGGTCTGGTGTGCGAAGTTGGTTGCAGCCAGAGAGCTGACTGAATTGTTTGTTGCTCTCCATCTCCCCATGCCGTGGCAGAAGGGGCAGGTTGCGCTTCAGCCTGACTTTCGCCTTGCCCCCTGTTGGTCTCACACTCTGTTTTCAGGGTCGTATTTGCTGCCATTCTTGTTATATTCGATGGTGGTGAGATCCAATCCGGACGGGACGTTGAACTGCCCGTTTCACCAGTGTGGACCGCTCCAGAATGTTGCTGGGTTGAAGGGGGAGCAGGTGGTTGCCAATCGGATTTGCGATCTTGAGAATATGAAGTCGGATTAGACCAGAAAGTTGCTTGGGTTGATGATTGCTCCAATTCTTCCCACGCCCGAGCAAAAACCGTAGACTGTGCTTCGTCATCTTGAGGTGGCAGAGATGAAAGTGACCCCTGTGACGCTTGACTCGCTCCATGAGAATAAGCCAAATCGTGAGGTTGACCTGTAACAAATCCTTTTCTCCAACCTGCTGATTGTGACTTGCTATCCACGGACGCCTGATTTGGGGTCGTCGAAACGAATGGTCTGTGGCCCTCGGCAGAGCGACTCTGATATGAATTTGAACTTGCATCCCTGGTTTTTAGTCGAACTGTCCCACCAAAACGATTTAAACCATCATTTGGATGTAAAGGGACGTTGTTTTCTATGAACTGCTCTTGGGCGGTCACTCTATTGTCCCCTTTAAAAGCCAAATTTGGCTCTCTCTCTAGTGATGACGATTCAGACATCGCAACTGGATTTTCGGCGCGATTTTCCGCACTCCATTGAGCGCCTGAAGATGCTCCTGCTGCGAAACGTTGCTCCCTACTTTCGTTAAGTTTTGGATGCGTGAGGTCAGGTGACAAGCCTGCCCAAGTCGCAACCGAGTCAAGCATTGACTGTAAGCGAATGTATATCTGAGCATCAGTCGTGGCAGCTTGTTCTCGAACGATTTCTGGTTCCGATTCTGAATGCCGAGATTCGGGTATGGCAACAATGGATGTCCATCCATCGTCCTCGGGCACGCGCCGATGCACTAGTTGTCGATCGATATCCTGTGCAACCAGCGCATGTATCATATCATCTAGCAACGACGCTGGATGGTCGGCCAAATCTAATGGGCGCCAGCCAAAAGCTTGGGCCAATACTATCTCGGCACGCACCAGCGACATCGGCGGTGCGTGCTCCGGGACGTCTAACAGATTCAGACAGAGGAAGGCATAGCGATCCTGGTTTATGGTAGGTATTGGGTCTAGCAGCACTTCGAACAGTTCCTGAATAAACACGGTGTAGTCAAATTGACCAGATGCTGCCGCAGTGCGTATCAGGCGGTGTCGTTGCCCCCAATCCCACTCAGATAAGGTATACGTCTGTCCCTGCTCTTCAATCGTCCAAGTATTGTGGTGTAAATCGCGCCACACTGTTGCATCTGGGATATCAACGGGTATCTGAATCATCTCTATTCCTTTAGGTGGCGTCTCTATTCGGTGGCCGCCTCATCTTCTTCGCGAACACGCGTTGCGGAAAAGGAATAGACAGTCTCTCCATGACCGCCAGACTGAATGGAGAACTCTTTGTTTGTAATATAACAATCATCCAGGGAGACGGATCGGGTGGCCTGACCGTGCGTCAGCGTAGAAACTATCTGGAACATCTCACCAGAAGTGGATAACGCATCTAAGGCTTGTACTAGCCGACGCAACATGAATTCTGCCCTGGACGCGGGTCGCACCATAATAAACGGTCAATCGTTCGTCGGAGCCTAAAGCAAAGACATCGCCTTGTTGGCGGACAACGCGGTAATCAATGCTTTGCACACCTTCGACTGGATTGCCATCTACCATTATTGAAGAGCTATTCGCCGTGAAGATCGTAGCCATTAAATTCTCCCCTATTTGTTGTCAACCATCGAACGCCGGTACATCTTTTCGTAAATAGCACAGCAGTTTATTTCGCTGACTTCCTCTGAGGAATGGCTTGAAAAACCTCATGCGAACTTCTGCTGGTATTTACTAGGTATCTCAATTTCTAACCCGAATGGTGGCATAGATATAGTCAATTGCGCGTACCGGCCTAACAGCAATATCTATCCGTGCATTTCCAGCTGCCACATCATTTTGCGACGCATAGACATCCACTTCAAAAGCAGGGCTAGATCCATCGACCGAAGGTACCAAGGCCCCATCTCTCTCCATTTGGGTAAAGGTGGCCACGATCATTTGTTTCAAGGCATTTCGCGATTCGGCATTGTTGAGTTCGCCGATAAACCGATCAGATATTTTTTTGACTTCTCTTATTGCCCTGTCAGCGACACGCACCACTGAGATTTGAAAACCATCTGTGGCAATACCCTTGAGGCAAATGGTTCCACGGCCCCGCTTTTGCGCGATGACGCAGATATTGCCTTCAGGCCCGATGAGTTTATTCAAATCACTCTCTGAATAGACTGTCAATGGAACCCCTGGTTGGGCGATCGTCTTAAAAGTCGGCGATTGGAAATACTCGAGGTGACCTAATAGGCCAGCCATGGCCCCTTCTGCCCCCGAAGGCGCAACCAAAACAAAGCGCCGGTCTGCCACCTGACCAACATGATCAATAATTGCACTCGGATCGTCATTCGCTTCGGGTGGAACAGAACCAAGGACGATTCTGGGTTTCGCACCATCCGCCTGGCCTCGAGCATGACCCAATAAGGATTGCTGAACCTGAATGCCGTTGAGATTGGTATCTTTCCATTCCTGTAAGCCTACCAAGACCATATCTACATCATCTTCTTGGGCCAATGCGTCAATGGCTGCTTGCCAAGCCGACATGGCTGGGGCTGCGCCTTCACGTAAAGGGCGTGGCGTCATCGTGGCCACAGGCCAATGGGTTGCGAGCGCTCGAGTATATAAATCGAGCGCTCGCAACAGACCACTCCCCTCCTCCAGAACTGTGGGCAGGTAATTGGGATGATCGGGATCCATGGAGAGATTATCAAAAACCTCTTGTTCCTCGAAACCAGTATCCAGTTGCAAACCAATCGTTAGACGTACCGTATTGGGTTCTGCGCCATCCTCTACATGCAGACGGATTCGATCGGCATCCGAGCCTTCCGTAGCCCGCAATTCCAAAATAGGATTAGAAGGGTTGTTTTGGCCAACATAGCGCCGCACTGATCCTGCATCCTGTCCCCCCGCTAAGTAGAAGGTATTCGCATCACCGACATCGGGCAAGGTAGCGGCGTCACCCACCAACGATGCTGTCAAGCTCGGATCACCATTCAGTGCCTCTGCAATCGCTGTTGCGGTGGATAGATCTTCATAATCATGTGTTCTTACACCCTCTTCCTGTACGGTAACCGTCACTGCTTGAGCTAGGTTTGCGGCTGCGCTTGGTGCCGGGGTGAGATTACCAAGGCGTTCTACCAAGATTGCTGGATCTTCATTGACGGTTTGGACCAATCCCGCAATTGAGGTCAGATTTTCGTAGGTGCGTGCTGCTGCCCCCGGTGCTTCAACTATCACGTTAACGCCACCACTTCCATCATCCGTGATGGTGATGCGGATCGACGTGCCTTGTGCCCCTGTTTCAGCGGCCCGGATACGGACGGAGGGGTCACCATTTGTGTCACTCAGTACCAGCACTGCTCGACCTTGGCTGACTTCCAAGCTGATCCGGTTCCCGCCGCTTCCTGGTCGTAAGGCCGAGAGATCAATTAGGGATGCTGCGGCAGCAGTTAGGGTACCACTTGCCGCAGCCTCACTGACCGATGTCAGGGCTTCTAACGCCGAATCGAGATGGGGCAAATCCTCTTGAAAAACCGGATCGACTGCAACCAAAACCCCGCTATCCCGGTTTATGACTGTGAAGAGGTCATTATCATCGCCTGGTCTAAGAATCATATTATCGTGACGTTCGATTGGGCGATCTTTGTATAAGACTTCCAGAGTCATCCGGCGCACAGTTCTTCGATCTGCCGCGAGACTTCGGATGACCCGTACGGACAAATCATTCCCCCAGGGTCCGACCGCTCTAGCTCTTAGCAGAGCCACTTGATCCCCTTCATCATCGTTCAGAGTCACCGACGCAGCCTGTCCGGTCTCTGGGGCAACAGGTGATACGATCACCTCTGAAACCCCATTGATCAGAGCCGAAAGCGCTTCGGGAAAACTTAACCGCGTCGCAGGACCAAATAACTCAAAGAGTTCTTGCGAAGTCGTCACGCCCGCGACTCCCGATTCCGGGATCTGATCGACAACACCGACCGCACCCAAAATTCCTGAGCGAGCAGGTAAAGGGGGGGGAACATCAAAACGAGCCTCAACACTAACTCCTGGCACGATGAGTGTCCGCGGCATAACATGCCTCCTTGTAAGATAAGAGCCAGAGACACCATTCATCTCTAGCATTTGAAATAATGGGAATCTCTGGCAATCTGATAATCCACTACCTGTTCATCTTTGTCTAGCTGTTTGGCGACATGCCTAGCTGTTTCAGGCATTCGTCGATAAACTTAATAATGTCCGTTAGCTCTGTAATGTATTGTCGTTGGCCGCTAGAGACATGCTCAACAACCCCTCGCAACTCCACGGGTGCATCCACGATTTCCCGCCGCTCCAGCCAGATGCGCACGACGAACGCCTCAGTTTGATCTCTAAATAAGGGCATAGGACGTTCCCGCGGCCCAGGGGAGGAAGATTCTATGAAACAAAAATGCTGCTATCGAGTCAGATAGCAGCATTGTAGCAGGCGGGCGTCACCTAGCCGTTGCTCAGGCGTTACCCAAGCGTCACCAGGCGTAAAAAGATGGAATTGGTCGGATTTTATTCAGTTTCGGGATCGTCACAATCAGCCGCGAATGATTGGACAAGTTCCAGTGCACTCTGCATCTGCGCATGCGCCTTATCCAAGTGCTGCATGGCTTGCTTGAGTTCGAATAATGCCAACTGGGCGGTAACCGGATCTGGGTTGGTGCGATGCGACCCATGGCGACGCGTGGATACAGACGCAATGCGGTGGTACAGGTTCCGAGTTTCTGCCATAGGCTCAATTCCGAGTTGTTGTTCAAGAATCTGGCGACACATCTCATACTGCCGGATAGCCAGTGGTCGTTGACCACTGGCCGCATAGAGGCGCATCATGCCACGATGTGTCTGTTCACGCAGCGGATCCAACTCGAGAATCCGTCGCCCGTAGACCAGGCTCTTGTCAAAGAGCTCATGTTGAGCAAAGTAGTGCATCAACTGTGCTAAGGTTGACAGATATGTTTCGCGTAGTTGTTCACGTTCACGTAGCGCCCAGTCATCATAAAATTCTTCCAGTAGATCTCCGTGATACAGATCCAATGCACGCTCCGAAATGGCGACCTCTTCTTCGCTTATGAGATCGACAGGTTTCTGGACAATTGGATCGACGGCGACTCTAAACTCTTCGACATCCAGCCAATAGTGGCTATCCCAGTTAAAACCAATCTCTCCTGTTGGCGTCGTCACCAAGTAAAGACCCCTGGTCGCTTCCTCGGCTTCGAGCAAGTGTCGCAGTCGCCAGAGCGTTGAACGCAAGCACTGACGCGCACGTGTTTCACTCTTTTCGGCCCAGAATATGCCGATCAGATGCTCTCGTGAGAAGAACTGACGTGGCTGTAGCATGAAGTATGCAAGCAGAAGTTGGTTGGCGCGCTGCAAATTGAGTGGTGTAGTTACATGAGGCAAAGATATTTGTACACTCCCGAACAGTTGAACGTGTAGAGTCTGCATGTTGGACCTCCTTGCCGACGATTTCCAGAATCCTTTTGCTTTGATTCCTTTCATTTTATAAATCAGAATGTACATTTGTCACAATGAAAACTGAACAGCTAATTGCATTCAGGTAAGGATCTTTTCTGCAATGGTCTAACTGCCCTTTGAGACAAATACAGGGTATATTACTCTAATTCATAAATTATTTGGGGTGGTTCATTTTAGGCGGACAATTAGGTTTACATTTTTGCAAAGAGAAAAGATGTTTATATTTTCTACTTTGAGCCATGCTCAGGCAGAAAATGACCTCATATAGATTTTTATCTATGTATCAAAAGTGTAAACCTAATTCTGAACCACCCCAATTATTTCGTTAGAAAAGGAAACCGCCATCAGGTGGGAGAATCATCTGGTCAACTGACTAGTACATCTTTCAGTAAATAGCACAGCAGTTTAGTGCGTTGACTACCTCTGAGAAACAGCTTGGAAAACCTGTTGCGAACTTCTGCTGGCATTTACTAGTGCTTCATCCAGACCTCAAATTCGGTCTCCGCAGTGGGAAAGATCTGGATTTTAGCATTGACGATGCACTGGTGCTGGTACAACAAAACTCATAGAGCGCAAATGATCTTTATTACATAGAGATTCACTATCCTTTCATGCCGGAAAGCACAACACCTTGGATGAAGTATTTTTGTAAGACCAGAAAGACTGCCACCACTGGTACGGTCGCTACAGTGGAGACAGCCATGATATAGGTCCAATATGGTTCGCGCATCGGTTGGGTAAAGACCGTCATCCCCACTGGTAAGGTGAAGAGATGACCCTTATTGACCACAATGAGGGGCCACAAAAAATTATTCCAACTGCCCAAGAAGGTGATGATAGCCAGGGATGCCAGCGGGGGTTTCAACAACGGGAGCACCACGCGCCAGAAGATACCCGGTTCGCTACAGCCGTCAATGCGGGCCGCATCAAGCAGTTCGTCGGGCAGGGTCAGGCAAAACTGACGCATGAGGAAGACCCCAAAGGCGCTGAGCGCACCGGGGATAATCAGTCCGGCATAATTATTCACCCAACCCAGGCTGTAAACGACAATATAGAGCGGAATGAGCAGCACTTGAAACGGGATCATCATTGTGCTGAGGACAAGCAGAAAGCAGATATTGCGTCCGGGAAAGGTAAATTTGGCAAACCCATATCCTGCCAGAGCGCTAAAAAAGAGTGTCGTCAAGACCACGGAGACGGCGACAACAAGGCTGTTGTAGAAATACCGTCCAAAGGGGGCCGCGGCGAAGGCATTCGGATAGTTTCCCGGTTTGAACTGCTGGGGAATCCAGTGGATGGGAATGGCAAACACCTCGGCTTCCGCTTTGAAGCTAGTTGTCACCATGTAGTAGACGGGCAGGCAAAAGACGAGCAATCCAAGAATCGCCAGTCCATAGATCGCCAGTTGCTCAAGCCCACGTGCAACATAATAGGAACCAGAATGGCGGGAAGTTCTCTGTATCACGGGGTTGCCTCAATCTATGTATAGCTAGTCTCTTCTGACCGCACACCACGGATCTGGATCACAGTAATGATGATGATAACGACAAACATCACGACCGACATAGCCGAGGCAACACCCATGCGGAAGTAGCTGAAGCCATAGTTGTAGGCCAAGAGCGCAATGGTCGTCGTGACGTTGCTAGGGCCACCCTTGGTCATGATAAATTGCAGCGAAAATGCCTGGAGTGATGCAATGGTGGAGACGACAACCACAAATAGTGTAGTGGGGCGCAAAAGGGGTAACGTGATATTCCAAAATCCCTGCCAACGCCCAGCCCCGTCGATAAGAGCAGCTTCATAAAATTCTCGGGGAATGCCAACCAACCCGGCAATCCAGATGATCATAAAGAAGGGGATACCCGCCCAATCATCGACCACAATCAGGGCCAGAGGGGTCAAACGGGCGTGAGAAAGCCAAAAGATTTCGGATTGACTTGTCCAAGGAGTAATCAAGGCGCTAGCCAACCCATTGGCATGTAGGAGCAGCTTCCACACGAGAGAGACCACGACTCCAGAAAGCAAAACCGGCGTAAAATAGAGAACTTTGAAGACTTCGCGGCCCCAAAAGCTGCGGACAAAGAGCATGGCTAGGCCCAACGAGAGGATCCACTTCGGAACGGTTGTGCCCAGGACAAAGATAAGCGTGACCCAAAGTGCGTTCAAGAACTCTTTGTTGGAGGCCAAATCGATAAAATTTTTGAACCCCACAAAGACGGGCGGTTTGAGCAGCGTGTAGTCGGTCAGGCTCAAGTAGAAGCCGTTGATCATCGGATAGAGATTAAAGACAGCAAAAAAGAGCATGGCGGGAGCCACAAAGAGAATGCCATAAATGTTGCGCCGAAACAGAAGATTCCGGCGCAATGTTCTCACAAAGCTGGTTTGTGTCGTGGTCGAATACCTTCCCGTCTGAGGGGAGACTGATTGTTCCGCCATATGTCGATATCAATTCATGTCTATTCTGAATCGGCTAAAATCTGATCGATCTCTTCCTGCGCAATGGTCAGGGATTCAGGAATAGCCATCCCTTCTACCAAACTTCGATCTCGCGCCCGCATCAGGG
The DNA here is from genome assembly GCA_019217005.1 of Chloroflexi bacterium TSY. The sequence goes on from JAHBNG010000065.1 coordinate 76,212, forward strand.
CATCAGCCACCTCAGTGAAACGGGGTACGCGAGGGGAATACATACTCACCGACATTTCGTCTAGGAAGAGGTCCAGATGTTCAATGGACTGGAACACCTCCGATTCAGCCAACACCTTCTGCGGCTGGAGTAGCCCCGTATTCTCCATATAGTCGATGGGGTGTGAATCAAGATACCAGGCCAACTTCCAAGCAGCTTCTTGAACCTCTGTCGATGATCGGGCATTGACCATGTGAAAGTAGGCGTATGTGTCAAAATGGTTCTGGTTCACGGCACCTTCCCAAACCGGCACTTTCTTGACCGTGTAATCGATGCCAGCTTCTTCTACTAAAGGTTTAGCCCAAGATCCCATGCCACACTTGATCGCCGCCGTTCCAGCGATAAATTCAGAGGTTTGGCCCGTCCAATAAGAAGGACCGCCAAGTTTATGCTCATTGGCCCAATCTATCCAGTATTGCATCGCCTTCTCAGCTTCTGGCGTCAATAGGTCAAGCTCCGAACCACCAAGCTGCCGCACCATTGCACCCCATTGCAAAAACATCCAAGCTGAGCCACCCCAGTCGAAGTCAAAGCCCATTTGGACTAGTTTGCCATCATCATCGCGTTTGGTGAGTTGAGTCGCCACATTCAGCATCTCTTCCCACGTTTCTGGAAAATCTGCATCTGGATCGAGACCGGCTTCTTCAAAGAGAGCCTTGTTAACATAACAAGCGTAAATGCTCACTTCGTTGGGAATGCCATAAAGCTGGCCCTCAAAGGTTGCTCCTTGCAATGTGTTTTCAGGAGCGACATAGAGATCCATTAGCTCCTGAGTGGAACCAAAGCCTAATACTTCTGCGTTCAGCGGCACAATTGCCTCTTCGGCATAGAAAGTTCCAATGTCGCCATTCCATTGCGCAAAGAGATCGGGACCAGTGCCTGCTGCCAAAGCCGTACGCAGTTTTGCGCTAAAGTCACTGGGAATGACCTCGTATTCGACCACAATATCGGGGTTTTCTTGCATGAATTGCTCAATATATTTCTTGTCCAATTCAACGCGCGGCTCAAAATTGTGCGCCCAGTAGACGACCTTAACCGGGCCCTCCGATGTGCCTTCTGCGGCTCCGTCCGTTGGTGCAACAGGGACACAGGCCGTGAGCAATATCATTAGGACAGAAACGAACCAAAGTAGAACGACGTGAAGGGTGCGAGAGTGCATGGGTATTCCTCCTTGTTAAGTAATGCCGATGTAAAAGCAGAACGATACAACAGTCAAACAAAGAAAATTGGATTGTGGCTGTCCGGTAAGTGATAGATAGTCAACGAATGTAAGATTCTCAAGCTACGACCAGAGTCTATACAAATCGCGTCACTAAACACGCAGCCACGACCAAAATTGCTGTCTTCGGAGAAAGCCAACCACTGGAGAAATTCGGGAGTGTGTACCAAAGTGTGTAAATGCAACAGTTCTCTGAATGAGCAGTGTTCATTTACACACTTTGTGGTACACACTCAGAAATTTCAGTATAACATTGTGTCAATCGGTCGTCAAACAACGCAAGATAGTTTCCTTTGCCCTCTGCATCCAACCCAGCTTGCAAAATAAACGGATGTCCAATTCCTACTGGGATGTACCTCTACATAGGCTGCAGCGTTATTACCCACTGTGATCCCATCGATGGGCCTTGACACCCGAGTTGTTTGCCAACGCCGCGGTCCACATACCATCCCACTCCGCATGATCCGTGAGGACGGCTGCCGGGTTGGACCGACTGCGCACCACAAAATCAGGATAGAAAGGACGTCCAGTAGGTGTGCCGGTCTTCTGATAACGTAGATCCACGCTCCAGCGGACTGTTTCCGAAACGTTGCGTGTTGAACGATGGGGCGTCCGTTTGTCCATCAACAAAACATCTCCAGGCTGCATGGGCAGGATAACAGCCTGGCCTTCGG
>JAHBNG010000068.1 GCA_019217005.1 Chloroflexi bacterium TSY
CAGAAAGTAAAGTAAAACGGTGTTTCCTTTTTAAGGAACAGCCTGGTTGTCAGTTATGACCGACTCCATACAAGAGATCCTAGAACGAGTCCATCAGGAGGAATATAGCCAGATTCTTGCTACCTTAATCGGCGGATTTGGCGATTTCGATCTGGCGGAGGAAGCGCTTCAGGATGCTTTTTTGGCCGCTGTTAAAGATTGGACACAAAAAGGCGTGCCGCGTAAGCCGGCAGCCTGGCTGACAACAACGGTGCGGCGCAAAGCAATTGACCGCTTGCGTCGTCGCCGTTTTGTGGCCGCTGACCCCCAAAACCTAGAGACACTACCGCCCGATCAACTCTCGATTGTCGATGAATATGCTGACAACGACGAAATCCCCGACGAACGTCTCAAATTAATCTTTACCTGTTGTCATCCGGCTCTGCCGCCTGAACAATGAGTGGCGCTGACATTGCGCACATTGGGCGGATTGACAACAGAAGAAATCGCAACCGCCTTTCTTGTTCCGGTTCCAACAATGGCACAGCGACTCGTGCGTGCCAAACGTAAAATCAAACAAGCTGGCATTCCTTATTATGTCCCCCCTGCACATCTGATCGCAGAGCGACTGGATTCGGTTCTGACCGTTCTTTATCTAATCTTTACCGAGGGCTATGCTGCCACCAGTGGCGACGCGTTGATTCGCCATGAATTATGCGACAACGCGATCCGCTTTTGTCGCGTCTTGGAATTGCTCATTCGCCAAACGCAGACTGACGTGCCAACCGAGCAATATGACGAAGTGCTTGGTCTGTTGGCGCTCATGTTGCTCCACCATTCACGACACAATGCTCGCGTTGGATCAAATGGTGAACTCATCCTCCTTGAAGACCAAGATCGGTCCTTATGGAACCAACGGGATATCCAAGAGGGGGTGATCTATATAGAGAAGATCTTTCAGATGGGGCACCTTGGTCCCTATCAGTTGCAAGCAGCAATTAGTGCTACGCATGCTCGTGCAGCAACGGCAGAAGCAACGGACTGGGGGCAAATCGTTGCGCTCTACGATCAATTGCGGAGTTATAACGATACCGCCATTATTCGTCTCAATCAGGCGGTTGCCATTTCAATGGCGACCAACCCAACTGCGGGGCTCAATCTGCTGGAACCGCTGATTGATGAACTCAAAGAGTATGCGCCTTTTCACCTGGCCTGTGCCGATATGTTTCGTCGGGCAGGCTATCTCGAGCAAGCGCAAAACGCCTATCGAGTAGCCGTTGAACTGACACAGAACGAGGTTGAACGAGAGTTTATTCTTGGGAAAATCGAGCAACTTGAATCTCCATCCCATTTCACACACTTTGAATATGAACGACCAAATCATGAATAAACGGTTTTAGATCTAGCGCAACTGCGCCACCAGATAACGTTATCGGCTCTTTTTTGTATTGTCCATCGACTGGAGAGTACAACTGGGCCGTATAGGTGCCTTCTGGCAGAGAGAAGACTAATGAGCCTTGACACGGTTCACCAAGGGCAACATGATCAACCTCGCGCTGGTCAGCAAGATAGATCACGTATTCTTGACCTGGATTCACCAAGGCAATTGCAATAGTGAAAGGAGGGGTTTCTGTCGCAAAGTTTGCCACAGGAGTCGTTTGTACAAAGTCGATGCCATGGATAAAGACGGACAGATGCTTCAGCCAGGATCGGATCGTGGCTTGAGACGCGGGTGTACCTGCTTCTTGACCACCGACCTGAATCGAAAAGTCGATCATGTTGTAGTGACCACCACTGCAAACGGTCGTCCATGCGCGTTTCCGGTGTACAATCCAGGCCTCTTCATCTAAAGCATTGGTGGCTGCGTTATCTTCATCAAAGATGAATGGCTTTTCTGTCTCATGTACTGTGGTCCAAAAATGATTGATGCGTTTGAGTCGTAGATCGCGCTGCATAAAGCGGCTAAACGATGGCAGCATGATCTCTTTATAGGTCAAATTCTGATAGTCATGCATATTAACGGCGTCGACACTCTCCTCATTCAATATGCGCTCTAACGCGGTATCGGTGCGCCACTCTTCCACGGGAACTTGAAAAATGAGATGTTGTTTGGGCAATCGATTTTCCTCATCCCGAATCGTGTTGCGGATAACCCGTTGCCAGTCATCGATCTCTTCCGTCGAGGCAAAATCGTCCAGTGGTGTAAAACCTGCTCGAGCGACAAGTGGTTCATTGCAGACTTCAAAATAGAAGTTATCATACTGATTAACCTCCTGAACGATCTTGCGTACATATGCCAGTTGACGTTCGAAGAGCGCGTCATCGCGCATCGAGATATAATTTTGCCAGGGAATGTCACCCACCCCATTGATGTTGTTCTGGATATTGAGTGGATTCAGCCGCCAAACAGCATCTGCATAGGAACAGCTAAAAAGCGTTAACTCGATGATGATGTCGCGCTCTTGGGCTGCGGATAGGAATCCGTGTAAACGTTCGAAATAGTCTGGATTCCACTGGTCCAAATCAAATTGTGGATAACCATCTGTGGCAAAGGTCGGACCCACCCGCAAAAATGGGGCAACATACTCGCCAGCCAAAGGTTTACAGGGAGAATGAGGGTTGACCGGCACCAGACTTGTGGCGGCATCAAAGACCTGTAACTCGCGGAAAAGCAGAAAACAGCGGCTTAATGTTTGATGCTTATCGACCATATCATCGAGATATGTTATATAGTTGAAATTACGATTGATCACGGCTCCATAATGCTCTGTCGCCGTAATCAATACAAGGGGTTTCCCGTGATAGGAAAAATAACGCGGATTCGTGGGATGTAGGGTGATGGGGCCGGTTTCTTGCGACATTGATGATCCTCCTCATATGATAGATAAGGCTTTTCCAGTAAATAAAAAAGCTTTCAGCTAATCAGCCGTCAGCTAGGTCGAAGCGATCACTTCGTGTTTGGTTACAGATGCGTAGCATCCACAGCCAGAATCTGGTTTCATCTATTGGTTGATTTTATACTTTCCTATACTCAGTAGATCCAAATTTGGCGTTTTTGGCTATTTTCAGTCGAGATTGCAGGGATTTTGGAGTCATTTATTCAGATTTCGGTTACAGAAAACAACCTATTTCATATCTGAAAATCGCCCAAATCTAACGCAAAAACTAGATATCGACCGGCAAATTTGTATTTATGTCAACTGTTTAGCCAGAATTCTCTCTCAAAACCTGAAATTTGGATCTACTGATACTATAAAATACCCAATTCAACAGGAAAAGCCAAAGCCATTCCAGGATGATGCGTTCCATCTGATGGGTAATTTTTCCTGGAATGACCAAAATTCTTTTCCCTGTTATTCGTTTCTCTCCTTGGTTTGGTAACTGATTAATTGTATAATGCCAGATAGCTATGACTATCTCATATCCATCACCAGGAGTAGAACCATGAACGCTTCCCATTCATCCCAGATGACAATTACATCTCCCATGACACCGCCACACTGGGCCTTGCTCGAACGCGAATTGATGCGTGCCCAAAGTGCGGCTTGCCAGGAATTTTATGACCACTACTTCGACGAACGTGGCTATTTGCTCTGTGTGCCGCGCTGGGGCGGCGATGATGGCCCCGACGACGCCGCGGAGAATCAGCTCAACTGGACCATGCTTCATGCACTTGGTGCACCAGACAACATACTTGACCTTTTCAAGCAGGGTTGGGAAGGCCATCTCCGTCAATATACGGAGGCCAAAACGGTCGAGGTTGAGCTCGCACGCGACGGAATGTATTACAAAGAATTTCCCGTCATGTTTGACTGGTTCCACAATGGGGAAGGCTATTCTGCCTTCTTTCTGCAGGGTCTCTCTACGCCTGACGATAGAGCGTTTCAGGTTCGCTCCCGCCGTTTCGCGGGTTTTTACATGAACGAAGATCCCCAAGCGCCCAACTATGATCCCGAGCACAAGATCATCCGCAGTTGCTTCAATGGGAGTCGTGGTCCACTTTTGCGCAAAGCCACCGGCTTGGATTGGGCAGGCGATCCCATCGAAATTGAGGGGCGCTTTCGGCTTGGGCACGGGGAGCGTTCCTATGAAGAGATGGTGGCCCACTTCAAGGATTACAACGACGTTGTTGGCGACAACCCAATGAACCTCTCCACGACCGTTCTGGCCCTCAACGCCTACATGTTGGAGCATGAAGAGAAATATCGCAATTGGGCGCTCGAATACATTGACGCTTGGGTTGAGCGAACCGAAGCCAATGGTGGCATTATCCCCACCAACATCGGACTCGATGGCACAATCGGTGGCGAATGTGGTGGTCGTTGGTATGGTGGCATCTACGGCTGGGGATTCACAGTGACGGTGCCCCAGACTGGTGAACTGGCCCACCGCACTTATTCTCATACGCGAGCCATCAATGGCTTTGGTGTTGGCACTCTGCTGACTGGCGATAAGAAATATGCAGAGACATGGGGAGGTGTGATTGACTCAATCAACGCCAATGCCCGTGAGATCGATGGCAAAACCATGTGGCCCAATGCCTATGGTGACTATTTTGGAGACGAAGATTGGTACGACTGGAAACCCGAACCATTTCATTCAGGCGCATTGGAAGTTTGGTACTGGACCATGGCGAAGAAAGATCTTCAACGGGTCCAAACCAACCCGTGGGTTGAATTTCTTGCGGGCGATCGGCCCAACTACCCAATCGATTCACTTCAAGCAGATCTGGCAAAAGTGCGTGACAACATGGCTGAAATGCGTGCCGACACCTGTTCCCCCGATACCCGGCTCTCCGACGACATGAACCACATTAATCCAGCGCGGACCGAAACACTGACCCAGTTGATGTTGGGTGGGCTGCCCACGGGCCGCGTCGGCTCGCCGCTTCATTGTCAGCTACGCTACTTTGACCCCGAACACCGTCGGGCGGGGATTCCCGAAGACGTGGCTGCTTTGGTCGAGCAAATGGATGACGATAGCGTTACCTTGACGCTGGTCAACGTCAATCAAGTGGACGCACGTACTGTCGTTGTACAAGGTGGAGCGTATGCTGAACATCAGCTTGTTTCAGTCGAGATAGATGGCGAAACAACCTCTATCGATTCATCGGCTTTCACCATGCGCTTGGATCCTGGCGCTGGTAGCCAGATGAAGCTCACCATGCAGCGATACGTAAATCAGCCGACCTTGGCATTTCCGTGGAAACGGTAACCTATTGCGTAGCGCGCGATATCGATAGCTGGTTGCGTTGTGTTGCTTGAATGCTGGGTGTATTATGCGATATCAATGCCGGATTCTATCTCTGGACGACTGAAAACCACCTCATCTACTATGAAAGAAGGGAAACTGAAAAGCAGATAATCATCTGGGCGATCCAGCCCGAGCCATAGAATGCACCACAAATTTGGTTCAGCAGGATCTGGGGTGATTGACACGAGAAATCGAACCATGAAGGCACTGAAGGAATTGAAGAAAAGGCAGACACTCCTTTACTCTCTTCAGTGCCTTCATGGTAAATGTGGCTCCTTTTTTTCAACCCTCTGAGATTCGATTGAGTCCATTTTTTATGACAAACAATATTACAATCCGCCCGGCTCAAGAAATAGAGCTCCCGGCTTTGAATCGCTGGTTTCCCTCTAATCGCCCGATGCGCCATCGTCGCTATTGGCAACTGCAAGAGCGCGGCGCCATCACCTATCTGATCGCATGGCAAGGGGACCGCCCGATTGGTCACGGCACAATTCGCTGGTTGGGACCACGTGATCCCATTGTGGCCGCGTCATATCCGAAATGCCCTGAGATTTTGGGGTTGGGTGTGGTCCCAGAATTGCAGTCACGCGGCATTGGCTCACGGATGTTGGAGGAGTTTGTTCAACTGGCGCATGAGCGAGAACTTGATCAGATTGGACTCGCCGTTGGCTTAACAAACACCAGAGCACAGGCGCTCTATCTTCGTCACGGTTATCGGGATACTGCAACACCGACCTATTTGGACCGCTGGTATCGGCGCAATGATGCCGGACAGAAGATCTGGCATGAAGATGAGTGTAAGTTTATGATTAAGCAGATTTGAGGGTGTTGCGTGTTGCGTGGTACCGGTTGAGAATTTGGTTGCGTTGTTCGGTTGTCTGTAGGTGGATTAGAATCGGCGAAGGATATGCCTGGCAGCTCAGTAAGATAGTCTGTCGGTGCTGCATATTATGCCATCGATAATCCATATGCACTCCTTGACTAGTGTGAGTTTGGAGTGCTACACTGTCACATATGTGAACTTATAGCCACATCATTTAAACTTCGGACAATTGTCCTCCGACAGAAAACGCTTCTATTATCTGAAGTTTAAGTGGCGTCTCTATTAGAACTCAAAACTCAGAACTAGAAAACGAACTCCGGAGAAACCAATATGTTTGATCATCCCTGGGATGGTGTCTTTGCCGCCACTCTTTGTCCATTTAATGAAGATTACAGTATTGATGAATCAGGTCTGCGTGCTTACTCACGCAATTTAGCCAGCGTCGACGGCATGAAAGGGCTTGTCTGCAACGGGCACACGGGCGAGGTGATGGGGCTGCGCGCCCATGAACGTGCCGAGGTCACCGGCATCATGGCCGACGAAGTGGGGCGCAAAGTCAAAATTGTCTCCGGCATCTGTGCAGAAGGCAGTTTCGAGGCCATTGACCATACCTTTGCGGCCAAAGAGGCTGGGGCCGATGCCATTTTGTTGATGCCGTGCCACCATTGGCTGCGCTTTGGCCGCACGTCCGAGACTGCTGTGGGTTACTTTCGTGATGTGGCGACAGAGACAGAAATGCCCATCATCGTGCATCAATATCCCAACTGGACCAAAGGAACCTATACGCTGGAAGAGATGATCGAGATTGCCAAAATCCCTGAGGTTGTGGCAATTAAAATGGGCAGTCGCGACTTTTCACGTCTGGAAAACGAATACCGCGTACTCAAGCAGGAGGTGCCCGATGTCCCTCACTTGACCTGTCACGATGAGTATTTATTGGCATCGTTGCTTGTTGGTTCAGATGGGGCGCTGGTTGGCTTTGCAGGATTTGTCCCAGAGCTGATTATTGCGCTGGTTCACAATGCCCTCGCAGGGAATTACGTAGAGGCCAAAGAGATCCAAGAAGTGGTCCACCAACTCAACAAAGTGGTCTATCGACTGGGCGAACCATCCAGCGATGCCCATCAGCGCATGAAAGTTGCCATGACGCTACAAGGCCGCTTTCCATCCATGACGGTGCGACCTCCTCTGCGTCCATTGCCTGATCATGAAATCACCCGTATCCGCAACGAACTGGCTGAGTCTGGTTTTGACGCCTGGTATGCCGAGCATGGATACACAACCGGTGAGCCGGTGCTTGCCTAATAGGATGTACCATGCCCAAGATCACGCTTCCCGTTCGCTACTTTCAAGACAGCACACCCCTCGATGTTCCCTGCCGTGAAGAAAACTTTGTCCGGCGGGAGATCGAGATGGAGCTACCGCTGGCTCAGACGGCGCTTGTCCTTGTGGACGTCTGGAATATCCATTTTATTGAAAGCTGGCTGGAACGAGCGAAACAGGTAATAAAGATAAAACATCTAACGCCGAAACAATTTCGTTCTTTAACGTTTGTGTATCTTGCGTCATGATTTTCCTCGTGATATGTTCGGAAGCTCATTTTTCAGAATGGTCTTTCGATTATAATGAAGAAACATGTATAAAGCAATCAGGAGCCACTATTGAGCAAAGGGCAACACTATCCAACTGAGAGTCAATTTCACACAGACCAACAAACGGGCGCACGGATCCGCCAAATCACAACCCACCCATCGATCCACCATCATCCCTTCTTTTTAATTCCAGCTTATGATGACGCCATGCGCTGGACTGTTTTCACTTCCGCGCGAACGGGTAGACCGCAAATCTTTGTGGAAGAGCGAGCGAGCGGTGACCTGATCCAATTGACAGATCGAGACGATCTCTCCGACTTTTCCATCTATCCATCTCACGATGGTCAGTACGTCTATTTTACGGCTGGGGCCGGTGGGTGGCGGGTCAATTCAGAGACTTTTCAGGAAGAACAGCTCATTGACTTGGGGCAACTCAAGATGCGAGAGGAAGGCATGGTGGGGGCCGCAATGGGGACGACCGCGTTGAGTGCTTGCGATCGCTATTGGGCCATTCGGTTCAGCGATGGAGATGAGGCCTGCATCGCAGTAGTCGATACGCAAAGTGGTGATTGGAACGTGATTCTGCGTGCGGAAAGCGTCGCCCATATGCAATTCTGTCCGGACGATGCGAATCTACTCTTTTATGCAGGCCCACTCAAGGATCGAGTTTGGGTTGTGAATCGAGATGGTTCCAACAATCGTCGGCTCTATACGCGCCAACCGGGCCAGTGGATCACACATGAAGCATGGATTCCTGGCGCTCGGGAGTTGGGGTTTGTTGACTGGCCAAATGGTATGCTTTCCGTCCATGTTGACACGAGCGAAGTGCGTCAAGTCACAACATTCAATGCTTGGCACGCCATTTCGAATCGAGACGGAATAAAGATGGTGGCTGATACCAACTTTCCTGATATTGGACTCCAGCTTTTTAACCCGCTTGATGGTATTGGAGAACCCACCACGCTCTGTTATCCAGAGGCGTCAAGCGTGGGCGAGCATTGGAATGGTCCCTTTCCATACGAAAATGGCCCCATTCCTGTCTATGCACCTCAACACACCCATCCCCACCCGTCATTTTCGCCCGACAGTCAGTATGTGATCTATACGAGTGATCGGTCAGGATATGCGCAAGTATATGAGGTAGAATTATAAGGCATCACTATGCAACTCAACCCACCACTCAACATCGCTCTCATCGGCACAGGCAACCGGGCGCGAACGCAATATGCTCCCCTCTTCGAATCACTCAAACCGTGGGTCCGGTTGGTGGCTGTTTGTGATCCGGTAAAAGAGAATGCGGATGCAATGGCGGACCGTTTAGACGTGGAAGCATTTTACTCAGTCCGTGAATTAGCAAAAGCCCGTCCGATGGAGGCCGCCCTGATTGTTGCACCCATCGAAACCCACTACCCGCTCTCTTGCTATCTCATGTCGCACAGCGTACATTGCCATGTGGAGACGAGCATGTGCAATCTGTTGAGACAAGGGCAGGAGATGGTCGGAAACGGCACGCAAAAATGGTGTCGTACTACGGATCGCCGAGAATTTCTTTCGCTTCCCTTTTGATCGTATTGCCAAACGGATCAATGAAAGCGGTTTTATTGGCACAGTGAAACGGCTCACATGCTTTCATGACCACACTGGCTATCACAACAACTCGCGCTGGATCTATTTCTTTGGCGCACATCCCGTCAGCGTACAGGCTATCACTCACACGATGCCCGTTGCACCTCACTATGTAGCAGCACACCGCTTTCACACAGAGGAGAACTTCCGCGCCCACTTCTTTACCTTCCCAGAGAACAAGCTTGTGGTCGACCTGGCCGCCAATATCAAGGGGTTGTTGGGACGCTACCCACGACCGGGTTATACTGAAATCGATGGGCAACGAGGTTCTATTGTGCGGGAAGCAACCAATCCAAACGATCCCCAACGCCCTTGGCACGGACATGGCGAAGTGCGCTACTGTTCGGAGCAGGCGCTCAACGCAAAAGCCATTGCCGATGAGATCTATCCGATCGAGCATATCACGGAGAAGGGTTGGTGGGTGTCAACTCATGTCGATCTGCCTATCGGTCGTGTGGAGTATCGAAACCCATTTCGGGTTGTTACAGAGGAGGCGAAACATTCTTCACGCGACTATTATACAGCCTCGATTATGGATCACGTTGTCGATTTTGCCAAGGCTGTGCGCGGCGTGAAGATGTCCGAATACACAGACGAAGATGCACTCATGGCAATGATGATGGAGGTCGGAACGCGAGAGTCGGCACTACGCGACGGTCAACGCCTACCTTTGCCCCTAACAAACGACCTTGAATCTGAAGAGCGAGTGCGCCAATCACTCAAAGAGAAGCATGGAGTTGACCCGATGGATATTGAGGGGATGTTGGAGTTTACATTGCCGCGACCGTAAGAGATTTACGATCTTTGATTGACGAAGTAGGCCATCAGCCGTCCACATAGTAGAACAAACAGGCTGTTTGTTCCGCATCGAAAACGAACCATCTCTTTCACGTGACCAAAACGATGGTTCATCCAATAATCTTAATCAGTAGACAGCAATCGTGTCATTCTCGAGTGAAACGAAGAATCTAACGCTTGCGGTCTACTGTTAATGGACACTATGCAGATCCGAGGAAGCAATACTGGATTGTCCATAGATGCGGTCTGCCTCAGAATTGTTTAACTGCTCTGCACCGACTTCTACTGACTGATCAATCTCGCGCACGAGAGCCACAGCCCCGGTCAGAATGAAGAGAATCCAGATACCGTCTGTCAGCAACAGGTGGACCAATTGCATCCAAACTGGCGCTTTGAGATAGACATTGAGTCCGCCGATACCAAGCTGAAGTGCATACAAACCGAGCATCCAAGTAGCAAAGCGCAACGCCAATCCGTTTCCCAAACGGTTTAATACATTTTGGCGAACAAGGATAAGCAGAAAAAGCAGAATGAATGCAAGCGATGGATGGTATATCCTTGATGCCACCAGCATAGCGACAACAGGTGACTCGTCGGGTGTGATGCCAGCAGTCAAATAGAGTGTATCACCCAGTGCCGTGATTGCTCCGCTTGCGCCCAAGATCAACATCCCACAAAGTGCCAGGACATACGTCCAACTTAGATTTCCATGTCCCCAAAGACGAAAGGGAATTCCCCCAGATGCAAACCAGCCCGTCAAGGTAACTGCGGTGAGTAATAAGAAGGTATTGATCAAATGAAAGGCCATGGTATACACCCGAGCCATCGAATCATTCGTCGCTACCCACTCGAATTTGACCAATCCTGCACCAATGGCTGCCTCTGTGATTACAAAGAAAACCGACCAGAGAGCAGCCTTCGTGACAAGATGACCTCCTCCGTATTGTCTCCACGCCCAAACCAGCATTCCAAGCATCAAGAAGCCGAGTAGACCACTAGAAATCCGATGCGTGTACTCAATAATGGTCTCCATCTGGAGGGAACGGGGAATCATTTCGCCATTGCAGAGGGGCCAATGACTACCACAGCCGGCACCAGACCCAGTCGCGCGCACGAATGCACCCCACAAGATCACAAGAACAACATAGAACAAAAGTGTCCAAACATATAAAGCAAAGGAAGTTCGTTTCATGATTGTTGCAAATAAGCCTAAGGTCATTCCAGAAAAATAATTCCTCATGAAGACAAGCGCCGTAGCCTGGAATGGCTTTGGCTTTTCCTATCGAATTGGGTATTTTATTTTCTGGAAAAGCCTAAATGATTCCAATACAGAAATCGGCCAACGCTTTGACGACTTGCTGAAAGTAGCGTGGCGTTAGATGATTAATGTCTAGATCGGGAATCGGATTCGTCGCGTCTATAATAATCGCCCGTTCATTTGAAACGACAAAGGTCACGCAGTTTAAATCGTGACCCAAAGCGTGATGCAGTGCCTGAGCTTGTTCTGTTATGAGGGTTCGAAAATCACTCGTTAAGAATGAGTCATCGGGCAGAGAACGGTTTCGTGCAGCATCATAAACCATTGGCAGAATCATCGCTGCACCGTCTGGCCTAGGTCCATCTCCTTCGCGCCCAATACAAATACAGCGTACCTGTTGTCCGGCAATGGCTTGTTGGAGCATCATGCATTGTTGCCCTGTCTGGTTATAGACAAATAGGAGTTCCTCCACACTATTCAGCACAAACGCAACATCATTCGAACCGAGCGAAACGGTGGCATCGACGGGCTTGAGTATGGCCGGGAAGCCAACATACTTGGCAATCGCAGCCCAGTCGAGTGGGTACTCTAAATTGCGCAAGCTTTCGGCTGAAATCTCATCTGAATAGGCCCGCATGGGGAGCACAACGGCTCGTGGTGTGGGAATATCTAGCATTGCAGCAACACTCGCCGCGACAAACCGATCATTGGCTCCTTGCTGTGCTTGTTCATTCAGCACGTAGCTGCCTTGTCGCTGAGCATGAGCGAGAAAGGAACGATAATAGGCAACATGGTGACTGATACGATCGAGGAGAAGGGTATAGGGAGATTTCTGCGTGATATAAGTTCCGCCCAAGCTAACAAACTCGGCCTGGACATGCACGTTGCGTTTGTTGACCTCTTCAATAAAGGCGGGGGGGAAGCTCCACTCATCACCGACGAGCAGCCCAATCTTTCGGGTTGTTTTTGGTTGGATATCTGAATCACTCTGCGATGGACCTGTTTCTCCCGCATAATAGAGTGGATTCGCAACCGTTTTTTGGAGGGAATCTAGAGACACTAAGCATTCTCTCGGAAATCGTCCCAATCGACACCCATGCCAAACCCAGGTTCTTTGCGTTCGGGATCACGAAATTCGAGCATCATATCAAATTCCTGATGGTCAAGTACGTTCGGTGTTGCATCCAGCCCCATCGTCAACTCGGCGACCACGCGATAAATAGCTCCTGGCTTTGGGTCGCGCAGATGAAGTGCCAGATCGTGCTTCTGATCTCCCTGCGCAATCAAGTCGACGCTACAATTTTCAGTGCCATCTGGATTCAAGACATAAAGCGCAATGTTGGGCTGTTCATCTTGCTTGGCTGTTACCCAGAGGCGCGTCCAAATTCGAGTCAAATCTGGGTAGGGGTAGAGGACAATGCGCTCAAAACGAAGCGGCTCGTCGTCTTGAAAAAAAGAAATTTCCATGCGTGATTCGTCTTGCGTGTACGGATCGAGAAAATTGCTGGATGACAAGAGTCCAATTGGAACTGCGCGAACGATGTCCTTACCTGATGCTTATCCGAAAAGCTCTGTAACGATGCATTCTCTCCCGAGAAGCTGGTCGGACTTACAGCCACTTTTCGGATAGGTTCTTACTCATAGCGGGAGGGCATGGGAGTCGAACCCACCGCAGCCAGCTCTGCGCTACCTGCCACTGATTTTGAAGACCAGGGCCGCCACCGGGCGACATGCCTTCCCGTCTGGTATTGTATACCAGACGGGGAGGCAGTGTCCAGTTGACTGCCCGTTCTTCATGCATCAGTGCCAGGTTCTTAGTGAGCGTTCAAAAATAAGTTATAGGAATTAAGTATCAATTAATGGTTGAGAGCTAATGACATAATTCCAGTTGGGACAGAGAGAGCGCCGATGCAGTTGAATGGACTGACGTTGCTCTTTGGAAACAGAGCGGCCTTTGTCAAAAATGCGCTCGACAAGAAAAGCCTGAACAGCAAGTCCAGTTTTGTTGGTCGTGCCCCGGATAAAGTTAAGCATAGTTTGAAAGGTACGTAGCGGACGCGCCGCCCAACTAGAAGTAATCTGACTGAAGAGGCGGTATTCAATCGGATTGTATTTGGAATTGCCAGTTGGATAGTGACAAATCATAACGTGAATGCCAAACTGATTGGCAAGTTGAAGTTGAACCTCATGTTTCCAAAGCCAGAACCGACAACTATTGCTACCGCCAGCATCGCAGAAAATGAGTAAGAGGTCTTCTCGCTCAAAACGAGGTCTATCAGGGCTTGCCCACCATTGAGCGATGCAATAAGCAGCAAATTCAGGGGTATCAGCCGAGGTGCCGACATAGACGTATCCTTGGTTATGGCATAAATCATAGATACCATATGGTCTGGCTGTGCCGATGGCGTCAGATGGAAAGTCATGGATCAAAACCTCTTCCGCCTCCTGGCACCAAGCCTGTCCAGCGTTGGCGAAGTCACCGATCTGCTCTTTGGCTTTCCCATCGACGCTGATGACAGGATAACCGGCATCCATAAAGAGCTTTTTGACTCGCTTGATATACCGAAACTGGCGATCTTGGTCTGGATGTTTTTCCTTGATCAGGCTTTTGCGGTTTGATGCCAGTCCATAATCGAGCTTATCCAACAAGCGTCGGAGCGTATTTGTACTGACCGAACAGGATTGCTTGGCCAGTTCTTTGGCAAGGTTCCTCAAACTCTTGCGAACCCATTTTTCGTCACCCGTTGGAAGACCAGCCACATCATCAGATAAGAGTGTTTCCAATTTCTCTTCTACTTCTGGCGTTTTTTTTCCACCGAGTGACGACCGCCGCCCTGCACTCGCACTCGCTTACTTGGTCTATTTGCCAAGTCGTTCGATAGTTCCTCTTGGCCACGCTTGATTGTGTTTACATCTTTACTTTCTGGTAAAGGCTTGAGTGACAAAGGGCAAACCGAAAGGGGCGGAAAAAAGAATCCACCCTGAAAAAACGGGATAAAATGTAAAAATAGTGCTCGGCTAGTTTAAGCAGCGGCATTGAGGCGGCGATGAGCGAGAACGCCTTTAGGTAAATGGTGTGAAACCGAGGCCTTTTTCCGAAAGTCAGGGTCGAGTTGGTCAGGAGTTGGAAAAAGAGCACTCGAGAGAACACGGCGCAGCCTGCCGGGAGTGGCTTGAGGCTCTCGATCCCAGTAGCCAGTCGGTATGGGAGGAAGAGAAGCGGCTAAATGGGAAAGAAGATTGCCAGCAAGCAGCCCCAGTTCAGGTAAGCGGAAACAAGCCTCATCGGCATGAACAAATTGACGATGTAAGCCAATCATCTGCTTGGAAGCCAAGGGGGGGATGTTCAACAGGCCAGCGTTCCAGGTAGACAAGATAAATGGTTTCAGGCTGCAAAGTCATAACGGTCGCCAAAACCAAAGGTGTGTTGTAGGCCGGATCCTGAATGACGTAAATCGAGTAGGTACGGTTGGCTGTATCCACCTTGGTTGTTCTGGGGACGAGATTGTGCCATGCTTGATAGCAAATCAGGCGACCACTATAGAGAAAGCGACCAGACGAGTCCGGAGTTGTAGCCTCGAGTCGCTTTCCCTTATAGCTGCGAGAGAGCGGACGCACAATATCGCCATATTCAGGTGGTCTGCCTTTTTCTTTGCGTTTGGGTAACTCATTGCGGCGCACTGTGCAGTTAATCGCTTCCCGCAGGACAAATCGGTCTATGCCGCTTTCTAGCATTTCTCTGATTGTAAACCCGGCATCGACCACCGCCACTTCGTCTGACTCCAGTGATTTCTTCGTCTCTTTCAGCAGCTTTTTCCGAAACTCACTTTCCTTTGTTCCAACCGTGCATCTCATGATTGCCTTGAGCAGTGGCACTCGCTTCCCGCCTATCTCCCCCGAGCTTATCATCACTCCAAAGATGAGCGCGGGCAATGCCCGACGAGCCGTTGAGTTATAGAGTCGGTTCACTTTCCCTTGCAGCTTCGGTCGCCAGAACCCTGTGATATCTATGCTTTTCACTCGGTACCCTTCTAACTTTTTTGCCTCCCATTCCCCTTTCCACTCCACTTCTTCTTGCCACGACCCCAGCAGACTTGTGATATCCCATGATCCATATCGAAAGCTCCACCAGCTTCGCCGGAGCTCCTCATCTTCAAACCCGCTTTCTTTCAATGCGCTATGGATTGCTCCTCGACTTTTCAGAAACGACCCATTCAGCATTGCCCACATCAGACGCATTACATTTACGTTTGTTCCCATCGGCGTTACTTGCAATACATTCATCAGTACTGCTATAGTTATTTCTGGCGCGGTTAGCATTCCTTCCTCCTTTTTGGGTTCTCTACCTTTTGGATGAACTGCTAACCGCTTTTTGTCACATTTCTCACCTCATCTCTTTTCTTTTACCAGAAAGTAAAGTTACATGGAGGCCTGTTATTTCCGATACCTTTTGCCTTCCTCCATGTCCTAATTTTGTCGCTTCGATTGCTGCATACCATCTTCTTTCCTGCTCATCCAAGCGACTCATGAACAGATTCATCAGATGATGATTTTCCATGATTTCCGGCGACTCTTGTTCTATACATATTTTGCATTCGCACTTGTGTATCTTTGGTTCTTCCATTTTTTTCATGCCTCCTTTGAGGCACTATTTTATCACATAAATCTACAACTTATTTTTGCACGCTTACTTAGAGCTATCTGCGGCATGTTCGATCCCATGCCCTCCCTCATGAAGTAATTTTTTTGCTTACTCTAGATCTAGCTGAACTCCTATGCCCTCTCACTCAATTACAAGCTAATTCATTGAGCCTTTGCTCTACGCTTTGAAGTCGTTCATTGATGGATAGGAGTAGAAACCTGATTTCATCCATCTGGATGGGTGCGCCCTTGTTTTCGTCATATTGTAGCAATAGGCTAGAGACGAACTCGCCCTGCTTGCGCTCGGTTGAATTACGCTTGATGACATCAACTGCTTCATCAAGCATTGACAGGGTTATGCGTTTTCGACCCATTAGTTTCTTCTCCATGTAAATATCGAATCATAATAGCATTGTAACAGATGTCGTAGCTAATGTCAATAAGTCCGCGATAAATTCATCGAAAAGATGTATGAAATGGCAGGTACTTCTATGATACAATGACGATCAGGCTGACAAACCACACCCATGTAACCACGAAATAGAACTATGAACCCCATCAAGGCTGTGCTAAAAGGCAAAAATTTAGAGAAGGCCGAGACAGTTGAGAGAATGCTAAAAGATCCAGGCGAAGTAGCTATCTTTGAAGGAGAACTAACGAGAGAGACTATCTTTGCACTCGGTGGTGCTGCTGGTCTGTTCATTGTCATTATTGCTGGCAGAATTATAGTTGGCTATGCTGTCCTACAATGGGGCTTGGTCGCAGGTCTAATCAGCCTGATATTGCTTGAGGTCACTATGGCGATACAGCTTTGGTATAGGTATCAGACGAAAGCAGAGTACCGACGACGGAAGCAGGATAAGCCAAGTAAGTGGAATGGGGTGCATGGGTAGCTGCTCTGGCTGACAGGCGTCTGACAAGGGCTTTTGTGGACAGATGGTGTTATGGGTTCATTTGGGGCAGAGAGTGCGCTTAGGGGCGCTGAGGGGTTGGAGTGGTGACGTATGGAAGCAACACCGTGGCCCTAAAGTGAAGACGATGAGAATGAACGAGAACGTTACTCATCGTCTTCAACCAGGACAGCCCCGTGGGCGGCAGGGTCGAAACCTTCGGGAAATTCTGTATTAATGCTATATTTCGCTCCATTCAGATCGACTCCATCAAGGTGGGCGTAACTCAGGTCAGCCCCTCTTAGGTCGGACCCACTCAGGTCAGAATCCATCAGGTAAGCATGGACCAGATGAGCTTCTCTCAGGTTTGCATGACTCAGATCGGCCTCTATTAAGTCGGCCCCGAATAGGTCGTATCTCCTTAAGTTGGTTGCACGTAGTTTTGCTTTAGGTCCAATAGCACCTTGATTGGTAAAGTCATAGTCTTCTGGCCATTGTGTTTCACTATCATATCTTGCTCGACTCAAGACAGATTCAGTCAGGTCAGCATGACTCAGATTGGCTCTCTCCAAATTAGCTTTGCTCAGGTCGGCTAGGTATAGGCAAGCGTGACTCAAGTCGGCCTGACTCAGATTGGCTTTTGTCAAGTTGGCATCAATTAGTTGGGAGTGACTTAATACGGTATCGCTCAGGTTAGCCCTCGTCAAGTCGGCTTCATTCAGGTTAGCCCTCGTCAAGTTGACTTTGCTCAAGTTGGTTTCACTCAGAATTGCTCCACTTAGATCGGCATCCCTCAAGTTGGCCCCAATCAGGGTAGCGTGACTCAGGTTGGCATCCCTCAAGTTGGCCTCAACAAAGCTAGTGTTGAACAGGTTTGCTTTTTGCAAACTTACCTTCCAGAGCATTGCTCCATCGAGATTCGCTTCCTGCAAAACCGCCCTTTCCAGATGGGCATTAAATAACTCTACATTCTCAAGGTTGGCTTTACGCATTTTCGCTTCTACTAAAGAGCCATCTCTTATCAGTGGAGGCTCAAATGTATACGCAACTCTGACAGCTTCCAGAGCAAAATCATTGCTCGGACTCCCCATCTGCCTAACAATCTGCTCCTTCTCTCTTTGCTCGGCTCTCCATTCTACCAACCCATCAATAATTAACACCGTAATTGCAATACTGCCAAGTTCTGCTGCCCCGTTTGCATAGAATACATCAATGAACCTGCTGAGATACGGTATCTCAGGCACTATCTCCACAAACAGAAAGCCAAGAATCCCCATCACAGCAGCAGCGATCAAGAATACACGAGCCGCTGCTCCAACTGGTTCATCTTGTTTTGCAGCCCATTGCTTTATTATTGTTACAGCAGGTTCATTTTGTCGCCTTAGCCAAACATACACGGTAGGTGCTTGGATGATAATCCAAGTGAACGTTGCCATAACAATGAGCTAAATTGTGATAATAGTTAGCAGCAAGATCGTAGGAGCAAAATAGTCAAGCATGGCTTTAGGGTCGTTCAATTTTCCGAGAGGTGATATCAAGCGTCTTGGCAACCTTAATTCGGTCACGATGTTGATTAATGTCCAAAACTTCCTCTATCCAATACCCTCTGAAAGCTTTGTGCCTTCGTGCAATTGGATGATATTGCATGAAATAGTCTTTGAGGGGAGATGTTTCTGTAAGTTCGTAGGCACATGTCCACCTAAGTTGTTCCTTCTCTGTAACCTGCCGTATTCTACAATTGGAGATTAACCACTCAAACGCATTGGTGCTTACGTCACCGCAATACCCATACCCCCTGTCGAACGCAAGCACATGAGTTTGATCACCGACTCGGTACTCAAGCAAGTGATAAATTCGCCCTGTCTGACTATATTCTGGAATTATCTTTGATGAACCGTTCTTTGAAACATTTTTGTAGCGAGTAACTAGATCCCAGTAAGTAACTTCCTCTTGACATGGTAGAAACACATAACCCTCTAATCTACCACATGCATGAATACATATGTCGGCAACTCCATATTTCGGAACAAGCACACTACCGCCTAATGAACGAAAAACCCTTTCGATGATCAGCTTTCTTTGATGGTCAGGAACTTGAATCTCAACCATTAGTTCAGAGAAAGTAGATTCAGGTGAATAGAAGTTTTCGCTTCCAACAAGCAATTTTCCAGACTCAGTAGATCCAAATTTGGCGTTTTTGGCTATTTTCAGTCGAGATTGCAGGGATTTTGGAGTCATTTATTCAGATTTCGGTTACAGAAAACAACCTATTTCATATCTGAAAATCGCCCAAATCTAACGCAAAAACTAGATATCGACTGGCAAATTTGTATTTATGTCAACTGTTTAGCCAGAATTCTCTCTCAAAACCTGAAATTTGGATCTACTGAGACTTAGAAAAGAATACAGCTTTCGTGTGAAGCTTTGGAACCGAGCGAACTTCCATCAATGGAAATCGTCTCAGAAATTCAATACCGATTTGCCGATATTTTGGAGCAATAAAAATGGGGTGGTTCAGAATTAGGTTTACACTTTTGATACATAGACAAAAATCTATATGAGGTCATTTTCTGCCTGAGCATGGCTCAAATTAGAAAATATAAACATCTTTTCTCTTTGCAAAAATGTAAACCTAATTGTCCGCCTAAAATGAACCACCCCATAAAAATAGTCGATAATGGCTCTAATTTTGACCATAGCGAAAAATGCATATGGTTGAAACTGTATGTTGCTATATAAACCTTTCCATCCAAAAAAGGGTTGTATGTATCAAAGAATGCTTCATAAGATAATTGCAACTGTAAATTGACGATATCTGTATCTATACTTAATTTCATGTTTTGTTTCGCTGATCAAAATCAAATATCTATTCTGAATTAGAGTTGTTTGAACGGATTTGTCTCTGCAATCGCTGCATGTTCCTTCTCCTTCAAGAAACTCACCAGATCCCCTTCTGATTCCAAAAGCTTGACTATCTCCTCTAAAGTACAAAGAAATACAACCGTCATTTTAAGGGCGTCTCGACAGGTCTCTAAAGCAGGCTTAGTAAACTCAGTGGCTGAGACGAAGATGCCTCTTGAATAGCCCCGATGGTGGACTCTTACAAGATGACGAGATACATGATTGATATCGATTGGATCTTGTATCCATTTCATCTCGACAAGATACAAATTGCCGTCAAGCTCTATTGCACCATCGATTTGTTCTGCTATACCCTGGCCTTCTTCCTTCACGAGGTGGAAGGACTCACGAACAGAAATACCAAAGAGGTCGAATAGACGATTCAGAATCTTTTCGAGCGCTATACCACGCTTCCTTTTGTCGGTCTCGCTAAACAGAGGGTATAAGTCACGCTTAATTTCCTCAATCGAGGTTTTGTGTGTTTGAATCTCAGTGGCCTTTCTCTCTTGCTCTGCTATCCGTTGTTGTCGCTCCTGTTCCCGCTCTGAATGCATACGAGTAAATGAATCCTTAACATTGACAACATTTCGAATTGCTGCAACTAAACCCTGAGCAGTCATTCGCCTATCTTCCCATGCCGATGAAAAGTCTTCAAATTCAGTTATTTGCTTAATGATCTCACGCCTTTGACGTAGCGCTTTATCATTTTGCTGTTCATTTAGTCTGGACAGAACGATACGAGTAATTTCATATTTGCTGATGCTTTGTCTGTCTCGCTCAACTTGAATCCAAAGATCTTGGATGGTATCAAAATCTACACCAGCACCTCGAAAAAACTGAAGAACATCTTTCTTTGATCTAAATAGATTAGGAATCGCCTGAACTAAGAGGTTAAATAAATCAGCAGGATAATGATAGTGGTCAATCATAGGTCATTCATCTTTCTAATACGACAAATAAAAACACCCCCAGCAAGCCACTGTCAACACAGCAGATTACCGAGGGTGAGAGAGAGCAGATTGTGGTATAATACTCACCGACGCCTACTGCTATTTGGCTTGCGTGGTCAGCAGTAGGTTTGAGAGCGGCTGCAACCGCTCTCTTTTCATTCGAAGTACAGAAAGTTTAAGTCAGTCATGTTGATTTTGTCAACTGATCATTTTGTGTTCCATAGATCGCCAACTTGCAAGCTTTTCTTCTTTCGGCACAGCGTGTGCAGGGCTGGTAGATGGTAGACCAACAAACGTAAGATATGATTTCTGACTTTGCTCTAAACTTACCTGCTTCTTAAAAATCTTCTCAGCTTTCTTGCCATTGAAGTACACCGCTGTAATCGACGGATATTGAGCAAAGAACGTAGAAAAGCCATTTGGAACTTCATCACGAATATCAACGTCCAAGCTCCCCTCTCGCTCACAGTGTTGCAGCACATCCCACAGTGCTATTCCTGACTGAGTTAGAAGGTGTATTAAAAGATCTGAAAAGGAATGAGACTTCCAGACAGGCTAAGTAAAATAAACTCCTCAAACGAAAAAAAAGAAGAATGAGGAGAGAAAATGAGTCGAGAAGCCTACAGTACAGATATGAACGAGATAGAGTGGCAGATAATAGAGCCACTGATTCCACCAGCCAAGACGGGCGGACGTCCCCGAGACGTCGATATGCGAGAGGTGATTAATGGCATCTTCTATGTGCTGCGAGGGGGCAACGCCTGGCGCATGATACCACACGACCTGCCGCCCTGGTCGACGGTCTATGGCTACTTCAACCGCTGGAGCAAGGCAGGCATCTGGGAAAAGATGAATGATGCCTTGCGGGAAGCGGTCCGCATCCTGGCTGGACGAGAAACCGAACCGAGTGCTGCCATCCTGGATAGCCAAAGTGTCAAAACGACTTCGGTTGCGGGTGAACGAGGCTATGACAGCGCCAAGAAGGTCACCGGACGCAAGCGTCACATTCTGGTTGACGTCATGGGCTTGCTCCTCCTTGTTCATGTCCACAAAGCTAGCATTCAAGAGCGAGATGGAGCCAAATCTCTCCTGAAGCGTCTCAAGCAGAAGGGCTTCCAACAACTCGCTCTCATCTGGGCCGATGGCGGTTACTCCGGTCAACCCATGATCGACTGGGTCTTCAACCTTGCTGGTTGGCTTTTCCAAGTCGTCACGCGTTCTGATGACGCTCAAGGCTTTGTCCTCTTGCCCCGTCGATGGGTCGTTGAGCGCACCTTTGCTTGGCTCGGCAACTATCGGCGGCTTAGCAAGGACTATGAAGTCTTGCCTCGCAACAGCGAAGCCATGATTTATGCCGCTATGGTCCATATCATGCTCCGTCGCCTCAGCAACGACCCGGCTCTCGCTCTTTAATTCTCTTGCCCAATACTTTTAAAACACCTTCTTAGCTCGACTTTGTACAATTTGGGCACATTAAAAGGGGTGGTTCATTTTAGGCGGACAATTAGGTTTACATTTTTGCAAAGAGAAAAGATGTTTATATTTTCTACTTTGAGCCATGCTCAGGCAGAAAATGACCTCATATAGATTTTTATCTATGTATCAAAAGTGTAAACCTAATTCTGAACCACCCCCATTAAAAAGTTAATAAAGAAGGAACAAAAGGGAAGCTGATGTAAGATAGGAGTGAGAAAACAACTATCAAAGAGAGGAGAGCCCAATGTTCCTTCCAGCAGAAATAATCCCGTTGTTCGAGAGCTTTCGCCCAGTCTTCACAGAACCGACGTACCAAAAGGCACTGGTCTTGGTGATAGGGACGGTGTTAACGAAGGGAAGACGAACGGTGACAGCGGCGTTGAGAGTGATGGGATTGGAGCAAGAGGGAGACTGGTCCAAGTATCACCATGTGCTGAATCGAGCGAAGTGGGATGGATTGATGTTGAGCTATATCTTACTGCACTTGATTGTGGATACGTTTGTGGTCATGGGAGCGCCAGTCGAGATAACGGGAGACGAGACGCTAGAAAGGCGCTGGGGTCCCAAGATCAGCAAACGAGGACACTGGCGAGATAGCCTGGCGTCAGGCCGGAAGATGAGCGTAAGCACGAGCGGATTGCGGTGGCTGGTCTTCTGTGTGGTGGTCAAGTTGCCGTGGAGTGACCTCTACTGGTCAATGCCCTTTCTGAGCGTCTTACTCACAACACCGAAAGTCAGCGAAACGCTCAACCAGCGCCACCGAACAGTGGCGAAACGAACCATGCAGGTGGTGGCCTGGCTGCGTCGAGCTTTGCCAGGCCGAGAAATCAAGCTCATCGGCGATGGGGCTTACAGTGTGATCGAGTTGGGCTTGCGCTGTCAATCCCAAGGAGTCACCTTGATTGCGCCTCTGCGCCTGGATGCGCGTCTCTTTGACTATCCACCCTCCCGTTTGAAACCTGACGGCACAAAACGACCTGGTCGTCCTCCTGTCGTTGGGCAGCGACTGCCCAAGCTGGAAGATGTTGCCCTCTTCAAAACCACCTGTTGGCACCGCTGCCGCATTGACTGGTATGGGGGAGACTCTGAAGTCGTCGACTGGGCCACTGGTATTGCCTTTTGGTACTCTACCGGCACAACTCCGCTCCTTCTGCGCTGGGTTTTAGTCCGCGATCCCAAAGGCCAAGCTGAGACCGTCGCTTACTTCTCCACCGATATTCATCAGGCTGCCCCCCACATCATCGCTGATTTCGTCAAACGTTGGTCCATTGAAGTCTCTTTCGAGGAAGCCAGAGCTCACCTCGGTGTCGAAACTCAGCGCCAGTGGAGTGACTTGGCCATTGAGAGGACTACTCCTGCTCTCTTTGGTCTTTTCAGCCTTGTCATCTTGATGGCTCATGCCTTCTCTCCTGATGGCTCTATCCCTTTGCCTCAAGCTGCTTGGTGTCACAAGACTCACGCCTCCTTCCATGACCTCCTCTCTCTGGTTCGCCGCCGCTTATGGTGCCATTTCCTTTTCCAGACATCTCACTTTTCACCTGATCTTCGTTTATTCTCTCCCTCTCAGGTGAACACCTTACTTTCTGCTGTCTGTTATTAACTTTTTATGGTGCTTAAAACTTACAAAGTCTAGCTTAGACGCTCAACACGCTCATCATAAGCCAACTCAGGAGATGCACCACATATCTCGCCCATGATGTACCAGAATGCATTACGTGGATGGGCATAGTATTCATTTCTCTTAAGAGAGAGTTTACCGGGCATTGTGCCAAGAATAAGCACGGTGGCGATTTCAGAAACAATCGGTGGGAAGCTGGTTAGTTTCATGCGTAACATTTACTCCTTTTATCGTTGCTCAGTTGTTCATCAGACTGTTTTGCCAACCCCTGTTTCGTATACTGACTGCGCCTATCATCCAGCGACTGAACGAATGCTGAATCGTTCCCGACGTGCATTTTAGGCGTCACGGTTCGTCAATCTCAATCTTGATACCATGCGCTTTCAGCAAGGGACCGATTACATCATCGTACTTCTCACACAAAGCCACAGACTCAACGCTCTTGGGATTGTGCCTATACATCAAATCCCGTGAGAACAGCGCCTGACCCGCAAGGTACATTCCAAGACGACCTGTCTTGACCTGAACGACAATTATGTCCTTGCCTGCAATGTCAACCTCAGACTGCTCTTTGATAGCGAATTCACCACCTTTGATGATGACGCCATCCATTCTGCGAGCAGCGTGCTTTGAACGGACTTCCCTCACGGCGTAGAATTCCTCTATCAGTGTGCCGCCCACCTTGCGCCAGTAGCGATGCAGTATGGGTGTTTCGTGATTGTTCAGACTCATCTGTTCTTCTCTATTTGGACTCTTACACCATCAAATTCGACTCTGGTAGCTTGTCAGGGTGTGCATACAGGTTCGTCGTGGCTATAGAAGCATGACCTACCCTGTCACGTACATCTATCACATTTGCGCCTCTCCGAATTGAATGAGAGACGTTGCTGTGCCTCAGCATGTGAGCATGCAGCTTAATCCCCTTGCGTTCGCCAATTCGCTTTAATGCTTTGGCTACTGCGAACCTGTCCATTTGTCTTGACTCGCCTCTGTAGGTCACAGTAAGAACATGATCGTCATCAGTGGCGTCATCTGGTCTTGAGTCGTGTAGTATGGCCATCGTCTGCTTCGTCAATTTCACTTCTCTGGGATCACCCGTCTTAGTTTCACGGAACAAGATAGAGTCATCATGCACATCACGCTACTTTAGCGCACAAACCTCACTCACACGCCCACCACTTGCATATAATAGACGGATCAACAAGTTGTGCTTTTCATTCTCAACAGTGTTGAGCAGGTCAATAATCTGGGACTCACCCAACACTTTATCCTTAAAGATGGTCACAGTCTTTTCAGCTTCCACAGCCGTACCCACATTGAAGGGTAAGTATCCCGTTTTGGCAGCAAAAGTTAGTAGAGATTTAATAGCGTTCAACTTGAGGTTTCTTGTGTGGGTGCTGTTGTACCGTTGCCTCAGATGATCTGCATAGTCTTGTATGTCCAGCACAGTGACGTGCGCTAAAGGTTTGTCACAGAATGCCCGAAACTGTTCTATGGCGAGTATATAAGCCGCCTTGGTGTTCTCACTGCGTTTGTTGCGAATGAATAGATCAATCAGTGTGGTGTCATCATTTGCGCCCGAACGGTTGATCATTGGCAGCATCGGCTCGATAACCTCTGTTACTTCGTAGCGTTCCATACTGGTAGTACTCATGATATACTCACATTTCATTTGTCCACTTAAGCTCACTTATGTTGACAATTTTAGCGCCCTATTTTCACACCGTCAACACCCAATAACGCTCTCAAAGTGTGGTATACTTTACTTTCTGGTAAAAGAAAAGAGATGAGGTGAGAAATGTGACAAAAAGCGGTTAGCAGTTCATCCTAAAGGTAGAGAAACCAAAAAGGAGGAAGGAATGTTAACCGCGCCAGAAATAACTATAGCAGTACTGATGAATGTATTGCAAGTAACGCCGATGGGAACAAACGTAAATGTAATGCGTCTGATGTGGGCAATGCTGAATGGGTCGTTTCTGAAAAGTCGAGGAGCAATCCATAGCGCATTGAAAGAAAGCGGGTTTGAAGATGAGGAGCTCCGGCGAAGCTGGTGGAGCTTTCGATATGGATCATGGGATATCACAAGTCTGCTGGGGTCGTGGCAAGAAGAAGTGGAGTGGAAAGGGAATGGGAGGCAAAAAAGTTAGAAGGGTACCGAGTGAAAAGCATAGATATCACAGGGTTCTGGCGACCGAAGCTGCAAGGGAAAGTGAACCGACTCTATAACTCAACGGCTCGTCGGGCATTGCCCGCGCTCATCTTTGGAGTGATGATAAGCTCGGGGGAGATAGGCGGGAAGCGAGTGCCACTGCTCAAGGCAATCATGAGATGCACGGTTGGAACAAAGGAAAGTGAGTTTCGGAAAAAGCTGCTGACAGAGACGAAGAAATCACTGGAGTCAGACGAAGTGGCGGTGGTCGATGCCGGGTTTACAATCAGAGAAATGCTAGAAAGCGGCATCGACCGATTTGTCCTGCGGGAAGCCATTAACTGCACAGTGCGCCGCAATGAGTTCCCCAAACGCAAAGAAAAAGGCAGACCACCTGAATATGGTGATATTGTGCGACCGCTCTCTCGCAGCTATAAGGGAAAGCGACTCGAGGCTACAACTCCGGACTCGTCTGGTCGCTTTCTCTATAGTGGTCGCCTGATTTGCTATCAAGCATGGCACAATCTCGTCCCCAGAACAACCAAGGTGGATACAGCCAACCGTACCTACTCGATTTACGTCATTCAGGATCCGGCCTACAACACACCTTTGGTTTTGGCGACCGTTATGACTTTGCAGCCTGAAACCATTTATCTTGTCTACCTGGAACGCTGGCCTGTTGAACCTCCCCCCTTGGCTTCCAAGCAGATGATTGGCTTACATCGTCAATTTGTTCATGCCGATGAGGCTTGTTTCCGCTTACCTGAACTGGGGCTGCTTGCTGGCAATCTTCTTTCCCATTTAGCCGCTTCTCTTCCTCCCATACCGACTGGCTACTGGGATCGAGAGCCTCAATCCACTCCCAGCAGGCTGCGCCGTGTTCTCTCGAGTGCTCTTTTTCCAACTCCTGACCAACTCGACCCTGACTTTCGGAAAAAGGCCTCGGTTTCACACCATTTACCTAAAGGCGTTCTCGCTCATCGCCGCCTCAATGCCGCTGCTTAAACTAGCCGAGCACTATTTTTACATTTTATCCCGTTTTTTCAGGGTGGATTCTTTTTTCCGCCCCTTTCGGTTTGCCCTTTGTCACTCAAGCCTTTACCAGAAAGTATAAGGTATAATGAGATACAGAATATACACGTTAACGGATAGAACGTGTACTCTGTCATTATGGAGCATAACATGCAAAAACGTTGCCTTCACAAGGGCTTGAAGGTGGTCAGGTGCTGACTGCTGACCATTGCCCAGCTGCTTAGATATGATGCCGTTCAACTGGATCAGCTCATTATGTCTCCCGTGACTGTATCAACCTGATAGGGTCAAAACAAACTGGGTGGTCTGCCATCGTCTTCAAGTTCCTCGCTTGCTCTACTCAAGGCTTCATACTTTGTATTGCCAACAAAGACATTAAAGTCATCCATCCCAGGGGTTCGCAGTCGACACATATAACCTTCTCCCAGTTTACTGAATTGTACGATATAGCCTGCCTCTAGCAAATCGTCCAGCAGGCCGTCAAAGGTTCGTAACTCGACCAGCACCTTCTCGATTTCATTCATTTAGCACTCCCTTGGTTCACAGTCTGACCCGTTCGTTGACATCGGACTATCTCCACATCTACGACGAGTCCAACCTCGACCTTCTCCTGATCATCGCCAGCGCCCCCGCCGGTGCTGGCGATGCTGGCCGATCCACGCGGTGTGGTCCACGCGACCACTGGCATCCTGCCCACAGTCTCGGTATCGATCCCACCCGACCAATACACCAACGCTCTCCGGGCTATCGAAGTCACCTTTCCGACCGCGCCGCTGTTGACCAATCCCAACCGGATCTGCATTCCACTGCCCGACGAACCGGGCGATCAATGGGCCTGGTTAGATAAAGACCCGGTGGACAATGCGCAGGATACGGACGCTATTGGCGACTAAGATGGCGAAGCAATCTGGACGTTCCTAGACGACTCAGCCATCCACTGGATCGATACAGACGTTCTCGGACTCGATGCCGGATCCAATGGGTTGTTCAGAAAAGCACGCCTCCAATATTGATGAAGCCGTCGTTGCCGAAGTTTATGGGGGTGTTGTCCCCAGGTTGGAAGACCGTCTGCCGACTACAGGCTTCACAGAGATAGTCCTCGTCGCTCTTGGCCGAGGAATTGTCCGTATCATAGCCGTAAACGATCATGGCGGTCAGTAGACTCAGTAGATCCAAATTTCAGGTTTTGAGAGAGAATTCTGGCTAAACAGTTGACATAAATACAAATTTGCCGGTCGATATCTAGTTTTTGCGTTAGATTTGGGCGATTTTCAGATATGAAATAGGTTGTTTTCTGTAACCGAAATCTGAATAAATGACTCCAAAATCCCTGCAATCTCGACTGAAAATCGCCAAAAACGCCAAATTTGGATCTACTGAGTCTATCATCCACGTGGCCGGTCAAGGGTGGAAACAAATAGGTGACTTTGGCAAGACGTACCTTTGCATCTATGAATTGGGTGTTGATCTTGTGGGTAGAGATCATGGCCGGATCGTCAATCGTCGTGGGATCGGGCGCTACAATGTTGCGACTCCACAGCAGCCAAAAGTTGCTGAAATGGGCGTTTTGGTGAATCATTATTGATATGCCCATGATTCAGGTTGACGATAAGAGCATCTTCTACACAGACAATCGTGTTCATAACGAACGCCCCACACTGATCTTTGTCCACGGAGCAGGCGGCACGCACCTTCATTGGCCCTCTGAATTACGGATGTTTCCAGATGCAGCCGCTTATACGCCCGATCTCCCGGGACATGGTCGCTCCGATGCTCCGGGTAGATCGACAATTGACGCATATGCGGATGTGCTCGAGGAGTTTGTCGATGCGATGAAGCTAGAGCAGGTCATTGTTGTTGGACATTCGATGGGGGGAGCGATTGCGCAAACTGTGGGTCTACGCCGGTTGTCTTGGCTCACTGGATTGGTTTTGATTGGCACGAGTGCCCGGTTACCTGTTACACCCATCATTCTTGACGGTTTATTGGAAGATTTTCCAAAGACAGTTAGCTTTATTATGCAGATGTGTTGGTCTGGGCCCTTGATTCCAGCCGTGCGAGTTGCTTTGGCTGGGCGTGAGATGCGGCTCATTCCACCCGAAACAGTGCATGGTGATTTTTCCGCCTGTAATCTTTTTGACATTCGTGCAAATTTGGGTGATATTAACGTTCCAACGCTCGTCATTGGTGCATCTGATGACAAGATGACGCCGCTCAAATTTAGCCACTTTCTTGTAGACAAAATACCCTGTGCCCAGCTGGCTGTTGTCAAAGAAGCTGGCCATCTAACGGCACTTGAGTATCCTTTACGGGTATTGGATTTGATTCGGAAGTTTGCCAGTGAGCTGGATGATAACGAGTAATACACTTATAGATAAAACTAATATAGGTTAATCGATCGTGTCTGAGACTTTACGCATATTTGTTAGTGCAACTAACGATCTCGAAGGTGAACGTGCCGTGATTGGCCGGGCGCTTGCCGAGCTACCTGTTCACATTCGTGCTGAGATACGCCGGACGCCAGCGGTTGGAGCAAAGCACGATGATATTTATGAGCAGATTGCCAACTGCGACCGCGTCTACTTTCTATTGGGACAGGACATAACGGCACCAGCAGGCGCTGAATGGCATTTGGCGCTCGAGTTAGAACGTTCAATCTTTCCGCTGCGTAGTAGTGCTCGCTTGACTCCCGCGGCACAGCAATTCGCACGCAATACACTCGCGGAGTGGACAACCTTTCGGTCACCAGCCAGCTTAGCTCAGATCGTGATGTTGGATCTGAGCCGTATGTTGAATCACCCCAGGAACCGCTACGGTCTCACGTTGTCAGACTTGGAACTGCTTGGTCTACATGGTGAACGTTTGAAAAAACAGGCCGCCCAGCGGGCGAGCGCCACTGTGCGGGATCCGGGTGGAGCAGAAGGTGGGGGTGTTCTGTTGGACAATATGCGAAATGAACCAGTGGATGGTGTACCCATTGACGAAGAATGGGTATAATGACATTGGCTGACCGGTATATATCGATCGACTGAATGCTATTATTTATCGTCAGACCACGACCGACTTCAAGGAGTATAACGCATGGCGATCATTGACGTACTTCGACGTCAAGCCGTAAATTTTTTTGTTGAGCGTCCATTTCGGCTGAAGTCTTTTGTTGAGATGGCTGAAATCTTGGAGACATCTGCCCAAGAGTTGGATGAACGGATTGTCGCTGCTGAGGATAGTACAGAGAATCAGGAAGTGATTCGTCATATCATTGGCATTGAGCGCTGGGGACATACGCGGCTGCAAGCATTTTTGGATGACACGTCTCCCACAGATGAGTACGATGCTTATCGACCCAATGATATCGATAATCTCGAGGAATTGCGGCAGATTTTTCACGAAACACGACGGGAAACAAAACGCTTAATTCATCAGATTGATGGTGCTGGAACGATGTCTTATGAAAAAGTTTACCACAATCAACATGGGGATTTGAGCGTTCGAGGATGGTTGCGTTATTTGGAACTCCATGCCCGCTCCGAAGGAAGACGTCTGAAAGCAAAGAAACAGACCTAATCGTGACGTTACATAAACTTCGGACAATCGGGGCGTCTTTTGTCGAGGGACGACCTGATTGAGCCAAAATTGGATTCACCTAAATCACCTGAGATTTTATTTCCCATATGAATATACAAGAGGGCAAGACAGTTCGGATTGGCTTCTGGGTCGTCTTGCTCATTGGTTCATTTTCCTGGGCACCTGCGACCTATCCTGGTTATTGGCAAGCACTCGAAGGGTTTGTCCCGGTCTTTAATGTAACGCGTCTTAGTGCATTGGCTTCAATTGCCGTAACGCCTGATTTGTGGCGGGGTGCAGGGCTTGGTTCTTACTTAATTGCCCAACCATTGCTTGCCCTTGGAATTGGTTCCGTTACAGCTGTCCGTATAACGTTTATCGCTGCACTTCTCTTTGGGGGCCTCGGAACTTATGTTTGGCTGTTTCCGCGGTTGGGTGATCGGGCGGCTGGTCTATCTGGTCTGCTCTACATGCTCTATCCCCCCCTTTTGGCAACGGTCTATATTCGAGGAAATTTGAGTGATGCTGTCATCGTGGGCCTGCTACCGCTTGTTTTGGCAGGGATAGAAAGCTATGTGCTCAATCGTACGCCGATCGCTGCAGGCGTGATCGTTCTGGGCATTTTATGGATGTGGCGCACACAGGCTGGACTGGCAGCAATTGCTTCTGGACTGCTTTTGGCCTATACGCTTTGGGTTGCGCGTGATTGGTCAGTTGTCTTGAGCGTTGTTTTGAGCAGCGCCGCAGGAATTACGAGCTTAATTCCATTTTGGTCCGTAACTGGTCAACCGCCGGTTCAATTTCTCGACCATCTTGTTCATTTCTACCAACTCTTTGCCAGTAGTTGGACCGTCGCACCCAGTTTATCCGGCTGGCAAGACCAATATCCCTTTCAACTTGGCTTTGCGATTCCCACCTTTTCAATTATTGCTCTTTGGCTCTGGTTCTATCAAGTCAACAAGCCAAGGCAGGAGTTACAGAATCTTTTTTGGTTTAGTCTAGTTGTGAGTCTTTTATTGATCATTCTTAGTTTAAATTTCAGCTGGCTATTTTGGCGAGGGAATCCTGCGAGTCGTTTGTTAAGTTATCCCTGGCAACTCTTGCTGTTGGCTGCCCCTTTTCTCGTTGCGCTCGCTGGCTCCTTGCCCAAGCTCCATGAGAGTCTATCGACCACCAAATTATGGGTTGTTTTAATTGGGTTGGCTCTTTTAAGTAGCCACTCGTTCCTGACGACTCGTTTTACCCAATACGTACCACCCGAAACACCTGTTGCCGTTCTCGGATCCAACAATGACCTTGTTCTGCTAGAGGCCACATTGACAGAAGACAAGAATGGTGCAGAGGCACGGCTCGATATTACATGGCAAGCCTTGCACTCTTTGGAATTTGATTACAATGTTTTCTTTCAAGCCTTGACGACTGACGGCAATGCTCTACAAGTGGTTGCACAGCTGGACACACAGCCCAAGGACGGAATACGTACAGCAACAACATGGGAAGTGGGCGAAATCCTGACAGATACATATCGGCTCGACCTCTCTGTCTTGAATCTTACATCAGAACCGAGTCTATCTGGGGACGATACGACAAGCTCAGACGGGGCACAATTGAGTCAAGTACGATTACAATATTACTTTGGTTACTATGATTGGCGTGACGGTGTACGACTTCCTGTCTATCGACCCTTCAGCGGCCAAGACGACAAATTGGTGTTCTATGGCCAATAGTGCGATATCGGCGAATGCAGAAAATCCCCAGAAAGCAGGGAGGCTCGCACAAACCATTCCGCTGTGGCGTGATTCGCTTTTTTGGTTAACGATTGGTTTTACGATCTTTGCGATTGCACCATTTTTGC
This sequence comes from Chloroflexi bacterium TSY, assembly GCA_019217005.1. The sequence continues at coordinate 32,406 of JAHBNG010000068.1, forward strand.
AGCCAGGTTATCATTGGGGTGGCAATGATGCCCGCCATCATGTCTATTTTCTCTTTGAGTTTGATCGAGCAATCCAAGACGGAATCTGGTGGCCGCGCTGGAGTCCAGATTTCACCTATGGCTATGGCTATCCATTCTTCAATATTTATGGTCCGCTAAGCCATTTTTGTGCTGAATTCTTTCTGCGTGTTCTTAACTTTAGCTATACGGGCGCCATTGAAGCAATTTTTGTGGTGGGCATTCTGGGAAGCGCCGCGGCCATGTATGTCTTTATCCGTTCATGGGTCGGACGACACGCCGCCATCATTTCGGCCTTGGTCTATGTCTATGCCCCCTATCACCTACTCAACCTCTATGTACGCGCCCATCTAGTTGAAAGTATGGCCTTTGTTTGGCTCCCGCTCTGTCTGTTGACGATGCGGCAAACTGTGTTGACGTCGGTCAACATCGAAAAAGGTGATCAAGAGACGAGGGTGCTAGAGCTCTATGGTTGGGTTGTTGGTGTCGCGCTCAGTTTTGCGGCACTTTTGTTCACAAGTCAACTGGCAATGATTTTGGCTGCCCCGCTCTTTGCCCTCTACTTTCTGATGCTGATGCTGGTCTACGCACAGTCCGATAGATTAGCCAATTTAATGTTGCCGCGGTGGGTTCGTTTTTGGCAATGGGTTCGTCACGCAATACCTGCTGCTTTGGGCGCAGTGAGTGCTCTGGGCCTGAGTGCAATCTTTTGGCTGCCCATGGCGCTAGAACGAAACGATGTACGAGTCGATCAATGGTTTGGTGGACGGTATGATTTTCGTGGTCATTTCATCTATTTCTTTCAGTTATTTAGTCCACAATGGGACTTTGGAAGTAGTTTGGCCGGACCTGATGATCCGATTGGTTTCCAAATTGGAGCCGTTCCACTGTTGCTGGCCATTCTCGGTGTAACTTTGGCTTGGGGACAGAGAGATCAAATATGGGCAAAGAAACCACATCTTCTACTTGATGAAGAGAGAATCCGTTACGAAGTTGGTGTGTTTATCGTCGTAGGCGTTGGTGCAACACTTGTCGGTATGCAAATTGCGGCTTTTCTTTGGGAACTTCCCATCATTGGTGGCATTTTAGGGGTTGCACAGTTCCCTTGGCGCTGGCTGTTTATTTCCACTTTCTGTGTCAGTGTCTTAGCCGGTTTGAGTGTTGCTTCATTTTCAACGCGGGCAAAAAGCAATTCGGACGAAATTCTAGCTGAACGGCGAGGGCTGACCGTTCCTCTCTTAGCGATTATCATCATTGTGTTGTTGAGTAGCTATTCCTTGCTGAGAGTCGAAATTATTGAGCCTGCAGAGGGTCCGGTTGGTCTTCCTTCGCTGATGCGCTTTCAGCGTTCGGCAGACGAAATGACTGGTGCGACCCGCTGGGTTGACCCGATTCCTCAGTGGGGACCAATCGCTCAGCACTATATTGTCGTTGAGCAACAGAATCCAGATCAACCGGTGCCGCCCATTGACTCTAAATTAGACTACGCAGATGATCTGCTGGAGTATAATGAGGAAGGTTTTTACTTTAGTTCCGTGGCACAAAATAGCGTCATGGAGGAAATCTACTACTTCTCTGCCCAAGAAGGTAAAAGTATTGTGGTCAATCATTTCTATTATCCAGGCTGGAACGCTTATTTGCTAGACGGTGAACATGGCAATCCGGTCCAGACGCTAGAGATTGTTCCTGGTCAAGCTATTCCTGAACGACAAATTCCGAGTGGACGCATGACGATTCCTGTTCCCAAAGGGGAAGGGTTCGTCTTGCTCCGGTTTGAGGACACTGCGCCACGGACGATTGGCAAACAAATCTCCTTGGGGACGTTGGCACTTCTGCTACTTGGCGGATTGATCGTCTGGGTCGGTTCGAGGTGGAGAGGGATGCAAGCATAGAGAACGCTAGCTTATCTATGGAAGGGTGGTATACCACAAATTATGTAGAAACGACGTGACTTCTCTGAGAACAATCAATTTTACACACAATTTGGGATACCACCTATGGAAGCAGATAAATTTATATGATAGACTAATCATTTTCCGACTATCTCAACCAAAGGAGAATCGTCACCATGCATTCGGTGAATCCGTCACACCCCCGTTCGCGGAGGCCGATGATTGACGAAACTGAGGTGGATGACCTCGCACGCAAATATGGTGAGCCGCTCCGCCATACATTCGATTTAGAAGCAACAGGCACGATTTTGACTCATCGTTGGCGCATAGATTCTGATCGGCGAGCTGAAGTCATTTTTGCCATTCAGGGACCAGGCGAACAGCTCTGGTTGCACACAAAACACTCGTATCCCCGTCCGATGTTTCGACTTCCCTCGGGTGGTATTGATTGGGACGAAACGGTGGTTGATGCACTCTTTCGCGAGATTGAGGAAGAGACAAGACTACCAGTAATCATACAGCGATTCGTTGCGCTGGTGACTTATCGGTTTCACCGACATGCAGCAATTTCCCATCGGCCCACAACCCAGTTTGCCAGCTACCTATTTTGGCTTCAAAATATAAATGGCAGCCCTAAACCTGGGGACAACGAAGAAGTGGCGGACTTTAAACCGATCCTACCCAGCCAACTGCCAGAGGTTGTATCCGATCTGCGCAATATCTGGGGAGACCGTCGCAGTTGGGGACAATGGCGCGCGTTGGCGCACGATGTCTTGTTTGATTATATGAAATCAGGGGTGGTTCAGAATTAGGTTTACACTTTTGATACATAGATAAAAATCTATATTGAGGTCATTTTCTGCCTGAGCATGGCTCAAAGTAGAAAATATAAACATCTTTTCTCTTTGCAAAAATGTAAACCTAATTGTCCGCCTAAAATGAACCACCCCTGAAATCAAGGTGAATAAAGGATATTTCGATGCTCATTCCGTTATCTTGGTTACGCGAATATGTTGAGATTACGCTCACGACAGATGAGTTGGAACGACGACTCACGATGGCTGGGCTCGAAGTCGAGTCGAGCACAAAGGTGGGCGATTGGTGGGATCCTGACTTGATTGTTGTTGGCGAAGTCATTGCCGTACATCCACATCCAGACGCCGACCGTCTGGTTCTGGTTGATGTTGACTATGGTGGCACAGAGCCAGAGCGCGTTGTGACTGGCGCTCCCAATCTCTACCAGTTTAAGGGGATGAGCAAGGCAGAAGGAACGTTGTCGACCACAAAAGCGCCCTTTGCGCGCGCGGGAGCATTCTTGATGGATGCATATAGCGACAAAGTTCCGCGACCGAAAAAGAAGCTAAAACCCTCCAAAATCCGCGGCGTTAAATCATCCGGTATGATTTGCTCTGAGCTTGAACTCGGTCTGAGCGAAGAACATGAGGGGATATTGCTTCTTCCCGACGATGCACCGATTGGCGTCCCGCTGCGCGAGTATCTGGGTGATGATGTGTTGGAATTGGAATTGACGCCCGATATGGCACGCTGTCTGAATCTGATTGGTGTTGCCCGAGAAGTTGCTGCGCTTACAGGTGGAACATTGCATTTACCTGCAGATGAAGTTGAAACCAGTGGAGATGATCAGGCTAGCGACTATTTCGATGTCCGAATCGATGAGCCGGAGTTGAGTAATCGCTACGTTGGTCTCCTGATTCAAGGGGTTGAGATCGGCCCATCACCCAAGTGGTTGCAAGATCGGCTCCTGCGAGCAGGCCAACGGCCGATCAATAACATAGTCGATATTACGAATTATGTGATGCTTGAATGGGGACAGCCGCTACATGCTTTTGATTATGACATATTGGTTCAACGGGCTCGGCAAGCTACCCAAACTGAACAAACGAGCGCACAAACTGAAGAACTGCCCACTATCATTGTTCGGCGCGCCAGAGCGAACACGAAATTCACGACCTTAGATGGCGAAGAACGCCTCTTAGATGATTCAATGCTGATGATTGCCGATACAGGCGGCGATATCGCACTCGCTGGCGTGATGGGCGGTTTAGAAAGCGAAGTAAGTGACCAGACGCACAATGTGCTCTTGGAAGCGGCTACATTCGAGGGAATCAACAATAGACGCACGGCAATGAAGTTGCGTATGACGAGCGAGGCCAGCCACCTCTTTGCCCGCGGCATTCCTGCAACACTGAACCCAATTGCTGCTCGACGAGCGGCTGAACTCATGCGTCTTTATGCCGGCGGACGAGTGGTTCCTGGCATGGTTGATGCCTATCCTGTCGAGCAGCAGGAGCAGTTTGCTTACACGTCAGCAACCGATATAGAGCGTATTCTCGGGCTATCCGTCTCCTTGGACCAAGCGGCCCAGGCATTAGAGAAACTGGATTTCCAAGTCGCGCGTGTTGATCGGTTATCAGAGTCTGTTTCCACAGATGCAACCTTCGCACTACAGATGAAAAATAACGAACCATTGCTCAAATGTACGGCTCCCTGGCATCGATTAGATGTGCGCTATCCTGCCGACCTGATCGAGGAAGTTGCGCGCGTCATTGGCTATGAAGAGGTGGGGACGACGCTGATAAACGATGTTTTGCCTGCCCAGCGTCGCAATTATATCCTGGAGACAGAAGAGCGGATTCGGGATATTCTTGCCGGGATTGGCCTTCAAGAGACAATCAACCATCCATTGACCACAGTCGAGAATCATCTTAAATTGTTGACCTCATCAGGCGTATCAACGACAGGTATATCAATGAATGAGAAGTCCTTTACCCAGAGCCACTCAGTGAGTCTAGATGCGGATGAAGTTGAAGGCTACATTACCGTGACAAATCCTGTATCGCAGGAACGCCGCTCTATGCGCCGCTCCATGCTCGTGAGCGTCATGGAAAATCTGGCCTACAATTTACGCTTTCGTCAGCGTTTGGCGACATTCGAAATCGGACGCATCTATTTGCCCGATGAAGGGGAGAGTCTGCTGCCCCTGGAAGAGCGACGCTTGAGTATCTCATTGACGGGACCACGACAATTAGACTGCTATTATACGGGTGATAGCATCGCCGGAGATGTTTCTGGAAATGAGATGGATTTCTTTGACCTCAAAGGCATCATCGAAACCTTGTTCGATGCATTGGAGTTTGTGCACACCGATCTCGAATTTATTCCAAAGCCTGATACTGGTACCTACGGTTCGCGTTGTGCCGAAATACGTCTGCGCGGCGAGTCGGTGGGTCTGATGGGCGAGATTCATCCACAAGTTGCAAATGCTTATGCTCTACCAGCGTCGCGTATCTGCACGGCCGATTTGCGGATTGGGCCTCTTGTCAAAGAGGATTGGAGCGTCGAGCCGATGCAACCAATCAGCAATTATCCCCCCGTGGTCGAAGATTTGGCCTTCGAGGTCGCTGAAAGCGTGACCGTGCGCCAAGTGGAAGATGCGTTGCGTAAAGCAGGTGGTGAGATCCTGACTGCTGTCGATCTGTTTGATATCTATCGCGGCGATCCCATACCCGATGCTCACAAATCGATGGCCTACCGTTTGACTTACCAGAGCCCCAAACGTAGTTTGAGTGAGAAGGAAGTCGCCAAACTGCGCCAACGCATCATTCGCCATATCGAGAAAGTAACGGGTGGTAAACTACGCGGGGAATAATGGTCGAGAAAACCCTGAAAAATTTCCCCTACTTTGCTCAGTAATGAGTAATGCCTTACGTACTCCCGGCAATCTCTATGCTACGCTGTGTCTCGTGAATATTATTGAAGCCCAAGGGGTCACAAAAACTTATACGATTGATGCACGTGAGATTCATGTGCTGGACGATATAACGGTAAATGTACCAGAAGGCGAATTTCTGGTGATTGAAGGCAGTAGCGGTAGCGGAAAGTCAACACTGCTCAGTCTGCTTTCCGGTTTGGATCATCCAACTTCCGGCCATATTTTTGTAGATAGTACCGATATCACGCACAAGACAGAAGATGAACTTGCGCCCATGCGCAATCAGACCATTGGTTTTGTCTTTCAATCCTTCCATCTTGTTCCCTCTTTGACAGCACTCGAAAATATTACTTTCCCTGCCGAGTTGGCACAGGTGTCAAATGCACAGGATCGGGCCGAAGCGTTGCTCAAGCGCGTTGGTCTGATGAAGAGAGCCACCAACTTCCCACACCAGCTCTCAGGCGGCGAAAAACAGCGCGTTGCCATCTGTCGTGCATTGATCAATAATCCCAAAATCATCTTTGCCGACGAGCCAACGGGGAATTTGGATTCAAAAAATGGTGAAGCAATCCTTGAACTTATGTTGGAACTTCATGCTGAACGACAAACAACCCTGATCATGGTGACCCACAGCGCTGAAATCGCTCAGAGAGCAGAACGCGTTATCACGCTCCAAGATGGTCGAATCGTGCAAGAGCGCGTTCCAACGCTCCGCTCAGAAAATGGGACGCGGATGAACACAGATGGCACAGATCAGAAAAGAAGTGGCCGATCTATCATCGTAAATCCAACATCTCAATCTTTATGATCCGCTGGAACTTTATCAGACGCCAATTAACCACAACCCGCCAGCAGTCGCTCATCTTTATCTTATGTGTGGCGCTCTCAATCGTCACCCTCGTTGGGTTGAACAGTCTTGGCGAAAGCATCAATCGTGCGCTGTTACGCGACGCCCGTGAGCTACTTGCTGGTAATATTGCCGTTGATTCACGCTACGAGTTATCAGCCCCCGTTGTTGCCGAGCTTCAGCAACTCATAGAAGCGAGAGAGGTGGAAGAAACGCTCATTACGAGTCTCTTCACCGTCGCGCGGGTCTTAACAGAAGACGCCTCGCTCTTTAGTGAACTCAAGGTCGTAGAGCCAACTTATCCCTTCTATGGCGAAGCTGTTTTGGCTTCTGGGCGAGCATTGCATGATGTATTGACGTCAGGTGTCATCATTGTTGAGCAGCTTGTTTTGGATCGCTTAGGGGTCGCGGTGGGTGATTCACTGCGCATTGGGAAAGCGACGCTCACCATTGGGGATGTATTGTTGAGCGAACCCGATCGTCCAGTCAACTTCTTTGCCTTTGGTCCGCGTATTCTTGTGGCAAGCGCTGATCTAAATCGCCTCGAATTGATTCAACCCGGTAGTCGCGTTGAATATCGTCACTTGATCAAAGTCTTCGATGAGCGCAATTTAGAGCGGATTTCAGAACAGCTAGAGAGTGCTCTCGACTCGGAGCTTGAGAGCCTAGAGACTTTCCGCACGCGGGATTCGGGGTTACAGCGATTTTTTGATAATTTACTCTTTTTTCTGAGTCTTGTAGCCATCTTTACGCTTTTGCTGGCCGGGATTGGCATCCAGAGTGCCCTGACGGCGTTCTTACGCGAGCGTGATCAGACCATTGCGATCGTCAAGACAATGGGCGCAACGAGTCAGTTTGTGACGCTCCATTTTCTTTTGGTCATCACTTTGTTAACGTTGATCGGCGCAATCTTGGGATTGGCTGGCGGCTTTCTGCTACAGCGTCTCTTCCCGATTTTGCTGGCTGACTTTCTCCCTGCAGATGTTGAGTTGATCATATCGGGCCGCGTTGTGTTGGAGAGTCTATTGCTCAGCGCCGTGATTGTGGCCATCTTTACCTTTGTGCCCGTTGAGCGTCTCAAGGATCTGCGACCGAGTTTCATCTTTCGCAAGGAGATGATTCCGACGCCGCGCAAGATATGGTACTACATTACCCTTGCTTTTTTGCCAATTTTTTTTGGGGCAATGGTTTTTTGGCAGTTGGGTGACTTGATGCGAACGCTCTACTTTGTGGGTGGCATCTTGGGACTCGTTCTGATTACAACATTGATTGCGGAATTGATCTTGTTTCTGTTGCGACGACAGCGCATCCGCGTTTTGGCGCTCCGTCAGGCATTGCGTGGTCTTTTCCGCCCGCGCAATGCCACCCGCTGGATTATTGTGACTTTGGCGGCAGCGCTGGCAGTTGTCTTCACGATCTATTTGCTCGAACAGAATCTAAACGCCAATTTCGTGCGTTCTTACCCGGCTGATGCGCCGAATCTCTTTATCATTGATATTCAGCCAGACCAACTCGAAGATTTCTCGACAGAGTTGGGTATGGATGCCATTTATTATCCCGTGGTGCGAGGAAATGTTGCTTCGATCAATGGCGAACCAATTGATCGGGAACGCGAAGAGCAGCGACAGGGTGATAATTTGGTGCGTCAGTTCAATCTCTCCTATCGTGAGGAACTGCTCGAAGATGAAGTATTGGTGGCGGGACCAGCGCTCCAAGATCCGACCCACGTGGGACCACAAGTATCAGTTCTAGACGAGATGGCCGAAACGGGCAATCTGAAGATCGGTGACACAATCACTTTTCGGATACAAGGCGTGCCCATTGATGCAACTGTGACCAGTATTCGCTCAAGAACCGAAGAGACGATCCGTCCCTTCTTCATTTTTGTTTTTCCGCCAAGTGTATTAGAGAGTGCACCCCAGACAATCTTTACGGCGATACGTGTACCATCTGAGGAAATCGCACCGCTGCAAAATCGTATGGTCGCTGAGTTTCCCAATGTTAGCATCATTAACGCGACTGAAGCAGTGGCTGCTTTTGCGGACGTAGCAAATCGTCTCTCAAGCGTGACCCGCTTTTTGGCACTGTTTAGCATCCTGGCAGGGGTTTTGATTATCGTGAGTTCTGTGTATGCCACACGCTTTGCGCGCATCCAAGAAGCGGTCTACTTCAAAGTTGTGGGGGCACACAGCCGCTTTGTCCTGCGCGTCTTTGCCATAGAGAATCTGATTCTGGGACTCATCAGCGCTCTGGTCGCACTTCTTCTTTCGCAAGTGGCCAGTTGGATCATCAACACGAGAGTCTTCGAGCTACCATACCGCGCCTTCGTGGGAGTGAGTATCTTGATGATGGTTGGGACAATTCTGCTCGTCATGGCAGTTGGGTTATTGGCGTCGTTGCCTATCCTGCGTCAACGTCCGATTGGCTTCTTGCGTGAGCAAACGCAGGAGTAGGAGTGCGAAAATGTACACTCGAACATGGTTGCTGCTCGTTTCAGGAATATGTTTACTCGTTTTGGTAACTGCTTGTGGCGATCAGGCAGAGCCGACACCTATTCCGACAGTAAATATTGCCAGTGTCGAGCCAACAATCGAGCAGATCACGCTTGTGGCGATGGGTGATAGTTTAACAGAGGGAATGGGTGTCGAACCAGAGGAGGCATACCCAGCGCAGCTTGAACGTAGACTACAGGCTGACGGTTATGATGTAATGGTAATCAATGCTGGTATCAGCGGCGAGACGAGTAGTGGAGCACTCTCGCGCGTCGATTGGGTTCTGACGCTAGAACCGGATATTCTTATTTTGGAGACCGGTGGCAATGATGGCCTGCGCGGCATTGATCCGGATGTCACCGAGAAGAACCTGAACGAACTCGTTCAAGCTTTCCAGGCAAATGATGTAGTGGTGGTATTGGCAGGGATGCAGATTGTGCCAAATATGGGCGAAGAGTATATCACAGAGTTCAAAGCCATCTATCCACGGATCGCCGAAAAATATGGTCTGATTTTGATCCCTTTCTTTCTGGAAGGCGTGGGAGGGAATAAGGAACTCAATCAGGCCGACGCAATTCATCCAACAGCGGAAGGGTATGCAGTTGTTGTAGAGACTCTCTATCCATACATTATCAAGGCGCTTGGGGCAACAGAAGAATAGATATCCTTTCATAGGACACGGATGAACACAGATTGCACGGATTGATTCTGAGATAATCCGTGTTCATCCTAAAAGTCCGTGTCCTAATTTCAATCCCTATACTGTCAAAAGTAAGGGTTCTTCAGCACAGCCGGATTCAAGCGATTCGATTTCAATTTTTAACGGCTCCCCTGTCCTCCCGTTTCTCGTAACGTCGTTGATGATACGTCACGACGAAAACGAGTTTCGGGAATTTCGGCGAAGAGATCGAGATATTCGTCCGGTATCTGAATATTGTCCAAACCGCGAAACACCCCTTCTTGATCCAGACGACCAGCGACAAGGAAATGACAGCCGCGTTCACGAATCTCACTTAAGGCTGCGTCAACCTGCTCCATGCTGTCTTGGTAATATTGAGGGTCGAAGACTCGCACCGCTGTATCATAACCAATCGCGAATGTTGCTCCAGGATAGAGCCGTGCCTTTTGTTGATAGGTAGGTGCATTGCTGATGCAGATCGGATGGCGTCCAGCAAATTGAGCAATCCGGTTGAGTACTGTTGCAGGCGGGATTGGAGGTTTATCCACATTAAAGGCCGACAGCTCAAACGTCACTGGCGCGCCTAGAATTTCCTCCGCTGCTTTTGCTATGCCCAAGTGTCCTTCATGGAGAGGATTAAATGAACCAGACACAATTGCTTTGGGATAACCATCTTTTCTCTCGCTATGAGAGGTTTCAATTTGCCCATCAGCTTCAACACAAAAGAAGGTGATGTCTTCAGCATGCAACTGTTGAGCAGCGCTTGCGAAATGATGAACCGCCGTCGCGAGCTGATCCTCATCGTGAAAGTGGTCTGGGAGACGTATGCCCAATTCACAAGCTTGGGCTATCCTGTTCAGAATGATATGGCTGACCAGAGACTCTTCCTCTGACCGATCGCGCTTTCCTTTTGCCAAAGTAATGGTGGTTTCATAGAGACAATTTGGATGCCAAATCGCAATATGCGCCCGATGGTCACCCCGTTTGGGCCGGTCCGACGCAATGGCTGCGGTGCAAGCGACGCCCATGATCGTCGCCCGATCCAAACGGTCATCGCTTGCAGCATTAGCCGCATCAAGCCAACGCGCACGCGTATACGCCCGACCAGCCAGCAGACGCGCCGTCTTTGCTGCCACATATTGCTCAGGTGCCTGACCCAAAAAGTCATCCGTTGCCGATTGACTATAGGGCACAACCGCTTCGAGCAGGGTCCGGCTGGCCCCACCAACGCCCAACAAATCAGACAAGGCTGTTGTTCCTGCACCCGATGTCACCATGACAAAGCGCGTGGGGCAATCGTGAATGGATTGGACGAGTTGGCGGGTCGTAATATTCATGGTTCGGTTGTTTTCGGATAGGTTACCATTGTTTGGGATATATCTCCTATTTTATCTCCTCTACGACGGTTCTCCAACATAGACTCTGGTCGTAGCCTGAGAATTTTGCGTTCGTTGAGGATCGATCACTTACTGGACAGCCACTATCATGATATAATCGGCAGATCGCAATCGTGCCAATCTCGAATGAAGTGACGAATCGAACGATTGCGATCGACCGATACTTGAATCCTGCACAACATAGTACGTGCAACAAACCAAACCCAAACCATCAACCACTCCCATGTTCTATCAAATTGCTCGTCCGCTTCTCTTCAAGCTTCCCCCTGAATATGCCCATCATTTGTCATTGCTGGGTCTTCAGTGGGCCAGGTCTCTGGGATTTATCAACTTGATTGCACCGTCAATCGCTGGTTCTCCAGTGGATTGCATGGGCATGACCTTCCCAAATATGTTGGGATTAGCTGCTGGAGCAGACAAGAACGGCGATTATATCGACAGCTTAGGAGCACTGGGTTTTGGTTTTCTAGAAGTCGGCACTGTTACACCTCGTCCCCAATCTGGCAATCCACAACCGCGGCTCTTTCGACTACCCCAAGCAGGTGCAATCATCAACCGGATGGGCTTCAACAACAAGGGAGTCGATCATTTGGTGATGAATCTCCAGAAGAGACGGTATGATGGCATGATCGGTGTGAACATTGGCAAAAATTTTGATACACCCCTCGAACAGGCCGAACAAGACTATCTTATTTGCTTACAGAAAGTCTACCCCCACGCGGACTACATTGTTATCAACGTTTCATCACCAAACACCGAAGGTTTACGCGAGCTTCAACGGGAAGATGCTCTATCGAACTTGCTGGCAAAGGTAAAAAACAAGCAGATGGATCTGTCACAAACTCACAATCGTATTGTCCCACTTCTGGTCAAGATTGCGCCCGATCTGGACGGTAATGAAATCGAGGCGATTGCGAGACTCGCCAAACGCCTGGAGCTAGATGGGATCATTGCGACGAACACGACCGTTGCGCGAGATGCTGTGCAACACTTGCCGCACAGCAATGAAATGGGCGGATTGAGCGGTGCACCCCTCCACAGCCGTTCACTTGAAGTGATCCGCAAATTGCGTCATGCTCTTGGATCATCCTTTCCAATCATCGGTGTCGGCGGCATCATGAGCCGGGCCGATGCTGTTGAAACACTCCATGCTGGGGCGAATTTGCTTCAAGTCTACACTGGATTTGTCTATCGAGGACCGAGGTTGATTAGAGAGATAGTGAATGGCGAATAGTCAACATGTCTTCGCTGCATCATGACAGCTTCTGCCTCCATTTGCTGGAGGATTGGTCAACAAGATAATGCCCCAGCAATCGCGCTGGGGCTTGCACACAGAGGAAGGTTGATTTTACATAGACTCACCTCAAACATTTCTGGTCCTTTGAGGTTTTGTGGGGTAAACGTTGGATAGTTAGCTGGTTTGTTCACCAACCATCTAACCACAAACCAACTGAAAACCACACAATTTCTCAGACAACCACATTTCTACACTATGAGGTAAGTTTTTAACTTGATATGACCTTTAGAGTCATAACGATTGTATCAAAAATGGAGAATACGGTTTGTGACAAGCTATTTGCAGTGCTCGTCGTCCAAACTATTTTATCCTCTCAATCACAATACCTTTGTAACTCGCAACCAGCCGTCCCTCTCACGATTCACCTGCTCAATTGCGTCTTGTGAACCTAGCACTGCCACTGCACCTCGCTCCTTGACATGATCTAGTACGTCTGCAAATGCCTTGAAATCAGCTTGAGATGTGTTCAACACCTCTTCGCGAATTTTTTGGCGGCTTGCAGCATCTTCTGCGAAGAGATGACGCATTAAAGAGGTGGAGCCTTTGGCATCTGGCAATTGGTAAGAATCGATGGAGCTAATTGCACCAATGATGCTCTTTGTTAATTCATCTTGGCTCAATTCCAGATTGCGCAAGAAATGCGCTGTCTGATCATATACATCGATTGTCTCCAGCAGATTTGGATCGCGATAGGAGAGGTAGGTGAGGATACCGGAGCGGCGATTGAACTGACATCGTGCACCATAAGCTCCGCCCTGAATCCGCACTTTGTCCCAGAGCCAAGTTGTCCGCAAATAGTTTGTGATGGGCCAGATTGAGCCGTGGAGTTGGTAGCCTAAATCATAGAGACGAGCCGCTTTGCCCACATAGTTAACCTGTGCTGGAGCGGTCAGCCCCTCATGTACTGGATTTAATGTGGCGTGCCAGGTGTGAAGATTGACTGGCTGTGCTGGCAGAGCTGTTATAAACTCGGCCAACTGTGGCTGAAACCGGCTCCAATTGTCGGCATCCAGCGCCACATTGCCGATCAGTGTATTGCTGTTGATGAGCAACGAGCGAATCTGCTCTAAATCTGCCAATACGGACTGCCAATCGCTCTCAACTTTCTCTGCCAGTTGTCGCAGAAAGAATAGATACTCAAGGCCACCACGCTGTTCAGAAAGCCATCCGGCAGTGGTCAGGTTGGCGCTCAACCTACCGCTGACAATTCCCATGCCGCCAGGAATCAGACCCGCTTCTTTGCGCGCTTTGGCCTCTAGGACGAGCTGGCGAAAACGTTCTTGGTTATCCAGGTTAACAGTCAACAAAACATCCTGCATGATGTTGAGCAGTTCGTGAGCTTGTTCTGGCACCGCCTTGCCATGCAGGAAAAACCAGGCCACATGTTCGTCTGCGTCAAGTCCAACTTCACCACGTTTGGAGGAGGTAAAATTTGTGGCCCAGACGCCGCCCGTTTTGCGCCCGATTCGTTGTGCAAGTTGAACAAAGTCCTCTGTCTCGGTCCCCATTTCGGTTAAGGCACGACCAAATAAATTTATGTAGGGCAATAGTTTAGGAGGTAGTACATGCATCTTGAACCCAATGTCCAGATAGATGATGCCGTTGGTGAAAAGGTCATGATAGAGTACTTGACAACCGCCGACTTCTGTCACCTCACTTGGAATTTCTTTGCCAGTTTGATCCAAATCGGCTAAAGTCAAACGAGGGATCTTGGCGAGATCTTCTGGCCGATCGGGTGTCGCTTGACGTCGTTTGAGTTCCTGCGTATTCTTGATGAGCGACTCCAACATCTGTTCATCCATTGTGGAACGAGCAATGGCAAGACGCTGCTTTTCCTCGGCTTCATCACGCTGGCGAAGCTCCTCATCAGGCTGTAAGACAACAGTTGTGCGATGGGAATTATTGAGAATATACTCTTGAATCAATGAGCCTACATAGTCTGGTTCATTCAATACTCTTGCCTTGACTTTGGCGAGCGGACCAGCATAGGCAAGAGCCTTTAGGGGATCTCGATCGTAAATCCAGGAATCCAATACCCAATACATGATTACAAGCCCGCGTGGCGTCGAGCCGGTGTTATTTTCGCGCAGATAAAATTCAATTGAATTGACCGCAGCTTCCAGCGTTTCGAGTGCAACACCCTCCTTTGCCAGTTGAGAAAGTGATTCTATGATAAGCGTCTCAACTCGATCAACGTTGTCTACGACAACTCCTTTCATGCCGACAGAAAAGGTGGGCTGGCGCGTACCGGAATTATAGCCTCCGCCAACGATATCTTCGCCGAGTCCAGAGTCGATGAGTGTTTTGCGCAAAGGGGAAGCCGGTGTCCCAAGCAAAGCGTAAGAAAGGATCACCATCGCCATTACCCATGCGCCGTCATCTTGTTCGGGCAGCATCCAGTTTAGACGTAAGTATGCCTTGCTGCTACCGTTTTCGGATGGATCAACACCATAGGGAATTTCGAATCTCTTTGGGTCGCGAAAAGGTTGTTGAAGGGGAATAGCGGAATCAATTTGAATCGCATCAAAATCACGTAGATAGACATCGAGCAACCGCAACCGTTCGGCTGGATCATCATCACCATAGAAAAAAAGATAGGCATTGGATGGATGATAATAGGTTTGGTGAAACTCTTTGAACTGCTCGTAGGTCAAGTCTGGGATGACTTTGGGATCGCCGCCAGAATCCAAGCCATAGGTATTGTCTGGAAAAAGTGACTGACGAGCATGGCGGTAGAGCAGCATATCAGGAGAGGAGTATGCACCTTTCATTTCGTTAAAGACGACCCCTTTATAGGTAAGCGGCTCATCCATCTTTTCCAGCTCATAGTGCCATCCTTCTTGTTCTAAATGGTGCAGTGTCAGAAGGGGATAAAAGACAGCATCTAGATAGACGTCGATCAAGTTATAGAAGTCTTGTGTATTGGTACTGGCTACCGGATAAAGTGTAACATCCGGTCCAGTCATGGCATTGACAAATGTTTTGAGAGAGCCTTTAACGAGTTCGACAAAAGGTTCTTTGACCGGATATTTTCGTGATCCGCCCAGCACTGCATGTTCCATGATATGGGCGATGCCTGTCGAGTCCGATGGGACTGTGCGAAAATTAATGCCAAAGACCTTATTTTCATCATCGTTTTGGATTGAAAGTAGACGTGCACCTGTTTTTTCGTGATGATATAACTGTACAAGTGCGTTCAGTTCTGCAATCTGTTCCTCTTGAACAAGGCGAAAGCCGTGGGTAGTTGTCATGTGATTACCTCTAGTAAAATCTCACATGGATAAACCGGTGGTAACTTTTGCTCATCTTTCATTTTGTTTCTTCGACCTAGTGCGGTCAAGCCTTGCCACTTTGCAAAAGTTTTCTTACGAATATCTACCATTTGAGATTCGGTTAAGCTTTTGGTTTTATTAAAACATCCATATCTGGGAAGACATCACATCTGGGAATAAGTATAGCATAAAAAACATGAGACACCAGAGAATGAGAAACCTTACAAAAAATTAAATTTTACTCCATTTCCAGTGAGATACCACAACAGGATCGCCTTGACCATGGGCTAGATTCTTGACAGCAAACGGTTCATCAGGTAAACCAGCTACTTTAGCGTTGATCGTATAAAATATAAAGCGTGTCTGTAGCCCTGGATAGGAGGGAGAATCTATCTGGAATGTCTCTTTGCATAGAGAATCTGTATCGAGTGTGACCTGTTGGGGGTCCACTTGTAGTTCCTCTCGCAGACAACGGTGTGCTGCTGAAAGCGGGTCTTCGTGGGGAAGCATCTTTTCTGACGGGGACTGGTTGCGCTGTCGAGTGCGTCCATCATCAAATTCTTGCATCGCTTCCAGCAGGGTCCATGTATTACACACAGAATCTATACGTTGTACATTGACTTGAATAACCGTGGCAAGGCGCATAGGTGGATCATCATCGAGAAGCGACTCGCCTTTTGTTACCTCTAGCCAAAGATCACAGATTGATTTGGCGTTGCCCATTCCCCATAATGTTGTGTTAATGCTATGGGCGGTGAGCCAGGATTGTAGTTCGGATTCATCATTAAAATTTAGCATGTTTGAAGTATACCACATTCGAATAGGTTCTAAATACCAATAGAGCCCAGAAAAACTGCGCGAGACACTCAATAGACGAGTTTTGTCATTCTTGTCATCTCTTTATCATTCGTCTTGCAGATGTTTAATACCCGATAAATGATATCATTATGAATGGAGAAAACCACACCCCATATTTCTTCGAAGGAGGCTCCGCAATATGGCGGTCAAGCTCAAAACTGGAGACTTGGTCAATGTCGTTATTCTCAAACAGTTACCTCACGCATTACTTGTCAAGTTACCAAATGGGTCTTACGGTATCATCCGAAACCGAGAGCTAAGTTGGTACACAACCGATGATCCCATCACCCAGCAATCAGTTGCTCATGTGAATGGACCTGGCGAGAGCGAGCAAAGTACTCAATACACAATTGGGTCAGAGCTTCATGCGCTTGTTATTGGGCAACGGGATCACCTAATCGAGTTGAGCCTGAGACTTGTTGAGTCTGATCCATGGCAAAACATTTTACAACAATATGAGGTTGGGCAATATGTACGTGGCATTGTGGCAAACGTTGATTCACATGGCGTTTTTGTTGAACTTGAACCAGCGGTTGTTGGTCGTCTGCTAAGAGACAATTTACCTTCCTGGATCACAAAACCGATCCAAGAGCTTTTCTGGATTGGTGATCAGGTGTATGTACAGATCCAACAAATTGATGCACAAGAACGCACAATTCGGTTGTCGATGGATAAGCTCAGTGATGTACGCTGGTCGCTCGAGCTCGAATTGCTTAAAATCAAACAGAGCCACCCAGATAAAGTTTATACAAATGGGACAAAACCAAAGGAGGAACATCTCGAGATTCTAGGGACGGCTTCTCGTATCCAAGCATTGGAACATTTAGGCCAAAATAAACCAAAGACCATCTTAGTCATCGAGGATAATCATGACCAACTGAATGCATTTCGGCGTTGGCTAGAAAATGCGGGGCAGCATGTCATGGTTGCACAGTGCATAGCGGAAGCCCAGGATCAGATCCAACACATGATCCCAGATGTGATCCTCTGTGACTTTGGATTGCCAGATGGTAATGGTCTCTCGATTGCGCGTGAAATCCAATCACAATATCCTGACATACGTTTTTTGATTATGACTGACTGGGCAACCGCCAGCCAGGAGGACAAGTTGCTCGCGGAACTGACGGAAGAGAGCATCGAATTATTAATCAAACCGTTGGAACCAATCAATCTCTTAAATGTCTTACTTTCTACACAGGATCTGAATCATTCAGACCAAATCGCTGATTCTATGCAGAACGGCCTGCTTAGGCAACTAGAACAATCCGACCAACAAAATTCAATAGAGCCTGATTCGATACTGACCATTGATGATATCTTAACAGAACTGAGGCGTGAAACACGGACGACGAAAGTGATCCTCTTTTCAATCGACTCCCGTCAACGTCAGGTTGATATTGTGGAAGATTCAGGCCCGAGTACACTGAATCGCCGGGCATTGAATCACCTGATTCATAGCCCAGTACGAGATGTTGCAGAAGATAAAACCGTGCTTCATATTGCAGATTCATCTGAACATGGAGCATACTTGCGCTATCTGAATCCTCTGATCAAATTTAAATCATGTGTTGGTGTACCAGTTCAAGGCCAATTAGATCGTGCATATGCGCTCTTTCTCTTTCATCCGGCGACAGGATTTTCCGGAGCAGCCATTGAACGATATGCAAAGGCTGCGGCATATCAGATTAGCGCGCGCCTTGAACAAGATGCATTTTCAAAGAAGGCTCGCGAAATGCAGCGTTATGCGCTGATGGGGCATTTGACCCGTGCATTGGTACACGAAACCAATCATCATCTAACACCAATTCTTTTTGCACTAGATGAGCTGAAATATCAGAAAGATGTGATTCAAGAGGCATTCAATGCAAATCCAGAGACGTTGAAATCCGAGATAGATTCTGCCAACCAGATGTTCGAACAGTTGGAACAGAATGTACGGAATCTGCTAAAAGTTGTCCGTATGTTTGGACAAGTGACTGTCCAGGATCGTGTCGGAATCGTAAGCGTGGACAAGGTTGTGGAAACAACAACAATGCTTCTGCGTGATGTGGCAGACCGTGCGCATATTCAGATCCAAATGGAAGATGTTGTTGGACTTATGTTAACAAGAGCACGAGAGGTGCAAGTTCAGCAGATCATCTTGAATGTCCTTCTAAATGCAATTCAACAGATCGAGATGATTCGGCCCGAAATTGGGGGATGTATACAGATTAGTATGGCAAATCGTCGTCGAGAGGGGAACTTTTGGATCGCAGTTCGGATCGAAGATGACGGTCCGGGCATTCACCGCCATATGTGGCGACAGATCCTTGATTTGGGCATTACAACGCGGGGCGCGGACGGAAGTGGAATGGGGCTTTACATTGCCAACCAACTTGTGAATGAGATCGGTGGTCAAATCTATGTGGAAGAAAGCTTTATTTGTTGGGGAACCCGGTTTACAATAGAGTTCCCTGCAGCGTTTTGATCACTGTACCCTCTTTGATCTGGTCCTATTGATATTTGATAGCCCTCCATGAGGAAATTTATATTCGATGCCCAAAACTCTCCGGGGGTATACTTTAAGCGTCAATAGAACCCAGGAGGAGGATTTATGAATCATGTATTAGTTTTGGATGATGATGAACAGTTCGGCGAAATGGTCGCACGCCGTCTTCAAAGAGAAGAAGGTGGAACCATGTTCTCTGCAGAACGCGCAAGTTCCGCTCAACAAGCAATAGACCTTGTCTGCAATCAACAGAAACAATATGATATTTATCTGATAGATCATCGCCTGGGTCCAGGCGACGACGGGATTACAGTGATGCAAGAATTGCGTCGACTGAATCCGAATGCAGAAGCGATTCTCTTTACAGGTTATGATGATCCAGATATTGGGATGAACGCCTATGAGGCCGGTGCTTATCGCTATTTGCACAAACCGTTTGATCCCACTGAATTGATTTGGATTCTACGATCTCTCGTTCACCAAAAAGCAACGCGTTTTGAACGCGATTGGCTGGAAACATTGGCGGATGTTGCCCAGCAAGCCCAATCTGTCCTCTCCATTGACGAAGTGATCGAAATGATTGTGCAGGGAGGCATCCGTCTTGGATTTGAGCGGACACGTCTCTACCGCATCGAGCACGATGTTGATGATAGACCGATACTTGTTGGAACCAAACAGGCTGGCACGACACTCATTCCAAATTTTGAGCAAATTCGTCTTCCTATTGCAGAAACAACATATGCACAATATATCTATCAATCAAACGATATTTGTTCATTTGATGGTCAAGAACTAGTACTACTGTGCATCAAGTAAAGGCTCGATAATGTTCGATTTTTGCACAAGATAATGCGAGCGTTTAGCGGAAACAAGACGACGTTGCTTGTAGCGAAGGCGCTCGATAGTCTCAGCGAGTGTCAAGACAGGTTTAGGCAGAACGGCATGGAGAAGTTCAACAACCTGTGGCAAAGTGAGAGCGGGGGCATCATATTTGAGGAAAAACTGAGAACGAGCCAAGAAACCAAAGGCCAAAATGACTAAGGTCATATGATGATGCCAACCGAGCCAACTGCGAGTTTCATATTCGTTGAGTCCGAGAAACTGCTTGGCTTGTTCAAAAATGGTTTCAATGGGCCAACGCAAAGCAGAAACAGTGGCGAAGTCATCCAAGGAAGTCTCAAGGTGCATTGGAGAAAGTATTGCAGAGAGCAATCGGGATTGCGGCGGACGATGAGCCAGAGAGCAGAACCGGAGCCCATTGCGGACAGAGACAATGCGGCGACAAGCAATGGAAGCAACGATGAAGCCCTTGGAGCCCTCTTTGA
This sequence comes from Chloroflexi bacterium TSY, assembly GCA_019217005.1. The sequence continues at coordinate 52,704 of JAHBNG010000068.1, forward strand.
GAACATGCTGTTGCCACTCATGCTCCTGGAAGGTGTCAGCGAGTTGAGCAACGGTGAGAGGCGTAGGTTCACCAGGCCGGACGCGGAGCTTGGAAGCTTTGCGCCCGCGTCCAGATGATGCGGGCAGATAGGTCTGGGGGCTGGAGGTCCAGACACGAGTCTCTTTGGGCACTTCAGCAAAGTAGCTGTAAGCGGTTTGGCCATCAATGCAGTCAAGCAGATGAGTATCTTTGCCAAAGGCTTCATCCATAGTGATCCAGCGGATGGGCAACGCACCCAGGGCGTGCGTCTGCTCAATCATGGACCAAGCCAATTCATTTTTTTGTTTGGAAGGTCAGGTCAGTGGGAAGACCGGTTTTGTACCGCTTCTCTGCATACTCATCACTAAACCATTCTTGGGGGATATACAACCGACAGTTCAGTAAGGTATAGCCATGAGAGCTATTATATCCCAGGAAGACTCCGGCTTGACAGTTGGCGATCTTGCCCAGTTCGCCACACCGCTGCCGCTTGACGCCCACTGACTCTTCTCCTTGCTTGGGAATGTCGCTCCCATCCAGGAGTAAGACGCCATTTGCGTCTCCCAACAACTCACCTGTCTGTCGAGTATGTTCCGCCAGCATCGCTTCACCGCTCCAGCGGCTCTGACCCACAAAGCTTTGCAGGGGGCGTACACCCGATTCTCCTACTGTCGCCAGCGCGATGTTCTCGGCCGATTTGCGTTTGATTTCGGGGTCTAACAAGCCTCGCATGTAGTGGTACGCATGCTCTCTCTGAGCCACATGGCTGAAGTATGGACTATATATGGCATGATACTCCTGGAGTTGGTCGGCCAGTGCCGCCAGTTGCTCTTCTGTCAGTTCCAGCAGCGGCGGGCTTTCCAGTTGGCTGTAGTCATATTGATTGACTGCTTGAGCAAGTTTCATCTTGATTTCCTTTCATCGAAGACTGCTTCATTTTATTGGCTCTTCAGTCTATCTCATTTTTCCTTTGCATTCTGTTTGCGTTTTGTTAGCAATATGCCCAGAAATATAACGAATTTCCTTTGTGTTTCACAATATATTGCTGCACAGTAGTACTAGGGTCCGGGTTTTTATGTGATCAATTTAAGAAAACCGGATTTCCACTCGCGGTTGGAGAATGGATTGGCATGCCACTAAAAAACAATGATGGCTGTATGGGTATCCTGGTTCTTGATAATGCCGAGCAACCACGTCCATTGCGTGGTGAGCAGCGTAATCTGTTGCGTCTCTATGCAAGCCAAGCAACTGCCGCTTTTGACCGTACTTTAGCATACGAACAGGAACGGCGCGACACACAAGCAGCTGAATTCCTGTCTAGGGTGAGTCGTCGCGTCATTAGTCACCATCCGCAGGTAGAAGGCGATACTGATTTACATCTAAACCTGGACAATCTGTTCGACGCAATTCTTTACGAATTATCGCAGGTAGTTTCAGTCAATAATTTTATCGCTGTTCTGTGGGATCAAAAGAGTAAATGGCTTCACTATCGATTGCATGTGAAAAATGGACACAAGACCGGCTCATATTGGTGCAAGCCTTCTGAGAGTGGTCTCATGTCACATCTTGTACAGTTGGATGGGTCACTCTTCTTACCTGATGGCACAGAGCACTATCGACGCATCAACGGGATCGACCAGATTGGCGAACGTTCTGCTCTTTCCTGGATGGGCGTTCAAATGCGTGTCGGGCCACAGATAGTGGGCGCCTTGATTTTAGAAGATGATGATCACTCTTATGTCTATAAGCATCAAGATTTCTTGCTTTTTCAAGCAATCGGAGACCAGCTTGCCAGCTTTGTCCACACGGCCTGGCTAAATGAACAGCAGATGCGGCTCAATCGGCGGCTCGCTGTGGTTCAAAAGGCTGGAGAGGTTATGCTGATGCTGGCCGAACAGCGTGAGGAATGGCTCTGGCACGTGACGCTCACCGTCGCAACCGCTCACTATGGCTTCAGCTTTGACCGAGCTGTCTTATTTTTAGCAGAGGAAGGTGGTGCTCGTCTGCATGGGACAATGGGGATTGGGCATTTCTTTTGGGAGGCCGCTGAAGCTGATTGGATACGTGATGAACAATGTGGAATGGATTTCGATCGTTATCTTCAAGCATTAGAAAACAACGATTTAACACCGACACCCGTGGAAGAATTTGTGAAAGGATGGAGTATTGAAATCGGAACATCTTCCAATCCATCAATTTGTGCACTTGCCCATGTCTTGCAAAGTGGGGAGACGCTTGAGGTGAAAGCTGATGAGGCCCTGGACAAATTGCCAAGAGAGTTTACTCGACAATTTGGTTGCCTTGATTGCGCAATTATACCGGTGAAGGCGGGAGAGCGTGTTTTGGGTCTTGTAATTCTGGATAATGTTTGGGACAAAGAACCACAACAGAGCGAGTCCTTGGCTTATATTGATATTCTAACCAATCAAGCAGCGCTCTTTTATGAAAATTTACAAGCGGGTGAAGCCCAAAGTCAGATCAGTGATTTTAGCCACCGGATTCTCGCCAAAGCCAATCGGAAACCTCTACAAGATACATTGACCAATATAGCTGAAAAAGCACGTGCGCTCACAAGGGCCGAGCTTGTTGCGATTGCTCCACGGCGTATCAATATGCATGAAAATGAGCGCTGTCATGAGTATGAGCGCGATATCAAATATGCTTCCCGTGACTTCGATCGAGAAACCTTTGTCGGCAATTTAGCCTCTATCCTTCCCGAATGTCGATTTCGACCGCATGAACTGACTCAACATATCATCCGCACAAAACAGCCTGTGATTGTGCAGGATATTCAACAGCATCCGCTCACCCAGGATATTCGGCAATTGATGGACCGTCCCATGCTGAGTGCAGGGAAAATTCGTGCCTTGATTGGGGTACCGATCCATCAACCCATGGCTACAGACGAAATCTGTGGCGTTCTCTATCTAAACTATCTCTCTCCCCAACGCTTTACAGCCAAGAATGTTCGAATTGCAAAATCTTTCGCAGACCTTGCCGCAACAGCCATGCGTCAGTCACGGGAATATCAAGCGCGCGAAGATGAGCTACGCATTTTAGGTGACGTATTGCGGGAAGCCCTCGCACCACATACGGATGAACGAGGACTGATCGAAACATTGATTCATAAGACCAATGAGCTTTTGTATCCCCTCAGTGCTCATGTTGGACTCATGCTCAAGGATTGGCAGCGGCGCTCTCCAGATGACGAACCGGTTGAAATCCGCCGCGAATATTATCTAGCTGAAAATAAACAAATCGCCAATCCATTAGAGGAACATCAGATTACTCTGGGGATCAGCGGATTGGCCCTCCAAACTGGAGAAATTCAGAATGCACCAGATGTGACAGTCGAACCTTGGAAAGAATTATATCGTCCCAGTCAGATTAATGCCCGATCCGAACTCGACGTACCGATTCTTTCGGACAAACAGATCATTGGTGTCATTAATGTGGAATCAGTTCAGATCAACACCTTTTCGAGCGAACATGAGCAGATGCTAAGCAGACTGGCGTCTGTGGCTGCTTTGGCTCTGGAGAATGTGCGGCGGCAAAAGAATCTGCGGACTGTTCTGAACACAGCCCGCTCTGTTACGGCTCCCTCTGAATTAGACAAAACACTTGATACGATTTTTCGAGAAGTTCGCCATACAGACCCAAGTCTTTCTGTCCTGACAATCTGGTATACTGATCCAGAAAGCGGAGAATTAAAGCTGGGTACTTATTTTGGTGTACAAAACGAAGAGGCAATCAATATTGAACAACCCCGTAAGAACGGTATGATTCGCTCTGTCATGGAAGCGAGCTGGCCAATTTGGGCATCTGATGTCAAGCGCAATGACTTGTTTAAACGTAGCCAATTTGTCAAAAATGAACAGATCCAGTCTACCGTGGCGTTTCCTCTCCGCGCTTTGGGCGAAACAATGGGAGCAATGTTTTTTAGTTATCGGCGGCGCAAAACATTCAGCAGAGAAGAGAAGACTCTTTATCCAATTTGGGCTGAATTTGTGGCTGCCAGCATCAATGATGCCCGATTATTGAGGAGAGCCGAGCGCCATCGCCAACGACTGAACGCAGCACAGAAGGTAACCGAAGCAGTTGGCACAACCTTGTCGCGCAATGAAACGCTTACGAGCGTCTTGCAAACTGTCTCCGAATTGTATGAAAACAAAGCGGTTTCGCCACGCATTATGCTCTATGAAGAATCGAGCCACTCGCTCCGTTTGATCGACGCTGTTTGTGAGCGACATCAGGTGGACAATCCATTTTATGATCGTTTGCCGACTCTGCCAATCAATTCCTCTTCTTTGCCTGGCTTTTTGGCCATTCGGGCAATACAAGAGGGCGGTAAGCCGATCGGAAATATCGCCGATGTGGCGGATTCATCTTACCAACCACTGCGTCTAGATACAAAGTCTGCACTGGGTGTTGCGCTCATGAGAAGAGAAGTTTTTGGGTATTCTCCTACTGGAAAGCCCATATGCAGCGGCATTTGATGAAGAAGAAAAAGAGAACGTGCTTGCCATCGCGCGTCAGGCGCGTATTGCAATTGAACGGGCCGATCTAACGGCTGAATTACGCTTCAAAACAAGCGTGATCGGAGCAACCTCGTGGGCAGCAGACATTGCTCATGATATCAACCGGGAGACGGGTCGTATCCGCAACCGGGTCTATTGGCTGAAACAAGAGTCAAATATTGCACAAGCAAGCAGACATTATCTTGACGAGATCGATAGCTATGCAAAACGATTGGCTGGTACCGCGGCCAAAACATCTTTTGGACCGGAAGAATTGTCACCGCTCGCCTTACATTCTCACTTGTACAAGTGGGTCGAAGAAGCGATTGATAAGCGCGATGTTGACATTGTAACCGATTACGAGTTTGCAGAAGAAGATCTGCAGGTATCTGCCCATCCGATGGCCCTTAGTCGCAGCATCTATGACCTTGTACGAAATGCTTTAGAGGCAATGGGATGGGCAAAGCAGCAGCGATTGATCGTACGCACTTGCCTTACTCAAAATGAGCAGATCGAAATCCGTATTGAGGATAACGGACCAGGAATTGATCCGCTGGTGGCACCCAAAATTTTTCACCAACCAGCTTCAACCAAAGGTGAGGGGCGTGGCGTTGGTCTGCTCTTTATACGAGCGGCAATCGAGAATATGGGAGGGAGTATCCGCTATATCCCGAAAGGGACGGATCAAGGTTCAGTCTTTGCGATCACATTGCAAAAAGGGTAGCAGGTTCGTGATAAGGATTCGGACTTCCTAATAGCCACATCATTTAAACTGCGGACAATTGTCCAACGGGAGTAACTGTTCACGTTATTCCCAAAGGCGACAGTCACTTCACGTTCAAGTGGGCAGGTCAGTCACAATTGCGGCTCGCCTTGTGCGAAAAGTGACTGTCGCCTGCTCATTCAGTGCAGCAAGGTGAACTGTTATCAACGAGAAAAATGATTCTATTGTCCGAAGTTTAAGTGGCGTCTCTATAAGTGGGGCCACATCATTTTAAATTGTGTAGAGGAAAATCGGCATGAATGCCAACGAGTGTGACGGAGAGCGGTCTATCTACCAACGTCGTGTGCTGGTTGTTGATAATGATCCTGAATTTCGCCAGGATCACGGTGAGAATTTGAATCGATGGGGATTCCAACCTGTGCTGGCGAAGGGTATGGGAGATATGCTCATTCAGGATGCTATCGAGCTAGTCCGCAAAGAACGTTGCCAGCTGGCAATTGTGGATATGCGCTTACGCGACGATGATGACCGAAACGATGATAGCGGATTATGCCTGGCGCCGAACTTGCTTCCGGCGCGGACAATTGTCGTGACTGGGTATGGCGATCTGGCAACGGCACGTAAAGCGCGCGATCAGTTTCAAGCATTTAACATTATCGGAAAGGAAGAAGGTCCGGGTGTCTTACTCGAGGCGATCCATTCGGCACTTGAAGATTCATGTGAAAATTACATCGATATTGAGTGGCCACTTTATTGTAGCCCACCTGAAATCATCCAACGCTTAGAGCTAGAGCCGGTTCGGTTACTTCAAGACCAACCGCATACTGCCATATGTAGGCTCTATGCTTCGAATGATGGTTCACCTTCTTTGACTCAGTTGAAATTAGAATCTTTAACCGATCGGTATCAGGCGCAAAAACGCGCATTATCAAGCTCAAGATCCTTGATTCTCGTGGCTCGGGGAAGAAGAAATGGGGGAGCATGGTTCCAGGAAGAAGTGATTAAGATTGCTCCAGCGCATAAAATTGATCAAGAGATTAAAGCGTATAACGGCTATGTTCGCAATTATCTTCCACCACGTTATTCCGCACGGATCGAAGATTCTAACCATTACGAAACGTTGTGGGATATTGGTGCAATTCGCTACACAAATATAGAGAGTGGGCAATGGAAGCTCTTTCAGATATGGTATGAACAGGAAGAGACGTCGATTGACCAACTCGCTGTTGCGCTGAGAAACCTCTTCAAACAAACCTTGGATCCTTGGTATCGTCACGTTCATGGAGCACCCAAGCGAGAATGCAATCTCTTTCGGTATTATTTGTATACAATTCCTAAATTAGAACGTCTTTCATCCTATCCTGATCAAAGCCCATCGATCTCGATTGCAGATCTGCCGTTCCAATTGCGTAACCCTGTGGTATGGGTCCAAGAAAACAAAGAACATAGCAACTTTGTATCATACTGGGAGGTAATTACGCATGGAGATCTGCATGTCAACAACATATTTGCTAATCAGAATGCTGAAACATGCGTGATCGATTATGAGCATACCGGTCCGGGGCATTTTCTGCGGGACTTTGTTGAATTAGAAGCTGATATTGTACTCAGGCTCTTTTCCTTTGAGCGTGCGCAGCTTTCTGTGGCATTTCGTCTAGCTGTCATTCTATTGACACCACGTGTGCCGGACGCACAGTTGGCCCAGTTAAACTCGATTGATGATCTAAATCTGCAAAAGGAGGTCGATAGGGTTCAAAGTCTAGTTCAGGCGGTGCGCAAACTAGCAGGTGAAGTCACTGATTTTGAACAGATGCAAGAATATTACTGGGCGTTACTGATGGATTCGTTACATTACCTGCTGCGTAGACCTCGCAAAACGGACGATAAAAACGAAGTTGAACGTGTACGGATATGGGCTCAACTTTGGTGTGCCTTAATTTGTGAGCGGATAGAGAAATGGGATGTACAATGGCCACCAGCTGAGTGGTGTACATTTCTAAATGAAGAGGGAATATGACGAATAAATATACAGAACATCATATAGACTTTCGCCAAGAGATCGCCAATCCTCTATTCCAAATTATTCGCGGCGGTGAATCTGGTGTGATTTGTGGAGTTGCGACTTTGGGTAAATCGCGCTTTCTCCAGTTTCTGTTAAGACAGGACATACATCATCACTATCTCCAAGAAGACGCCTCGAATACTCTCTTTGTCTGGGCAGACAGCAATCGCGCACGTGAGATTTCGGAATGGGCTCTATATGAGCTGTTATTGACCGCTTTGGTAGAGGTTGCAAGCGAACTTCCTCAAGCCCACGGTGAACGAAATAGACTACTGGCCTTGCGCCGCGAAGCTATCATTGAACAGAATGGACTACTTGCTCAGCGCAACTTTGAATTTGCAACGCGGATTTTGTGTCACGAACAAAAGCTAAAATTGGTTTTTATACTCGACGAGTTCGATGAGTTTTATCAAAAGTTATCAAGGCAGACTTTGGCAAATTTGCGCGCGGTGCGCGACGCAAATAAGTACAGTGTTTGTTACATTCTATTTATGCGCGATCACCCGATTGCTTTGCGACAACCGGATGAGTCATTGGAGGGATTCTATGAACTCATCTCGCGCTCTATTCTTTACCTGAAACCCTATACCGAAATAGATACACGCGAAGCAATTCGTTTAATTAGTGCGCGCCGAAATCTGTCAACGGATCTGCTTTACAAGAATGCGGAAGATGAAATCGTTCGGCTCAGCGGAGGGCATCCAGGTCTGATTGCTGCTCTATTAAACGCACTCATTACTTCTAAACCAAAGGATGAATCCTTAGAAACATGGGCGACGAACCAGGAAAACGTCCATGAGGAGTTTCGCAAGATTTGGCAGGGATTGCGTCCAGATGAACAACAAACGCTTGTCCATTTGGCTCAAAGAATGACTACGAAGGTGCGTAACCGCAAGTCACTGGAGTTAAAGGGGATGATCCAGGTCAGCGGACGAGAGATTCAGTTCTTTACTCCACTTTTCCCCCATTACATTCTTAACCAAGCGACACTTGACGATGAAGCGCTGCGAGTCGACGCCGAGGCCGGAATTGTTTGGGTCAACGGTCGTCAATCCGAACAACTCACATCCAAAGAATTTGATCTCATGCTCCTCTTGCATGAGAGTTTGAACGAGATTCGTACCCACCAACAGATCCTCGATGGGCTCTATCCAGGTGATGAGGGATATGGGATCAATGAGAATGCGATTGCAGCGCTTGTGGGACGAGTGCGGAAGAAGATCGAACCCAATGCCAAACGACCACGTTATCTATTGAACATTAAGGGCCGGGGGTATAAATTAGTAGATCGACCAGAGAGTGGCTAGTTGCTAGTGGGACGCCAATCTCAATCGCTTTTGCGAACTCCTCACGGACCCGTGAGTAGTGTCGAACACCTTTCTCTTGTTGAATTCGCGTCGCAACAGACATTATCGTTTCCTCATACTTTAAGCATTACACAATGCGAATCACGTTCAATCATTACATCCAAATACGCGGGGACTCTTCGTTTTCTGTGTCTCCACCAATCACTCGTGGAGTCAATGTCTCTTGTTCGCCGCCTACAAGCAATTGACGGCCTTGACTCCCACCCTGGTCTGGTCCCAGAATACCCGCTTCTTCTAACTGATCGACCAAGCGGCTCGCCCGGTTGTAGCCAATGCGCAACTTGCGCTGCAGAAGGCTAACTGAACCGCGCCCCACTTCTTGCACCACAAGCACAGCTTCCTCAAACAGTTCGTCTCGGGAATCGAGCTTTTTCATCTCAGCGATCTCTTCGAAAAGGGGAACTTGTTCGGGAGGTGCACCATAGTTTTTGTGATCGGTCGAGCTGGGCTCCTCTACGTCCTCTGTCCAGGCTCTACCTCGTGTCTGCGGCTCCTGATGAATATCAAGCGAACCACTCATGGGAACTGTGGCCGGTGGACGCTCCTGACTGGCCGTTGTGCCGGCTCTACTACCTGCTCTTGAAGCTGCTTGACCCGAAGACGATGTTGGTCGTTTTTTTGTCCCAGATTCAGGTGAATCAAATGGTAAGTTCTTGGACCTCCCATCTGTCGAATCTGTGACCACTATTTCATCTGTCGTTCCATTGATTAATTCTTCGGGTGGATCTTGGGCAAATTCGGCTGGAACGATCGAGTCGCCGCCACGCTGCTCGAAGCTGCGAGCGCCTTTCCAATGTCGCACCAATCGATGAATCTCATCATCGCCAACCCATGTTCCCTGCAATCTTTCCAACTTGCTTGCGTCAGGTGCCATGAAGAGCATATCACCTCTCCCAAGTAGACGCTCTGCACCGGGTACATCTAAGATCACGCGGCTGTCAATCTGACTCGTCACGGCCAGGGAAATGCGGGAAGGGAAGTTGGCTTTAATCAAACCTGTAATGACATCCACAGAAGGGCGCTGGGTTGCAATGATGAGGTGAATGCCAACCGCGCGCGCCATCTGCGCCAGACGACAAACGTGCTTTTCAACCTCCTCAGGTGCTGCCATCATCAAGTCGGCCATCTCATCTACGATCACGACGATGTACGGGAGCGGTTTTTCTCCGCGTTTGCGCAAGTGGGTGTTGTAGCGCTCCAGGTCGCGCGCATTCACCTTACTACAGAGCGTGTAGCGCCGCTCCATCTCCTTTACGGCCCAAAACAGAACGCCGGCTGCCTTATCAACTTCTGTGACAACAGGACTCAGCAGGTGCGGAATTCCATTATAGATGCTGAGTTCCACCATTTTGGGATCCACCATCAGAAAGCGCAGTGTATCGGGCGTGTGCGTCAAAAGCAAACAGGCAATCATCGAATTGATGCCGGCCGATTTACCCGTACCGGTTGCACCCGCAATAAGCAGATGGGGCATACGTCCCAAATCGGCCACAATTGCATTGCCTTTTACATCCTCGCCCAGCGCGATGGGCAATTTCCCCTTCTCTTGTATCTGCTTAAATGCCTCGCTCTCCATCAGTTCCTTGAGTCCAACCGTATTGCTTTCTTGATTTGGCACTTCAACACCAACATAGCTTGTTCCTGGAATCGGTGCTTCGATCCGAACATTTGATGCTGCCAGAGCGAGCGCAAGATCATTGGCCAATCCAGCAATCTTGCTCACCTTCACTTTGGTACGGCGGACCTCGTTGCGTGGCTGATTATTTTCATCTTTAATTCGAACTGTTCGTTCAATGTAGCCAGGTTTGATCAAGTACTGAGTAACAGCAGGGCCTTTATACGCTCCTTCAAATGAGGCAGGAACCCCAAAAAGCGAGAGCGTGTGCTGAATCAACTTTCCTTGGTCTCGAATCCGAGAATCATTATCGACTTGTCGCTCCCAATCATCTAGCATATCGGCTGCTTTTGGGATGCGCCACTCTTGTTCTCCGCCAATGATGCGCGCTTGCAAAAAGCCGCTATCGGGTTGGGCCGCGTTTGTGGCAGGTGGACTCTTCGAGGCTGATGCACTTTTTACCGGATCGGCGACGGGGGCTTTGGGTTGACTCATATCTGGTGGTGCAACTTTCCGCACTGATCCCGTTGACGCGGGAGGCTGCTGTGGCGGATTGGGGGAGACCAAATTGGAACGAGATTCCATCGCTGGTTGCTCGGGCTGACTCATAGAGCCTATCAGCCGCTTCCATAAAGGTTCTCTTGCGGGGTTCGTTGATATATTCGTTTGAGCAGTATTTCTCGGATCGGGTTGAGAATAATTGTTTGGTTCGAATGGCGGAGGATCCATCTGTGCTTCGCGTCGTTGGGTCTGCCATGCCTGAAACCAATCCCATACTTGATAGATGTTGTCAACTAATATGCGCTCTGCAATAAAGACCACCCCAGCAATGGCGAGAAACGTGGCGAATGCCCAAGCACCCCATAACCCGATTGCCTGTTCTAATAACGAGGCCACCGTGTGACCGATCAATCCCCCTCCATCTCCTACAGATGCAGCAACTTGACGAACGTCAACCGGTACAAGCAGCGAGGCCATCATTACGTAGGCCAACAGCAATAACGAGAATCCGACTGGGCGCTGCCAAGGCAAATTGGGCATCCGCTCAATGGCATAGATCACCATCCAGAATCCTAATGCGCCGGACACAAGCGGCATTCCCCAGACACCAACACCAACGAGTGTTTCAAGACTACGGATCCATGCATCGGTGACCTGCCCGCGACTCCCCGTTACGAGACTAAGCAAGGTGAATGCTGCGATTAAAATCAATGTAACCCCAATGACTTCGTAGCGCAACAGTAGCTCTCGTAGCTTCTGTGGCCAGTCAACAGAGCGTTTCGTTTTTTTTGAGCGGCGTTTAGTGGCCATAAGTCATACTTGCCCAGAAAAGTTTTGTGCCGTCTCTGCTCTGAGGGACGTGGTACAAAACTTTTCTGGGGATCGATAGGTGTTGCGTATTGCGCGATTCTAGTTGAGACGATACACGAACAAACGTTCCAGGGATATTATATCACAAACGGGGTCATTGTGTGAAGTAGTATAAATGGGTCCTATACCTCCAATACTACGGGCAACACCATCGGTCGACGCCCCAATTCGCGATGGCAGAAGTTCGCCAGGGCATCCTTGACCTTGCTGGACATGACACGACCAGGCGCTTTCTTTTTCAACACTTTGCGAACAGCGTTCTCAGCTCGCTGAATCAGATCTTCACTGTCACGCATATAAACAAAGCCACGACTAATAATTTCGGGGCCGTAAATGATATCGCCATCAAATTCGTCTAGGGCCACAATGCAGACCATAAAGCCATCTTGACCGAGGTGACGTCTGTCTCGGAGGACAACATTGCCGATATCACCCACGCCAAGACCATCGACCAGAACGTCATTGGCCGGAACACGCTCTGCCAATTGTGCCGATATCTCTCCATCATCGGCAGTAAACTCGATCGCCTGACCATCTTCGACCACAAAGATACGAGACTTATCGATCCCTGCACGCTCGGCCAATCGCCCGTGAAGGACCAGATGACGATATTCACCATGGGCCGGAATAAAGTATTTGGGTCTGACCAGTTCCAGAACTTTTCGATAATCCTCATTGCCTCCGTGTCCACTGACATGAACGTCGCCCAGTTCATGGTACAGCACATCAGCACCTTGTCGAAATAGGTTATTGACCGTACGATTGAAGGGTTCTTCATTGCCTGGAATCGGTGCAGCGCTCAAAATGACGGTATCGCCCTCGCGGAGCGTAATTTGGCGATGTTCTCCCATACTCATTCGTACCATCGCGCTTGTGGGTTCGCCTTGACTACCTGTCGCAACAATGACGATTTGACTTGGCGGCAGTGTTTCCATTTCAGATGCATTGAGTAGTTCATCCTCTGTGATATCTAAATAGCCGAGCCGAATCGCTGTCTTGACATTGTTGACCATCGAGCGTCCCGTCACGCCAATGCGCCGCCCATTGCGACGCGCCACGTTGATAATCTTTTGGACGCGTCCAACATTGCTGGCAAAGGTTGTCACAATGACCCGACCCTTGGCTGAACGAAAGGTTTCTTCAAAAGTCTCTTCAACCCTCTTTTCGCTTTGGGTTGGCTCCTCTTGTTCGACATTCGTGCTGTCTGACATAAGTAGCAGAACGCCTTCATTTCCCCAGCGTTCTAGTTTATCGGTTTCCGTTGGTTTGCCATCTGTTGGAATCGGGTCTAGTTTATAGTCGCTTGTGTGGATCACTCTCCCAGCCGGTGTCATGACAGAGACGCCAACACTGTCTGGGAAGCTATGGCAAGTGTGAAAGAAGCTGATCGTAAATGGTTCTATTTCAACTGTGTCATCGGCTGTGATCGTATTCAAGTTTACATGCTGAAGCAGATCATGTTCACGCAGCTTGCCTTCCAGCAGGCCCAACGTCAAGGCAGTTGCATAGATCGGTGCGTCCAGTCCTTCTTCCATCAAATAGGGAACTGCCCCAATATGATCTTCATGACCATGTGTTAAGACAATTCCTCTCACCCACTCAAGACGCTCAAAAATATATTCAGCATCGGGGATCACAACATCAATCCCAAGCATATCGCTTGTTGGAAACATCAGACCAATGTCGATGATGAGAATATTCTCACCACACTCTAGTAACATCATATTTTTGCCAATTTCGCCCAGCCCGCCCAGCGGGATAATGCGTAAGACTGGTTCTGATTGTTGAGTCATTATTTTTATACCTAATTCCTTTCTAAACCGAGCTCTGCATGAAAACATGGTTTTGCTTGATCTGGTGGAGCGATAGGAAAACCATGTTTTCATCACAACCGTAGTATAGTATCAACAGATCTCGACTGCCATATCGTTTGAACTTGTCCGAAAAGCGGTTGTGAGTCCGACCGACTTCTCCAATAGAAATCTATCGTTACAGAACTTTTCGGGCAAGCACTTATGAAATGGCCGCAGGGAGGCAACGAGAAAAGATCTCTCCCTTTGGTCAATATGACAATATAGATCCGATTGTCGTCTATTGACTATATGAATATATATGATAGATCGATGATGAACGCTGGAATGTGTGGAGGGTTCGTGATATGGCACAACATAAACGATTATTCCTATTCAGGCCTGCAAGGTTCAAATAGGTAATGCAACGTTCTGCCTATGACTAATTTAGCAGTTACAAGGAGATTTGGATGACGCGCCAATATATCAATACAATTGGCACTGTCATAACAACTATCTTACCAGAATCACAGAGACCAATCTGTTTATCCACTGAGCAGCACCACAAGAGCTTGTAAAAGAATAACTGCGACATGTCATTCTCGCAGAATCGAAGGCTTGTCTTGAGCGAAGCCGAAGAAATCAATGTCGGAGTTGTTCTTTTTCAACTCCTAAAGTAACACTTTTTACTCTTCTTAAAGCTCTTAAAGCGTACTGTTATGCTGCTACGGAGTATATATTATTGATGCAACTATAAAGCTTCTATAGCCGTCCAGAAAATGTTCTCATAAAGATTCACGAGTTAAACTCTCACGCAAAGGATCCACTCTTTAGATTTTTTCTGATGGATACGTTGAGTCACCGTATCATCCAAACTCATATGTTTGAATCAAACCAATCAACTTGGCTCATCTATGAAAAGTGTGCAATTCGATCACATCAATTCGATTATATAGAGCCAGAAAGATAAGTGTTTTGCACACTTTCGTCTGATGAGCGATCAACCTTGTCTTGTGATTCGATCAAATCTATAATAACCGCTACGTCCCACCACTGGACGCATGCGTTCAATCCAAATATATTTATGATGGCTCAACGAACAACGACATTCATTAGCGGTAAAATACTCAAATTGACAATAGATGAACCGCTTCTAAATAAAAAATGATTGCTCATCTAAACCGAGTTCTAAATAAAAATTCTGCAAGCCGCTGGTTGTACCATGACAAAACTAAAGCGTTGCACAATTCCCTTTGATAAGCGAAAAAGATTGCGTTGCGCGACCATCGAAAAACAAGTATAACACAAAATCCCGCGAAAACGAAGTTGTTTCTTACGGCTTTTGCATTCTGTTTCACGCTGATCCGAAAAGCTCTGCAATTCGACAATTCGCTAGGTTCTGGTATTAGAGAGTGAAGTAAGCTGTAAAATGTACTTATGTCTTCATTTGCTGATTTATTAACAACTTATACACAACGAACCGGAATCACCGACGCCGAATTAGCGCGCAGCATCGGTGTGAGACGACAGACGATTTTCCGCTGGAAAGAAGGATTGGTCGCTCGGCCACGCAACCGTGATGACGTTCTGCGTTGCGCCCGCAGGCTTCGTCTGACTGCAGATGAGCTAGACGAGTTATTGATCGCCGCGGGATTTCAACCCGAGAGCAGCTTGGAACGACCTGTTCTGGATCAGGATTATGATCAAGTAGAGATCGATGAAAAGACTGATGGAAAAAAGAATGGAACGACGAATGATCAAGAAGATTTGCTCCAATCTCACCCAACAGAATCCAAATTCTCATCGACCGAGGAAGGATCGACTCTGGCCCAAGATGAACGTGACAGGAATGGTGAGGACGTACGTATTGTAGCGACCAAAAGCTCTTCGCAAGATTCGCTTGAAGAAGAGAAGCTTCAGGGCAGACAACCACTCAGTCGCTCGCTTATCACCGTAGGTATACTCGTTGTCGCTATCTTAACGATCACGACCCTGTGGTTCCAATCGCGTCAAGAAACAGCAGCCCTGATTGAGACCCCTCCTTCTCCTACGACTCAACGTTCTCCAACGGCTACAACGATTCCCACAGCGACGTCGTTTCGCCGCGTTGCAGCCCCAGGTGAAGTTCTATTACTCATTGCTCCTTTTGAAAATTATGCGAGCAATGTTGGTTTTAATCTAGCTGGACGTCTGCGTGAATCGATGGAAGAGCAGATTGCTGCTTCTGAGATGATCAGTACAACAGTCCATAGATTGCAAGATGCAATCAGCAACTCAAATCAAGCTGCTGCCGAAGCTGCATCGCGGCGAGCAACCATGTTGATCTGGGGTCAATACGACAGCGGACGTGTCCTGGTTAATTTCACGATTCCTGGTGCTCGACAAGAACGTTTGGAAAAAGAATTACCCTCGCCCGATGATCTACTTCCCACGATCAATGAAAAGGTTCCGGAAGAAGTCAAAGTCTTAACCCTCTTTTTTTTCAGTAGCAGCAAAAGTCGGGTACAAAAAATGACCATAAGGGGTGAAATCCTAGAGCAGCCCTCTGTTTGCATGAAAAATTTGTACCCGACTTTTGCTGCTACTGTTTTTTTAGGATTACTCCATCAGAATGCAGGGAGAATCGAAGAGGCTCGGAAGGTTCTCGACCAAGCTGCCACACTTCAATCATCTGATGATTTGCGGAGTACACTCTATTTCTATCTTGGCAAAGTCTATTCTGTAGAGCCGACAATCGATTATGCTCGAGCAATTCGCCACTACACGCGCTCTATAGAGTTGCGTTCACGCCATCAGAGTGCGAACCCAATTTACAACCGCGGCAATGTCTACTTGGAACGATACCGACGGTTTGGGGAGCGGTCAGAGACCGCATTGAATGATTTAGCGGAAGCCATCAAAGACTATACTGAGACCCTTTCGATTAAACCACGTTATGTCAAAGCTTACATCAATCGCGGCATTGCCTATTATCTCCGTAATCAATCCGATGACGTTAACAAAGCCATGATCGACTTTGACAGGGCCATTGCCCTCGAACCGGATGATCATAAACCCTACTACAACCGAGCTTTGGCCAAGATCCGTGCTGGGGAAGTAAACGGTTGGCAAGCCGATCTCGAGAAAACATTAGAAATTACGCCAACGTTCGTCAGTGCTTACACCGCCTTCTGTTGGGGTCACACGCTCGACCAGCAGTTAGAACAAGCTCTACCCCATTGCAAAAAAGCGCTCGAGCTCAATCCATCATCGGGTGCCAACTACGATAGCTTGGGCATTGTCTATGCTCTTTCCGAAAAGCCAGAGGCCGCCATTGCGGAGTTTGAGAAATATCTCGCGTGGTTGAAGAAGCAACCGTCTAGCTACTATGAGCGCTACAATGGACCGACTGTTGAAGAGTGGATCGCTGCGCTAGAGGCGGGTGAATAACCGATCACGCAAGAGGTGTTGGATGGATTGCGGTAAAGAGACGCTCTGCTTGTCTGTGGATTCGCCTTCTTCTTGAGAGGCCAGGCCGATTTTACACATTTTGCCGAATACCATGTAAAGAGACCGTCATGAGGTTTTCGTGAGGTCCGATGAGGTTTTCGTGAGGTATTCGTGAGATCAAAACCCGTCATTTTGGTGTATTCTGTTCCTCGGATCATCTTCTATTTGATTTGGCCCATCTAAGAAAATTGGGCAGCTCTCTCTTTGCACCAGGAGCAAAATAGGGCAGCATACAATTTCAGCCGATGAGCGTGATTCATATTCGTTGAAGGCAATTTGTCCTCCATCAAAAGAATACCCCCTCGGCATCGCTACCACGTCACATACATGTTCTTTGATGAACAACAGTGCCTCTGTCAACGGGTTTGTACAGCATAACCGAACGAAGATCGAATAGATTCTGATCCTCGGACAGCGTGTTACTTGCTCGAGATGTAACACGCTGTCTTTCGAGTGTGTACCACGATGTGTGTAAATGGAGCAGGCTCTCTAACTAAGCGATCTCCATTTGCACACTTGGGACGCTCTGCCCATCTTTCTGCATTCTCAGTCGATCGCAATCGTGTCATTCTCGGATAGAAACGTAGACTTGTTTCCTTGCAAAAATCAGGACAGGCTCTGTTCGGTTACAGGCGTCTCGCACCAGCGAAGCCGAAGGAATCCAACGATTGCGGTCCACTGATTCTTTGATATGTAGGCCACGCGAAGACGCCAGGTGTTGCTTATCCCTCGATAACAACACCGTTTGTCTTTGCAAAGCCACCTCGCTTTTCCATCCTTATCCCAGGCGCGTTCTGCAACATGTGTCAATATAGGTTGATTTGAGCACGCCATTCGTCCGTGCGCGTTTAAATTGGCGGGCTACAGAACGGCACCTACTCTGTCCGCTTTACCGATCCCAATGATCGTTTGGCAACTCTCTATTATAACAACCAGATAATGCCTGCATGGCGTACTGTCGTGACGATTTCCGATGGTCAAACCGTGACGAATGTGAATGCATCAATGGTAGAAGGCGGCATGATCAGTGGTCGAGTCACAAACCGAAGCGGAGAAAATCTTGCCGGAATTCGCGTTGCGACACTCATGCCGAACGTTTCCTCGCTAGATGTCAATCTCGATCTCCGAACGGATGAGGATGGAAACTATCTGATCCGTGGACTCACGCCTGGCGTTTATAGCTTGCGATTTTCAGCCCCGGATTCTAGCTACATCACGGCCTTCTATAACGAGAGTGGAGATACCGACGTTGCCTCGGATGTCGTCGTGGTGGCGGGCGAAAGAACGCGCAACATCGATGTCGTGATGTGTAAGTGGAATGAACGTCGGACTCACTCGGTATATCTGCCATTTTTTGTGCGGGACTAACGATTGTTCGTTGGCGATTCATTCGCGGAGAAGGGATCGAGGTCACAGACAAAGCGAATACTTATCGCTATGCTACCTTGTTAAGCCAATCTGATTACCTCTGTGCTCCAACATGAAACACAATGAAGTTCCATTCCGTTCCAATTGACCAAGCTGACGGCCATATTTTGGGCCACAACGTCCTATCCGAAAATGGACGGCGCGTCCTGCGCAAAGGCAAGACGCTTATCGCTGATGATATCCACCTGCTGCAAAATCATAACATCTTAGAAATCTATATAGCGGAGCTAGAGGCTGGTGATGTAGAGGGAAATGAGTCTGCTTGGCAGATAGCAAAAGCGGCTGCAGGTCAGGCACTATCACTTTCTCGTGCGTCAACTGGCCGCGTCAACATCTACGCGAATTGTGCAGGCCAACTCAGCGTCGATCACCAACGCCTGCTTGACCTCAACCTCGTGGAGGGTGTTGCTCTTGGAACACAGATTGACCGTTCCGTCGCGCAAGTGGATGAGAAGGTGGCAACCCTTAAAATTATTCCATTTGCGTTGCCACAGAGTATGGTTGAGGCTGCTCTAGAGATTTGCTTTCCAGAACCGATTCTCCAATTTGAACCGTTCCGTCCAACCCAAGCAGCTCTCATTTTATGGGGTGCAGCATCCTCGCTAGATTCATTGGTTAACTCTTATGGGACGACATTGCCACATCGTCTTATGGGACTCAATAGCACGCTCAGGTTTCCTCAATCGATCCCCAGAGATCAACATAATGATATCTCTCATGTCGCAAAGGCAATCGTTCATCAGGTGTCGACCAAACCGGATCTGCTGCTGTTGGCCGGAGATACAGCAATTATGGATGCAGACGACGTCCTGCCCCAGGCTGTACGCGCAATCGGTGGAGAGGTCGTTTGTGTTGGTTCGGCAGCTGATCCAGGAAATCTTTTTATGCTAGCCTATATCGATGCCCTGCCAGTTGTTGGTTTACCTAGTTGTGCCCGAAGTCCAAAACTCAATGTGATCGATCTAATCCTGCCGCGTCTTGTGCGCGGCGAACGACTATCCAAACGAGATGTAGCCATGCTTGGCTATGGTGGTCTTCTTAATTCAACTGGCAAGCGAATCTGGTAAGATCGACAGTGTGTCCCAAAGTATGAAAATGGAGTAAGTGCTCTGACTAAGTGCTTATCCGAAAAGTTCTGTGACGATCTATTCTCGTTCGAGAAACTGATCGGACTCACAACCACTTTTCGGATAGGTTCTAAGCAATCTTTGTTTATACACTTTGGGACACACTCGTAAGAAATCGTATCTGATATCCCCATAAAACCTAAGGAAATTCGTCAAACCGCATTGATCCGCGTCCAGATTTGGACATTGGAGAGGTGGCAGCAAGGAAACAGCACCTTTACGGTTTGCTTAAATCACCCACAAGGCTTGATAATTCCCTATAAACTCCAACATACCATCCCTTTTTGTCTTACTCTATGAGCTTTTGTACGTTGAGCAGGAAAAAGATCCACGAAGTTCGCGAAAGACACGAAGATTTGTCCCCTCTTCGTGTCTTTCGTGAATTCCTGTTGGGTTCTGGTTCGTCTAGGTCAAGGAATATACGATTTTTCTAGTTATAGCTGAATACTTAAGAAAATGTTAACGAAGGAAAGTTGCTAACCCTAACGATTATTAAGCAAGAGAGTAATTCCTCCTACAAAGCTTCGTGTATTCATAATCGGCACTCTATCGAAAAACATTGTTTGACTTTACACCTTACTCTGTTTGAATCCGCCTATGTGATCAACCAACTTGGTATAACAGCGATGATTTTCTTGGCCAAGACACACGATTTGCGATAGAGAATGTACAGGGAAATAAACTTACGATCTTGTTTGTTCATTTTTCTCGAATCCGACTGAAATCACATTCATTGAGAACAGTATGATTGAAAATCAAGCTGCTGTACTGACGCACAAGCCGAGCCCAAAATTCGAAGGATATCGCGCCCCCTTTGTAGAACGACGGTTGCTTTTGATTACCATAGATGGCTTACTGATTCTCTTTGCGATCTGGTTGGCCTTTGTTTGGTGGGGCAGAGTGCAAAGTGGTGTTTTTGAATTTGTGAACTATCAAATGCGCAATCGTTGGTTCTGGTATCCGATTCTCTTTAGCGGCTGGTGGATATTGGCATGGCTCAATGATCTATACGATATCCCATCATCATATGACAAAACGCTCAATATTGTCCGACTTGCATTGGTTTCTCTTTTTGGTTTATTGATCTACCTTGCTGCATTCTTTATCATGCCCGAGACGCTCCCGCGCATTTTCTTTCTAACATTTTTACTATTATCCACTGGAGCACTGATTCTGTGGCGGATAATGTACGTTAGCCTTTCCCAAATTCTGCCCGTCTATCATCGCATATTAATTGTTGGTCGCGGGGAACGGGCGCAGACAATTACAAACGCACTGGACGAGGCGGGGGGGGGTGAACTACCGAGTCATTGGCTATATAGAAGACAATCTGGACGAAATCGGCAGAGAGAATGACGAACGGTTGCCAGAAATGCCCATTGTTGGACACAAAGAAACTTTATCTGAGTTGGCGTTGAAACAGCGTGTGCATGAGGTCATTGTTGCCACAGAGCAGCAATTGAATAACGAACTCTTTCAACAATTGCTCGACTGTCAAGCCAATGGTGTCATCGTCTCTTGGATGCCCGATCTCTATGAAAAAATTTATCGTCGTATTCCAATTCAGCACGTTGACCCCACATGGGTCTTGCAAGCCATGCAAGGACAACCAGTCTTCAGTAGACTTCAACTTGCTCTCAAGAGACTACTTGATATTGTGATAGTGATCACTGCCCTACCAACTGTGATACTTTTAGTTCCAATGATTGCTTTGGCAATTCGTCTGGATTCATACGGTCCGATCTTTTTTCGACAAACTCGATGCGGGCGAGCGGGAAAAACCTTTACCATGTATAAATTTCGCACAATGCGCGTTGATGCAGAAGAAGATGGCGAACCCCGTTGGGCAGATGAAAATGATGACCGGATTACAAAAGTGGGGCGATGGTTACGCCGTACGCGTTTGGATGAGCTCCCTCAAGTCTTTAATATTCTTCATGGCGAAATGAGTCTCGTCGGCCCCCGACCGGAACGACCTGAGTTTGTCGCTCAACTAGTCTCCCAACTTCCATACTACCGGACAAGGCACATGGTCAAACCAGGGCTTACGGGCTGGGCACAGGTTCATTATGATTATGGCAACAGCATTCAAGATGCACTTGTCAAATTGCAGTATGATTTCTACTATGTACGTTACTGGTCTATTCTACTTGACATATATACTATTTTTCGCACAATTGGTGTTGTCTTTCAATTACGCGGAACATAGCCCTATATGATGGACACGCACCATATTGACGTCTCAATTGTTATACCGATTTACAATGAAGCCGAGAGCTTACATCTCCTCTATGAACGCTTGTGCCTCCTTTTAGATCGTTGGGAGAGGTCATGCGAAGTTTTTTTTGTTGATGATGGAAGCCGCGACGGCAGTGTAGAAATTTTGCGCGAGCTATATACTATGCAACACGTCCTATTCAAATCTTTGGTCTTCTTGGGTTGACAACATTAACAACTGGTTCGATCCTTGGTGCATATCTGACAACGATCCGACTCTTTTTTAACCAGGCCATTGGTAACCGGCCGCTTGTCATATTGGCCGCGCTGTTAATCATGATAGGTGTTCAGCTCATCATCATGGGGTTGCTGGGTGAAGCCATGGTCCGCACATATCATGAAACGCAAGGCAAGCCAATCTATGCTGTCCGCCAGACTTTGGGTGTCATAACGGGCGAAAATTCATAATCAGTAGATAAACATGCGGTGAGCCAACACAACAGGGGATGAAAAATGTGTTAAAGTGTGGTGGCAGCCGCCGAACAGAAATCGGGAAAGGTCCGTGGTCAAGTAAAGAACGCTCAGTAGCTAGATTGGTGTACACCGACGCACCACGGGATGTGGACGTTCCTCGGGACGAAACACGCAGGGCAGACTGTGCTCACAATCGGGTACACATAAGCGGCTGTGAAAGGAAAGGAAGATGGAAGTGATGTTTCCGAAGTGCAGCGGCCTGGATGTTCACAAGCGGATGGTAGTGGCGTGTGTGGTAGATGAATCAGGGAGGATGGAGCAGGTGCGCAAGCGATTTGGGACAACGACGGTCGAGTTGGAGGGGTTGAGGTCGTGGCTGTCGTGATCACGCATGTGGCGATGGAGAGTACGGAGTGTATTGGAAACCGATCTACAATGTTGCATGAGCATTTTGAGGTCTGGATTGTGAATGCCCGCCATCTGGCACAGGTGCCTGGTCGCAAGACGGATGAGAGCGATGCGGCCTGGATCACGAAACTGATGAGTTATGGACTGCTGGAGCGCAGTTTCATTCCAGATGTGGAGCAAAGGGACTTGCGAGACCTGACGCGCTATCGGACGCGTCTCTTGAAGAAGAGTGCGGCAGTCAATCGCCTGCATAAGGTGTTGGAAGATGCCAACGTCAAGTTGGGATCGGTGGTCACGAGCATCCAAGGTGTATCGGCACGCCAGATGATCGAGGCCCTGATTGCAGATGAGATGGACCCAGAAGCCATGGCTGACTTGGCACAAAAGCGGCTGCGGGCCAAGATTCCCCAGTTGGTTGATGCGTTGACGGACTGGTCCGTCCTCATCATCGTTTTATGCTGCAAGAAGTTCTGCATCATCTCGATCACCTGAATG
>JAHBNG010000069.1 GCA_019217005.1 Chloroflexi bacterium TSY
CCTTTAAACTGGACAAATCGAGTCATCTTAGGCACTGTTGCTGTAGAAGATCCTGATTTAGTGGACCGCAATCAATAAGTGGGAGCGGAACAGATCGTTGTCCTTGGATGCAAGAGATGGCAAAGTGGCTACATGGATGGCAGAAAACTAGCGATATTGATGTGATTGAGCTTGGACACCATGCATGCATTAGGTACGTCGCGTTCTATTACTGATATTGCACGGGATGGAATGTTAAGCGGCGTAAATGTAGAGGCAAGTGCACGTCTGGGAGATGTAACAGATCTACAAGTGATTGCCAGTGGTGGTGTGCCAATATTGGCGATATTGAGCGCTTGAAAGCCCGTGAACACTATAACATCGACGGTGTGATTGCAGAACAGGCGCTTTATACGGAAATCTGGATCTTGTAACAGCAATCGAAATTGCACAGAGACCGATTACCAAACGTAGCGCGGCATAGTGCCGTTCCGTCATGGTGCAAACGGTCCAGAGTTTCTTCTCTTATTTAACCTCTTTTTTGAACAATGGCAATTTCCAAGAGGCGGAATTAAAAACGACGAAAGCGCACAAACATGCGCTCTGCGTGAATTCTCGTTTGAAACTGGACTGACTGTTAAGAATCTGTTTGAAGACAGTCAGACAGTTCTTGATTACACGACCCAAATCCGTGGGTACAACCTAGAACGGACGATTGTCTATTATCTTGGCGAGATCCTTCCAGGGGAGGTTACATTGGGAAATGAAAATCATTGTGAGGCCCGCTGGCTGTCCGCTGACCAAACTTGGGAGCTATTGACAGAAACTTCGCCCGAGCAATTGCCGGCGCTGATGCATGCCTTGGCTTACACATCGTACTGTGTAATCTTTCGTCATTCGCGCCACCAGAGCACGGGCCAGCTTTGTTGACGTGCGAATTGTTCCAACTTCACATCTGGATTGACTGCAATTGGATGGCCCACGAGCTCTAGCAGCGGTCGATCTGATATACTGTCGCTGTAAAAATAGCTTCTGGCTAAATTGACCCGATGTTCTTTACACCATTGCTCTATCCAATGCACTTTCCCCAAGCCATAAACTATTGGCTGCTTGAGTCTCCCCGTCAGATGTCCATCAGAAACAAGCCATGTTGTGTGAATTGAGTGCTGAATATCTAAATGCTCAGCAACAGGAAGAACGCTAAATTGGCTTGCCGCACTACAAATCACTGGTAGATGACTTTGATCACGATGCCAAGCTAGCTTCTCCTTGGCCTGAAATATGATGCTGAACACATTCTTCGAACCACTGGTGAACGGTTTCCCATAGTTCCGTTACGTTGATTCCTGTGGCAAGACGTGCAACTTGACCAATTGCGTTTTCCGTACTCGAAAGACCGAGAGAATGCAACAGCAGCGCCCAAACTGCGTTGGCCAAGTAACGTTTGCGCACGTATGTGGATAGCGGTCCGTTTTGCGCAGATACCGTGCAAACAGACGCCCGGATGCATCTGTCAATAGCGTTTCATCCAGATCGAAAATTGCCGCAATTCGTGTCATAATAAGCAAAGTCGTTGTGTGCTCGGTTCTGTTTTTTCGTTCAAAGTACGGGGGTGGTTCATTTTCGCTGGATAGATAGGTTTACACTTTTAGAAACAGAAAGAACGTTTATATTCTCTGATTTCGCCGGTTCTCAGAGAGAAAACGGTCTCATATAGATTTTTGTCTATATATCAAAAGTGTAAACCTAATTTTGAACCACCCCCCAAAGTACGGGCTCATATGATGTAAGAGTACAGGAGAACTGTCTGGTGAGGTCTGTAGATACAATTCCGTTGGCACAACAGCCACGTCAACTAAATACGTATCCGAAAGTTCCGTTACGACGCATTTTCGAAGTGAGAATCTGGTTGGACTCACAACCACTTTTCGGATAGATTCTTAAGTGATTTTTGATCGAAAACGGACATTTTTTGAGATGATCTCATGAACGGCACGAAGGCACACGGAAGAAGGGCTTATCCTTCGTGTGCCTTCGTAGATCGGAATACCGCTTTCAAACTTTACTTTCTGGTAAAAGAAAAGAGATGAGAAATGGGGGTGGTTCAAAATTAGGTTTACACTTTTGATATATAGACAAAAATCTATATGAGACCGTTTTCTCTCTGAGAACCGGCGAAATCAGAGAATATAAACGTTCTTTCTGTTTCTAAAAGTGTAAACCTATCTATCCAGCTAAAATGAACCACCCCGAGAAATGTGACAAAAAGCGGTTAGCAGTTCATCCTAAAGGTAGAGAACCCAAAAAGGAGGAAGGAATGCTAACCGCGCCAGAAATAACTATAGCAGTACTGATGAATGTATTGCAAGTAACGCCGATGGGAACAAACGTAAATGTAATGCGTCTGATGTGGGCAATGCTGAATGGGTCGTTTCTGAAAAGTCGAGGAGCAATCCATAGCGCATTGAAAGAAAGCGGGTTTGAAGATGAGGAGCTCCGGCGAAGCTGGTGGAGCTTTCGATATGGATCATGGGATATCACAAGTCTGCTGGGGTCGTGGCAAGAAGAAGTGGAAAGGGGAATGGGAGGCAAAAAAGTTAGAAGGGTACCGAGTGAAAAGCATAGATATCACAGGGTTCTGGCGACCGAAGCTGCAAGGGAAAGTGAACCGACTCTATAACTCAACGGCTCGTCGGGCATTGCCCGCGCTCATCTTTGGAGTGATGATAAGCTCGGGGGAGATAGGCGGGAAGCGAGTGCCACTGCTCAAGGCAATCATGAGATGCACGGTTGGAACAAAGGAAAGTGAGTTTCGGAAAAAGCTGCTGAAAGAGACGAAGAAATCACTGGAGTCAGACGAAGTGGCGGTGGTCGATGCCGGGTTTACAATCAGAGAAATGCTAGAAAGCGGCATAGACCGATTTGTCCTGCGGGAAGCGATTAACTGCACAGTGCGCCGCAATGAGTTCCCCAAACGCAAAGAAAAAGGCAGACCACCTGAATATGGTGATATTGTGCGACCGCTCTCGCAGCTATAAGGGAAAGCGACTCGAGGCTACAACTCCGGACTCGTCTGGTCGCTTTCTCTATAGTGGTCGCCTGATTTGCTATCAAGCATGGCACAATCTCGTCCCCAGAACAACCAAGGTGGATACAGCCAACCGTACCTACTCGATTTACGTCATTCAGGATCCGGCCTACAACACACCTTTGGTTTTGGCGACCGTTATGACTTTGCAGCCTGAAACCATTTATCTTGTCTACTGGAACGCTGGCCTGTTGAACATCCCCCCTTGGCTTCCAAGCAGATGATTGGCTTACATCGTCAATTTGTTCATGCCGATGAGGCTTGTTTCCGCTTACCTGAACTGGGGCTGCTGGCTGGCAATCTTCTTTCCCATTTAGCCGCTTCTCTTCCTCCCATACCGACTGGCTACTGGGATCGAGAGCCTCAATCCACTCCCGGCAGGCTGCGCCGTGTTCTCTCGAGTGCTCTTTTTCCAACTCCTGACCAACTCGACCCTGACTTTCGGAAAAAGGCCTCGGTTTCACACCATTTCCCTAAAGGCGTTCTCGCTCATCGCCGCCTC
This sequence comes from Chloroflexi bacterium TSY, assembly GCA_019217005.1. The sequence goes on from JAHBNG010000069.1 coordinate 3,570, forward strand.
AATGCCGCTGCTTAAACTAGCCGAGCACTATTTTTACATTTTATCCCGTTTTTTCAGGGTGGATTCTTTTTTCCGCCCCTTTCGGTTTGCCCTTTGTCACTCAAGCCTTTACCAGAAAGTAAAGTTTCAAACTGACTTCACTTTCGTCGCGTCTACTGACCTACATAATACCCGCGCCCTAGAAGATTGATCTCGCTCCCACTGTTGCTTTCGGCCGTGATATTTATCAATAGAACCGCTGGACCAACGATTGCATTGCCACTAGCTGTACATGTTATCGTTCCGTTGGACGCAAGGTCCTTGGCAGAACAGGTGAATCCAAGATCAGGCGCGCTGCTCATCTTGACATTCTGCAGTGCTCCACCACTATTTTGTAAATCCACCATCCACTCGATCGTGCTGCCAGATGTGACGGTGAGACCAGGGGGCGTATCAACAGCATTCCCATTTGCCTTTACGATTACGGCGACATCTGGGGGCACTTGGTTATCAGCGTCGGCAACCACCCATTTGATCAGCGGCAAGCCACCACCCACAGGCTCGGCAACCACCCAGGCGATGTTGGTGTGATGGGCAAACGAATCACTTTCTGCTGGACAGGTGAGCGTTTCACCAATAGCTAAGGTCGTTTGACCGCAATTGATGGTGACCTCCTGTCCGGCATAGAGCCGCAGTTTTTCCAATGAAATCTCACCATTGTTGGTCACTGAGTAGGACCAACTATAGGTATCTGTTCGCGATGCATCCATATTGGGAATGGGGCGGTATATTTTTGTTGCATCTCCGCTGTTCTCGCCCTGTCCATCCGTCTCCCGACGTAGTGTCAGCCCATTCACCACGAGTTCAACTGCGGCGTGTACGGGGAACGTTCCAAGAACTTCACTATTGATGATAACGAGGCATTGACCACTTGCATTTGTACCGCTATTACAATCGCTGACGTCAACCGTTCCAGGTGTGGGTCCAGGAAAGGTAATTTCGGGAACAAGACCCGATGCCGGAGACCAACCTGTCCCATTATTCAATTCCACGGTAACGGTAAACGTATGGGGTTCACGGATTGGATTGACGCCATCTGGGCCAATTTTGATCCGAGCATGAACAAAGGTCTTGATCGCGTCATCGCTATTCCCTCCTTGCCCGTCAGTTTCGCGTTGGAAAGTCAATCCATTGATAGTCAGTTGAACTGCCGCATGGACGGGAAAGACTCCCGGAACTGAACTATTGATGACGACTACACATTCTCCATTGGCATCTGTCCCTGCATCGCAGCTGCTGGTATCAACCGATTCCGGTGTTGCGCCAGGGAAAGAGATGCTGGGCGTTGCGCCAGTTACCGGTGTCCAACCTGTACTATCATTCTGTTCGACGGTGATGGTGAAGGTATGGGAGTCGTTGACCTCATTGACCGCTGAGTCGCGGATAGCGATGCGAGCATCCACAAAAGTCTTGACTGCATCTTCACTGTTGCCACCTTGACCATCCGTCTCGCGTTGAAGGGTTAATCCACCCACGGACAGTTGAACTGCTGCATGGATGGGAAATACTCCTGGGGTTGAATTGTTGACAACAACAACACATTCTCCATTGGCATCTGTCCCTGCATCACAACTGCTCGTGTCGACTGATTCTGGTGTTGCGCCAGGGAAAGAGATGCCGGGCGTTGCGCCGGCTACGCTGGACCAACCAGTGCCATCGTTTTGCTCCACGGTGACGGTGAAGGTATGAGAGTCGTTGACCTCATTGACGGCTGAGTCGCGGATGGCAATACGAGCATCCACAAAGATCTTGACCGCGTCTTCACTGTTGCCACCTTGACCATCCGTCTCGCGTTGAAGGGGTAACCCACCCACGGTCAGTTGAACCGCTGCATGGACGGGAAATACTCCTGGGGTTGAATTGTTGACAACAACAACACATTCTCCATTGGCATCTGTCCCTGCATCACAACTGCTCGCGTCGACTGATTCTGGCGTTGCGCCAGGGAAAGAGATACTCGGCGTTGCGCCGGCTACGCTGGACCAACCAGTGCCATCGTTTTGCTCCACGGTGACGGTGAAGGTATGAAAGTCGCCGATTTCGTTGACAGCCGAGTCACGGATAGCGATGCGAGCATCGACAAAGGTCTTGACTGCGCCTTCACTGTTTTCACCCAGACCGTCAGTTTCTCGTTGCAGTTGCAGACCTCCAATGGTTAGCTCAACTGCTGCGTGAATGGGGAAGCTACCTGGGGTTGAATTGTTGACAACCACGAAGCATTGACCGTTGGCGTCTGTCCCTGCATCGCAGCCGCTTGTATCAACTATTTCCGGTGTTGCGCCAGGGAAAGAGATGCTCGGCGTTGCGCCGGCTACGCTGGACCAACCAGTGCCATCGTTTTGCTCCACGGTGACGGTGAAGGTGTGAGAATCATCGACTTCATTGGTTGCTGACTCACGGATTGCGATACGGGCATCAACATAGGTCTTTGTCGCTGGGCCGCTGCCGCCTGGTCCTGGGTTGGTCGCCGTGCTGACGGTTGTCATCTCACCATCATTGGAGATCGTGACGCTTGCATTGGCTGTAAAAACACCTGCTGAGCTGCTGTTGATTGTTACTTGACATTGGCCGTTGGCATCTGTGCCATTGTCGCAGTCGCTTGTGTCAATCGAATCTGGTGTGGGTTCAACCGTAACAGCGGGAGATACTTCTGCAACGGGGAACCATTCAACGCCTCCATTGAGGCTTCTTTCGACCGTCACGGTAAAGATATGCGGATCGCCCACTTCGTTTGTAGCGCTCTCTTCAATCGAGATACGATAGAGGATTTCGTTCAACGGAATGCGCACAGCCAATGTGAGCCAATTTGCGCTGATACCTGTCGGGGAGACCCCGTTTGTCTCTGGGGATTCAATCTGAAAACAGGCCCAAGTGTGACCAGGCTGGACAAGAACAGGCTGGGGATCCTGAACGAGTGTATCGTAGTTGTCAAATTCAACACCGGCTAGCCCCTGAAGCGCTTCGTCAATGCCTGTTGCGCCAGACGCGCCAATCACGACGGTTGGCTTTGCACCTGTGCCCGACATGTGCCAGATGGCGTCGCGTCGGGGTGGGTTCTCGACACCCCCCACAAACACCTGAAAGTCGATTTCACGTACAGAATCAGATGCCGGAAAGTCGACGCACGTAACCTCTGTGTGAGAAGTATTCGAATGATACTTACTCTTCATGTAAAGAAAATCATCCCCGAAGAGCATGTTGACTTGTTGACTGCGACATTGCGTGGGATCTTCATAAACAACTGAGACTCCTGCACCATGCGATTCTAATGTCTTCAAGTCGCTGACGGTCAACTCGTTTTCCCCTTCGACTATGAGCGGGTTTGCACCGTCAAGTGGAATTTCATATGAATAGGCAAACCAAGAATGCTTTGGATTTCGACCTTCTGCTTTTGCTTCATGGTTATAGTTGGCATCTGCGGTGACGAGTTGATTGGTTGGACCGCCAGTCCGGCTGACGAGAATGTCTGGATCACTTTCGCGGTTTTCACCCTTACCACGACCTGTCCAATATAGATATGCCTTGACGGGTTTGCCGGGAACGTCCACCGTAAATGAGTCCGAGTCTTTCCCGTGCAGGCTGACGCCGCCAGATATGAAGCAGTAGTTACCTGTGAGCTGCGTTTGTGTAGTCAGAGGAAAATCCACATCGTTTGTATGTGTTGGCGGTGGATCGTTGTCCGCATAGACAATTGTAGGCGCCATCATCGTGGCCAGCAGGCACAATATGAATAAGCTTAGTTTTGTCAATTTGGGGTTCATGACGTATCTCCAGATATGGGCAACGGATTCGGAAGAGGGAAGAGAATTTTGACCCGTCTCCACTTCCGAATTCCGACTGTTTCTTCTTTATCGATTCATGAAAATTGCTAGATAGGTAAGCAATGAACCGCTATCGGGAACGACTATAAAATCCAGCGTACCGGGCTCTGGTTTCGGATTGAGTGGCTTGTATCCACCGGATGGAACAACTTCGACTTGATAGCGGCCAGGATCGAGATCCTCAAATATGTAACCACCTTTTGCATCAGTCGTCGTTAAGAATGGATCTGGTGATTCTCCGTCGATCAAGAGTGTCGCTTTGATCTGGATACCTCCAACGCCTCCATCCTCTGGATCGAGAGCAACATTATTATTGTCATCTGTCCCGATGCGCCCGGCAAGCGTCACTTGCTGCAACCCTGCATCCCATCGCATGTCAACTTGACCCGCATTCAATCGGAAGTAGTACGTACGCGCGGTCGCTGATACTTCATCTTGCCCGATAACATCGCTATCGAGCGCATCATTTCCCCGGTTGTCAAGAGTCCAGTTGAAGTATGAACCAGGGTCGATTGGACGCGTGAAGACAAGATAGTAGTCGTCGGGTGTCAAGTTATCAAATTGATATTGACCTTTTGTAGAGGACTCGTTTGACGCAAGTTGTTCACTGCCAACCAAGGTTCCATTGTAGCGATAAAGTTTGACGTTGAGTTCATTGTTGACAAAACTCGTCTCTGTCGGATCTTGACGACCATTTGGGTTGCCGTCCTGTTCAAAACGATCAACGAAGAAGCGACCACCAACCGAAGCTCCACTAGATCCATCTACCCAGTTCAGCGTGTCGTCAGAAATGGAAGAGTTATAACCTGCGGGATAGCCAACAACGGTGGCAACCATCCCTTCACGTCCCTCAGCTGCGATGGTTTCGGCCGTACAGCTCATCGAGGCATCTACTGCCAATGTCTCTTGTGGACAATCTGCGGTGGCCGATTCACCTGTTTGGAGATTCATATAGGTTACGGCAATTCGCTCGAGTTCGTTGATGCCGTTGTTGCGAACCTCAAATGACCACTTTAGGGTTGAATTGACAACGACCTCTTGAGGTGCAAACGTCAGGAATCGGTTGCCATTCAGTTCTGTCTGAATTGACACACCCGAAATGGGCGCTGCAAAAATGTCTTTTGTCAGTAGAACATCAAATCCTTCTGGCCGACTTGTCACGCGGGCCGTGTTCGCAAAGCGCGACAATGGACCTTCTGCTGGGCAGATAGTTGAAGCACCAATTTCCAAAGCACCATCCTGGCAGGTTACGGTTACGTCTGGACCGCCATTGACGGTTACTTGCGTTAAAGTGACTTCACCCGTGTTGGTCACATGATAGGTCCATGAAGCTTCGACAGTTTTATTGATATCGAGAGAGGGAAGAATTCCTATATAGTGACTTGGATCCGAATCATCAACTTTTCTGTTGCCATAGACTGAATACCCAACCACCTCGCTCTGATTCTCATATTGGCCAACAGTTGCGGTGCCCGTTGCGCGACAGGTCATGCTTTCATTGATGGCCAGCATATTTCGGGGACAACTGATCGTGTCAAGCTTATCATCGGTCACCACAACATCCCTGAGATCTGTATCGCCGATATTCCTCACAACATAGTTCCATACCACTTCGTTTCCAACCGTGATGCGTGGTCCTGTCGGTGTATCTGCGTCCTGCGGGATCTGGCCAGGACCATTCGTCGCCTTTTCGATGTCGATGGCCGGGTTCGGTGGGTTGCAATAGCTGCTGGGATCTGAGTCGTTGACTGTCTGCTCACCGAACTGGCCCGTGACAGAGCCAATATTGACATAACATGCGGGTGTTGCGCCATCTGGATTCGGTAGATCTTGCGCAATACCAGTTGCTGTGAAAACCCAAGTCTCGGTCAGGTCTAACACCTGATCGTTATTTGTATCGCCTGAAACAAATGTCGGTGTGACAGGAGGAGTAAGCGCAGATAACTTGTCATCGACGACCTGTACATTACGAAGGGGTGTCTGACCAATGTTGGTCACAACGTAGGTCCACTCCACTTTGTCATCTGGTGCAATTTCTGGCACATTGTCGTCATTTGGTGAATCCGCATCCTGTGGTAGCTGATTAGGGCCATTCGTGGCTTTTTCGATATCAATAGCCGGAATCGGTGGATTACAGTAGCTGCTGGGATCTGAGTCGTTAACGCTCTGCCCATCGGAATCTCCGGTAACGGTTCCAATATTGACATAACAACCTGGGCTGCCGTTTGCGTTCGGTAAATCTTCAGCAACACCGGTTGCCTTAAAGATCTAAGTCTCGTCCAGGTCTAACGTCTGATCGTTATTTGTGTCGCCTGAAACGAGCGTTGGTGTGACAGAAGGATTGAGTGCAGACAATTTGTCATCGACAACTCGGATATTCTGGAGAGGAACATCGCCGATGTTGGTCACAACATAGGTCCACGTTACTTCATCATCCGGCGAGATTTCCGGTACATCGGGATCGTTTGGTGAATCTGCATCCTGTGGCGTTTGGCCTGGACCATTGGTGGCCTTTTCGATATCAATTGCTGGATTGCTCGGGTTACAATAGTGACTTTTATCTTGATCTTCAACAAATTTACCGCTTTGGGTTTTCCCGCTGACGGTTGCCGTATTTTGGTAGAGCGGTGTGTTTGGACGTTCGCCACAAATTCCTCTGATATTGGAATTCTTCTGGTCTTGCGCAACGGCATTTGCTTCGTAGATCCATGTTTCGGTGAGATCCAAAAAGCCATTTCCATTGACATCTCCGCCAACAAAGGTCGGCGAGCTGGGTGGTGTTGCTGCCGCAAGTTTGTCATCGACTAAAGTGACTTCTTGGAGCGGAACCTGACCAACGTTTGTCACAATGTATTGCCAAGTAACAGGGTCCCCCGGTTTGATGCTGGGGATCGTCGGGTCATTCACATCGTCGGCGTCTACACCATTGGTCAGCTTTTGTACGTCGATCTCTGGATCAGCTGGTGTGGTCAAACAGCCGAGCACCTCGATATCTTTGACATCGCGCGCAAATTGACCACGTTCTTGGGCTGATCCACTGTTCTTGTCAATGAAAAAGAGTTTGTTGCGATCTCGTTTGTCGGGGCCGTTGTTTCCCGTACTGCCAAAAAGGTTTCCATTGCTATCAAAAGCCAGACCTTCAATATCATCGATTGTATCACCGCCGTTCTGATCAAATATACGGCCGACAATCTGCTGGATCGAACCTGTCACCTTATCAATCCTGAGGAGAATCCCACTTCGACCATCATCATTGGTTACGCCATACATCTGGCCGGTGTCTGGTTCAACAGCAATATCATCGACATCATGTAAACCCGAGACGACTTGAATTTCTACATAATCTACTCCTGAACTATAACCATTTTCGATCAGTTTACCAGTTGCCCAATCGATTTTGAAGAGCAGATCGGGGTCGCGGCCTGTTCGTCGATGGACTCCATACATGGTGTTGGTTCGAGCGTCGAATGCCAGACCATCGACATCGCTCATTTCGCGTTGCCCTGCTGCTCCATCTCCAGATCCAATACGACTGCTGATGCGGGTAAACTCACCAGTTGCTAAGTTGAGGCGGCCAAATTCATTCGCGTTAATCCCATAAAGCACTGTCAAATTTGGATCGGGATTGGGAATAAAAGCAATTGCTTCAACCTCATCTGTTCGTTCCGTTTCGCCAATAGAGGTGATTGCACCGTCGGCCAAACCAACTGTTAAGAGTAAGTCGTTTGGAGCTTGAGCACCAAGAGGCAATGGTAGCAGTGCTAAAGCGAAAAGTAATAGAATAGGGACCGTGCGCAATGCAAGACGCTCAGGATGCATGACTTTTCCTCCTATGCAGAAATGTGAAGTATTGTCGCTCCTAATACTACAACGAGACCTCGAAAGCGTCTTTGCGTGGTTTCTTGCTCACAAAGTGGGGTGGTTCATTTTAGGCGGACAATTAGGTTTACATTTTTGCAAAGAGAAAAGATGTTTATATTTTCTAATTTGAGCCATGCTCAGGCAGAAAATGACCTCATATAGATTTTTGTCTATGTATCAAAAGTGTAAACCTAATTCTGAACCACCCCCACAAAGTGGCCATCTATGGGCACTGAAGGGAGAGATCTTCTGGGTGTGACCAAAGAGGATTTCTCCTCGGAAAGTTTCTGAGAAGACTCAGTGTTTGTTCTGAGCCCCCGAAGGAACAGCTTCAAAATGCCAATGGTTCGTTGTAGTACCAAGCAACCGCCCTAACGAAATAATGTGTGAATAAATGTTTCAGACGATTGCTAAATGTCTAGTGATGAAAATTTATAATGATTGAAGCAAGATTCTCTCATTTTCCGAATGTGTATTGTTGTCACATCGGCTGCAGATGAATCGGCAAGATTGAAATTGGGTTATTGAACGAACGCTGTTTGAAATGACAAATATGGCATAAATGTAGGCAGGATGTAAAATTGCCATTTTTGAGTCACATTCAGTTTAAATGGATGGATTTTGTCGGGCTTAAGCTCAATAAATTCGTAACGATACCCATAGTATATATGAGGAACGTCGATATTTCGTAGATTGATCGTCGATAAAACGTCGATAAATTGGGGTGGTTCAGAATTAGGTTTACACTTTTGATACATAGATAAAAATCTATATGAGGTCATTTTCTGCCTGAGCATGGCTCAAAGTAGAAAATATAAACATCTTTTCTCTTTGCAAAAATGTAAACCTAATTGTCCGCCTAAAATGAACCACCCCGATAAATTCTGCGTATATCGGAGGAGAATCGTTAGACTAAGCTTGAATGTTCTCCATATTGATGTCTAAATCTCACAAAAGTGAGGGTGCTTTTTGAATGTAAACAAAACCAAATGATCTTCAGGATCCCTCCCCACTAAACCAAATGATAGGGGGGTAACAAAGGACTGATTATCTACTATCAGCCTATCTTTTCTATATCGTAGGGAAATCGATGGCGAACCCGATCCAGATGTGTCTGTGAATAGCACTGTAGCAGTCAAGCGCTACGAACGCGCTCGCAAACCGCTACGAATATGTTACGAATAGTCTTTATCTTTCAGATTATACTAAATACTGCGTAAATTAAGTTTTCAGATGTTTTGTCTGACTGAGAAATGCAAGAAACTTAGTTGACGCTGTACTAAAGTGAAATCAGATAGAAAGCAGTAGTTTTTACTGATGTAAAAGTAGCGTTTTCAACCTCCATTCGATTGTAGTAGTTTACGCTTCTGTTTCGGACTAGTGGGACGAGGCAAAACGCCAAAGAACTGACTCGCCTCCACATGGGTGCTACCTTCAAATTCAGCTTGTCCTGAACCCGCCTCCTGCTGCCTGCTGAGATTTGCGGGCTGTTTGAAGCTGTTGACTGCAGTATAGCGGGCTGGCGTGATCACTTTGTGATCGGTTTGTGACCACTTTGTGACTAGGAAAGGAGCTGCAAGGATCGCTGATCGTTGTTCTCAAACCAGGTAGCAATTTTTTGACCATTTGGGGCATTTGGAATCGTGAGCTAAATTTGTCCAAGACTAGGTTCTGTTGATATTGTAGGGGGCGCTCTCAATGCGTTGGTCGTTCTGCACGATCATGTCTTTGAGGAGAGCTGCCAAATGTCAACGATTCCTAAGTAAGCGTGCAAAAACAAGTTGTAGGTTTGTAGAACAGGCACCCTTGCCTGTTACGGCGCAGACAGAGAGACGGCATTACAAATAAATCTTGCTGCGATTCGCCAACTTATTTTTGAACGATTACTAAATGAATTGGGCTGGCACAAGGAGCGTAGAAGGAGAATCGCTTGTGGGGAGTGTCTCTGTATCCACCGAGATTTCTTCTGTTTGTTCTTCATTGAAGGGGTGGCGATGCGTATGCCCTATATCTGCGTGCGTTGTTTGTGTTTGTTCTTTTTGGAGTTGTTCTGTTTGTGTTTGTTCTGCCTGCGGTTGTTCAGTTTGTACTCGCTTTATTTGTTCTAACTTCAACTCCATTTTGTGGATGAGTTTTGCGTATTTTTCGATGCGCTTTGCTTTTGATTCTCGACGGGATTTGTTGCTGGTCGCCATGTTAATATAGCTTTGGCAAATCCGAATAGCGTTCTGGAAGTCGTGGCTTCCAGCATAGAGTTTGCGCAAGCGACTATATGGAAGTGAACCGTCGAAACGATCTGCCACACTTTCTTCGTATAGTCGGATCGCTTCTGCTAAATTGCCTTGGCTTTCCAGACAATTTGCTTTTTGATTCCGATCAACCATTGCTACGTAGATCCGTTGACCGACATCGGTAAAAGCATACATCTCTTCTGGAGACGAAAACGCCCGATTTGGATCCAACATCGAATCGCAAATTGCTTGTCTAGGGACACCCGCTTCTATTTGTTGTGCGGCCTGAGTTAGAAGCTGTCTTGTTAATTGTTCGATGCGCTGTTTTTTTGTAGAACGATTGTTGTTGAATGGCCAAAGTTTCATAATTCTCCATCCTCAGTAGATCCAAATTTGGCGTTTTTGGCTATTTTCAGTCGAGATTGCAGGGATTTTGGAGTCATTTATTCAGATTTCGGTTACAGAAAACAACCTATTTCATATCTGAAAATCGCCCAAATCTAACGCAAAAACTAGATATCGACCGGCAAATTTGTATTTATGTCAACTGTTTAGCCAGAATTCTCTCTCAAAACCTGAAATTTGGATCTACTGATCCTTGATAAGCAGTTGAGTTTACGATGGCCTTAATGTAAGTAGCAGCTTGGGCTACTTTATCATACTTTTTACGTGTAATCTTGACGCATCTAAAAAAAAGTATAACAATTTACTGACAGTTTTCTTAATGACGCCTTAAATATCCCTCTCTCCATTGCCAAAAAAGAACGAATTTGGACAGGCTGTAAAAATTCATGGGTCTACGCGTGTGAGTTGATCGAAACGGAACAATGTGGTGGATAGCTTGGGGCGCGTTGCCAATTACTCGCCCCGCTACCCCACCACATCACTTGTCCAGTACAACTTTTTGTCGGAGTGTGTACCACAAAGTGTGTAAATGAACACTGCTCAGTCAGAGAATCGCTGCATTCACTCACTGTAGAACACCTCCCCCTTTGTCGTGTCGTGACCGATTAAGAGCGTGTTTTAAAAGTCATTCTGAGGAGGTTTTGGAACGAAGAATCCACCGTTCCAAGTGCAAAAAGAAGATTCTTCGCTCCGTTCCTCCACTCAGAATGACACGTTTTGGCACATTTAAACACGCTCTAAGTTGATGGTTATGTAAGTACCTCCAATACGCGTTCGATACCGTCCACGGTTTCTTCCATTTCCGTATTTTCCATAAAAGGATTGACGTTGATTGTGATTGAGCGGCCTAAGAGATCCAAGGATCTTGGACACATATCGGGTGTATACTCAATTTCCCGTTTTGCCCAACGCCAGGGACCACCTTCTGCTGTCCAACTCTGTTTGTTTAATAAACCTGACCAATGAGCATAAACGTGCTGATCTGATATGTCAGGATGATAGAGAACGCGTGCATTGATATTTTCGGCTTGCAACGCTTCGGTAACGCGTTGAGCCCTCTCTGGCGTTTCAACAAACCATGTGAGTGTAGTTGCCGTGTCGCCATCTTTGTCGGGTAGATCACGGAAGGTGATGCCTTTCCGATTGGCAATGTCTTTCAGCCCACTTTTGAGCATGCTCTTTTGCATTCGCAGTTGATCAAGCAGACCATCCAACCGTGTTAATTGGACAAGCGCCACGGCTGCTGACAATTCCGACATTCGAAAATTGATGCCCCAAATTGTCTCTTCAGGGGCAAGGTTGACTCGTTCTGCACCGGGTACATCGTGAAACATGACTGCGCGTTTCCAAATTGTTTCATCGTTGCTAATGAGCATTCCACCTTCGCCAGACGTAATAATCTTGCTCAGCTGAAGACTAAAGCAACCGACATCGCCTATTGAGCCCAACCGCCTTTCGCTATAACTTCCTCCAATCGCCTGTGCACAATCTTCGACAAATGCAAGATTGTGTTTTGTCGCCAACGCGCGCAATTCCTTCATGTGCCCTGGAACACCACGCATATGGACGACGATAATGGCTTTGGTATAGGGTGTGATCTTGTCTTCAACATCTCGCGGATCAAGGGTCAAAGACTCATCAACCTCGGCCACTACCGGGATACCACCTAGCAGCATGACAGCCGTTGCCGTTGCCATCCATGTAAAGGCAGGCACAATCACTTCGTCCCCTGGACCAATCCCGACGCCTTGCAACCCACAGATCAGAGCTGCCGTTCCTGAATTCACGGCGAGTGTATGATTCACATTCATGTGCGTGGCAAACCGATTCTCCAATTGGTCGGCCTGTGATGGCTCCTCATCTGGTCCATGATAGCGGTAGAGTTGACGGCTCCGCAGCACTTGTAAGACCTCCGCCTCTTCTTCCTCATCAATCAACATACTGCCAGGAAAGATCGGTCCGCTCGGTGCAGAAACCGCTGGAATTCCACCATCGATTGCTAATTTGGGGGACATATTATCAAGAATCATTTGGTTGCCTTTCTTTAGAAATTGGAATTCAATATCAGTCTTCGCCCTTAATCGTATCCTTCAACCTCACTCAGATTTTCATGGTGAATAACTAACATCCCGTTCTCTTTGTGCTCAATCATATCGACGAAGTGAGCATTGAATTCAATGTCTGCGGGTCGGTAAAAATGCCGTGCTTGCACAGTTTGAAGAAACGTTGCGTCTAGCCCTTCAAACGAGCTGACGATCAAATTCATGTGATCATGGATCGTGTCCGGCGTGATATTGCATAATGGACTCGTCTCATCGAGCGGGTGGATGACTTGCCATGAGATGGCAAAGAGCGGCGAATCTGCTCGTTCAAGTTTGAGTGGGTAAAAACGACGCATTGTCTTACCTTCAGCAGTCACTTCATCAACTAGAACACTGACGCTGATGCGGGCGTTGATGATCTGATTGCGCCGTTCATTGGCAATACGAAATTGCAAAGTGGGAATACCATTGTAACTATTGACAATCATTTTTTGACTATAGGCAATTCTGGCAGACGGGCGCGAAAATTTCGCAAAGATTATACCTGTCACCATTGCTACACAGATCAAACCGAGAAAAGATTCAATTGTGACAAGAGTATGCGTATAGAGCGAAGCCGGACTCATTGCACCATATCCAATGGTCGAAAATGTTTGCACACTAAAAAAAAGAGCATCTCCCAGTGCGCCTGGTTCTGCGCCTGTGATGCCGTCTGTATCTAGCCAGAAAAGCAGCGCAAAGAGAATATTGATAACGATATAAGAGACAAAAGCAATGACAAGCAGTTGTGACCAACTTGCCGCGAGTAAATAGTAGTAAATGTCCGAAAAGAGTCGCGGCGGGACCCCAGTTATTTCAAATCGTAAATTGTCATCATTGATATTTTGATAACGTGTCTTGCTTGTGGACCCATTGTTTACTGTAGTGTTCTTGCTCTTATTTGGACTATTCGTTTGTGTATCAGTGTCACTCACGCTCGTTCCTCTACCCTACCGTTGTGATGAATGTATGATTTGCTGACGAAGATTCAGACAGATTCCTATGATACCATAAGATCGTGATGAATCTGCACTCATCCGTTGACAAAGGAAACGTTTCACTGTAGAGGCGTGTTTTCAAGGCTGCAATCGCGTCAAGCCCATCATTCTCTGCTTCGTTACAGCCGCTTAGCGACCGCCATGGTCTCGGCAAGACTTGCTGCGATGAAGTCAATCTCAAAGACAATACAAAATTGACGATTCAGGCAGAGATGGTATACAATAATAAGGATATAGTCCGTAATAATATATGAGTGAGAAGGAACCGATTTTTTTATGGCAAAGAAGAGTCAGATTGCTCGTCAGAGAAAGCGCGAGCGCATGGTTGAAAAGTACGCTGAGCAGCGTCGGCAATTATTGGAATCTGGTGATCGCTTGGCGTTGTCTAGATTACCGCGCAATGCGAACCCAACGCGATTAAAGAATCGCTGTCGTCTGACAGGCCGTTCACGTTCCTATATACGACGTTTTGGCCTATCACGTATTGCGTTTCGCGAAGAAGCACTCCGCGGTAACATTCCGGGCGTTGTCAAGTCCAGTTGGTAAGTACATTGACTCATCGATGTCATTCTCGAATGAAACGAAGAATCTCTTGATGGGTGATTGAATTTCGAATGCATAGCAGATGAGGGCAGAGATGAAAGTAAGTGCATCGCTCAAAACGCTAAAAAAACGACATCCCGATTGCAAAGTCGTGCGACGCAAAGGGAGAGTTTACGTGATTTGCAAGAGCAACCCACGATATAAAGCACGTCAAAAATAAGCGACGACTTTCAATATCAGTGGAATATTGTTAGGATTACATATATTGCGATCAGCGCTCGTATTAGATAAACGGGCGTTTTTTGCGTTCAACAACAAAGAAACCGTGCTTGAGGATCTATCCGAACAGTGGTTGTGAGCCCGATCATCTTCTTGTCGGATAAGCACCAAGCCCTCAAACCCAGTCATTGTGTTTGGCTCCCCATGTTTTTCGCAGCTGCTCCATTTCTGCAACAATTTCCTTGTAGTCGTAACTCGATGCCAGGTTTTGCATCTCCAATGGATCATGTTCAAGATCGTATAGCTCAGGTTCATCCTCTGGATCGTATATATCTTTGTATCGACGTGTAATCACTGCGCGTCGAATATCGCCGATGGTGGGATTGCCAGAATATTGACAAAAGAGCGCTTTGTCTGTGGGCGGTGTACCTGATCGAATTGATGGCCAGAGTGAATCTCCATCCAGATCATCGGGTAGCTCAATGTCTGCACACTCCAGAAGCGTTGGCATAATGTCCAAGTGCGAGACAGGATGATCAAAGACTTGGTGGTTGACCCCAGGAACACGTATCAGGAACGGCACCCGGATCGCCTGTTCGTACATTTCCATCTTCTGATACATATTATGTTGCCCCAAGTGATCGCCGTGGTCGGAGGCAAAGAGAACTATTGTCGTATCTGCCTGCCCAATGCTATCTAACGTAGCCAAAATTTCCCCAATTCCTGCATCGACCAAATTGACCAGCCCCAAATGAGCGGCCCAAACTGTGCGCCATTCCTCTAGCGAAAGACCCTCTGCGAGCTGAGCGGCAATTCCGCGACGTCTGTTTGCCGGTTCACCCTTGCTCGCCTGCCCCACATTGCGTGGTAATTCCACCCGTGTTGGGTCAAATAAGGATGCATAAGGTTCGGGCACCCGTAGCGGTGGATGAGGTGCCCATAAATAGAGGAAGAGTGCAAATGGTCTATCTTGTGTTCGATTCAGAAATTCTATCGCTTGTTGACAGAAGTAACTGTCCTTGAAATGTTCAGCAGAGTGTGGCCAAGTCGACACATACGTATTCGAGTAGTGCATTGAGACTTGTTGACCATTCTGATTCTCGAAGACTTCGCGTTTAAAAGCCGCCACTCCTTCCGCCGGGGTATCGTCAATCCCTTGATTTGACAAATAGTCCGCGTAACGAACATTATCAACCCATTGAACAAAGGGAACGCGCTCCCGAATCCCTGGATTGACTCGGATATGATCGATACCAATGTGAGCAACGTGATATCCCGCTTCAGCGAGATATTGATGGATGGGTTTATGATCTCCTGCACGTTGGCCCCGCCAATCATTAAAAACCACACCATTGTGTGTGGGATATTTTCCAGTTGCGAGCGCCGTACGCGCCGGTACGCAAAGCGGACAGGTATTGTAGGCACGCGTGAAGACGGTGCTCTGCTCGGCCAATCGATTGAGATTTGGCGTCACCTCCACACCTGCCTGAATCATGCCTAGACTATCGGCGCGTTGATGATCCGTCATCATGAAGAGAATGTTGGGTTTGTCGTTCATGGTCAGCGAGTAAAACGTATTGTTGGAGATGGACTACGGATAATCGGTTTTGCGTGACATGGTGGTATATCCCCCGGACGTGTAGCCCTGACCCCAGGACCCAATACCGGTCTTCAACGCAAGACGGCAGGCAACAGCACTCGATTCAGCCGTACCCCGAGAGCAAATTCGGTTAGGTGAGTCAGTTGAACAGTTAAACGGTTTGCATTTGTATCACGTTCGAGCAAAGTGATATCTGAATTGGACCATCTGTTTCCTTCTGTATCGTAAAAGTAGAGCGACAATTGCGTTTCATCAATCGTTGCGACGTCACCATGGTCATATTCGACAATGATGGTAATGGGCTGCTGAAATGTAAAATTTGGCACCGAGACATTTTCTTGATAAGCAGTCAATGTGAAGGCACGTCCGGCAAATTCAAACAGATCATCGCCAGTGGATACTGTATCGACTCTCTTGAATAGAAGTGTGGTCGGCTGATCGACTGCCCCCTTCGGTATCGTAATGATCACTTGCTTATCATCCGCATCTGTGTAGACAGTTGTCTTGTCAATATCTGGTCCAGTCACAATGGTACGATCGCTAGATGGTAACGTTGGAGTAGGTTCTGGTATGATGATGGTTCCGCCAGATTCTGTCGTTGCAGTGGGTGAACCAGTCATCGTTGGTGTTGGTGAAGATTCTGGTACCTCGGTTTGCGTCGGTGTCGCACTCTGCTTGGGTTCAACTGTTGGTGTGACAGTAGTTGCAGGCACTGTGGGCGTTGTGGCTGGGCTGCTTCCTTCATAGCGTACAACGGCAAAATCGTCGTTTCCGCCGGCACGACTGAACCCAGCGACAACGATATTTCCATTTGCGTCCAGGGCGATAGCCTTGGCTGTATCATTGCTTGCGTTGTTGATATCGGTGATGGTGATGCCATCGCCATGAAATGAAGGATCCAGCGAACCATCTGCATTGTAGCGAGCCAGCGCAAAGTCATCGCTCCTGGCTCGATTTGTCACACCTGCAACGATAATTTTACTCCGTGAGTCAATGGTGAGAGCTCTGGCAGATTCCTTGCTATTGTTGCCTAAGCTTGTGACAACAAGACCTTTTGTCCCAAATGCATCATCGAGTGAGCCGTTTGTATTATAGCGGGCCAGCGCAAAATCATCCGAGCCATCTCTGTCGCTCACTCCAACAACAACAAGCTTTCCACCCGCATCGATGGCGATGCTTTCTGCCACATCCTGGCTTCCACCGCCAAAATCTGTCGTAACAATGCCACCATTGCCAAACGAACTGTCAAGCGACCCGTCTGGGTTTAGGCGAATCAAGGCAAAATCTTCATCGCTGCTACCAGCCACAATGATCTTGCCAGCTTCATCGACCGTTACCGCTTTCCCATTATCATTGCTGCCAGCGGCGATATCGAGTATGGCTGTTCCATCACTGTCGAACGTTGAATCAAGTGTTCCATCACGACTGTAGCGTACGATTGCAAAGTCATTGTTCCCATTTGCATTGCTCCGACCAACCACAATGATATTTCCATTCGGAGCAATCACGACAGCCTTACCATCATCCCTGCTCTTCTGGCCCAAATCGGTGATCGCAAAACCATTTTCACCAAATGAGGTGTCCAAAGTTCCGTTGTTTTGATACCGCACAACAGCAAAGTCGTTGCTGCCATTCAGGTTGCTCAGCCCTGCGATCACGAGTCGTCCATTTTCGTCAAGCGCCGCGGCTTCGCCAACATCTCGACGATTGTTGCCCAAGTCGCTGCTTATCCCGCCACCCACGCCAAATGAAGCGTCTAGTGTGCCGTCTTGATTCAGGCGGATTGCCGCAAAGTCATCACCGTCTGTTGTCGTCCTGAGTCCAGCAACGATGATTTTACCAGTGGTATCAATTGCAACCGCTTCTCCAGACTCGTCACTATTTGGACCAAGACCTTGAGACAATATACCATCATCACTAAAAGTCGGATCCAGATCACCAGGCGCCGCCAAAACAGGCAGGACAATAGCGAGTAATCCGAACCCAAGAAAGAGAGTCCAGCGAAACCTGAAAAGTACGTGGCTTGTTGTTTTGCGTAATTTCATTGAAATTTAAATAGTGTCGCGTCTATGTACTAATTCTTCATACGATAGACAGAGATACGGGTCCCTGATTGCAGACCAAAAATTTGGCTCGTCTCACCATCTGGCCAAACGAGTGACAAGGCCTGAATCTCGCTGTTGAACGGCAGACCAAAATGGACACGCGCTGGTTGACCAGAGAGGTAGCCACTTGCGGCCCTCACATCACGGCGATAAAGCCCTGTGGTTGTATGCAACATTAATGTTCCTCCGAGCGCTCGGCTATTTTTGGTTCCTGGCCAAAATAGATCAACCTCCAAGGCATCTCCACCACAGAGTTGATTCTCGAAAACTTGGGTAGGAGACAAAAGATTATTGACAACAACATCCAGATCCCCATCATTGTCCAAATCTGCCATCCCCATTCCACGACCCCCGGCAAGAGAATTCAATTCCCATTCAGGCATTGGTATAAACTGTCTCTGGCTAACGTGAGCAGGACCATTATTGCGGAAAACCTGATTTTCTTCAACCAATTCATAATCGGGTAGATGACCAAAGATGTCTTTTGCCGCCATCCCATTGGGCTGGTTCAGAAATAGGTTGACAAAGAAGAGAGTACGTTAACAAGAGAATAGGTTAGAGAAAGAGGCTCCTGTTCAGGCAAAATAAGGGTGTTCAGACCAAAATAGCCAAAAAGGAGCCTCTAAATGTCAGAGTATCGAACAGACCCCCTATCATTGTCAACCCGAATCGATCTTGCGTTGGAAATGCTCAACCCGAATCGAGAGTGGGGGAGAGTGAGCGAACTGTCAACGGCGTACAATGTGTCTCGAACGTGGCTCTATAAGTTGAGAGAGAGCGGTGAAGCGGCGCTGAAAGCGATCTTGTCGCCAGTGAGTCCAGGACCGCAGCCGAAAAGCCATGTGATCGAAGTGGATGAGACGTTCATCCGACGAACCATAACGGTGTTGCCGATGCTGCGAGGAAGCGTACGAGATATCCAAAGGGGGTTGGGGTTGCTGCTAGGTGTGGAGCGGTCGGTGGGATTCATCCAAGGGACGCTGGCGGAAGTTGGAGAACTGGCATCGGCGTACAATGAGAGCATGGTGCCGACGCTGCCGGTGTTGGGGGAAGCGGATGAAATTTTCTGTGGCGACCAACCGTGCCTGACGGTGGTGGACGGAGCATCGTTTGCGCTGTTGAATATCTCAGCAGCCGATGCCCGAGATGAAACAACATGGGGGGTTGAAGTTTCTCGAATTGCTCGAGCGAGGCATCACCTTTGATGACTTGGTGACCGATGGGGCTTTGGGCATTCAGGCAGGAGCCAAGGCAGCGGGGATGAATGCGCCACACTCCTATGACCTCTTTCACCAAATGCAGAATGGCACCAAAATCACCCAACGTCTGGAGAGAGAAATGGACCAGGCCATGACCGACCGTGACGTAGCTTGGCAAGAGTTGGACGAGCAGACTGCTCCTGCACGTCGCCCTGGGCGACCACGCAAATGCACAGTGACTCTCGAGGTTGCCGACCAAACGGTGCTGACAGCAGTTGACTTGCACGAGAACTGGACATGGCTTCTCCGAACGGTCCGTCAGGCACTGGAGCCGATTTCACCGACCGGGCAGCTTGTCAACACAGATGCCGCGCAACAAACCATTCTGGCTGCCACCCAACTTATGATGGAGATGAACCGCGATGAAATTGCACACTTTGCCACCCAACTGCAGCAGAATCTACCTACATTGCTGGCTCCCCTCCGTCGCCTGGAACTATCCCTGGCTCCCCTCCGCCAGAACCTCTCACCTGAGTACGAAGCCTTCATCACACACCTCTGGACTTATCGCCATGACCATCAACTTCCCATTGAACAGCTTTTCCCTCCCTCATTGCAGCCTATGGCTCTTGCCTTCTGGCATGCACTGGATCGCTTCCATCGGGCTTCTTCTCTAGCTGAATCCTTTCATGCTTGGCTCAGGCCCTTTCTTGCAATCCATCGCTCTTTGCCCGATTGGTTGGCCGCTCTTTTACAGCTCTTTTGGAATCATCGCACCTTCTCACGTGGCAAACGCTCCGGTCACTCACCCTTAGAACTGGCTACCGATTCCTATGTCCCTTCTTTGGCTGACGCCCTTGATGCCATTCTTCAGCCTCAACAGCAACTGGCTCTTTAACCTATTCTCTTTTTAACGTGCCCATTTCAATTTTGTAAACCTAACTCATCCCTTGTTCTGAACCTGCCCATCCCATTTACCACATATAAATCCAGAAAGCCATCGTTATCTAAATCGCCAAATTGACTTGACCAACTCCACCCGGTTGCATCCAGACCCTTGACTGGAGCTTGATCTTGATATAGGCCATTGTCTGAAGGAGCCAACAAGACATTTGCCAACACTTGGGCATCCTTTCCTTCTTCCATTGTTTTCATCAATGGCTCCCATGCCTGCATGGTTTTACTATCAAGAGCATAGGGTTTCATATCGGCAGAGAATATCTCCAAGCGACCATCGTTATCGATATCCCCAGGCGCAAAACTCATTGTATTTTGGGCAACAGCATCAAACGGTAGCGTCTCCTGCCAACCATCTTCGTGCCAAAGCCAGACTTGATCGGGCAACAAAAAATCGTGTCCCACCCAGATATCGAGATATCCATCTTCATTTAGATCTACCAACAACAGTGCCAACGCTTGAGAAAAGAATGCCAAATGGGTTGGTTCAAAACGTTCACCTACATTTTCATAATAGACGACGCCACCATTCCCAAAGTCCAGATAATCATCCCGCGTGTGTTCCGTCTGATAGGTCGCAACAACAATATCCAAATCATTGTCCCGATCCATATCGGCCCACGACATTGTATAGGCGCGCTGACTGACGCTAAAATAATCCAACCGCCGAAAGTGATGTTTTTCGCTGGTTCGCAGCTCACTAAGCCCGTCACTCTGGCTCAGATCATTGCCATTGTTGAGCCAGACGAAAGGACGCAGGTGCCGATGAGCAAAGACAATATCTTGCCAGCCATCTCCATCAATGTCAACAATATTCACACCCCGGCTCTGACCATGTGGAAACTCCTCTTTTTGAAAATTGAGGTTCCCTTCATTCCAGAAGATAGCGTTCGGCCCAGCCAGGTTGGCCAAGACAAGATCCAGATCCCCATCGTTGTCCAGGTCGTTGATCCCTAATCCCGAACCATTGCTATCAAAAGTACGGACGACCTCACCCTGAATTTGAGTGACGTGATCCAATGGATGGGAGATAAATCGATCTGTGCAGGGTTCATCTGGCTCGATGAGGGATATTTGAGTGACAATTAGCGGGAACTGGGCAGTGGTTTCGATGGAATCTTCCAAGAAGAGAGAGACGGCTTGACATCCGGTTGTATAGAGAATAAACGATAGGAGAGTTGTGGAGATGATTGACTTACACAATTTTATCAAATGAGCCTTTCCTATCTTTTTGGGGTGTGTACCATAAAGTGTGTAAGAGGAGCGGGCTCTCTGATTAAGCGGTCTCCATTTACACATTTTGGGACACACTGTCTCTTTTTTTGGCACTATTCTACTGATCACGCCAATTTGCTCAACCAGGTCCCTTGCGTTCGGCTTTGCCAAATGGCAATCTAAAGGGTTCCTCGAAGGGCCGAAAAGGCACCATGTCAGCAATCTTCTGCACGTCATTCAGAAGATCGGCGGGTAGTGGACCAGCCTCAACCGCTGCGACATTGGCCTCCACTTCAGCAACTGAACGTGCCCCCATCAACGTCGTAGAAATATTGGGATTGGAGATGACGAAACGAATCGCCAACTCTGCCAGGGGCATATCGAGATCGTCTAAGAGCGCATAGAGTCGTTTGTATTGTGCACGCCGCGGCGACGAAAGCCAGCGCGCACCATGATTCACTTCATCGTCATATCGTTTGGCCAGCGCTCCTTGCTGTAATGGAGAGCCAACGATGATCCCCATGCCCAGTTTGGTGGCAGCGGGCAACACATCCAATAATGCTTCCTGCCAGAGCAAGCTGTAGTTAAATGCTGTCAACACGACGTCATATTGGCCCGTATTGATAATGTGGGGCAATTCATAAGCGGTTGTGCCACCCAGCCCCGTGAAGCGAATTAACCCCTCCGATTTTAGCTCCTTCAATAATTCACAGACGGGCCCATGATAACGCTCATGATCAGTGAACCAATCATATTGACCAGGTCGGTCTGGTTCATGGATCATCAAGATGTCAATGACGTCGCGCTTCAGAAGCCGTAAACTTTCTTCCAACGAGTCACGCAATGCGTCTTTATCCTGCGGATTAAATGGCTGAGGACGTCCCCCCAATTTTGTTGAAAGAATGTAGGGCTGAGTAACACCATCCAGTGCGTAGCCCAACACTTCCTCGCTGTCCATGTAGCCTGGGGCAGTATCGACATAATTCACACCCAGTTCGAATGCCCGCTGCACAGCTCGTCGTGCTTCATCCTTCGCTGTGGCAAAGGAGGCAACAAAAAGACCGCCCATGCCCAACTCGCTGACTTGTAGCCCAGTTTTTCCCAATGGTCGGTAGTTCATTTTACCCCTTTAGTCCGGTCAGTGTAATTCCTTCGATAAAATAACGTTGGGCAAAGAAGGGGTGGTTCATTTTAGCTGGATAGATAGGTTTACACTTTTGATACATAGATAAAAATCTATATGAGGTCATTTTCTGCCTGAGCATGGCTCAAAGTAGAAAATATAAACATCTTTTCTCTTTGCAAAAATGTAAACCTAATTGTCCGCCTAAAATGAACCACCCCCAGAAAGAACGTTTATATTCTCTGATTTCGCCGGTTCTCAGAGAGAAAACGGTCTCATATAGATTTTTGTCTATATATCAAAAGTGTAAACCTAATTTTGAACCACCCCGCAAAGAAGAAGACAATCAACACAGGCAACAGTGTGATGGTCGCACCGACCATGAGGAGATTCCAGTAGATCGTATATTGTCCAAGAAAGAAAGCCAGACCAAGTGGCAGCGTTTTCATCTCCAACGTATTGGTAATCAAGAGAGGCCACAGGAAGTTATTCCAACTCCACATAAAGACAAAAATACCGAGGGTGGCCAATGCCGGTTTGGAGAGCGGCAGCATTATGTTCCAATAGATGCGAAAATAACCACAACCGTCAATCTTAGAGGCGTCTTCCAATTCCTGTGGAATGCTCATGAAGAACTGTCTCAGGAGAAAGGTTCCATACGCACTGAAAATCAGAGGAATGATTAATCCCTGATAGCTATCGATCCACTTCAGCTCGCGCACCAGAATAAAGACAGGTATCATTGTGACCTGGAATGGAATCATCATGGTTGCCAGATATAGTATGAAGAGCTTGTCGCGCGCGGGGAAATGTAACCGTGCAAAGGCAAACGCCCCGAGGGAACAAGTCGCAAGCTGACCAAATGTTACAAAGACGGAGACAATCGTGCTGTTCAGGAAAAAGAGATCAAAGGGCAAGGCTTGCCAAGTCGTTATATAATTGGACCACATAATCGGAGACGGGATCCAGATTGGCGGAAAGATATATGCCTGCTGATCATTTTTTAGCGAGGTCGAGAGCATCCACAAAAAAGGCACAATCATCGTGATGGCACCGATGGCTAAGAGCAAATGCGCCATTATTGCGCGCCAGGGAAGACGACGGGGCAGTAGTCTGGCTCTCGCTTGCGCTCTATCTTGTATCAAGACATTTTGTGACATATGAAAAGCTTCTTGAGTTCAGTGAGGAGGTTGGATAGCCAGAGATCACTCATAGAAGACCCACCGATCTTGATAGAGCCACTGTACCAACGTAACGATCAAGATTAGGGCAAACAGTACCCATGCAACGGCTGACGCATAGCCCATTTTGTACCATTCGAAGCCGTTTTCGTAGATATAATAGACAGTCGTAATGGTTGAACGAGCTGGACCGCCGCGCGTCATGATGTAAGCTTGTTCAAAGACCTGGAACGATCCAATGATGGACATAATGAGCACAAAGAAGGTAGTCGGCGTGAGCAAAGGAAGTGTGACATTGCGGAATTTGTGCCAACTGGTTGCACCGTCAATCTCGGCTGCTTCGTAGAGGTGACTTGGTATCCCTTGGAGTCCTGCCAAGAAAAGCACCATGTTATACCCCAACCCTTTCCAGACGCTCATGAAGATGATAGCGGGCATGGCCCACGTGCGACTTTGGAGCCAATCCGGTGCAGTCAAAGGCAAACGTAAAAACTCAAATAGTTCATTGAGCATATAATTCAGAATGCCAGATGTTGGGTTGTACATCCAACGCCACATCAGGGCAACAGCGATCATGGATGAGACGACAGGGATAAAGTAGATCGTTCGATAGAAGCTCATCCCTCGAATTTTCTGGTTGAGTGCAACCGCCAGCCCAAGCGAAAGTGCAATCCCTAATGGTACGCTTCCGAGCATATAGTAAGCCGTCGCACGCAAGCTCATCCAAAAATCATCGTCCGTGACCAGATCAACATAATTTTGAAATCCCAACCACTTTGGCGGGTTGAGCAGGTTCCACTGCAGCAACGAAATCCCTAACGCGGCCAATACGGGACCAGCCATAAACACGATAAAACCGATCACGTTTGGTAGCAGAAAGAGAAACGCTGCGACGAGTTCGTTCCGCTTGGCCCTCGAGCCAAAAAACTTGCCATTTGGTTTTTGGGGAGTAATCGATTGTATTGAAGTTGCCATAGTAGAAAGATTTACGATTTAGGATTTACGGTTTATGAGAGCATTGGGAAAAATACTGACTCTTTCGGATCTCAAGAGGTTAACAAGAACGCCGCCGATTCAAATCGGTGTCTGGCAAGGGAAACCTGCTTATGAAGATTCAAAATTAAGTTCGGTAATCGTTCAGCGAGCACGCCCCGTGCGGGTCTTGAAGGGACGCCACTCGCACGAGGCGTGCTGGCTGGACTTTTTTGCCGGACTATTTTCTTAATGTGCATAAGCAGGTTTGGGTTAGCAGACGTCGAATTCATTCGGCGTTGTCAACCCCCTGAGATCCTGTTGAGCCCAAATGCTTAAGTGAACCCAAGAAGGTACTTGGACACGGATTTCTAAGATTTTCAGGATTTAATCCGCGTCAATCCGTGTCCTACTTTTTAATTTCTTGTCCGAGTTCACTTAAGCGATTCGTAAATCGCAAAGGTCAAAACGACTACTTTGCACACAAAAGTCGTAAATACTATGCTGTTTCTTGCAAAATTGGATCCAATTCTTCTACGACCAGCGGACATGCTTCGGCAGCCGATGTTTCGCCCAGATAGACCGGATCCGTGTGCTTGCTGAGAACCGCCGTTGCCTGTTGGAAAGCTGGAATAAAGGTCGATGTCGTGTTGCCATCCATCACATCCAGGAAGAATTGCTGATGCTCTGGATTTTCATCGGTAACAAGTGAATCAGCAATTGATGCGCGCCCAGGAATGCCGCGACTGGGGACGCCGACCATCTCGCGCAGGATCGGTGCACTGGTATAGAACTTCACGAAGGTCCAAGCTTCTTCAATATGCTCTGTTGTATGGCCAATGGCAAAGCTCCCACCCTGAACTGAGTTTCCAGACTGCTGCTTTTCTGGGAAGAGCGCCACATCCCAAAGGAAGTTTTCATTATCACGTGGTGGACCAATGCGCGATGTGAGGACCTGTACAAATTCAGGGTTGCCCCATGTCATCGCCGAGCGCCCCGTCTCGAAGAGTGGTACATCACCAATCTCGCCTGGTGTTGGCACGACGCCATGCACATTGCGCAAGTCAGCCAACCACTGAATCGTCTCGATGGCCTCTTCGGTCCCAATCTCACAACTCAAACCATCCTCTGAAATAAAGCGGGCCTTGTTTGTGGTCAACGGGACATCCACCGTCCAGCCAGCCAATCCCGGTAGGATCCAGCCCCATTGGTCGACCTTGCCGTCGCCGTCTGCGTCCTTGGTCAGCTTCATGCAGGCATCTAAAAACTCATCCCAACTCCATGGTCCAGTGGGATAAGGAACCCCTGCCTCATCAAAGAGATTTTTATTATACATCAACAAAATTGTAGATAGATCGTAAGGGAATGCGTAGGTCTCACCCTCCCAGCGATAGGCCAACATAATGCCGGGCCAGAAGTCATCTACATCAACCTCCTCTGCTTCACGATCGATAAAATCGTTTAATCCCAGCAAAGTTCCTTGGCGGATATATTGTTGCGAGAACATGGAGACCATGCCCACGATGTCGGGCGAGGTGCCGCCCGCCATTTCGGTCTGGAGTTTGGTCCAATATTCACCCCAGGGTGTGTTTTCCCATTGAATACCAATTTCGGGCTGCTGATTCGCAAATTCCTCCAGCCCCCAATTCCATGTAGGCATATCGGCTAAATCACCCCAAAACGTGAGTCGCAATTCAACTGCCTCTTGTGCAGCACCGCCGCCACCGCTGGCTTGCGGCGCAGCTTCACAGGCTGCAAGTGCCGTTGCTCCGAGCACGCCAGCTGTTAATGTCAAAAATGTACGACGAGACATTTGTTGTGTCATATTGGTTTCTCCTGTGGTTCAAAGTTGCAGGGTTGCAAGGCTGCAAAGTGACTTACATGAATCCCTTAGATCATGAACCCCTGCCATTTCTTGTGGAGAGGAAAAGCTTCAAGCCCCTTCGCAAATCGTAAACTTGTGCTGAGCAATACCGAAGTATCTAACGTCGTAAATTACATTTTGATAGCCCCGGCTGTTAATCCCCGAATAAATGCTCTGCTGCTAACTGCAAACAGGACGAACAGCGGTAGGCCGGCAATCACATAGCCAGCATACTCTGCACCTGGATCATTTGCTCCGTAGACTACATCGCGCAGGCGCAAAATTCCGAGGATCGCTGGGTAACGATCTGGATCTGAGAGGACCATAATGGGCCAGACGAACTCATTCCAAACGCCCAAACATTGTAAGATCACCAGCGTTGTCAAGATAGGCATGGCCAAGGGGAGAGCGATCGAACGCAACATTCTAACCTCGCTGGCACCATCCAAGCGCCCTGCTTCAAATAGCTCCTCTGGCAACGATGCAAAAAAACTGCGCAATACAATAATCTGAAAGGGTTGGGCACCAGCGGCCATTGGAAGCCAGATTCCCCAAAGGGTGTTGTTGATCCCCATTTGAACAATCAAGGCAAAGCGTGTGAGAAGCGTAAGAATTCCTGGGATCATCATTAATCCCAAGATGGCGAGATAGAGGAACTCTTTGCCCGGAAATTTGTACCGGGCAAGCGCATAAGCGGAAAAGACGCTACAAACAATGCTCACGGCAACCGTCCCCAACACGAAATTTAGACTGTTTAGCATATAGGGGCCCATGATTCGCCCCGCCCGAACGTAGTTATAAAGGCGTAGGGGATAGGTGGGGAGCCACATGTAATCAGCCATCTGCTGTTCGGTTTTGAATGAAAGCTCCAATAACATACTCGATAGTTGTATTTTGAGCAGGTGCCGGATTTGACAAAGTCAAAATTAAGCAGAGCAGGCCTGCTGTTTGGCGAAAAGGGTAGCGAAGACCTCTGCAATCTCCTGTCCGTCATTCAAGGCATGATGTGCAGTCAAGATGAGATCTTGAATTAGTGACTGAGCTTGCTGCCGAGTAGCCTCACCAAGGGATTTGCTGGGCGAGAATTGAGTTTTAGCCAATGATGGTCCCAAACAATCAAGGTGCAAGAGAGAATAAGCCACGAAGACCAGAGACCAATGTTTTTGAAAGGCGTGGGCAGTTCGCATGCAATATTCATCAAGGCCAAGCAGTTGTTTACCATCCTGATAAACCGTCTCGATAGGCCAACGAAGCAGGTAAATCGAGAGAATGCGTTTGGCATTACAATCAGTGCGATTGGTCACTAAAACGGCCTAATTGCCTTGCAATTCAGGATTATCAAAACTAATCACGATGCGTACCTTGCCGATAGAAGGGATACGCACAGTCATGGTAAAGGTATAGTAAGTACGACCATCAATGGTGACAGGTTTGTAGGCATTCTGGGGGGATGTAGGGGACCAACTCTTTGACTTTAATATGTGGCCCCTCGAAAGTTATCGGCTGACCGTCTTCATCTCGCAAACGAAAGCTATTTGTCTCCAGATTGCGATTGCACTTCAAGATGCTGATCCAATCTTTATTCAGACGATCGAGTACAGCTAGAAGATCTGGAGCGAGATACCAACCATCGAAGAGAGCCCAACCAAAGATAAGGGTTCGTTCAACAGCTTTTTCAACCAGTTCACTGGCAATGGTTATCTTGGTCTTAAACGCTTCGTCTAGCCCTCGAAAGGCGGGGTCAGTTAATAGGTGGCTATCCACTCGTTTATGAAAAGCGGTTCGTTCTTTCTTTTTTCTTGGGAATCTCAGTCACTGGGAAATGGTTTTCCACAAATGCTTCCCAGTCGGTAAACTCTTCGTACCGTCGGTAGATACTTGCATCGACCGGAAAACGAACAGCGCCACTGACATAGTGACTTGTGACTAAGTTATGAGCCAGTGGATGCTGACCATTGCTATGATTGTAGTGTGTATCGATATACTCGAACAGACTTCCCACGTGTTCACATAGTGTATCGTCAATCGCTAATACCGATTCTGACTCTGAACGTTGGTATTGTGCTGTCTCTGACTTCATGTAACCTATACGCTCATCATTGAGTTTTTCGGCTCGCCAAGGAGCTTCACTCAAATACCGTGATATATTCGTCTTATCTGCACTATCTAGAATGCAGCGGGCAATATTTGCCATGCTTTTGTTGTCCAAGACCATCAGACCCGTCAGATAGTTTTCAAAGTGGCGAAACTGTTTACGATTGGCAAATACTGAACGAAAGGTTTCGCTATGCTCCCTGACCAGTGGCGCTACATTCACTATCGGCAATTGCATCTTGATGGCTCCTTTTTCGCACTTTTTTCTTGATGCAATCTATTGAGATGACTTTTGTCTCTTTTGTCAAATTTGGAAAATATTCATTTCACAACTATCGAGTAACATAATCACCGGAACAAATGTCAAAAACCCTAAGACAGTCAGCACGATGCCAATCTGCATATCTGAGGATAGCTGAAATCGGCTCTGCGTCTGACCCGTTTTGGTTGATTCCGGTTGAATACTCTTTGCGAGACTGCTAGAACTCATTCATTTCCCCTTTTCCTCTAAGTGCTTATCCGAAAAGTTCTGTGACGATTTATTCTCACTCGAGAAGCTGATCGACTCACAACCACTTTTCGGATAGGTTCTACACCGCCTCATATTCAACTGAATTCGGAATGGCCAACAACCCCGCGAGATAGATCAACATACCAACCCCATCGATCCAGGGAAAGCCAACAAACATCAGCGAGGCAAGGGCCGTTGAGGGGTCATTGAGCCAACCAAGAGGCTCCATGCCCATCAGTCCCAAAATCTCATTGAACAACCCGAAATTTGGCTCATAGGGTTGGCGCCAGATCAAGATGGCAACAACAGACGGAACAACGAGTGGCAAGACAAAAAGGAGGCGGAAGAAGTAAGCCCAACGTTCGCTACGCAATCGATAGATGAGCGCCGCAGCCAGCAACGGAAAGGTCGCCGCGCGGACCACCATCCAGATGCTGAGCAGAATCATATTCTGAAACGCCGTCCAGTAGATGGGCCTTGAAAGAACTTCCGCATAATTTTGAACCCCCGCCCATCGAGCGGGGCGATAGCCATCCCACAACGTGAAGCTATGATAGAAAGCTGAAAAAGCAGGATAATAGGCAAAGGTGATGAGTAGGATAATCGTACCCGACATCATCGCGTAACAGTACCAACGCCTACGCATCTCGCGTAAAGTATTCTTCAACGCAACACGCTCCCTAAATTTGCCAATCCGGATTGTTCTCCAACGACTTACTCACCTCATCGTCCCAAATCTCTTGCGCCTGGGCAACAAGTGCATCGTCCGACATGCCGCCGGGCATATATTCAGCCAACAAAGCCCGCTCTCGTTCGTAGGCGGATCCAGAGAGACTGGCCCAACTTTGATAGGCGACAGCCCGCTCGAACGGCTCAAGGAAAGGCTGCATTTCAGGAATAGTTGTTGAACCACGCACCATGGGGATTGTGCCCCGTTCTGCACAAGATGCGCTCACATATTCCGGTTGCGTCACAAACATCAGGAAGTCGATGATGTGTGGAATCTTTTCCGGTGCTTCTTCAGCCAAATATCCAGGGATGTGGAACTGTAAACCGCCCCACGGTCCTTGGAGACGGATATGCTTTTCGGGCGCATCCGGCCAGATATCTTTGGTAATGATCGGATAGGTGAGCCAATCGAATTCGAATGGCGGTGGGTCTTTCTTCAAACCAGCAATTGTCCAATTCCCTTCCATATACATCCCCAGCTTATTCTGGCGGAAGAGCTGCCGATACTCGACCTGCCCTTGATAACCATTCGGGAGGAAAGGTGCCTGCTCTTTGAAGAAATGGGCCATCCCGACAAAGTGATCCCAGAGTGGCCAGTCGCCCCTTTGTGTGTGCTGGACCAACTCTTTGGCCGTGATAAAAGCATCATTGGTCTCATCAAAGTCCATGATCACGTCCCAAGCGAGTTGGTTAAAGACATGGCCGTGGGTCCAGTGTGCATAGCAACATTGTTGACTCATATCGCCGCCAAAGGGGATATAATCGATCTCCTGGAGCGCCTGCCAGGCATTCATGAATTCACCCCATGTCTTTGGATCTTGTTCAACACCAGCTTCGGCCATGGCGTCCTTGTTGACAAGAATCAAAACACCGGCACCATCTAGATTCACGCCATAGATTTTGCCATCTGGACCAATCTGCGACAAGCGCCCAACCTCATCAATGTAATCCACCCAAGGTTCCTTGCCTTCCATGTATGGATTCTCCAAAATCACAAATTCAGAGAGATCGAGCGCCCAACCCTTGTGGATATGCGGCCAGAGTGCATCTGCATTGTACCAGAAGGTATCAGGACTATCTTTGGCCGTCATGCGTGCCTGTAGCCATTCCGATCGATTGCTTCCTGGGGGCAAATGATACCACTCAATTTTGATATTTGGATGCAATTCCATATAAGCTTCCGCTGCTTCCTGGAAACCAACCCGTTTTTCATCCTCTGCCACATCATCTGCACTGGGCGTGCCGCCGCCGGCGTCGATCAAGAGCGTGATCACTTCTTGATCCGCTCCCCCATCACTACCGGGAGATGGTGCTGCCGCAGGACATGCCGCAAGTAGCATTGTCCCTGCTGCTGCACTTGCAGAAAGTTGAAGAAATCCGCGGCGACTTAAACGTTTTGTTTGCATGGTGTCTGTTCCTCCTTAAGTGGATATCTGTTGATGCTTGTATTAGACATGATAGGGATTGAAAAAGAGGACACGGATTTTCAGGATGAACACGGATTATCCCAGAGTCAATCCGTGAAATCTGTGTTCATCCGTGTCCCATCTTCTGAACCCTTATAATCTCTATTGACTAAAAGGCAAGCTCGTTCATTGACAAATCAGGGGCAATGAGTACAATCTATCTTGGCTCACCTACCACAAATGTGCATCACTCAGTTTTCTTTTGACTGACGATGCGTCGTTGTCTGCACATATTTGGGAGATGAGCTTCTGTCTTTAATCATTCATGCTGTGTGGCCAAATAGGTACAATGAACCAAACATGTTTTGAGGAGTTCGTCTTCTCGGTTCGGGGACTGTGATATTGTAGTGCTTTCTCCAATTCGTGTCAAAAGCAGCCGTTTTACTAAACAATGCCCACGAGTTTATCTTGCGCCCACATTTTGTCCATAATTATATCCACCAACCAGATTGTTCGCTGTGTGTACCCCGCGGAAGAGAGTCTGGCGCATCGGTGGCATGGACGCCAGTAG
Organism: Chloroflexi bacterium TSY; assembly: GCA_019217005.1. The sequence continues at coordinate 35,295 of JAHBNG010000069.1, forward strand.
ATTCGGGATTCGGATCCCAGTTATGCCATTTACTATTGACCGTATTGTAGCAACTGAAGATTGCGACTCGATCTCGTTTTGTATTGGTCCAAGGGCGGCCGCTATGTGTTAGGGCTTCTGTGAAAAAGAGGAGTGACCCAGCAGGACACGTGTACGAATCCCAGATGGGAGAGTTGGGCTCTTGCAAACCTTCAGAAGCAGGATAAACTGCCTTGTGACTGCCTGTAACGAGCAGCGTACCATCCCCTTCCTCTGCCGGATTGAGTTCCCAGACAACGCGCGTCAAGCCAGAGTAGTGTTTTGTCAGATAAGTTATGATACAGGTTGGTCATCAGAATCGGTATCCAAAACAGGATAGAAACGCTGGAACTTCTGGCGAGCGAGAGCGGGGGTAAATTGCCATTGAATGGTAGCGGATTGTTCATTGCGCTCGTTGACAAGAGCAAGGACAACAGTCTCAAGAAGCTCTTTGGAATCAATGCGGCGATCAAGAACTTGGCGAGTGATAACCGAGAGTTCAATTTCAACCATATTAAGCCAACTCCCGTTGACGGGGGTATAAACCATCTGAAAGTGCTGAGCCAGAGCGAAAGCTTCCTCAGGCGAAAAGATGGTGTAGAAGGAACTGGGTGAATGAATGTTGAGATTATCCTGAACAATCTGTAATGAATCGGCATCAGGATTGTGTTTCGTTTTGAGATCATGCATGAAGCGAGCATACTCTTGGCCTCTGCGCCGTTCGGTAATCTGAACAACCCGCTGTCCAGTGTGTGGCTGGTAAGCAATCAAGATGTAACAGATGCCCTTGCGTTCATAGTGATGATCATAGCGCCATTTCTTGCCTGGTTTCATCTCAATCGGCACGATTGTATCGCCCAAGAGCTGACAAGGTTTTTTCATCGTAACACCCACCAGAGAGGATTCTTGGGGTCATAGGGCTGTGCATAGAGGTCCAAGATTTGTTCCATGTGCCACAAGTATGTAGGTGTTAACTTTCCGATACACCACTGCACCTTCAAATGGGGTTTCAGTTCGTTTTTTTCAGAATTTCACTCACGGTTTCATGCGAAATGTCTTCCACAAACTTTAACTCAACCGCTGTGGTTGCTAGCAGCCTTTAAAGTCCATCGGCTTCGCCCATCTGGTCCTTTCGTACACGCTAGTGCCGTGATTTTGGCTCTGGCTTCGTTACTAATCTCGACTGGTCGTCCGCTTCTTGGCCTCTCTTCTAGGGCTTTGGTTAGCCCTTCCGTCACATATCTTTTGCGGATTCGCACCACCGTTGCTCGCGTCACTCCCACTCGTTCCATGATTTCTCTGTCTGTTTTTCCTCCATCTGACAAGAGCAGAATATGTGCCCTTCTTATCTTTCTTACGTTCTCTTTTCCTTTTGCCGTTATTCGCCTTAATTCATTTCTGTCTTTATCACTTAGTTTAACTTTATATACTTGCTTCATTTCTCTCTGCCTCCTCGTTTTTTTAGTCACTTTCTGGCAGAGTTTACCGTATTATAACTTATCTGACAAAACAGTAGGCCTTGCCCGGAATGCAACGATACAGATGCGAGTCCCCAGGGAAGCGGAACATGCCGTTGCCATTGTGAGGAACAAATTTGCCATCCCCTATTGTACGATAGAAGAGACCACAGGATTCCATCCGAAAGCCATAACATTCTTGATTTGATAGAGCTGGGTAAGCCACAAACTCATTCATGAAGCCAACAACGACCGGATGGTCAGCCAGTTTTTGCAACGGGCCACCTAGCGCTGATCGTTCCTGTTCAGGGATCGATTCCGGTTCGTGGTGGAGGCGGATTGCAAATTCGCGCATCTCCTTAACTTCATCATCATTCAAGACCCCTGGGATCAAGAGCCACCCTCGCATATCAAAGAGATATTTTTGTTCTTGGGTCAGCTCTACAACAGGCAGACCTTCTGAATTTGTACGCGGCAGATCGAGTTCACTTAGGTTAACACTCGCCCCAAGGTTTTTGTCAACGATAAAGGGCGCATGATTGGGACCATTTGTTGTTGTCATCGTTTGGTTCCTTTAAATGTGAGCGTGTCCCAAAGTGTGTAAATGGACGACACTCAGTCAGAAAGTCTGTTGCGTTTACACACTTTGGGACACACTTCTTAAAAATTGAGAATTGAAGATTTTTCCACCTGACATGCGTCAAATTGATTGGTCAACCCCTCAACATCAATCCCTCCCGCACGACCAATCACGACAATTTGCGTACGGGGACTTTGACTGCCCCAATATGGTCCATGTCGCTCCAATTGAACGCGCCGTCCAACAACCTGAAGAATCGCCGCTTGCTTGGGTTGTTCGTCCAGAAAGATGAACCCCTTGGCTCGAAAGATTGTCGTGGGAAAATGGTTTGCAACGCGGAGAAGCGCCTCAACGGATAGGGCTTTGTTGGTTTGATAGGTCCAACTGCTGAAGACATATGTGTGGTTGTGGATGTGATCATGATGATCGTCGGTTCCAAGGTCTGCTGAGTGGACGTGAACATCCAAGGGGGCAATGAGTTGTATCGCCTGTCCCCAATTGGTCCTTGTATCAAAACCAAAGATCAGTCCAAGAGGTACATTGGCATAACGGGTTTCAACGATACGTGCTGCCGGAACGATCTTCTGTATCATTTCTGTCACTTTAGACAATTCTGTCTGGTCGATCAGATCGACCTTGTTTAATAAAATCAGATCGGCTACCTCAATTTGGCTTTTGGCAAGTTTGGGATGCTCAGCCTGAATGGCTTGGATTTGCTCCACATCAACAACCGTGACAACACTATTGACCTCTATCACCTTATTCAACTGTTCCGACAGCATCAGCGTTACGACAACTGATTTTGGATCGGCAACACCACTTGTCTCGATTATAATGGAATCGGGTCGCTCGGGTCGCTTCAAAAGATCGAGAATCGTCTCTTGTAGAGCACCTCGCATCGTACAGCAGATGCAACCATTGGCCAGGCTAATGGTTTCCCCCTCCATGCCCAAGACGAGTGCAGCATCAATATTAACTTCCCCAAAATCATTGACCAGAACCGCCACCCGCAGCCCATGCTCTCCGTGCAGGATATGATTCAGCAAGGTTGTCTTGCCTGCTCCCAGAAAACCAGTCAGGATTGTGAGAGGGATAGGGGGTAAAGATTCTGTGTTGGTGTTCATACTTTACTTTCTGGTAAAAGAAAAGAGATGAGGTGAGAAATGTGACAAAAAGCGGTTAGCAGTTCATCCTAAAGGTAGAGAACCCAAAAAGGAGGAAGGAATGCTAACCGCGCCAGAAATAACTATAGCAGTACTGATGAATGTATTGCAAGTAACGCCGATGGGAACAAACGTAAATGTAATGCGTCTGATGTGGGCAATGCTGAATGGGTCGTTTCTGAAAAGTCGAGGAGCAATCCATAGCGCATTGAAAGAAAGCGGGTTTGAAGATGAGGAGCTCCGGCGAAGCTGGTGGAGCTTTCGATATGGATCATGGGATATCACAAGTCTGCTGGGGTCGTGGCAAGAAGAAGTGGAAAGGGGAATGGGAGGCAAAAAAGTTAGAAGGGTACCGAGTGAAAAGCATAGATATCACAGGGTTCTGGCGACCGAAGCTGCAAGGGAAAGTGAACCGACTCTATAACTCAACGGCTCGTCGGGCATTGCCCGCGCTCATCTTTGGAGTGATGATAAGCTCGGGGGAGATAGGCGGGAAGCGAGTGCCACTGCTCAAGGCAATCATGAGATGCACGGTTGGAACAAAGGAAAGTGAGTTTCGGAAAAAGCTGCTGACAGAGACGAAGAAATCACTGGAGTCAGACGAAGTGGCGGTGGTCGATGCCGGTTTACAATCAGAGAAATGCTAGAAAGCGGCATAGACCGATTTGTCCTGCGGGAAGCCATTAACTGCACAGTGCGCCGCAATGAGTTCCCCAAACGCAAAGAAAAGGCAGACCACCTGAATATGGTGATATTGTGCGACCGCTCTCGCAGCTATAAGGGAAAGCGACTCGAGGCTACAACTCCGGACTCGTCTGGTCGCTTTCTCTATAGTGGTCGCCTGATTTGCTATCAAGCATGGCACAATCTCGTCCCCAGAACAACCAAGGTGGATACAGCCAACCGTACCTACTCGATTTACGTCATTCAGGATCCGGCCTACAACACACCTTTGGTTTTGGCGACCGTTATGACTTTGCAGCCTGAAACCATTTATCTTGTCTACCTGGAACGCTGGCCTGTTGAACATCCCCCCTTGGCTTCCAAGCAGATGATTGGCTTACATCGTCAATTTGTTCATGCCGATGAGGCTTGTTTCCGCTTACCTGAACTGGGGCTGCTGGCTGGCAATCTTCTTTCCCATTTAGCCGCTTCTCTTCCTCCCATACCGACTGGCTACTGGGATCGAGAGCCTCAATCCACTCCCGGCAGGCTGCGCCGTGTTCTCTCGAGTGCTCTTTTTCCAACTCCTGACCAACTCGACCCTGACTTTCGGAAAAAGGTCTCGGTTTCACACCATTTCCCTAAAGGCGTTCTCGCTCATCGCCGCCTCAATGCCGCTGCTTAAACTAGCCGAGCACTATTTTTACATTTTATCCCGTTTTTTCAGGGTGGATTCTTTTTTCCGCCCCTTTCGGTTTGCCCTTTGTCACTCAAGCCTTTACCAGAAAGTAAAGTTCATATAGATGTTCAGATAATGTTTTTCCACGCAAAACAGTAGCTTTGTCAGCATTGCAGCCGGTCAGCTCGTCAGCTCTCTGGCTGACCGGCTGCAATGCCATCGACGACAGGAAAATCTTCTCCTGAAAGGCTATAGAATCAGGAGAAGATCAAAAATTCACAAATCCTACTGTTTCTGCTGAAACGCGCCAAATCGGTAATTATCCTGCTCCATGACCTGTGGGTTGACGATATTGGTCGGCACTTCGCCGCGCAATTCTTGGGCAGCATGTTCCGCCGCGCCGCGGGCTAATTCCTCGATCGCAGTTTCGGAATAGAAAGCAGCGTGTGGCGTCACAATCGCGTTGTCAAGTGCCAGTAGTGGATGGTCAGGAGCAGCCGGTTCCTGACTTAAAACATCCAGACCCGCACCAGCAATCCATCCTTCGGTCAGCGCTTTGTATAGGGCCTCTTCGTCGATAAGCGGCCCGCGAGAGGTGTTGAAAAGATAAGCCGTTGGCTTCATTAACCGGAGCGCTCGTTCATCAATTAGATGCCGTGTCTCGTCCGTCAGCGGTGCATGAATTGAGACATAATCCGACTCTCGCAAGAGAAAATCGAGATCATTGGTTGCCGTTCCGGCATCACCCAACGCATCAGCCGTCAAACGGGGTGTGTAGGCAATAATCTTTAAACCGAACCCACGCGCCTTGGGCACAATCGTCTGGGCAATGTTGCCATACCCGATGAGCCCCAATGTCTGTCCACGGAGTCGCGGTACAGGACTGACTCGTTTCAAATCCCAAATGCCAGTCTGGGTCGCCTGTGCGTGTCGGACGATGCCTCGGGCACAGGACAGCAACAATGCCATGACATGATCAGAGACTTCTTCCAGACAAAACGTTGGTACATTGGTGACCAACATGCCCAACTTAGTTGCATGATCAACAGCAATGTTGTCGAGGCCGATGCCATAACGGTTGACGGCGACACAGCGTTCAGCTACGTCCAATACGGCGGGCGTGACAGGTTTCCAGCAGGTAAGAATGGCATCAACAGGTGGTGCCAATTCGATCAACTCGGCTTCTTCGCCCGTTTTGGACACAACTAACTCTGCGCCAACTGCGCCCAGGATTGACTCTTCGATTTCGAGGGAAGGCCAAGCGTAGTCTGTGATTAGTACTTTGTAGTTCATCATCTATCCTATTGATTCAGTTTTCACGATAATTCGACAGTCCAACCTTCTCTGCTGTCTCTACAATTTGTTCCCAGGTCGTTTCACCTAGTTCAATTCCCTCTTTCTCCCGCTGTGCCACATTTCGAAATTCACGTTCGCCCGGCATCAAAATCTCATCCACACCTTCGGCCAGAGCAGCCGACTTCATGTATTCGGAGACGCCCTGTATCAGTTGTTTGAAATCCCCCAAAGGCGTAAACGCCGTTGGATTGATCACTATGAGACTGAGTCCATTTCCGACCCGTTCTGGAGCATCCAGCACCTGACCCGCAAGCGTGCCGCCCAAGATCTCCACGAGCAGACTCAGTGCATACCCCTTGTATCCAACTGCACCGCCGAAAGGCAGTATGGCCCCTTTGGGCGGACCATAAAACTTCGCCGGTTCTCGTGTTGGCCGTCCCTCTGCATCGACAATGGCCTCATATGGCAATTCTCGATCCTGGTGCAGCGAGACACGGATACGCCCCTCCGCAACCACACTTGTCGCAAAATCGGCCAGAACTGGCTCTTCTTCTGTTGGCACACCGTATGAAATCGGATTTGTCGATAATCGCCCTTCACGTGCGCCAAAAGGTGCCACATGATGACCATATGCAGGCCAAGTCGCCGATGCAATGCAGATCATCTCCTGTTCGGCCGCTCGTTGGGGATATGCACCGAGACGGCCCACATGATTGCATTCCTGTGCAATGATGCAACTCACGTTGTGGATCCGCGCCTTTTCAACCGCCAGATCCAGGGCACGAAAGGCGACGACCTGCCCAAAGTTGTTGCCTCCTTCTACAATCGCCGTTGTTGGGGTCTCTTTGGTCACCCGTGTGGGGGCACCAGGGACAATATGACCCCCTTCAATGTCTCCAACATATTGGGGAATACGAATGACGCCATGAGAATCCATACCCAATAGATTGGCATACACGAGTTCTTTGGCAACGAGAGCCGCTTCATTTTGTGGCACTTCAGCGGCTACAAAGATTTTGGTTGCAAGATTTTCTAAGTAGTCTGGGGTAAATTTGGGCATTTGAGTAGCTCCAGTTGATCGATGCTGAGCACAGCCATAAATTTAAATGAATTTGAATGTATGGGTGAGCGTCACTTTTCTTGCATGGTCTAATCTAAGTCCAGAGGTTCACGAAGTGGCGCATAATCTTCCGTCCATGACTTTTTACCAGAGAATTTTAACCCAAGTCTCGTGATAAAGAAAGGCAAGAACTGACCCGCCTGATTTGCGTAGAGCGTCCATGCATCGAGTGCCGCTGGACGTTTTGTGATGAACCGACAAGTTAAAGGAGCCACCATCCGTAACGGAACCTTGCCCAAGATAGACTCTCTCACGCTTGAACGGATTCCATCTGCACCTACGACCAGTGCGAATCGATCCTGGGTGCCGTCCGATAAGGTTACCTCTACTCCGTCTGGATTGGCGTCGATGTGGGTGATGGTTGTTCCGAGAGCAACGTCAATTTCCCGTGTGCTCTCAAGCAGTATTTCCTGTAACACATTGCGATGAATGCCTAAACAATATCGATCTGAACCCCAAACTTCTTCGAGATCAAGGACAAGAACCGAACGACCCTGATCTGTTGCAAGAAGGCGCCGATGAATCGTTGCACTCCGGCTGCGTGCGACGTCAGCAAGTCCTAATTGTTCTAAGGCAGCAACGCCATTTGCTGGTGTATAAAGTCCCGACCTGGCCCAAGGCTGGGTCGGCTGTACCTCTACAAGGCGTGGTGACCAGCCTCGTTGCTGTAATGCCCGTGCGATCGCTAGTCCCGCAATTCCCCCTCCGACAATCAAAATTTTTTCAGTGCGTTTCATCATACTTAAAATAAGGTGTGGTGATATTAAAATACTGTAGAAAGAACGATTCACTCCAAGAGGACAAGATGACGATAAAATCTAACAAACTCATTGATCTAAGCCACACCATTGAAGAAGGCATGATTACCTATAAAGGCTTACCTGCCCCCATTGTCTGTGATTTTCTGAGCCGAGAAGCATCCCGCAAAATCTATGCCTCAGGCACTGAATTCCACATCGGAAAGATAGAGATGGTGGCCAACACGGGCACCTATGTTGATGCACCGTTCCATCGCTTTGCCGATGGTCTAGATCTGTCTGAATTACCGTTAGAGTCGCTGGTCAATTTAGACGCTGTCGTCGTACGAGTTGCTCAAGGAGAGACTGAGATAGATGTCGAATATTTTCAAGATATCCATCTGACGGGCAAGGCTGTTTTGGTACATACCGGCTGGTCTCGTCACTGGCGCACCGACCAATATTTCGAGGGACATCCTTACCTTACTGAAGCCGCGGCCATCTTTCTCCGTGACAAAGGAGCATCGCTTGTGGGCATCGATTCGCTCAATATCGATGGCATCGGCGATGGTCATCGTCCCGTTCACACAACGTTGCTTGAAGCGAATCCTCCCATTGCCGAACACTTGACCAATCTAGATCAAGTTCCAAATGAAGGCTTTAGGTTTCATGCCGCGCCAGTAAAGGTGAAAAATATGGGCACATTTCCTGTGCGCGCCTTTGCCGTTGTTTAGGAATGAAAATTCAATAAGATCCTTCCTTTACCTATTGACAAAATGTGGAACATCTGCTAGAATAGTGAACCATATGGTTCACTATTCTTCTCAACCACTTGATCATACGTTTGGTGCCTTGGCGGATCCGACACGACGAGCAATATTGGCTCGCCTGATGCATAGCGAAGCTTCGGTTAAGGAGCTGGCTCAGCCCTTTGACATGACGCTGACAGCAATCGGCAAACATGTACGAGTGCTCGAACGGGCAGGGCTATTGACTCATGAGAAGCGGGGCCGTACACGCATTTGCCGGCTGGAACCCGCACCACTCAAGGATGCAATGGATTGGCTCTCAACCTATGCTCGCTTTTGGGATGATCAATTCAGCGCCTTGGCCGATTATCTCAATGAAACCGATTCCGAACAAAATCCACCTCTATCTCCGCACATTGAATGAACCCGAAGAATTAGTGCCACAATTTCACGTCTTCCAGGCAGAGCGCTTTGTCCGGTTTGCCGTTGCTGATGATCTGCCCCACCGTCAAGGTACATCAAGCGGCTGAATATCGTAGCGAGCACTGTCCTCCCAGTGCAATTTATGCATCTCCAGTCGGTTCGATCCCCGCTGTTTCAATCATCAGAACAATGGTTTTTTCTGGCGCCCTTGTTTTATGAACAACTCCCTTCGGTACAACGTACCCTTGTTGCGGATGTAGTTCAACAGAGTCAGATTCTTCAAAATCAATGAGTAGTTTTCCGTCGAGTGTAAAAAAGAATTCATCTTCCTTATCATGCTTGTGCCAATGGTACTCTCCCTGTAGTATGCCAAGACGGACAACAGAGCTATTTACTTGACACAGCGTCTGATTATACCATTTGTCGGTACACTTCTGAACCAACGAAGGAACGTCAATCTTCTCCAACGAATCGTGAAGAATGTTCATGTGATTCACATACGGATACTCTCTATTGCTCATGCATAGCCTCCTGTTGGTCGCGCGACTGACTCTTGTATTTGTTGACAGGACGCGCTTGTTTCGTTAAATTGGTGAACCATTGCATAAAATGATAACAGCTTGTGTAATCAAAGGAACCCATCGTGCAGTCGACATCATGGCCACTAGTATTCAATCAAAATCAACTCAAATCCGGTGGGCTCTTTCTTTTTTGGGCGTTTGTCTTTGGACTCTCTTACACGCAATGGCCGCTTTATTCTGAGAATCAGAATACCAAGTTTCTCATTGGTCTAGCAAGCGCTGGATTTGGTTATCTGAATAAAGATTGGTTGGCCAATACCATCGACCCACTGCCGGTCTTTAGCACGCTCGTTTATTTGACCTATCGTTTTATTCACCCATACGCATATTATCTCTACCATGCGCTGCTCCTCGGCCTCTATCTTTATAGTTTGGGCGGGATTGCCCACAAAGTGTTCAAGCTCAACAAGACCAATATTGGGCGTCCCCTTTTTTTTGTACTAATGATTGCTATCCACGCTGGTCAATTGCCGCCTTTTTCGCAACCGGTTCTCGAGACGAGCCTCAGCTGGTTGATTCAATCGGGGGTGGCAAATCAATATCTGTTTAACCCAGTTTTACAACCAAGTACATTTGGTGTCCTTCTCATCTTTTCAATCTATCTTTATCTGATCGAAAAACCTTATTGGGCTGTCACATCTGCTGCACTCGCCGCTGTTTTTCACTCAACCTATTTACCGAGCGCTGCTATACTGGTCATGTCATATGCGCTGGTCAACCTTTGGGAGGAGCGTAACCTTCGCAAGGCTATTCAGATCGGTCTTTTGGCATTACTGATTGTCTTACCTATCTTATCATACAATTATCTATTGTTGGGACCGACAACGTCTGAAAACTGGCAGCGTGCACAAGAGATTATCGTACATTTTCGCATTCCACATCATTCGATCCCGGAAATTTGGTTTAACGACACGGTCTATGTGAAGATCGCAATCGTTGCAATTGCAACACTTCTGGTCATTCGGACCCGATTGTTTCCCGTCATGGTCCTATCACTTAGTGCAGCGATTGGGCTGACCTACTTGCAGACACAGATCAACTATGACACGCTGGCTTTTATTGCACCGTGGCGTATTTCGGTCTTTCTCGTTCCTCTTGCTACATCAATGATTGTGGCTTTTTTACTGACGCTTTTGTTAAATAACTTGATCGCTTCTCCAGCGCCATTAAATCTTGTCTCAAGTAGTTTGAATGACTCAGAAAGGAATTCCTCATTTTTTGAACAAGATGTACCTGATCTTGGCTGGATTCAGATAATTTTATTCGGAGTTGCGATGATCGCTCTCGTTGCGCTTGTTGGGAAAGGTGCCATGTCGATTCGAGACAGTGTCCAATCGCGTGAGACGGCGGCGGAAGCCCTCTTGTGGCGCTTTGCCGGCGATATCAAGCAGCCTGACCATATTTATCTTGTCCCAACACATATGGCCGAATTTCGTCTTGCAACCGGTGTTCCTGTGGTGGTAACCTTTAAATCACATCCCTACAAAGATGTTGAGGTGATCGAATGGCAAGAGCGAGTCAACGCCGTGAATGACTTTTATGCCAATATTTCCTGCGATGGCATTGAAGCACTTGCCGCACGTTACGGCATTACCCATGTGGTGTTTGTGCATGAACAATTTTTCGATGGTTGTGCGAGTATCCGGAACATTCATCTAGATGATCACTATGGTGTTTTTCAGATAGAGATGGGGAAGAACGCATCTGTAGATGAAGTAGTGCGTGATTTTTAGATAGTGTGTCACACAGTGTCTAAATGGAGCAGGCTTTCTGACTGAGAGGTTTCCATTTACACACTTTGTGGTACACACCCGATTTTAAGTTGAGGAGCAGACTTTGCGGAATAGCAAACGCATCTTGCGCATCCTACCAGTGGTTGGGGGGGTGGTGCTGATTGGATTTTTGTTGTGGCAAGTAGAGCCCCAAACAATCGTTCGCTCTCTTCGAGATGCAAGTCCCCGCTGGCTGTTTGTGGGCTGTCTTTATTATCTACTCACAAATGTGCTCCGCGCTTGGCGACTGGGCGTTTTATTGCGCATCCCTGGAATTTCGTCCCCTCTGCGTCTGCTACCTGAACTCTTCGCACTCAGTTTCCTGAACAATGTATTACCTTCTCGCACGGGTGAGCTCTCATTTCCATATTTTTTGTATCGCCGTCATAAGAGATCGATTGGTGAGAGCACGACAGCGCTCTTACTGGCACGCATTTTCGATTATATTGCCGTGGCCTCCCTGTTTCTTCTCTTTGCATTTGGTCAGTTCTCTACGCTTGCACTGGACTCGACCGGCTTACTCCAAATCGTGGCGATCCTACTCTTGATATCGCTCATCATGATTCTATCTCTGGCATGGTTTAGTCAATTCCTTCTGTGGCAGATCGAAAGATTAGCAGATCAAAAGTATATCGAACAGGGAACGGTTCAAGGACGTATCTTGACGCTGGTTTCGCAACTAGCGACCCAAGCCACGTCGACCCTACAAATTATGCGAGAGGGACGAATATTTGTCCTTACACTTGGCTGGTCATTCGCGATTTGGCTGACTACCTTTGCTTGGTTTGACGCTTTCTTACGGGCAACCGATTTTAATCAACCTTATCCACTCGTCGTGGTTGGGGCGACATTGGCCAGCATTGCGAAGGCGATCCCTTTTATTAGCATCGGCGGCTTTGGTGCCCACGAAGCTGGTTGGACGATTGGATTTTCGCTGGTCGGGATGAATATTGATGAAGCGATAACAAGCGGATTTGCAGTGAATATCTTGACATTAGGTATGTCTATACTCTTTGGTGGCCCAATGCTCATCTACCTTGGACTCCAAGGGCAACGGTCTAATCGTCAGAATAAAACCGGCGCGGAGTCGGTGACGTTCTCAAGTTCAAGCGGTTCATAGGGGTCTTTGATGTTGCACAAGCAATTGCAGTCAAGCTTTTTAAAAAGCTAGCTGATTCAACTGACAGAATATCTTGGTGGTATAATCAGGTTAGAAAATTTTAGAGTGCTCATCTATTTAGGAATTCAAGGCGACATCATAATGATGACTATTCTTATTGAACATCAAGTACCAGAGAGAGGAACGTTTCAGATCAATAGGTCGATCACAATCAAGCTTTCTGCACAAGAGGCACGTAAAAAGGTTGATCGCTGGTTGTTGCATTATGTCAGTACCATGTTAGGTGCAGATGAACCGCAATTAAGAGTCGGGACCCAAACCGTGTGGGTTGTTCCAATATATTTTGGTGCTCCCCATACTGGACGCGTAGGTCAAGTTGGAACAGTTGAAGTCGATGCTATATCGGGTGAGCTATTAAAACTTATAGAGCGCAAAGCTGAAATCGAAAAGCACGCCCATATGTTAGCCGAAAACCTGCCGCCATTTCGGTTGCGTAGTACACCGGATGAATATGTAGCTGAAAATCTCTCAGTAAGTCACCCCATCGCACCACCATCAGGAAGTCCTCTGGACCTTCTTGAAGCTGAAGTTCCATCAGTTGATGTCTAACGAATGCAATACGAATTTCCTGCTGTTCACTTACCTATCTTACACATCCAGCAGCGTGAACCAGGGGACTGTTTAGTAGCGTGTGCTTACATGGTGCTTAGATATTTAGGAAAATCATATCGCTATGGACGTATACGCAGGCTGCTACAAGTTCAGAAGGGTTATGGAACCCCTTTCCCCAGAATACGCGCATTAGCACGTCTAAATGTTGATGTTGTCTATCAACAGGGCACACTACATGATTTATATAGATATCTAATACAAGGTTGGCCATCCATCGTCCCTGTTAAAACTAGTGATCTTCCTCATTGGGAAAATATCCAAATCGATCATGCTGTTGTCGTCGTGGGGATAGACTCCTTCTCTGTAAATATTAATGATCCAGCCTTTGATAGGGCACCGATTCGAGTTCCAATCGGTGACTTCGATCTAGCCTGGTTAGAACGCAATGAGATGTAGGCTGTATTAGGATAGCTGTGACACTGAACACGGCTGCCACCCAGTCTCAAGACCTCGTTTTTCGATTACCCCACGAGATGAGAAGATAGTGGAAGTCGCCTTGAATTAATAGAGATTAAACACAATGTTTGCACCTTACGTTAATGAGGCCGACATAGAACGCGTATAGGGCAGATAAGACGGAAAATGAAGTATATCCTCACTCTACCAGCGATTCTGGTCGTCTACCTATTACTTGCCAGCACATACAGCATCATGAACCCCCTTTTCGAGTCTCCAGATGAGGTGTGGCATTACGAGTATGTCCGCTGGTTGGTGGAAGGAGAGGGCTTACCCCGCCCAGAAGATGTGGGCCATTCCCCCTGGCATCAAGAGGGGAGTCAACCACCACTCTACTACCTGAGTGCAGCCTTTATTACGTTGCCAATCTCAACAGCAAATGCAGAGCAGGTCATTCGCTACAATCCACACGCGGCCATTGGGCAACCCGATTCGTTTGGCAACAAGAATGTGATAATTCATGGCCGTGCCGATGCGTGGCCTTGGCAGGGGGTTGCTTTGGCTGCTCACATCGTTCGTTTCTTCTCTATTTTGCTTGGTGCTGTCACCATTACCTGTACCTTTTTGATTGCTCGCACAGTTTTTCCGGAGCAAACAATAATTGCCTCACTTTCCGCATTGCTGCTGGCTCTAAATCCCCAGTTTCTCTTCCTGAATGCGGCCATTAACAACGACAATCTTGTGACCGCATTTTGTGCAGCGGTTCTGGTTCTTCTGGTTCAGCTCATCCAACAATCAAGCCTGGTTGATCCAGATCTGGCAGAAGCAACGCCCACGGTGCCAACCACAAAGCAACTGATCGGATTGGGTGTATTGCTTGGAGCCGCTGCCCTCAGCAAACTCAGCGGCGTCTTTATTCTCGTTCCAGCTGGATTAACGCTCCTCTATTTATCATCGAAACAGCGCTCATTTGCCCACTTACTGAGGTGGAGTTTCGTTACGGGTGTTACGGCTCTGCTCATTGCGGGATGGTGGTTTGCGCGCAACTGGTGGCTCTACGGCGATCCGCTTGCATTGGAAGTGATGTTCGCCGTTTTACCACGCCGGCCGGAACCGCCGACAATCACTGAACTAATCGCTCGTGCAGAAGGTGTTTGGCGCTCTATGTGGGCAGTGTTTGGTTGGTTCAACATCGTTGTGCCAGAATGGCTCTACAGAGGATATACAGTTCTCGCTCTCGTTGGGGCTGGTGGGTTCTTTCTCTATTGCTTGGCCACGGCGTACCAATGGTGGAGGCCTTCAAATGATAGAAATTCTCATTTGCCGCTACAGCTTATACAAGTAACCCTACTGTTTGCTTGGGTACTGATCATGTTTCTGAGTTTGCTTCGCTGGGCACAGATGCGCTATCCGCAAGGGCGCCTGTTGTTCCCAGCGATAAGCGCTGCGTCTATCCTCATTGCATTGGGGTTACTCCATTGGTTGCCCATTAAATTTCACAAAGTTACCACAGCCCTGATTGGTAGCCTGCTTTTCATTCCAGCTCTGATGGCTCCGTGGCTTTGGATCGCTCCAAGCTATGCTGCACCAGATTTCACCACGGTGAATGGCGCCGCTGATCTTTCTTTCTCTGATGAACAGCCGCTGTTTGGCAACCAGATTCGACTGCAGAGTTATCAGCTTGGTCCAAGCACGCTTGCGCCTGGTGACGCCTTAGCGCTTCATCTCGTCTGGCAAGCAACCAAGAACATTCCTGAAAATTATAGCGTCTTTATCCATCTTGTAGATGAAATCGATATCTTGCAAGCGCAACGCGATAGCCTTCCCGGTGCTGGCAATGCGCCCACGCACGACTGGGAGCCGGGGGAGAGAATCTATGACCATCATCTCATTGATATTCCTGCAACAATGCCAACACCAACACGTCTTCGTGTAGACATCGGACTCTATCAGCATGAGACAGGTGAACGGCTTGCCGTTGGAGAATCCGATCTCTGGACGCTTGGCTTTGTGGAGATCGAGTCACCAGGCGATGACGCGACAACTCGCCCGCAGGAATATATCAACTTCGACAATCAGATTGCACTCATCAATTTTGAATTTGACCGCCGGGTTTTGCGACCGGGCGAAACGTTGAATGTGACCTTGTTGTGGGAAGCACTTGCGGAACCGAAAGGCGACTACAAGGTGTTTACCCACCTCATCTACCCACCCGATGCAACCTGGGCCCAGATGGATAGCCGTCCCCAACGCGGCGCCTCTCGCACAACAGACTGGCAAGCTGGCCAACTAATCGAGGACGCCCACGAGCTAACCCTGCCAGAGAATGCACCCCTTGGCGTCTACTTCATCGAGATCGGACTCTACGATGATGACACCCACGATCGCTTGAAGGTGAACTTCAGCGATAAGGGTATTGTTTTGGGACAGGTGCGCGTGGCTGGGGCGGATTAATTTTGTCTTTGTCGTCTGAGCAGGAGAAGACCGAGATAGGCAATGACGAAAGCAGTGCGGATAAAGATATCAGGCCATGGGTCGCCGATTAACCAAGCTCTGCCGATCTCAAGGTATCCCTTCGTGCCCATCCAACCGTGACGAATAATCATCACGGCCGCGAGCCAATCGATATATGGTGGCTGCATCGGGGCTGCAACAAAACAAACCAGACCGATCAACATATAGAAGAGGGAGATGCTGGCAAGCGTTGCCAGGATGAGTGACTCATCTTCGGCTCCGCTAAGGTCCACGAGCGTAGCAAACGTAGCCTCTGGCGCAAGCAAAGAGACCAGTCCGAAACCAACCGAAATCAGGGCATCGATGATGAAAATTGTGGAGAGCAATCTTGAATAAGTCATTGTTTGAGTGCGGTTTCGGCGATCGCTTGCAACGAAAGGAGCCGATGACGCTTCACGGCCACCGCGTCTCGTGGCTTATTTCACTCCTACCCGCACACGATAACTGATATAGCCGGGTAGCCCACGTTCCCCTAAGATTCTCTGGGCCACTTGGCGCAGCTCGTCAAGTCCCAACTCCGTTGCGCTCACGCCTTGATCCAACACGCCAGGCATACGGCTCAGGACATAGCCGACCCAGCGCTCTGCCGTGCATCGCTCAATGTGGTGTATCGCAACCTCCTTGACATACCGAAAATGGCCACTCTGTTGCATGCGTGCCAGATGCTCGCTCTTGGCCCACTGCTGCCAGCCGGTGCTCCCGTTCGTCTGCCACCATTCCCGCAGCCGCGCCATGCAGTGCTCGAACGCACGCTCAGCCTCCCACTGCACCGTGGGGGGCCAGTCATAATCGTACGCCGCAAACACCCCGCCTGACCGCAGAATGCGCGCCGCTTCGGCCAACGTACTGACCGGTTCCATCCAATGGAGGGCTTGCCCACAGGTGACGATATCTGCGGCGCCATCGGGCAGACTCGTGTGCTGGGCGATTCCAGCCTGAAAATTCACATGAGATGCAGTGTTTGCGGCTTCCGCGATGAGCCGCATTGCATCGAGCGGCTCAATGCCGAGCACCTGCCGCGCCCGCCGTGTCCAGATGAACGTGGAGATGCCCGTGCCACTGCCCAGATCCACAACCAGGTCCGGTTGGACCGTATTCGCCAACTGCAGGAGCAGGTCGATGAGGGCCGCAGGTGGTCTGGGACGATATGCATCGTAGCGGTCTGCAAACCCGGGGTGCGTGTAACCGGGGCGTTGCGCATTCAGGAAGGGATCATAAGGTGCTGTACTCATCACGTCTTTCTCCAAAGTCATGGCAATCTAGTGATGGTCACTTCAGCTCAACCCTTCAATCCCGTCGTCGAGATACCCTGAATAAAGTACTTCTGCGCAATAAAGAAGACAGTTAAGCAGGGGAGGATCATCAGAAATGACATCGCCATGATTGCGTTCCAGTCGACATCAAACTGGTCGCGGAACATGGCCAGACCAAGCGCCATCGTGAACATTTTGGACTTGTTGAGGAAAATGAGCGGTTCGAGGAAAGAATTCCATTCACGCATAAAGGTGAAGATGGCAACCGTTGCCAATGCCGGTCGGGAAAGTGGAAGGAGAATGCGCCAGAGAATCCCCAAGGACGAACAGCCATCGATTTTGGCCGCATCATCCAGATCACGCGGTAGGGTCATAATATATTGACGCATTAGGAAGATGAAGAATGCATTCCCCGCAAACGAAGGAACCCATAGAGGCAAGTGTGTATTGATCCACCCCCACGACTTAAAGATGAGAAATTGGGGAATCATCAGCACTTGAAATGGCAACATCATCGTACTGAGCGTGAGCACAAAGAAGAATTCACGCCCGGGCCAGCGCAGCCGCGCAAACGAGTAAGCAACCAATGCACAACTCAACATACGACCAATAATAGAGAGAAAGGTGATCTTGACTGTGTTGATAAAGTAGATATTAAAATTGGCGCGAGTCCATGTATCGTAAAAGATGGACCATTTCGGAGGGTTGGGAATCCAAATTGGTGGAATTTTGAACATCTGCTCCGTTGGTTTAATGGCCGTTGTGAACATCCAAATCAACGGAAAAAAGAAGAGGAGGCTGATGCTGATCAGGAGCAGATAAAGAACGAGCGTTCTCAGGAAACTGCCAGCTTGTATGCCACCGATGCGGCGCGTTGCAAGTGATGTAGAAATAGCTGCCATAAAGATATTACCCGCCTGCATAAAAGACCCACCGCCTGGACAACCGAAGTTGTACAATCGTAAAGATCATGATCACAAGAAACAAGCAAGAGCCGCCCCGTAGCCCATCCGCCCCCACCAAAATGAAATGTTGTAGAGATACAACGCATAGAACATGGTTGCGTTGTTGGGGCTTCCGCTTCCACTCGTTGCCACAAAGGCTACCGTGAAAACCTGAAAAGCACCAATAATACCCGTGATCGTATTGAAGAGAATCACGGGAGAGAGCATCGGCAGAGTGATGTGGCGGAATTGGCGTAAGTTTGTCGCACCATCGATTTTGGCTGCTTCGTACAACTCAACCGGAATGTTCTGCAAGCCAGCCAGAAAGATCACCATCGTTGCACCGCCGGCCCCAGTCAACGTCATCACGATCAGGGCCGGCTTGGCCCACGTTTCGCTCTGCAGCCACAAGGGTGCGGGCAACCCAATCGACCGGATGAAGTAATTCACCAGACCAATGCTCGGATCAAGAATCCACATCCAGAGCAATGCAACGGCCACGCCTGCCACAATCGAAGGCACAAAGACCATCGTGCGAAACATAGGAATGCCAATCAACTTTTGGTTCATTAACATGGCAAGCAAGAGCGATGCCACCAATCCCAGCGGCACAGCGAGCAACACAAAATAACTCGTATTCCAGAGCGACTTCCAAAATAGCCGATCATCGGTGAACATCTCAATGTAGTTGCCAAAACCGATCCACGCCAATGGATAGCCAATCTTGAAATTCGTGATGCTGAGCACAAAAGAATAGAGAAACGGCCCTGCATAAAAGAGCACGAGTCCAATAATCCAAGGTGCGGCAAAAACCCACCCCTCTATTGCTTCACGCCGACGGGAGGCAGATACATATGGACCGAGCATTCGACTCAGAAAGCCAGGGTTCTTGCTGGGGAATTTTCTTGCTGTTTCTGTTGCAGCAGCCATTGTGTCTCAACCTTAGAATCTATCCGAAAAGTGGTTGTGAGTGCAATCAGCCCATCGAGCGAGAATGCACCATCACAGAGCTTTTCGGATAAGCACTTACTGTGGGAGATGATTTGGGAGCCAATCGTAGGTCACTTCTCTGAAGTAACGAGCATCAAGAACCTTGGAGCCTCGCTTGGAAAGGGCCATTCTTTTGATATAAGTCCCGCCAGAGACGGGACCTACGATACACCGAAGTGTGTCCCAAAGTGTGTAAATGGAGCCGATTCTATGACTGAGCAGCATCCATTTACACACTTTAGTGGTATGCACTCCGATAAACTGTCATGAATCACGCCCTAGGCCTCTGGAATCTTGTAAGGCGGTGCGTTCTTTAACCCTTCTTCCCAAATATCAGCACAATTCTGGAGTGCTTCGGAGACGCTGATCTTGCCCAATGCAGCTTCTTCGAAGAAGTTACCGCCGCTTTGACGCAGCTCAAAATATCCCGGCGGATTGATGACGTCATACCCATGTTCTGCACCCATCTCCAAGAAATGTCCAACGTACGGTGACTCTTTCACAAAATCGGACTCGACGGCTGACTTGCGAACAGGTATATAGCCACCCCATTCACTGTAGAAGACGTTGTGCGTGGTGTTGCTGAAGATGTGGCAGAACTCAGTGGCCGCAGCTGGGTCGATCGAAGAGGGGGCCACGGATAGGAAATTGCGCCAAGAGATGGAGTTTTTGCGCCCTGTTCCATCTTTAGCCTCAAGCGGGAAAGCAAAGCCTAAATCTTCAAAAAAGTCCGGATTGAATTTCAAGACATCGCGTGGATTGCTGCCGTGGCCGCGCATATGCATGGCGATATTCTGATTGGCAAAGTGAGGGATTGGTGCTTCGTCGGGCAATCGCGCCACGCCTTCTGGATAGAGGGTCTGGAAGAGTTCCACAAGCCAAGCCAACGCTGCTTCTCCCTGCTCTGTGTTGAAGCGCACTTCCGTGTAGGACTCATCGGCCATTTCGCCACCCAGCCGCTGAAGCTGCACTTCGAATTCCTGAAAGAAGCTTCTCCAATTGGTCGGCGCCCAGCCTCCGAGCTGCACGATACGGCCATCTTCCACTTTGTGCAGCTGAGTTGCGATCTCAAGATATTCCACATCTGTGGTTGGTGGACTCTCGGGATCCAAACCTGCTTCTTCAAGCGCGCTCTTCCAATAGAGCGTTACCGAAGGATGGCTCATGATCGGTACGCCCCATGTATACCCCGCAATCTGAGTCCCTTTGATGTTGGCTTCGAAATAATCATCCAGATCATCCCATGTTTCGAGATAATCATCCAATGGAATGCCTTCACCACTGGTGGCCACGCGGCCAGCTGCCTGAGTACCCGCTTCGTGGATATCGGGTAGCGCATCGCCTGCAATAGAGGTCGTCAACTTTTGTCGATAGCCGTCGTATGGTACATGTTCTGGCACAAGTGTTACGCTGCCATCGTAGGTGTCTTGGAATTCGGGGTTGACCTCGTCGTTAATGTAATCGATCAATTCCGGATTCATGCTGAACATCCACAACGTCAGTTCGGCTGTCTCGCCCACTGCCATGCTTGCTCCACTAGATTCTGGGGCGGTTCCCGGTAGGGCTGGACATGCCGCCAACAGCGCACCACTTGCGACCATGGCCGATGTACACAAAAATGCACGACGACTTAACGTCGGCGATTGCTCAGTTCGTTGGTTTCTATTCATGGTAAGGTTCTCCTCGATTGTAATGATGTACTGTCACTGAATATAAGCGCAGTTGGGTTCGGGCGAACGGTGTCAAACCTGTTGGGGAGGGACTAGATGATGTCCTGATGTTGAAAATGTGCAAAACCTCCTTCCAGAAAGTGATCAACGATATATCTGCATGTACATACAATGTTTGGGGAGCTGCGACAGTCAGTAGACTGCAATCGTAAGATTCTTTGCTCCGCTCGAGAATAACACGATTGCGGTCTACCGATAGTTGATAGAACAGCAGCCAAAAATAAGCATATCACGAGGTGGTATTAGAAGCAAGTGGCCCATCGCACGCAATTGTCGATTTGGAGGCGAGAATGGGGCAAATTTTCTGCACTTGCCTGCATTATGTGTTCTGGTGTATGATCATTGTCGCGGTATATGATACAAAAATGAGTAATCCTCACTTCCCAAATTTGTGCGACAGATCTCTATCTAGCTGTTCCCACGATTGCATCCCCAAGATCATCGAGTTGAGCGACGAGACGTGTATCACGCCATTCTCTTCCTAAATCATATTGTTCATCAGACGAAAGTGTGTAATTCACCGATAATTCGATAGTTTGATCGCAGATTTGCACACTTTCTGGAAGAAAGACCTTTTCCATAGATGAGCCAATCATGTTTCTGGTTCCAGACCTTCAAAATTCTGAAAATCCCAAGAAGCGATTAGAGAGCGATCAGACATAAGTTAGTTCAATGATAGATTTGCTATCGTATACTAGGGTCCGTGAGCCACAGTGAACCCATTGCTCAATGTGGTTATGGCTCCGAAAGTGTACAGACCAACCTACGAGGAATATTAGATGACAGACAGCAGTACCCGTAAAGTTCGCGTCAAAGCTCCCTTCATTGATCTCCACCACCCGACCAAATTTGAAAATAATCTTGCCGTCGTCATTGGCATCAATGATTACAACCACGGCATCCCTCCTCTGCGCACCGCTCGCGCGGATGCCAAACGCCTGGATGAAATCCTGACTAAGCACCACAACTATGAAGTGAATCTGCTCGTCGAAGAAGTATCGAGCCAGCGTTTGACCACTCTACTCCATGAAGAGTTACCCAAACAGATGGGTAAAGACGACCGTCTGCTCTTCTACTTTGCTGGCCATGGCATTGCCCTGGATGGCGACGACGGTCCCGCTGGACACCTGATCCCCCAAGATGCAGATGGTGCTGACTCATCGACCTTCCTACCCATGAAAACGGTTCACGATGCGCTCACCGCATTGCCTTGCCGTCACTGTCTGATCATCCTGGACTGTTGTTTCTCAGGCGCCTTCCGCTGGGCCGCTATGCGCAATCTTTCTATGCCTCCAAGCACCCTCTATCGCGAGCGCTACGAACGTTACTTACGCAGCCCTGCTTGGCAGATCGTCACCTCTGCGGCATATGATCAGGAAGCACTTGATTCACTGACTGGTGCAGGTTTTGGCACACGCAATGACGAGGGGCAGAATCACTCTCCCTTTGCCCAGGCCCTTTTTCGTGCGTTAGAAGGGGAGGGCGATGCCAATCAGGATGGTGTTCTGATCGCCACCGAACTCTATCTGTTTCTGCGGGACAACGTGGAGGTCAAGGCGGAAGTCGAGGCCAGACACCGGCAAACGCCTGGCCTGTGGCCGCTTGATAAGCACGACAAAGGTGAATTTGTCTTTCTGCTAGGCGAACCAAAGCTAGATCCCGCCCCCAAACTAACCACGGAGAACAATCCCTACCGTGGTCTTCAATCCTACGATACCGAGCATGCCGAACTCTTCTTTGGTCGACGGGCATTGCTCAAACAGTTAGCTGAACTTGTGGAAACCCAACCATTAACGGTCGTGCTGGGTGCTTCGGGCACAGGCAAATCGAGTCTGGTCAAGGCTGGTGTTGTGACCTATCTGGAGACAATCCGCCAAGACGAAAGGGATCGACAAGCCGGTCATGTCTTTGTCCCCAGAATTCTGCGCCCATCGGATGCACCGCTAAATGCACTGGCACAGGCTGTAGCGACCCTGGGCATGGAATCACGCAAGGATCAAACGTCGGCCTCCGTTGAGGCAATTCATGCGCATGTTGAAAGCTGGCTGTCTGCTCATCAGGATGAGCGTTTACTTTTGGTCATCGACCAGTTTGAAGAGTTGGTTACTCTGTGCCGCGATGCAGCGAAACGTGAGCAGTTCCAGAAGGTGTTGCGTGATCTACTTAATCGCTACCCAAACCGCGTCCATCTCATCCTCACCCTGCGCACCGACTTCGAGTCACATTTTGTGGATTCGCCCCTCTCCACGCGCTGGCAAGATAGTCGCTTTGTCGTACCCCCCATGACGCAAGCAGACCTGCGCGAAGTCATTGAAGGCCCCGCAGGTGTGCGGGTCCTCTTCTTTGAGCCGGCAGAGTTGGTTGAAGAGCTAATTGACGAAGTCATCCAGACACCAGGCGCGTTGCCTTTGCTCTCGTTTACACTGGAACAGCTTTACCTCAAGTATCTTGAGCGTCAAGAAGCGGCCCAGGAGAGTGGTGTGATCATCGAGCGCTCGCTGACGATGGAGGACTACAAATCACTCGGCGGCGTCATTGGTTCGCTACGGACTCGGGCCGAGAAGGAGTATCGGGCGCTACCGGATAAGTTACACAAAGAGACGATGCAGCGGGTCATGCTGCGGATGGTCGCCATTGAGGGCGGTGAACTGGCGCGACGTCGTGTCCCCCTCCATGAATTGGTCTATCCGAGTAACGCGGAGAACAAGCGCGTCACCACAATTATCGACAGATTGGTGGAGGCGCGGCTGCTGGTTCGCGATCGTGCCGAAGGCGACGGCAATGGTGGCTCCGATGCATATGTTGAGCCAGCGCACGATGCACTTGTGCGGGCCTGGGATCGTTTGTTGCGCTGGAAACAAGGCTTTGAGGAGTATTTGACACTACAAAGGACGCTCACAGCGGCCGCCAACAGTTGGGCACAGGATGGGCAAGATGCTAAATCGGGTTTGCTCTGGAACTACAACCCACGTCTTCCTCAATTACAGGTGATTGTGTCGCCCGATACAAACGGGAATACAAACAGCAATAACGTCCTGCGTACGGCTCGCCAATCACTTTGGCCACCAACCACAGTGACGGATGAACCAACCTGGCTCAATCGACTGGAGACTGAGTTTGTTCAGATGAGTGTGGTCCGGAGGGCCAATGTCTTAAAGCGGATTGTGGGGATTACAGTGCTGGTCGTTATCGCTTTGATCGGACTAACGGGATTGGCAGAGGTAAGACGACGCGAAGCTGTCGCACAGGAACAGACGGCGATCGCCGAACGCAATCGGGCCGATCAAAATGCGGCGGCGGAATCTACGGCAGCCGCCAATGAAAACATTGCACGGCAAACGGCAGAAGCAGAATCTGACGCCCGAGCGACAGAAGTGGCAGTCCGAGCCACTGCTGAAGCTGAGGCAATCGAACAGACACAACGCACACAATCAGCGCAGCTTTCGATACTTGCACGAAATGAGTTAGATTCCCCAACTGATCCATCGGGAAGCCTTGGCTTGATCCTGGCGCGCCGGGCTGCGGAAGCAACTTATAAGGACTATGACTATGTCTTGCCAAACGCCAGCAGAGATTTACAAGATGCGATCAAGAGTGCATCACCCTGGATCGCGAATCTTCCAACGCAAAGCCATCTTGGGGGAATCAATGAGGCTGAATTTAGTCCGGATGGATCGTTGATTGCAACGGCTGGTAGCGATAGCTACGTGATGTTATGGAGTGCTGAGACGGGCGAACATCAAAAAACAATGATTGGGCACAGAGCGAAAGTCAATCTGATTGATTTTAGTGTGAATGGTACACAAATTGCAACAGTCAGCGAAGACGGAACATTTATAATTTGGGATGCGAACTCTGGAGAAAAGATTCAGATCGTATCAATCCCCGATCGTGAAGTAGGTTCAATCGACTTCAGCCCAGATGGCAGACGTATCGTTACGGCCGGCAGCGATAAAATGCTAAGAGTGTGGGACGCAGAAAGTGGACGTGAATTATTCACCATCAGTGCACCCGATGTCAACACTTTTGCTGACCCAATTGTCTTTGGTGTCCGTATCGGAGATGAGCTGCTTAGAACAAAAACGAAAAGTGATTTTTATTCGGCTCAATATAGCGAAGACGGACGGTCCATCATCAGCGCTGGCAGCAATGGATTAATTGTCATGTGGAACTCATCAACGGGAAAACTGGAAAAATTTCTCTCAGGCCGTGATGCATCGCAAGAAGAAATAGATATCATAAAGAATGGAAAAGAAGACGCTTTAGAGAATGTCCATGCCATAGTTTGGCATGAAGATAGCGAAATACCCCGACTAACCACTTCAGATACGTCATTTCGATTGGCCTCCTTTGTCCCAACAGAGGATTTTGTCTTGTCAAGCAGTGATGACAGCGTCCAACTTTGGAAGATTGATGCCGGAGTGATTCGTACATTGATGGAAGATGCTGCAGATGCCGCACTAAGCCCAAATCAAAACCACATTGCGCTTTCAAATGGCGAGACATCGAGAGTCATCGAGGTTGATACAGGTACCATTGTTTGGGATACGAAAGTGGATGAAAAGCCTTTTGGATCAGATTTTTTGGGGTGGTTCATTTTAGGCGGACAATTAGGTTTACATTTTTGCAAAGAGAAAAGATGTTTATATTTTCTACTTTGAGCCATGCTCAGGCAGAAAATGACCTCATATAGATTTTTATCTATGTATCAAAAGTGTAAACCTAATTCTGAACCACCCCGATTTTTTTGCGGAAATAGGGCCCGATTTTGACATAGACGATTCCGACGCATTTACGGATAGGGTGGCCTTGCATCAGTATAAGGGCAATTCACCCGATGGGCTAATCAGATATAGTCCCAACGGACAAAAGATTCTTACGTTGAATGCCTCTAATTCACTCAAAATCCAAGACAGTATGACAGGGGAAGAGCTTCTGACGTTTCCTGGCCATATAGATGCAGTCTACTCGGTTTCATATAGCGCAAGCGGAAAGTGGTTAATCACTAGTGGAGATCTCACAGCCAAAATATGGGACGCTGAATCTAAGAGAAATATCCAGTCCTTGAGCGGACACAGAGAAACTGTGCGCACAGCTGCATTTAGTCCCGATGAAAGATTGATTGTCACGGCAAGTCAAGACAAAACTGCCAAGGTATGGAATGCCAAAACAAGCGAACTATTGCTGACCCTGCAACATACAGATACGGTTGCCGCTGCAACATTCAATCCAGATGGAACGAAAATTGCAACGGCCAGTGGCAATTCAGACCAAACGTGGACTGCAGTTCAGGGGGATAAAATTTTGACACTCAATGGTCATACTCAACGAATCAATTCTATAGAGTTTAGTCCCGATAACCAAAAGCTTGTTACAGCGAGCGATGATGGCACAGGAATCATTTGGGATGCGTCAGACGGGACAGACGTGACGCGACTGCTTGGACATAGCGGAGAAGTCGTATCTGCTTCATACAATGCTACCGGAGATCGTATCGTGACTGCCAGTTGGGATGGCACAATTGGGATATGGGACGCATCAGAGGGTACGGAATTGGCCACACTCTATGGGCATTCTGGGCAAGTCTATTCAGCCCGATTTAGCCCTGATAGCAACTATGTTGCATCCAGTGGTAGTGACTCGACCGTAAGACTATGGGATTCTTCAACAGGGACACAATTGTACACCTTCACATCAAAGAATGACGCCGTCTTAAGCCTTGCTTTCAGCCCAAATGGTAAGCATTTGGTAACCTGTGGCGAAAGTGATATTTGCCAAATATGGGATTTAACTGCCAGAGAACACCTCCCATTAACATATGGAACCCCCAATCTAATTGCAGATAAACCTGTTCTCAACCTAAAGTTATCGGCGCATGAGGCACAATCGCTCGATAAAGTTGCGATGAGACCTGACGGTCTCCATCTTCTCCTATCTAATACATTTTTTGATACGTCGAACTGGGTTCGCGATGTGGAAAGCGGAGAGATTGTATTTGACTTTGAGGGGAGCAACGCGATGTATAGCCCCGATGGTCAAGCTATTCTATCTGTTGTAACAGAGACTATCCAGATACTGGATTCAAACAATGGGACAGGGTTGATGACAATCAACCCTGAAATTCCCTCTTCTGCCGATATTTTTTCCCCGATAGATTTTGCAACCTACAGTCCAGATGGAACAGAAATCATGACAATCATTGGAAATAAGCTCCAAATCTGGGATGCAACAGCGGGAACAGAAATAGATAGCTACAACGGAGATGTTCGTCGTGCAACTTATCTCTCTGACCTCAAGAAGATCGCCTTAGGGGATTCAAATAACGCGGTTCGCATCTGGAATCGAGCAAGAAATAGTGATGTCACACCGTTATTGGAAATAGATGGGGACATTCAGGAACTTTTCTCGGGAAGGTTGGGGATGCATCTTGCGATAGACGGTGAAGGAGTGGCAACGCAGATATGGAGCATCGAAGAGAGGCGCCCACTATTTAGTTTTAATGACAAACCACGCTCGGTCGCATTTAGTCAGGATGAAAAGCGGGTTGTTACGACTGACGGTGAAACCGTCAAGATTTGGAGCACACTTGATGGTCGAGAACTTTTTGCGATTTACCCATTTCATGGGAGATATAATTTTGTTAGTTCAGGGATTGACGGACCTGGACTAACCTGGGAAGAGAGAATGAGCCCAGAAGATTTTATGTATGCGACATTTTCACCAGATGATCGGTATATATTAACCACAAGTGAACATGGGGGAGCCAAAATTTGGCCTTCAACTGAGCAAGGTTTTGTCAACATTGTGCAAAGCCTGACGCAGAGATTTGTGCCTGAACTCACGGAGGAGGAAAGACAAGCTATGCAAATTGAATAACAGTAGACCGTAATCGTAGATTCTTCGCTTCACTCAAGAATGACACGATTGCGGTCTAATGAATAAAGAATTGCTCTGACTAAAATCTGAACAAAACCTATCCGAAAAGTGGCTGTCCGTCCAACAAGATTCTCGAACAAGGTGGTATCGTCACAGAACTTTCGGATAAACACGAAGTCCATTCCAGAGAAATAAGTCCCGAATTTGCCAAGTCGATTTCTCTGGAATGGCTTGAGCTTTTCCAGATCAAATTAGGGATTTTAATTGTTGGAATAGCCTAACATACAAGATGAAATGAAGGGAGATAGTAATGTCAAAACGTATTGTACCGTTCTTCGTACTATGTTTATTGAGCTTATCGATACATCTTCTTGTAACCCCAGAAGCAAGTTACGGTCATCCCGTGAATCAGGAGGAGATGAGTCCAAGAGAAAAATGCCGTAAGAATTGTCCCAAAAATGCGAGATGTAACTATGTTGTGACAAGTAGAAACGCTTGGACAGGTAAAGTGAGTGGGTACTGTAATGTCGTTCGGATTCCTGCATCCCCAACTCCAATATCAGCACCTAATGTCGATGAACTCATTCGCAAAATTAACGGGGCCCAAATATCCACTCGATATACCGACAGATCAAAGTCGTTTGCACAAAGTCTCGTACGGGTCTACGACCAATTTAACTTACCTGAAAAAGGTATCACCAAGAGTAAGATGAACGAGGTGTTGATGCGTCGTGATGTTGGCAATCGGATTAACGCCCTTGTACAGCGGGTATGGTCGGACTGGATAAATGAAACGCCAAGCGACAGACTCAATGAGGCTGACCCATCAAATTCCAATTTATCCCCATTCAAGCAGCTGGTTGTTCGCATGATCCAAGGAGGGCAATTGCGCCTGACTGGTACAGAACAACTCGCCATTTACAATTTTTTTACACGTCCAGAGTCTTTGAGTGCGCTGGAAAACAATATGAATGGCGTTATTGCTGCTGTGAACCGTGAAGTTTTTGGAGTGAATTATCAAGCGGCCAGAGATCCTTCGAGCAACAGCGATAACTCTGACGACGTTGAGTCTGCTCAACCCGCAGCAAATAACAACGATTTGCAACCAGTCCAGTCTGACAGTCAACAAGAACGGCAGCCCAATCTGATCGAACGCCCGATTGGCCAGGTAGTTGCCATAGTCGATTTTGAAACCTTTGGAAGATGGAAACGTGGCGATGAACCCTGGGGTACCTTTGTGCAGACCGCAGAAGAGCGTACTGGTGGTCAATACGCAGGTCGGTTCACCTACGATTTCCCCATCGTAGACAATAACTATGTCGTCTTTCAGCGCAGCATCAACATCAACGGTCGTCCCGATGCGCTGCGCATCCAAACCTTGGGTGATGGTTCTACCCATTTCCTCAATGCCTGGGTGCAGGACGCCAACAACCAGCTCTGGCAATTCACCTTTGGACGCATCAACCACATTGGTTGGGAGACCATGTTCGCTCCGCTGGATCTAAGTCTAGGGTGGCCCAACCAAGCCATTGGCAATTCCAGCGCAACCGAATTGGTCTATCCCATACGTCTTCATGCCCTCGTTCTAGATGGCTATACCGACGACCAGACATTCCAAGGCATTGTCTATGTTGATGACTTGGACGCCGTTACCTTTGCCGATTCGCCCAACTTCTCTACCACGAACACCTCTGTTCCGGCGACAGGTAGCAGTCCAGAAATTGGCGGCGCAGTTGCCATCATTACGGTCAACCGCCTCAACGTCCGCAGCGGTCCTGGTACAAACTATCAGATCATCGGCAAGGTCACACGGGGACAGGCACTCCCCGTGATTCAGCAAGACGCAGCAGTTGGCTGGCTGCAGGTGCAGCTTCCAGGCGCAATTGGTTGGGTTTCGGATCAGTATGTGCGCATCGATTCTTCACAGTCGACTGTACAGTCAACTGCTTCCCAACCGGTAACATCTGAATCCACAGCCTCGACGACCAGATCGCGGCCAGCGACGCAAGCCGCGTCATCGAACGCCACCGAGTCGCCAATTGCTGCGCCGAGTGGCGGTCCACTCACGGGACGAATCGCCTTTCCTGCTTTTGTTGATGGAGCCTATTCTATTTACCTGGTCAATGCCGATGGATCCAATCCACAGCGCGTCATCGGCAACGCAAGCCAACCCGCGCTCAGTTACAACGGGCAGCGTCTGGCTTTTCGTTACTGGAAGCATGATGAACGGCGCGTTGCCGTGATGAACACCTATGGTGGTGACTTGCGACGCCTCTCCACCTATTTGGAAGACGGTCTGCCAGCATGGGCGCCATCTGGTGATACGATTGTCTTCTTCTCGCGTCGCGAGGGGGATCGCAAATCACGTATCTATCAAGCCAGCGTCAGTGGGCGCAACGATTGGGAGATCAAACGAGATCGGGACACGGTTCGTGGCGAATACCCGGTCTGGATGCCTGATGGGTGCATTCTTTACAGAGCCACCCGCCCCCAGATCGCGTTGACCATTATGAACAATGATGGTGCCAATCCCATCCCGATTGTGGCCGATGGTGATGCCACTGCACTCTATTTCGCCCACCGGTCAATCGATTCTCTTTATGTCGCGCCGAGATGGAATTGGGAAATATATCGAACCGATTTAGGTGGGAGCAGCCCCGTTCGACTGACCAGCAGTTCTGCCAACGACGGACTCCCTGCCTGGTCTCCCGATGGACAATCAATTGCATTTGCAACCGACCGCAACGGATATTGGGCCATTTGGGTCATGAATGCGGATGGGTCCAATCAGAGAGAGTTGCTGGCAATTCCAGGATCACTTGATGGGCGTGTGCCCAATGAGCCTGATTTTATCTCGCGTGGCTGGACAGAGGAGCGAATCTCGTGGAGTCGGTAATACCATACCAGCAAAGAATGCTGGGTCTACGCGAGAAAGAGGGAGAACAGGTTGAAACCATTTTCATGGCAAGACCGATCGCCCACCTTCGTGGCCGGCATCCGACTTCGTCCACGAAGGTGGGCGATCGGCTAACATGCCCCGTTTTGCGCCTTCAGTCGCTTAGACCCCGAATGCTTCTGCCCCACGGATCTGTACGAACATATATGCCATCATACAAAGGTAAAATGGATGACTGAAAACAGTACCCGCAAAGTAACAATAAGAAAGGCTTCTGATTCATCGTCACCCTACCATTCTCGCGAATTCAGACGCAACCTGGCCGTAATCGTTGGTATCAACGACTACGGCCGCGGCATCCCCCCGCTGCGCACAGCCCGCCCGGATGCCGAGAGGCTGGCCCGGATTTTGACCGAGGGTCACAGCTATGATGTCAATCTGTTAGTCGAAGATGTATCAAGTCAACATCTGACCACTCTACTCCATGAAGAGTTACCCCAACAGATCGGCAAAGACGATCGTTTGCTCTTCTACTTTGCCGGTCACGGCATTGCGCTCGATGGAGATGACGGCCCCGCAGGCCATCTGATCCCGCAGGATGCCGACGCCGCCAACTCATCAACCTTCCTGCCGATGAAGACGGTTCATGACGCGCTGACCAAGCTGTCTTGCCGCCACTGCCTGATTATCCTCGATTGCTGCTTCTCTGGTGCCTTTCGCTGGGCAGCCACACGCAATCTGGCGACGCCAGGCACCCCACCGCGAGCGTTATGAACGTTCCCGCAGCCCCGCCTGGCAGATTGTCACCTCAGCAGCAGCGATCAGGAAGCGCTTGATTCATCACTGGCACAGGCTTCGGCATACGGAACGATGAGGGACGGAATCACTCTCCCTTGCCCAGGCCCTATTCAGTGCGCTGGGGAAGGTGACGCCAACGAAGACGGTGTTCTCATCGCCACCGAACTCTATCTTTATCTGCGCGATAACGTGGAAGTTAAAGCCGAAGTTGAGGCGCGACACCAGCAGACGCCTGGTCTGTGGCCACTCAACAAACATGACAAAGGCGAGTTTATCTTCCTGCTGGGTGAACCAAAGCTTGAGCCGGCGCCGCCATTGACAGCAAAGAATAATCCCTATCGCGGCCTCGAAGCCTACAATGAGGAACACGCCAACCTCTTCTTTGGCCGGACAGAACTGATTGAAGCGCTCGCCCAACAGGTTGAAGCACGGCCGCTGACCTTGGTCTTAGGTGCATCCGGTACGGGCAAGTCGAGTCTGGTCAAGGCTGGTCTGCTGCCCTATTTGCGGGAGGTGCATCAGAGCAAGCATGCAAAAGTCGATGCAGAAAACAAGAAAACGAGCAGTCAAAGTGGCACATCATAGCGCCCTTGCGTCCATCAGAAGCCCCTTTGGCTGCGCTAGCACAGTCAATAAATGAGCCGACGAGTAAAGGTGGTTATCTGCGAAGAGAGGAGCCAAACGCTGCCTCCATCCAGTTCATCATACAAAATGCTGTCGATCAATGGCTAGCCCAGCATTCCGACCAGAAGCTGCTGCTGGTTGGTCGACCACCCTACGCACCGACTTTGAGCCGCAATTTCTGTTGATTCGCCTTGGAAACGCGCGCGGGGTTTGATTGTACCGCCCCTCAACCAGGCCGAATTACGAGAGATCATCGAAGGACCGGCAGGTGGCGCGTCCTCTTTTGATCCACCTGAATTGATTGACCAATTGATTGATGAAGTCATCCAAACGCCGGGCGCGTTGCCACTACTTTCGTTCACATTAGAACAGCTCTACTTCAAATATCTCAAACGGCAAGAAGCAGCCCAGGCCGTTGGTGATACGATCGAGCGTGCGCTGACGCAGGAAGACTATGATGACTTGGGTGGTGTTATTGGTTCGCTACGTACGCGGGCGGACGAGGAGTACGACAAGCTGTCCGACGACGCACATCGAGAGACTATGCAGCGCGTGATGCTGCGTATGGTGGCAGTGGAGGGTGGTGAACTGGCGCGGCGGCGCGTACCACTAGTGGAGTTAGAGTATCCGAAGGCCACTGAAAATAAACGCGTGAAAGAAATTATTGATCGGTTGATTGAGGCACGGCTACTAGTCAGGGACCGAACCGAGGCAGGTAGCGCTGAAGAGGCTGAGGTCTACGTCGAACCGGCCCACGACGCGCTGGTACGTGCGTGGGATCGTCTTCTTCGCTGGAAGCAAGGGTTTGAGGAGTATCTGTCGTTGCAGCGTACACTTGCCGCAGCCGCCGACGGATGGGCGAGTGAGGGTAGCAACGCAAAGTCTGGCTTGCTTTGGAATAACAATCCGCGGTTGCCGCAATTGCAGGAGATTCTGGTGCCCGATGCAAGAGGAAATGGAAATGGAAACAATTTTCTGCGCACGGTGCGCCAATCACTGTGGCCATCGACTACGGTGACGGAGGAGCCGACTTGGCTCAATCGGCGGGAGACCGAGTTTGTGCAGACGAGTGTGGTGCGACGCGCGAATGTATTGAAACGAATCGTGGGAATTACGGTTGCAGTAGTGGTGGCGTTGTCTGGATTGACGCTTTATGCTTTCGACCGCCAACAAGAAGCAGTAACACAGACTGGTCTTGCAAATCAGAGATTAGAAGCTGAATCCACAGCACGCGCGGACGCAGAGATTCAAGAAGAAAAAGCTGTTCAGGCAGCTGAGACTGCTGTTGCAGAGGCTTCGATTGCGCGGTCGCGACAGCTTGCTGCTGAATCTTTAGTCCAGTCTCAATCTGGTCAACATGAATTTGCTTCGCTCCTCGCTGTTGAATCAGGGATAGCAGCAGATACATCAGCAGCATTTTCTGCAATCAGACGTGCGGTTCCAGAGTCAAATCAAAGAAGAAAAGTTTTTTATTCTCCAAGTGGGAGTGTACATCATGCCAAATGGAATGAAGATGAATCCAGGATCCTCGCAACGTATGCTACATACGCTGAAGCGGGGGCAATCGTTTGGGATGTTGAAACAAAAGCAGCGCTTTTTAAATTTCAAGATACCAATAATTGCCGTGCTAGAAATATCTTTCCTTGTTTCGTGGCTCATGCTATATGGAGCAAGGATGAGTCTAAAATCCTTCTATCTGGCAATGAAGGTAGTCTTTGGGTTTGGGATCTTAATAGTCAAAGCAGTCGGGCAATCTTGCAA
This sequence comes from Chloroflexi bacterium TSY, assembly GCA_019217005.1. Next base: position 69,107 of record JAHBNG010000069.1, read on the forward strand.
GATTATCCACTTGGATTCAAACATGCGACTTGGAACAATGAAGAGACACAAATTCTAACCGTTGATGATGAGAACACCATTCGCACTTGGGATGCTCTTACAGGGAAGGCAGTTTCTACTAAACTCAATGCACAAGAGGTTGTTGACTCAAAAAAATGGCGTCTTGATCAGGCAATCTCTCTTTCAATTAATAAAGCAGTTCAATCCTCAGTTACAAATGCAATGAGTATGGTTGAATCATTTATGGCTGCAACGAACGTACAAAGGTATGTTAGCCATGCAGAATGGAGTACAGATCGGTCGCAGATTCTCTCGTTAGGTAATGAGATAAGTCTATGGGATGTAGATGCTAAAGAGGAATTACTACATATTGGGCTTGAACAACGCTCGGCTGGCCTAGGGGGAGCAATCTGGTCAGCAAAACTGAATAGAGATGGCTCGCAAATACTCAGCACAGGTTGTGATCTTGTTAGTGATCTTGGCATTTGTGGTAGAGGAAGTGTGCATATTTGGAGTACCGAAAACTGGCGTGAAATTCGCCCCTTAGAATCCATGACGGAGAGCGATCAGCTCGTGGAATGGAGTCCAGATGGTTCCAAAGTATTTGTACAAGGCGGGCAGACAAAAGCAGATATATGGACCATTCAAACAGGCGAACATGTCACCCTTAAAACAGCGGGAAATAAAAACTTTAACTATGCAAAATTTAGCAGCGACGGTACTAAGATGGTGACAATCAGCTATAAAGATGCAACCAGCTATCAGGACGAAATTGCACAAATTTGGGATGTAAATAATGGTCAAGAATTGATTTCTTACGAATACAATAACTTTATTCATCCATCAGATATTAGCACGGATGCGTCAATGTTTCTTGCCGTAGGAAATGATGACAACGCGTATATTATGGAAGCGCTTACTGGCTCAACCATTGCAATGGTTGACTTGGAAAAAAATATCAGGCAGGCCATATGGAACGCCGATGAGTCTCTTATTTTGATCATAGAAGACGGTGGTGTTGCTCGCGTTTGGGATTTTGCAAACAATGAAGAAGTATTTGTTTTGCCTAAAGAGGATTGTGACGAAAACTTGCCAGATGATTGTTTTTTCTCATATGTATTCAAGTGGGGTAATCGTGAATCAAAAATACTTCGTGCAGATTTTTCTGGATCAGTTTCGATCTGGGATGTAGAGAAAAGAGCTATGAAAATGGCGCTTACTACCCAGCCTATGGGCGTTGAATTCATTGAATGGAATAACGATGATACACGTGTGCTTGTAGGTGGCTGTGATGCAATTGATGGGATGGGTAATTGCATTCAAGAGAACATCATCATCATAGATGCCTCGAACGGGGCAGAAATAAGTACGTTGCAAGGACCCAGAATCGATGCACAATGGAGTCCTGACGGACGATATATTTTTGCAGATGGACGCGTCTGGATGGTTCAGACAGGCCAGGCGTTGATGGATTTGACAGTGCGTGATCGGTATATCTCATCAGCACAATGGAGTATTGACGGCTCGAAGATATTCATCGTTCGTCAGGATGGTCAGATTGAAAGTTTTTACATAGACATGAATGATGTGGTTAATGCTGCTTGCAAGGCCCTTCCAAGGAATATGACTCAGTATGAATGGGTCGATTTCACCTTTGAGTCTTATCGCCCAACCTGCCCTGAAGCCCCAATTCCTCCCGATGCTATCGAAGCCGTTACTAACGAAGCTAGAGTTTTTGCCCAAAACGGCAACTTACCCGCCGCTGCGGAACGGCTCAGTCAGTTAATTCTTTGGTTGCGCCAAAACGGGCAGTTTAATACCTTCGGCACCGAGCGGGCTAGATGGTTGGCGATGCTGCAAGGGGGTTGGAATCCGTGGGCAGGGGAGTAGAGGCAGGCAATTACGAACCCAATCAGTTTTCAACGTGTAGCTCGCGGACGGTGTCAAAGTATCTTTCTGCGGTCGGCTAAATCATAGCGCGAAGCAACTGCAACAATAAAGGTAATGACTAACGGGTCAAGCGACACTGGCACCTGACTCCTAGCCCTTTTATTCAACACATTTAACGACACACTGGTTCCATTAACTAATATAATACGCAAATTAAATCATTATGAGGATTAAGCTATGAGTTCTGCACAGACCAAACCTATTATCTTCCTTGCCTTTGCCAACGACTCTCAGAGCAGTCAGCGCTATCTACGCAATTTGCCTGAGGAAGCGCGCCGCCTGCAGGAGATACTCGAAGTGACTGCGTACGAGGAAATGTACGAACTTCTCATACAGCAAAATGTAACAGCGTCTCAGGTATTTAATGTCTTTCAGGACGATCGCTACCGCAATCGAATTGCCATCTTTCATTTTAGCGGCCACGCCAACAGTTACCAACTCCTGTTAGAAAGTGCCAGTGGCCACGCTGTTGCTGACGATGGGGAACTCGTCACCTTTCTCGGTGAACAGACTAGCTTGAACCTGGTCTTCCTTAACGGCTGTTCGACACAGCGCCAGGTGCAGGGGCTAATCGATGCTGGCGTAGACACAGTGATTGCTACCTCACAAGCGATTGATGATGCAGTGGCCAGCGCCTTTGCGCTGCACTTCTATAGCGGATTGGTCGGTGGCAGCACACTGTTCAACGCCTTCAAGCAGGCAACCAATTCAATTCAGACTCAACACGGCGACGACTTGTACAGCCTTTACTCTAGTGACGGGGGCAATGCGCCATCGCTACTGGCTGATCAGCTACCATGGACGCTCAACATACGCGATGGAGCGGAGCAGACTGCTGGCTGGAATCTGTCTGAATCAGTGGAATGGCAGACTGGCGGCAAAGGCGCGCCGCTCGCCCACCAAGATTTGGCATCCGTGGAGGCTGACCAGCTGAAGATGCGTAGCTGGAATGAGGTTGAGCAGTGCCTAATCGAGGAGAACCAACACGAGCGCGAACGACGCCAACGACTGCATCGCTGGCTGTGGCGGGCGGGTGTAGTCGCTACTGTGGTCATTATCGGGCTTGGTATTTTGGGTTGGCTGCAGTGGAGTGAGGCGCGTGAAAAAATAGCAATGGCGCAAGCTGAGATTACGAGATCTAATGCAAATGAAGCTGCGGCGTTAACAGCCGCAGCGACGGCTGTAGCTGAAGCTGAAAGCGCAGAAACTGAGGCGGCAAACGCACTAGCTGCCCAGGCTTCTGCGGAAAGCGAAGCCGCCCTTGCCCGTTCGCGCGAGTTAGCCGCCCGAGCTGCTAATGTCCTGGCAGACCACGATACTGAACTCGCCCTCGCATTAGCGATTGAAGCGGGCCGCGCAACAGAAGGAATGGACCGCCACGCCCAAGAAGCATTTGACAGTATACGCACAACCATTACCCAGCCAGGACGCAGCCGCCAGGTCTTTTATAGCTACACGGGGTATTTCGATTCGGCGACGTGGAGCGCAGATGAAAGGAGGATCCTCACCAGCAGTTCTGATGGAACAGTCCGCATCTGGGATGCCAACACCGGCGAAGAGCTCGTCATCCTCGAAAGCCACGAAGAATGGATTCATCAAGCGACGTGGAGCGTCGATGAAAGCAAGATCGTCACTAGCAGTTCTGATGGAACGGTCCGCGTCTGGGATGCCAATACCGGCGAAGAACTTGTCATGCTCGAAAGCCGCGAAGAACGGATTCATCAAGCTTCGTGGAGTGCGGATGGAAGCAAGATTCTCACCGGCAGCTATGATGGAGCGGCCCGCATCTGGGACGCCAATACTGGCCAGGAACTCGTCATCCTCCAGAGTCACCAAGGGAATATCGGAGATGCTAAATGGAGCGCGGATGAAAGCAAGATCCTCACCAGAGGCGCTGACAAGAGAGTTCGCATTTGGGATGCCGACACTGGCGAGGAACTGGTCACACTTCATGGTCACGAAGAGGCGGTTAATCAGGCAATGTGGAGTGCGGATGGAAGCAAGGTTCTCACTAGCGGTTCTGACAAGACGGCCCGTATTTGGGACGCCAACACTGGCGAGGAACTCGTCATCCTCCAAGGCCACCAAGGGCCTGTCACGCACGCAATATGGAGTCAAGATGAATCCAAAGTACTTACCACTAGCTGTGATGATTTTGATCCGCCCAAGAGTTGTCACCGGAGTACGGTCCGCATCTGGGATGCTAATACTAGCGAGGAACTAGTCATCCTACAGGGCCATACGAATTGGATCAGGCAGGCTGAGTGGAACACGAATGAAAGCAAAGTCCTTACCAGCAGCGATGACATAACGGCCCGCATTTGGGATGTCAACACCGGCCAGGAACTGCTCACCCTTCAGGGCATTCTCACAAATTACTCGGATGAGATCAGTCAAGCGACGTGGAGCGCAGATGGAAGCAAGGTCCTTACCAGCAACTCTGATGGAACAGCCCGTATCTGGGACGCCGACACCGGTGAGGAACAGGTCATCCTCAAAGGGCACCAAGGGGCTACTCGGCAGGCGACATGGAGCGCAGATGAAAGTAAGGTCCTCACCAGGGGCTCTGATGGAACGGCCCGCATTTGGGATGTTAACACTGGACAGGAACCGATCGTTCTCCAAGGCCATCAAGAGGCTGTCTATCAAGCGACGTGGAGCGCAGATGAAAGTAAGGTTCTCACCGGCAGCGATGACCAGACGGCCCGCATTTGGGATGCCAACAGCGGCCAGGAACTGATCATTCTCCAAGGCCACCAAGAACGGGTTTGGCAGGTGATCTGGAGCGCGGATGAAAGCAAGGTCCTCACGAGCAGCTATGATGGAACGGTCCGCATCTGGGATGCCAACACCGGTGAGGAACTGCTCATCCTATGGGGCCACAAAGGGAATATTAGTCAGGCTGAGTGGAGTGCAGATGAAAGCATGGTCCTCACCAGCAGCTCTGACAAGACGGCCCGCATTTGGGATGCCAACAGCGGCCAGGAACTGATCATCTTCGAAGGCCACCAAGAGGCTATCAATCAGGCGATGTGGAGCACAGACGAAAGCAAGATCCTTACCAGCAGCTATGATGGAACGGTCCGCATCTGGGATTCCAACAGCGGCGAGGAGCTGCTCATCCTGTGGGGCCACCCAGGGCCTGTCTGGCAGGCAACGTGGAGTCAAGATGAATCAAAAATCCTTACCACCGTTTGTGATGATCCTATTGGCACTAAGGGTTGCCACCGGAGTACGGCCCGCATCTGGGATGCTAATAGCGGCGAGGAACTGGTCGTCCTCAAAGGTCACGAAGGGGCTACCCGGCAGGCTGAGTGGAGCGCAGATGGAAGCAAAGTTCTTACCGGCAGTGACGACGATGCAGTGCGTATCTGGGACGCCAACACCGGCGAGGAACTGCTCATCCTTCATGGTCATACGGGTGGGATCAGTCAGGTGACATGGAACGCATATGAAAACAAGGTCCTCACCAGCAGCTATGATGGAACAGTGCAAATTTGGCATGTGCAGATGCATGCTCTTGTGGTTGCAGCCTGTACCCAAACCGCACGTAACCTGAATTGGGGCGAATGGAATCGCTTCATGGATGAACCATACCGTCCGACTTGTACTGCTGCACCGATTCCCCCCGATGTGATCGAAGCAATTCAGCAGCAGGCACGCGTGCAGTTACAGAGTGGAGCGCCTATCGCCGCGACTGCAAAGTTGCAGCAACTAAACGGTTGGTTGCAGGAAAGTGGTCAATTTAAGAGCTTTGGCGTCGAGCCAGAACCCTTTGTTGCTTCCGTGCGAGTCGAAGAGGCCCGTACGCTGGCCCAAGATGGCAAGGTGGATGAAGCGATTGTCAGGTTCGAAGAGGCTTTGGACCTCGATCCTGACATAGAGATTGAGCCGGAGCAGATTCTGAAAGAGCTTGCAGTTCCTACACTTGTCGAACAAGGACGAAGTCTTGCTAAGTTAGGCGAGGTCACCAGTGCCACCCTCAAGTTTGAAGAAGCCCTGAAATTAGATGAATCGTTGGAGATAGTGCCTGAGCAAAAGGCATTTGATATACTCAGTAGATCCAAATTTGGCGTTTTTGGCGATTTTCAGTCGAGATTGCA
>JAHBNG010000007.1 GCA_019217005.1 Chloroflexi bacterium TSY
GCGTTGTCGGTGGTGGAGCGGGCGGTACGCTGAGCATGACGGCGCTGAGCGATTCAGATTGCTTTGACCTTGTTGCGATGGCTGATCTGAATCCGGTTGTCTGCCAAAGGGCACAGGAGCAATTCCCTGGCATTCAAACATTTGCGAGCCATCAAGCGCTTTTTGCATCATGCCCCACTGATATCGTCTGCGTCAGCACCTTCCCACCGTCTCACGAAGAGGTGACAATGGCTGCGCTTCAATTGCCACTCAAGGGGATTCTGGTCGAGAAGCCCCTTGGCCACAGTGCTGCTTCAGGTCGGCGGATTCTGATGGCCATCAAAGAGCGCCAATTGCCAATGGTTGTTCCGCACGGCCTCCTGGTTAGCCCAGCACCGCTCGAGATTATCCGACGTGTTCAACGAGGTGAAATCGGAGAGCTGAAACTTGTGGAGATTCAGAACACACATTGGGACATCATCAATGCAGGAATTCATTGGCTCAATTTCTTTGTTCGACTCACCGACAACGAGCCGCTGGCTCACGTCATGGCGCTCTGTGAAGCGAGCACACGCACCTACCGCGATGGCATGCAGGTCGAGACGACGGCTGTTACCTATGCCCAAACCCAAAGTGGTGTCCGTGTCGTCATGAACACGGGGGATTATGTGGACATCAACCAGGCGGGCAAAAACACGCTCTTCCGGATTGTTGGCACTCTGGGTCTGATCGAATTTTGGGGATGGGAAAATGCCTACCGGATCGTAAATGCCGAATTTCCAACTGGTCAAGCGATCGTTCCCGATGATGCGGCAACCACTCGTCACCAACGACACCTGGAAAATATGGCCCACATGATCAAAACAAGCGAGTTGGACTATTCTATTCCCGAAAGTTCACTCCTGGCCTTGGAGATATGCGAAGGGGCATACATTTCCAGCCGCCATCGTTGCAAAGTTACGTTGCCCGTCGATCGATTTATCCCACCAATGGAGCCAGACTGGCATCCTGGTCTCCCGTATGATGGGATGGGTGGCGGACGAGATGGACGACAATTGAACGGGTAGAACGTGACTATTTTCACATAATTATAGCTCATTACAGTGTAAATTAAGTAATCGATAATTTTCTCTGACTAAAAACATTCAAAAACTTAGTTGACGCTGTACTCATATTCTATCCATTAAAAACTGAACACATACAAACGGGTTCCTTGTTACTTCACTATCGCATCCAACTCTTCCTCGGTCTCAGCGATCTCGTTTTGGATGCCGAGGCGCTGGAAGAGTTGTAGGGCTTTTGTTAGCGCCGTTTGGGCTTCTTGCTGCATGGTGCGATCCCGATAGATTTTGCCTAATGCGCGTCGGGCATAGGCTTCCACATATGGGTCTTCGTTGCTGTGGGCATAGTGGACCGTCTGGTGCAAAATCTGTTCGGCTGCGTCGAGATCCTCCTGCGTCTGTTTGACGAGTCCGAGGGTATAGAGTGCGTATGGGTAGATATAGGGTTCTTCTTGGTCTAATGCTTCGCGTGCATATTGCTCTGCTTTCTCGACATCATTCATATTGAAGTAAGCTTCTGCTAAATTGGATGCGACAATTGCAATGTGGAATGGATAGTTCGTGGCCTTATAGAAGGCCAGCGATTTGTGTCCTGTCTCGATCACTTTGTCAAATTGATTCGCGTGCATCAATGTTGCCAGTAGATCGCTGCGAACCATCTCTAATTGCAGCCGGTCACCCACCTGATCGAAATAGTTCATTGCGTGATCGGCATGTGCAATTGATTGATCAAATTGATGCTGTCGACCATATAGATTTGATAGTCGTCGATGCATCTGAGCCATACGGAATTGATCCGCTAACCCCTCTGCGATCGAAAGAGCATTCTGATAGTCAATCGCTGCCTCCCGATAACGTCCTTCCTCTTCGTGAATCTGACCATTTAACCAATCAGCTTGATATCGAATTTGCTCCACTTCTTTGCGGGCTTCGTTGTGTTCTTTATTTCGCAGATAATGATTCCCTGCTTTGCGATGAAGACTGGCCATCATGCCCAACAGACGTGCCGCAATCTTTTGTCCTTCGTTATATGATTCAAGTGCCTTATTTGGATGACCAAGCATTCGCAAAAAGTCGCCCCGCAGCGAACTTGCTTTGATGCTTAGTTCGCTCTCAGCTGACCAATCTTCTGCTTCGAGAACGGTGAGCCCCCCCTCCACGTCCCCTTGGAGTTGGTTCAGTTCTGCTCGGATCAAGCCAAGCGCTTTGCGTTCGGCCGATCCCAAGCGATTGCTGGAGATACCCTGAAAAATCGTCAACGCGGCACTTGCTTGACCACGCTGAATCTCCCGCTCTCGATGGGGATACCAGAGTTGCACTGCACGTGCGTCTTTGCCACCTTGCCAATAATGATACGCGGCTGCTGTATATTCTGCATTTGCATGACGCACTTCGGCAGCTTGAAGATGAAGGACCTCGCGTAATTCTGTTGACAACTCTTGGTAGATCGCTTCTCTAAATGAAGGCAATAGAGTGACCCCGCCAGTACCATCCTGTTGGACCAAACGTCGCTGGATGAGACGATTGAAGTCGGAGAGATTGTCGTTCCATGTTGCTTGGGGCGCTGCGCTCCGGAAAACCGAAAGTTCCTGCAAGATACGACGTTCACCCGGATCCAAACGGCGCCACAAACGGTCAAGCAAAGGGAGCAGCGCTTGTGATTGTGGGAAGCTAATCAAGAGATCCTCTATAGAATCACCCATTTGGAGTAAGGCGATACAAAGAACGAGCAGTCGTGGATTGCCGTTTGTTAGTTCGTAGAGTTGAGTGGCCTGTTGGATCGAAAGATCGATTCCTGCCTCTGTTATCAACTGACGAATCTGTGGCGTGACAAGGCCAGGCAGTTCAAAATAGACATCTGCCTCAACCGTGGGTCGCTGGCCAATCAACAACATGGGTACGCTACCGCGTAAGCTCTCTATAAAGTCAAGTAGTTGGGCATGAGCAGGCAATATGGCGTCCATTGTGCCTGTATAGAGCCGATCAAGTTCATCAAAGCAGAGCAGCGGCTGGTATTTGCTGATTTGGGCAAGATCTTCCTGGATCAAACCGAATGCGAGGTTGAAGTCATCCAACTTCCCTTCCGTGGAGAGAACCATCTGCCACAGATTTGATGCACCGTGACGGGATAAAAAATAAGCCAGTGAAAAGAGCAGGCTCGACAACTGATCATTGAGCGTTGGACGAATTGTAAACCAGAAGACACTCTGAAATGATCCATGCCGTGCCAATGTCGCTCCAACAGCCGTTTTGCCAACGCCGCCAGGTCCGTTGAGTGATACAGTTTGTCCATTTTGCAAGGCTTGCGTCGCCTGTTCAAGATAGAGATCGTATCCCACCAGTCGAGCAACAGCGATCGGCTGCTCAATGCGGAATGTGGGGCGCACGCGATCCAACAAGGCTTCGCCCAGGTGCTTGACAGCAATATCAAAATCGCGGTAGTGCTCTGCTCGTGAACCTGGGAGATAGTCTTCCGTCTCCCATATATCTGCCAAACGGCGCGGTCGAAGATAGCGACGAAAGACGCGTAGCTCTAGAACCAGAGAAGAGTAGCGACGGCTGCCCGGTTCAAGGCGAACTTCTGGAATAGCAGCACGCATGTCAATATCCGATTGGGGATAGTGTTCGCCCCACAGTGCCTCTCCGGCAAGTTGAATTTGTTGCTGTAGCAGTTCGCCTCGCTCACGCTCTGTCGTCACCCCGTTGCTACGAAACGGTACGTGGCCAAGAAAGTAATATGTGGCGAGTGGTGAGGTCTTGCCCAGCTTTTCAGGCGAGCCAAAAGATTTCAATGCAAGCTTAAGCTGTTTTTCAAAAGCTGTAATCGTAACAGTTCGTTTTCCAACGGACATTAAATGGAACCTTTTTCGTTGCTCAGTATATACCGCACTAGCTCATAAACTTGAAAAAAGCTTTCAGCGCAGAGCGGGTTGGAAACCAGTGTGCCTTTCGATGCGTCTGATTGGAATGTGATCTGGTCCGGTGATGACACAGAGGTTTTCTGGGAATATGCTGATTTGAGTGGATGGGCGCACTTCTTTACCAATCATGAACTGAGAACCCTAGAGGGTGGAGCACTCCATTGGCACAATGGTCAGGTGTTAACTGGACCGGCCGCTCCGTTGGATCATTTCGCAGTTGATAGCTCAGCCACGACAGTTTTTATTGGCTACAATCCAGATACGAATACATACTTAGATGCTCGCGTCAAAGCGATCGGTGCCGATCCGCCAGCCTATAGCCCCGATCCCTGACCGAGATAGGCTAGTCCTCGAAATACTCGACGATCAGCGATACCTGGCAACTGGAAAACTGCCGGTCGTCGAGTCTGTTTCCGAATTCAATGAACGATTAATGACTCTTCAGGAACTTAGGGGGCTGACAAAGAAGCACCACCAACTTTGCGGAAGAGATCCAGAACAGCCTCGTTGACGAACTCATCTCTGACCTCTTCCGCAAAGTTCAACCCCCTCTATTCCGATAGAACCCGATTAATATAGACATTATAGGGATTGAAAAGTAGGACACGGATTTTCAGGATAAACACGGATTCTATCAGAGTAAATCCGTGAAATCTGTGTTCATCTGTGTCCCATATTCTGAATCCTTATAATCTCTTATGTACAAGTAAACCCCTCAGGACTACTCCTATGGCGCAAGCATTCAATCTCAACAGCTGGACATGTCCCATCCCCCTGCGCGATCACCCCAACATTGTCATGGGACACGGCGGTGGCGGCAAATTGTCAGCAGAACTGGTCGAACACCTCTTTCTGCCTGCATTTCAGAATGATGCGCTGGCCACACTGGGTGATTCCTCTGTACTGGAGATCGGCGATCAGCGGCTCGCCTTTTCGACCGATTCCTATGTGGTGCAACCCCTCTTTTTTCCGGACGGGAATATTGGTGATCTGGCCGTCAACGGCACAGTTAATGATCTTGCCATGAGCGGTGCGCAACCGCTCTATTTGAGCACGGGATTTATTCTCGAGGAAGGTGTTTCACTGGAAATGGTGGCTGCGGTGGCGCAAGCGATGGGCGAGGCTGCCCAACGCGCGGGCGTTACGCTCGCGACAGGAGACACCAAAGTCGTAGACAAAGGGCACGGTGACGGCATTTATATCAACACCAGCGGTCTCGGCATCGTGCCTTCCGGGGTAGAGATTGGTCCACACTGTGCTTGTCCAGGTGACGTTGTCATCGTCAGCGGCGAGATTGGCTTGCACAGCATGGCCATCATGAGCGTGCGTGAAGGGTTGACATTCGATTCGGCGATCGAGAGCGATACTGCGCCCTTGCATGACCTTGTGGCCGCGATGCTTGACAGCACACCAGAGATTAACGTTCTGCGCGATCCAACGCGTGGTGGTGTTGCCTCTACGCTCAATGAAATTGCGCAATCATCCCAAGTCAGCATTGTTATCAACGAACGTTCCCTGCCTGTATCGTCATCGGTCCATTCGGCGTGCGAAATTTTGGGCATGGATCCGCTCTATGTTGCCAACGAAGGAAAGTTGATTGCCATTGTCCCTGCACCCGTGGCGGATGACTTACTGGCACAAATGCAACAGCACCCCCTCGGCGTAGAGTCCACAATCATCGGCGAAGTGACCGACCAACATCCAGGCATGGTCGTCGCCAAAACGGGCATCGGCGGGACGCGAGTCGTCGATATGCTGATTGGGGAGCAATTGCCGCGGATATGCTGATTGGTATATCGATGAGTTATTGAGTCCCGATCGGATAAACACTAAGACCAAGACCACTTAAATAACGTGGAGCCAGCATTCTCTAATGCGGCGACGACTCGACGAAGACCGGCGTTAGAGATTACACGCAGTAGGATTTCTCAGAGGTAGAGCGTTCAAATGGCGAAAAAAGACGCAGTAGAGAATCTCGGACCATTTGGCCCGCTCGAGTCTGTTTTGACTGAGAAATGCAGGATTATGTCTACTGCGTGTAAAAGAGAATGCCTTCTCCGCATGGTTTATGGTCTTATTTAAGGCTAAACCAAAAAAATAATTATACGCGAACGAGAGAATGGAGAGGGGGAATAAGGACAAACCATTTTTCTAAACCAGGTAAACGTTGGAAGCGTTGTGCCAAACGGTCCATCTCTTTCTGAGTGAGTTTGACGCCGGTCTCATAAAGAGTGGAATTCAGGTGAACGAAGGGTTGTAGTTGGTTAAAGCGAAAAGAACGGGCAAAATTGAGAACGGTCTCAAGAGAATCGAGAAGAGAACCGTTCCAGTGTTTTTCAAGATGGCCCCAAACCCGTTCGATGGGGTTGTATTTACTGTGATAAGGAGGGTAGCAGGCGAGCTGAATAGAGAGACGATAGTGCTCAACAAACTGAGTGAGACGATACATAAACTGAGTCCGACGGGTATGATTTTCGGGACCATTGTCCTGATTGATCACGAGGGTCTTGACGTGAGGAAAGTGTTCACGTACGCTTTCCCAAAAATCAATCAGGCAGTCGACAATACAGTCACTCGTCACTTTCGACTGAGTCAAGTAAAGAAAGAGTTCCTTGGTTGAAGGGAGGTAAATGCCAAAAGGAGTGACTTTCTCGGTCTTCTTATCTTGAAAGTCATGATCGAGCGCTTTGACAACCACTCGACTTATCCCTTCTCTCGAGAAACGGTCAAGTAAAATCGTCGCTTTGGCATCCCAAGAGAGGCGCAGAACCGTCTCGTCTGCATCCGCTTCTTGATTGATCTGATGAATTCTATCAAAGATCGCATCGGTCTCTGGGATCTTTTTCACTGGTTGACTTTTTTTGACCCGGTTTGAGCCATAGCCTAACTCATTGAGCTTCAAGCGGATGGCCTCTTCGCCAGGCAATTCCTCATCTGTGTATCCTTTCTGCTCGATGAGCTGGGTACGCATTTCGGCGGCGGTTAGTCGAGTGTACAATTGGGGGGGTCGAAAGGTGGGATCGGTCTGGCTGAATTGATCGGCGATTTCAACCATATCGGCCAGTAAAGTGGGGATATGGTCTTCGGCTTTTGCGACCACGTCGGTGGCTTTGGTCGACATAACAGAAGCCGCCTTCTAGTTCTTCCAGGGCTTTGGCTATCGTCGCCCGATTCCAGCCCAACTCTCGTTCTGCTTTCGTCGGACTCCCTTCGCATATCGTTTTGACCGTTTGGGCCATGAAGTGCCTTCTTTCGTATCCACTTAACATGGCCTTCGTCTCTTTCAAGACTTCAACCATTTCTGGCGAGATTGTCATTTTTGCTCCTTTTGGAGAGCTAGTTTAACACCTTCTCGCGTATATTTTATTTTTTGGATTGGCCTTAGTGGTCTTGACACTAAGACATTATTCAACGACGAAATATTGTTCGGCCAAATAAGGTGTCATAACTCGAGCACCCCAAACACCATCTGCACCTGGTGCATTCCGCAGCCGATTCGAAGTGATAAAGACGCGCGGTGGCGCTGAAACCGTGCCGATGAAATAGAGATTTTCGACATTGAGACGCTGGATTTCGTTGGCGATACTCACGTAGTCGTCGGTACCATAGGGTGTGTCGAGCCATTGCTCGACCAACTCATAGATTCGTTTGACATCCTCTGGTGGTTCGATTCCTTCGACACCCTCGGTGTCTAACCAGACACGCCACGGATAAGCAGAACCTGGGCAGCAGCCAGTACCACCCCAGTGCCAAGGTGGCATCAGGCGAATCGGATAGCGAGAGCGTGCAACTGCTTCCGTACCACCAGCACCACTCGTATTAGTCATCTCTATCTCGTTGGCAACAAATCGGGTTTGCAATGTATCTTCGGGGACGAATTTGTGTTCAATGTCGACGCCAATTTCTTTCCAATAGAGCTTGACGAGATCCAACAAATCTTCCGTATAGGCAAGCCATTCCGTTTCCCATTCGAAAATGAAACTGAGTGGCTCTCCACCGGGCGTCAAGCGCGTGCCTTGGGCTTCATCCCACTCAAGACCCATCTCATCCAGCAACGCGTTGGCTCTCTCGAGATCATAATCAGCAAAATGAGTGCCCATCCATTCTTCATAACCGGGCCAAACAGGTGACGTTGGACCCGTGAAAGGCTTTGTAAGGCCTAAGAAGATGTTCTCGCTGATTTCCGCGCGGTTGATTGCAAGAGACAGAGCCTGTCGGAAGCGCAGGTCATTGAAGATCTCCCGTAATTCCTCGTTCGCGACCGTGTAGTTCGGCATGAGCGCCATGGCGTTTGATGACGCTGCATTGAGCCAAGTGTGAACAGTGTAGTTCCCATCCGCTTCATTGCGCTTCAAAACAGGAAAGTCGCTAATTGTCAGACCGGATTCGTTGATATCAAGCTCACCCGCCATGGATTTTACAGGTCCAGTGGTCTTGACATTCTCGGTCATGATCACAAGCAGCGAATCCGCATAAGGGAGTTGGTTACCGACTGTATCAACACGCCAGTAGTAGGGATTGCGCTCCCAAAGAACGGAATCGGCACCAATATCGGCAATCACCCAGGGGTTGATTGTGGGTGCCAAGGGATCTCGGTCATAATAGTCATCATTGAGACCAGCATGAAATTGGAGAGCCTGCTGCCAAGATTCATACCCCTCTTCCTCGGCGAGTGCCTCCGCACCATCACTATATTCGGGCATATATTGCTTCAGAAAATGGGCTGGCGAGAAGGGTCTGCTCCCCGCAAAGACCTCGGTTGCTCGGTGGTAGGGAATCGAGAAGGTAAATTCGACGGTATAATCATCGATGACATTGAGTCCCATCAATTCACCACCGGGCTTCCAGTCTTCCCGAATATTGGGATTCAAGTCTTCATCTTGCAGCAATTCGTACCAGAAAACAACGTCTTCAGATGTGAGGCCATCACCGTCGGACCACTTCAAACCTTCGCGAAGATAGATCGTGATGCTCATGCCATCTTCAGCTTGTTCTACAGCCTTGGCCGCATTCGGGAAGAAGCCGGTGTACGCAGGATCATTGACCAACAACCCCATCTGTGAATTCTCAGTAAATTGGGAGTACGCACCAGCACCCTCGAAGAAGCCGATCAGATTGATTGGACCACTATATGTTCCGATTTCATCTCGCGGTCGCAAGACACCAACATCAACGGGGAGGCGCTCCTCAACTGCTGGAAGATCACCGCTTTCGACGAGGGCCGCCAAGATAGGTGATTCACCAAAGCTGTCGATCGTGTTGCCCGTAGCAGCTTCATAGTCTGCTATTGTGGCAAAGAGATGATTGACATAAGGTTCATGTTCTTCGGATTCATCGCTGGCCATGGACTCATCATCTGAGTCAGCGTCGGATGATTCACTTGCGTCCGCGGCTGATTCGCTCGTATCGGCATCGTCCGACACAACCGGTGCGGGAGCTGCACCGCCACAAGCTGCAAGCACCAAAGAAAACAGCAGGCAGCATATGGCTAGAAAATTCACTCGCTTCATAAGTTTTCTCCTTAAAAGACTTTTTTCTTGGATCGAATATATCTATTTAGCTATCCACAGCTTGCGATAGTTGGGCTATCAGCTACTAGCCAATGGCTGATAGCCAAATAGTGACTATTCAAATGAGTAAATACTCATGGGGTCGAATTCTTCTATACTTTGCATGAGAACCGGAGTTTACTTCTCTGGTAGAGCCATGGAAAACTCCGATTTTCATCACAACCGCAGTATAACTTATTGATTTAGATCCCGAATGTTACTTTGACCGATTAGCAGCTCATCCCACGTCATCTGAGCCCAACGATTTCGAGCGTCGGTCAATTCTTCTAACAACAATTTTTTCGCCTCGTCGTCTGCATAGAAGGAACCTTCTTCAAAAAACTGGATTGTCTTATCCAGTTTTTCAAGAACAAGGTCGATCCCGGAACGTTTATGTCTTTTGAACAGGTCGAAGGTTTTTCTATCAACTTTGCGCTTAATCTCTGTGATCCACTCCTCAGGTAGCTGATGATTGGCTGTAATCGCCTCAGCTGCTCGAAAATGGACTGTAATCGAACCATCGATCACGCGCCGCCAAAATAAAATGAGCAGCCCAATGATGGCAACAAATATGATCAGAACACCAATAACCAGCGCAAACAAGTCTCATCCTCCAAATGCAACTCAGTGCTTATCCGAAAAGTTCTGTGACGAGTATTCGAGTGTGTACCACAAAGTGTGTAAATGGACGCGCTTAGTCAGAAAATCGATTGCATTTACACACTTTGGGACACACTCCCGAATTTCTCGCTCGGGTAACTGCCTGAACTCACAACCACTTTTCGGATAGTTCTTATTCAAACCATTTGTATGCCCTCGGTCGCAACACCACTCAGTTCTAGTTCCTCTGCAAAGTGGCAGGCAACTGTACGCCCCGGTGTGACAGTACGTAGGGCAGGAATTTCCGTTCGGCAGCGATCTTGGACATACGGACAACGGGGATGAAATGTGCACCCTTCTGGCGGATTGGCTGGATTCGGGATTTCGCCGGCGAGCACAATGCGTTCTCGTTCGATCCCCGGTTCCGATTTGGGGACAGCCGAGAGTAGCGCTTCGGTGTAAGGATGCTGGGGTGTCGTGAATAGCTCTTGCGTAGGGGCCATTTCCACTAAGCGTCCAACATACATCACAGCCACCCGATCCGAAATGTATTGAACCACGCTCAAATCGTGAGCCACAAAGAGATAGCTCAACTCAAACTCTTTTTGCAAATCTTTGAGTAAGTTGAGAATTTGAGCTTGAATCGAGACATCCAACGCGGAGACGGGTTCGTCGGCTACGATCAATTTGGGATTGGTGGCCAGCGCCCGGGCAATGCCAATTCGTTGTCGTTGACCACCAGAAAAAGCATGGGGATAGCGGCGCAGATAACGGGTTTGTAATCCAACAACCTCCATCAAGTAGAGCACCCGGTCCTCTAGTGCTGATCCTGATGCTAAATCATTTGCTCGCAAGGGTTCGCTAATGGTATCAAAGACCGTCCGCCGTGGATTGAGCGAGGAGAAGGGATCTTGGAAGATCATCTGGATGTCGCGCCGTACGGGGCGTAGTTCGTTGCCCTGCAGCTTGGCCAGGTCTACGATCTCGCCCTGACCGTTCATTTGATCTTGATGTCGAAAAAGAATTTTCCCGGCCCCTGGTTCATAAAGTCGTACCACGCAGCGTCCAAGCGTGGTCTTGCCACACCCAGACTCACCCACGAGGCCGACAGTCTCTCCATATCCAATGGTCAAACTCACATCGTCTACCGCACGAACATAGCCTTTTTGACGGCTGAAAAAGCTGGTCCGTACAGGAAAATATTTCTTTAGATTCTTGATTTCCAGCAGGGGAGCGGAAGCCGTTTGCGTATCATTCATATAGAAAACATCTGACCCAATGAGATTTTGCCTGCTCTAGAAGCTCTGGCACCTGCCCGTCACATCGGCCTGCGATCGCATCGGAACAGCGCGAGACAAAACCGCATTGGGGAGGTGGATCGAGAGGGACGGGGACATTCCCTTCGATGGATTCGAGTCGTTGAATTGAACCGGTTGTCAGTCTGGGTCGAGACTTGAGCAGCCGAATTGTATAAGGATGCTGCGGTCGATAGAAGATGTCGCTCACTGTACCATATTCAACGATTTTGCCCAAATACATGACCGCGACTCTGTCGCATGTCTCGGCAATCACGCCCAGATCATGGGTAATAAAGAGTACAGCCATGCCAAACTCCGATTGTAACTCCTTGATCAGATCGAGAATCTGGGCTTGTACCGTGACATCCAGCGCGGTTGTCGGTTCGTCTGCAATCAGCAACTGCGGGTGCGTCGCCAGGGCCATCGCAATCATGGCGCGTTGGCGCATCCCACCAGATAGATGATGTGGATATTCGGCAATCCGTTGGCTAGGGTTTGAGATGCCAACACGTTCCAGCATGTCTAGAGCAATTTCATGAGCCTCTTTTTTCTCTACATTCCGATGAAGCGTTATGGCTTCCCGAATCTGGTTGCCAATGGTGTGAACAGGGGACAGGCTGGTCATCGGTTCCTGGAAGATCATCGAGATGTCGCCACCGCGGATCGCCCGGATTTCAGAGCCAGAAGGTTTCAAAGAAGCGAGGTCGACGACATCAGCATCTCGATGAAGCAAAATCTCACCATCTACCAACCGACCTGGTGAAGAGACTAGACGTAAGATAGAAGCTGCTGTCACACTTTTTCCACACCCACTTTCTCCGATAAGGCCAAGGGTTTCTTCTGGGTTGATGGAGAAACTGACGCCATCAACAGCATGAAGAACGCCTTCATCGACAAAAAAGTGGGTTTTGAGATTGTTGACTTCTAATAACGAAGCTGCTGAGCCGTTGGTTATTGGGGTCAAGGATCTTCTCCTACCTTCGTGCTTCGACTATCAAGCCACTTTTGAAATGAGCGTTTTGATTCTCGACTCGACGTACCAGTGAGCAGGGCGATAACTGGAATAAATTCGTCTAGCTGCTCCCAATGAATAATGTCACGACCATTTGCATCCTCAAAGATGCGCCACGCGGTCTGCTCAGAAAGAGTTCCATGTAATAGCCGTGGATACCACTCTAAAGGCACAGATAAAACGCGTCCATCATGGATCGTGATAGTCAAATGGCCGTTCAGTATCTCTACGTTTTTCACGCGAGGTTGTATCTCAATCGTTGCAATGCTCATTCCACATCTCCAGAAACACTTCCCGATTCTCTTCTACTATAGTACTTGCCTTGCGTAATTCGCCTCTCTTCAAACCTCGATTTGTGACTAAAGATACTGGCTCTAGCCAAAATTTAGCACTTGGATCGTTTCGATCTCGACCCATTGCCAAATGAATATGTGGTGGTTCAACACAATCGTACGATACAAAGTAACAAAGAAATCCACCGATTCGTTTGCTTGGCCTAATTTGATTATTCTTTACTTTCTGGTAAAGGCTTGAGTGACAAAGGGCAAACCGAAAGGGGCGGAAAAAAGAATCCACCCTGAAAAAACGGGATAAAATGTAAAAATAGTGCTCGGCTAGTTTAAGCAGCGGCATTGAGGCGGCGATGAGCGAGAACGCCTTTAGGAAATGGTGTGAAACCGAGGCCTTTTCCGAAAGTCAGGGTCGAGTTGGTCAGGAGTTGGAAAAGAGCACTCGAGAGAACGCGGCGCAAACGGCCGGGAGTGGCTTGAGGCTCTCGATCCCAGTAGCCAGTCGGTATGGGAGGAAGAGAAGCGGCTAAATGGGAAAGAAGATTGCCAGCCAGCAGCCCCAGTTCAGGTAAGCGGAAGCAAGCCTCATCGGCATGAACAAATTGACGATGTAAGCCAATCATCTGCTTGGAAGCCAAGGGGGGGGATGTTCAACAGGCCAGCGCTCCAGAGAGAAAAGATAAATGGTTTCAGCTTGTAAAGCCATGACGGTCGCCAGAACCAAAGGTGTGTGATAAGCAGGATCCTGAAAGACGTAAATCGAATAGGTGCGGTTGGCTGTATCCACCTTGGTTGTCCTGGGGACGAGATTGTGCCATGCTTGATAGCGAATCAGGCGACCACTATAGACAAATTGACCAAACGAGTCTGGAGTTGTGGCCTCGAGTCGCTTTCCCCTATAGCATCGAGAGAGCGGACGCACAATATCACCATATTCGGGTGGTCTGCCTTTTTCCTTACGTTCGGGTAACTCATTGCGGCGCGCTGTGCAGTTAATCGCTTCCCGAAGGACAAATCGGTCGACGTCGCTTTCTAGCATTTCTCTGATTGTAAACCCGGCATCGACCACCGCCACTTCGTCTGACTCCAGTGATTTCTTGGTCTCTTTCAGCAGCTTTTTCCGAAACTCACTTTCCTTTGTGCCTACCTCGCATCTCATGATTGCCTTGAGCAGTGGCACTCGTTTCCCGCCTATCTCCCCCGAGCTTATCATCACTCCAAAGATGAGCGCGGGCAATGCCCGACGAGCCGTTGAGTTATAGAGTCGGTTCACTTTCCCTTGCAGCTTCGGTCGCCAGAACCCTGTGATATCTATGCTTTTCACTCGGTATCCTTCTAACTTTTTTGCCTCCCATTCCCCTTTCCACTCCACTTCTTCTTGCCACGATGAGAGCAGGCTTGCAATATCCCATGATCCATATCGAAAGCTCCACCAGCTTCGCCGGAGCTCCTCATCTTCAAACCCGCTTTCACTCAATCCACTATGGATTGCTCCTCGACTTTTCAGAAACGACCCATTCATCATCGCCCACATCAGACGCATTACATTTACGTTTGTTCCCACCGGCGTTACTTGCAATACATTCATCAGTACTGCTATAGTTATTTCTGGCGCGGTTAGCATTCCTTCCTCCTTTTTGGGTTCTCTACCTTTAGGATGAAACGCTAACCGCTTTTTGTCACATTTCTCACCTCATCTCTTTTCTTTTACCAGAAAGTAAAGTTATTGTAGTCTAGTACATTATCTTGCCTAAAAAGGATGGGTTGTTATAGTTGGCCTTACCCTGTCTTTTTAGCATGGACGATGCACTAGTACAAAGCGGCGCAAATAGACCGATGGTTAGAAACCAGGGTTTTGAGTCGTCCAAATCGCTCTATTCCCAGCGTAAAACCCTGGTTTCTTTTGGGCCGCAATGTACTAGACAGTATTAACAGTTTGTTCCGCCATCTGGATCAGCGCTCGGATATACCCAAGGATAAACGCCTCCCCCGACAACCCATCTGGCGTATTTGGCACATGGTCTGGCACCACCATTCCATCAAAGCCAACTTCGGCAAGTGCTTGAAAGACAGCAACCATATTCACATACCCATTATCTGGAAAGGTCTCATTAAAGTTAAAGTCGGGCATGTTGGTATCAATATTACGGAAATGTACTTGATGGATCAAATTTTTCGCACCAAACTCATGGATGGCGGCGGGGATGTCCTCTCCAGTTTCATCGGGTCCAAACATTTCGGCCCAGGAACCAACGCAGAAGAGAATTCCATTATACGGATTGTTGCTCGATATGTCCATCCCGCGCCGGTAATTGTCTGTACTGCGGAAGATGCGGGCGACGCCTTGATGAGTCACGGGGGGATCGTTGGGATGAAGCTGTAACCGCACATCCGCTGCTTCAGCAACCGGTAGTATCTGTTCAATAAAGTACTCGTATGTCTCCCACATCTCGTCATCCGAGAAGGTACGATCATATTTGTCCGGAAGAGCCAATGCTGCATCTAGCTCAAAGCGGCGGGTTGAACATCCCCTCGTCTCGGCCCGGTGCGTTTCATAAACACCGCCTGTATGCCAGGCATATGTTGTGTGTTTGATCCCGGCTCGCCCCAGATCTTCGATGAAGTGCTGCAAGAGTTCAATCGTGGCCTCTCGCTCTGGTAGTCCCAACGTGACCTCTGGACAGCTATATTTGTCGTTGAGCATAATCTCGTGAAGGTGCAATCCAGACTCATCGACGGCTTCTTTGATCGCTGCAATCTCATTATATGAGCAGCGATCGCTCGTTGTACGCACCTCCAAACTTTCTATCCCCATACGTTTCAGATAGGCAAGATGATCATCAGTTAGCATTTCTGGTCTTTGATGACTGACGCCGAGTTTCATTTTATGCTCTCCATTGCTTATCGATATTCCCCGACGCCTTCTTCACCTCGTTGATAACTAAAAAAGTTCACCTTCTCAGGCGTAGTTTCTGCAAAAATTTTGCGACCTGCATCCATTTCCAAGGCAAAAATGTTGTCTTCATTTCCCTGCTTGACGTTAATATGACCGGGTGAACCAACGCCAACGGCCTTTAACCATTCGGTTAATAGTGCAGGCAATGCCTCTTCTGGCTTTGAGAGATCGACCATCTTCTCACTCAGATCAACGCTGTGGAAGGTTGTTTTCTGCTGTACATAGGGGAACCAGCGCGCCGTGCGAACAAAGTGGGTCAATCCTCGCAAAGCATCAGGCGTGCCGATGCGGGCGAGAGCTTCCGAGGCCCACGCTCGGGCGTAAGTTCCTTTGTTGTGTAACGTATTGGTCAAGGCGGGAACGGCTGCTCCTGCATCGGGGCCAATGCGCGTGAGAGCCTGCGCTGTAATGTGCGCGACCTCTGGAATTGCATCATCAAGTACTTTGGCGAGGGCTGGCACAGTTAGTTCGGCGGGTTGCTGAATCAGACCCAGCGCCGTAATCACGTGACGCTGCATTAGGTGCTCTTCTTGATCGAGCAGCGGGATGAGCGCTTCAACAGCATTGGTTGCGAGTGGCCCCATATCGCCAAGGGCAAACGTCGCGGCACTGCGCATATGATCACGCTCGTCAGTCAGCAACTTCTTCAATGGGGGAACAGCAGGTTTACCCATGGCGGCCAGCGCGTAAGCGGCCTCGCTGATGTGGAGAATCTGCTCCTTTTCAAACGCTTCTTTGCCAGCATTCATCTCATCGATGAGCGCGTCGATGGCTGGCTCACCAATTGCGCCGAGCGCATAGACTGCGTTGACCCGCACGGGTTCACGCTCGTCTTTTAGTGCTTCTCTCAGAGTGGGGATTGCTGCAGCATCTCGCAGCAATCCCAGTTTGTTTGCGGTCTGCTCTCTCTGTCGGATATCGCCCGAAGCAAGTTGTGCGGATAAACTTGCCACATCACCACCTTCACTGGCTGGAGCATGGGCAAATCGATCTGGGTTGCCGCGCAACCAGTTCCAGATATAAGTGTGGACAATCTCTTGGTCATGGGGAACATAGCTTTTGGCAGGTGGTTGCCAATAGGTGGCGTGGTTATTCCAGGTTGGCGTCTCCGGTTCTTCGGTGCGCATAAAGACGAACTTCATGCCGTAGCGCGCCCGGCCTAAGAAGTTGAAGAAGACTGAATGCTCGATGTCAAAGTGGAGCAACCAAACAGTACCCAACTCTCCCGCGCAGGGCATCAGCGTTCGATTATAAAAGCCTTCTGGGAGGCCGCGTGTGCCATCCTCACATATAGCCGGAATGATGTCCCGTGTGTTTTCAATTGGTTGCGCAGAGAATTGGCGCAGATATTGATTTCCTGGGATCACACATGTTGGACCCTGTTCGGTTGGGCAGTCTTGCGGAAAGTAAAAGAGAATTAGCCAACGGGGCAATCGATGACGCGGTCGCTTCCCGCCGGCGTGTCCATCCTTGTGGATTCCCATGAGAAGCCCTTGTCCCTCACCTTTAGGTTCCGTGGGGAAGTTGGGATGACAGTGACGATGAGCATGGAGAACATAGTTTTGTCCGAGCAAACTTGTGATCGCACCGGCAACCTCAGGCGCATCCAAGACCGTTTGCAGCTCAGGCACCATCGGGAGAATGTTGTTGCGCGGATTCAATTCATGGGACGCAGCCATGTCATCGGCGCTCGAAAAGATATCATTCGTCTTTCGATAGATCGTTTCGTGGAGTTCGGGCGGCAAATTCGTTTTTACGGAGACGAAGCCATTGACAATGAAGTGGCGTATCTGTTCGTCGGTGAGGGGGATGTTTGGTCGGGTTCCATTCAGATTATTCGGGGTGGTTCAAAATTAGGTTTACACTTTTGATATATAGACAAAAATCTATATGAGACCGTTTTCTCTCTGAGAACCGGCGAAATCAGAGAATATAAACGTTCTTTCTGTTTCTAAAAGTGTAAACCTATCTATCCAGCTAAAATGAACCACCCCATCATCTTGATTATTTTCTTGAGCAGTTTAGTTCCAACCACATTGGTTATGTGTGCATGTGTTGTGTCTGGTGCATCCCGTGGTGGTGGTTACCAGTTCAACGAAGAAAGTCTTGATATTCAATCAAGTTTGCAAGACATCAGCAATGTAGTTGTCACATCATCAACCCTTGGAGGCCTGGTTCAAGAGCAACGTATCTCTCATGCGCTCGATTTAGCAGCGTAAAAAAAGAATCCAATAATTCATACGTATGTATGATCGTCAAAAAATATGATCTATTTAGCGCCACGGATATTCATCATTCTCTTGATACTGATACAAGGTTACATCATAGAGACTTTAGTGATGCAACCTGCTTTCGCAACAGCAGAATCAGTGGAAAAGACCAAACATAGCGAAATATTGATCAAGTTCAAAGAAGGAACAACACCTAACGCGCGTCAAACTCTGATTGCCAATCTAAAAGGGAAATTGATAAAATGGAACGAAACACTCAATGTAGCTCAAATCATACTTACCATCGATTTAGGGGGAATAACCAACACCACCGGAACAGTAGTTACATCTGCCAGACACAATACGATTTTGGAGTTCATCGAAGAGAGCGAGACGATCGTATATGGAACCCACGACGAAACGTTCATCTCCAACGACCCGCATCTCGGCGACGACAGGGCGTATGCTCTGCAACACATCGACATATCCACAGCTTGGACACTGTCGACGGGGAGAGAAGAGATCATCATAGCGATTCTTGATACGGGGATCGATACCGGACATATAGAATTTCGTGACCGCATTGTGGCGGGTTACGATTTCGTCAATGATGACGACCAACCAGCTGATGATCATGGTCATGGTACACACGTTGCAGGTATCATCGCTGCCAATATCAACAATGGAACCGGTGGCGCAGGGGTTTGCCCCCAATGTCGCATTATGCCTGTGAAAGTCTTGAATGAGGAGAATGTAGGAGATTGGTTTACAATAGCAAGTGGTATCGTTTTTGCAGTAGACAATGGAGCCCGTATCATTAACTTAAGCCTCGGTGCGACACAAGAATCTGAAACGATGCGCATTGCATTGGACTATGCCCAAAGTCATGGCGTCCTCGTGATTGCCGCCGTTGGCAATTACGCGAATAATCAGCCATTTTACCCAGCGGCGTATGCCCACGTCCTTGGCGTAAGTGCCACGACTCATCAAGATAAGCGTTGGACGTTAAGTAATTATGGCAATTACGTAGATGTTGCAGCGCCAGGTCAAGATATATTGAGCACAAGGCCTGCAAATGAGTATCAGTATATGAGCGGAACCAGTGTGGCTACACCATTCGTAACCGGTCTTGCCGGTCTGTTGTTCAGCCACGATACGAGCCGCACAATGGATGATATTGTGCAATTGATCACGCAAACCGCCGATGATCACGGTAGTCCAGGATGGGATCAATACTATGGTTTTGGGCGGATTAATGCGGCAGCGGCGTTACATGCAGAGGTTAGCATTTCGGGCATTATGGGGCAAGAAAACGTAACCGAGCATATTTATTTACCTTTCATTATCTCTTCTTAGGTAGATCCCAATGAAATCTCTATGAAGAAAGATTTTCTACCACCTCATTCACACGATCCCAATCCTGATCCCCCATCCAACGATCCCACAATTACCCTGACGCTTCCCACTGGTATTCAGAAACGGATCGATATCATCCATCTGCTCTCTCTTCCCCAAACAACAATTTCGGGTTGCTATATTGTGAGTACAGGTCATGGTACATCTGGACCGTTCTCCTTTACAGGTCCTACACTACATACGCTGATCCGACATTTCCTACCTAATTATTTTGTAAACCAGCGCAAAACTTTCCAGACCAAAAACGTAAAAGCAGAGCATCACGCGAAAGGCGAGATCGACGTTATTAGCGGCGACGGATTTGGAACAATTGTGTGGGCGTCAGAATTAGAATCGAGTTCAAACCAGGAACCAATTCTACTGGCTTGTTTACTCAATCATGATATGATGACACGCGAACAGGGACTCGTTCGCCTCATTGTCCCCAGTGAACGTAATGATGCGTTGCGGCAAATAAAATGGATTGGGGAGATTATTGTCAGATCATAAGTCATTTCTATTTTTTAACTTGAGCTATTTGCATACATGCGACCAACATGAACCGACTCATTGATATTTACCCTGAAAACGGAGGGGTCCAACTCAACGTTCGAACATGGACTGGTGAACGTCGTCCTTTTTTGCTTGTTCACGGATTGGCGAGCAATAGCCGTACATGGGATGCGGTGGCCGATCATCTTGCCCTAGCTGGTCATCATGTGGTGACGGTTGATCTGCGAGGGCATGGACTCAGCGACAAGCCCGATGACGACTATGATTTTGTTACGATTACCCAAGATCTAGCACGATTACTTCGAAAGTTGAAATTGGCTCAGCCAATTCTCGTTGGTCAATCTTGGGGTGGCAATGTTGTGCTAGAGTTAGGGGTACGCTTCTCGTCTCTTGCTCATGGCCTTGTACTGATTGATGGTGGAACCATCGATCTCCAGCTCGATCCAGACGCAAATTGGGAAGAGACTCGCAAACGCCTAACACCACCAACATTAGAAGGGATGACACGGGCGCAAATGGAGAAGCGCTTGCGGAGTGTTCATCCAGATTGGAGTGAGTTAGGCATAGAAGGAACGCTTGCCAATTTTGAGATATTACAAGATGGAACGATTCGACCCTGGCTCACGCTGGATCGTCATATGAAGATCGTACGGGCGATGTGGGAACAGAGACCATCCCAACTCTATTCCAAGATAGATCTACCCGTATTGATTTGCCCGGCTTCTCATTCATCACGGTCAGAATGGATGGAGATAAAACGACAGCAAGTTGCGGTTGCAGAGGGAGGGCTAAAAAATTGTACGGTCCACTGGTTTGAAGAAAGCGACCACGACATCCATATTCAAAAACCCATCGCACTGGCCAACTTAATGTTGAACCACTTAGACAAAGGTATATTTCGGACACCGTAACTGTTTAAACGAGCGACGAAATATGCCGGGGAGTTTACGTGTCGAGCGAACTTTCTCTGTTTATGAACCAACTTTTCGTCGATTTCACATCCACCCTAGAGAAAATCCCCAGCGTTTAGAGACACCTAGCTGATAACCGGGCACCAATGAACTCAGGAGAACGATTTGATGACAACTGACGCCGCACATCACAAGCCTGGCTATATCATATTGATGGGATCTGGTGAAACCTCTCCGAGTATCCGCAAAGTCTATGATTGGCTATTTCAAGAGATTGGTCCATCGATTGATGTGGCAATTTTAGAAACTCCTGCGGGCTTCGAACCCAACTCTGATTACGTTGCTGGTCAGATAGGTCAATATCTAGAAAAACACTTACAAAATTACAATCCGCAAATCCATATTGTTCCAGCACGCAAACGCGGAACACCCTTCAGTCCCGACAATCCCGATCTCATCAAGCCAATGTATAGCGCCAATGTGCTGATGATGGGACCCGGTAGCCCTACCTATGCAGCTCGCCAATTGAAAGATAGCGTAGTCTGGCACACGCTTCAAGCACGCCACCGTCAGGGGGCGTCGCTCATTCTAGCCAGTGCTACAACGATTGCCTCCAGTGTGCACGCCTTGCCAGTCTCAGTAGATCCAAATTTGGCGTTTTTGGCTATTTTCAGTCGAGATTGCAGGGATTTTGGAGTCATTTATTCAGATTTCGGTTACAGAAAACAACCTATTTCATATCTGAAAATCGCCCAAATCTAACGCAAAAACTAGATATCGACCGGCAAATTTGTATTTATGTCAACTGTTTAGCCAGAATTCTCTCTCAAAACCTGAAATTTGGATCTACTGAGTCTATGAAATCTACAAAGTCGGTCAGGATCTTCACTGGCAAAACGGGCTGGATTTCTTTCGACCATTTGGTCTTTCTCTCATCTTTATTCCCCATTGGAACAACAACGACGGAGGCGATGTACTTGACACAAGTCGTTGCTATATTGGACGTGATCGTTATAACCAGTTGCTTGCCATGCTCTCCAGCAATCACGTCGCAGATCATCACGACACTCACATCGATCACACAGTTGTTGGCATCGATGAAAACACGGCACTTGTCATTGACCCAGCGCAGGCTCGCTGCCATGTGATGGGGCCAGGAGGCGTCACAATTATTCAAGAAGGCATCGAAAATACCTTTTTGAATGGTGAAACCTTTGCCATGGCAGAGCTTGGGCCATTTCGGATCCCCCAAGGTCCTGAAGGGATACCAGGAGAAATTTGGCAAAATACCCTCGATAGCTTCCGAGCATCCCAAGAAGTCCGGGTGCAGCAGACAACGCCACCGGATGATGTATTGGCGCTGGTTGCGCAACGCGCCGAAGCGCGCGCAAAAAAAGATTGGCCCGTATCCGACAAACTGCGCGACCAAATTGCAGCCGCCGGTTGGCTCGTCAATGATACATCTGACGGACCTGTTTTAGAGCCAGTAACATCATAAATGGTCATATTATATCTATCTGGCAGGAAGTGCTGACTTTGGTATTGGTTGTCAGTAGACCGTAACGCGCGACGCAAGCATGCTCTAACGTACAGCGGCGGCGTTAGAGCATGCTTTCTCCATGTTGCGCTCTTCTGATTGTCAGCTTTTTGTAACATTTGGCTCAACTCCGTATTGTTACAATATTCATTGCGCATTAATTTCATCCATTAATACCAGTAGCAGCAAAAGTCGGGTACAAATTTTTCATGCAAACAGAGGGCTGCTCTAGGATTTCACCCCTTATGGTCATTTTTTGTACCCGACTTTTGCCGTAGCTGATTAATACAATAGCAGATGTGTTAACGTATTTGTCGTAGCACATTCTTCATTGTGCGTCGAATGTACTCTTTCTGAACCGTCCATAGACTTGGTAACTCCATCAATCTCTGGTCGCTTCATCCCCTATCGTGTTTGTTGCCTAACACATATTGTCTACAATACCTTTCGGAATTACCCCAAAAGAATCCCCTCTCTGGCGAAACCATCTATTCATTTAGGATCATTTATGAAACGACTTCTCTCATTCTCTATCTTCATCTCCCTCTGGTTTGCACTTGGCATGGCCAGCATCATCCAGGCGCAAGGAGTCGCTACAATCAACATCATAAAGCAGACAACCCCCGAAGTGGCTCCAGATTTCGTCTTTTCAGATACCATCGAAGCACCTTTTACCTTCACACTGACCAATGGGTTTCAGCAAAGCTTCGTAGTGACCCCAGGCACCTACACCGTAACTGAATCACTCCTGGCGGGCTGGGTACTCGACGGCATTGATTGCACCATTGTTGGCCCCCTCGCCTTGAAAGAGTCTTCACAACCGAACAACATACAGGCTCATCAATCTGGACAGCCTGGCATGTGGAGCGTCAACGGAAACAGTGTGACCATTACCGTTGAAGATCAAGAGACTGCCGACTGTACATTTACCAATCGTTTGGCTACGGGCAGTATCACGATCACTAAGCAGACGACGATAGAGACGAATGATACGTATGATTTTCTGGGGAATGGCACGCCCATTGATGGTTCTATCTCACAAGTAGATGACTTTACCCTTTTTGGAGACGACCAACAGACCTTCCCAGATATTCCCATTGGCACCTATGAGATCACTGAAATCAACCTACCGGCTGGCTGGGGGTTGGAAGATATCACCTGTAGTGGTGGCACAACGGAGAATATTTTTGACAATGACAATAATTTGACTGGCATACGCATCATTTTGGCCGATGGCGATGGGGTTATCTGCACGTTTCAAAACAACCAAACGGGCCAACTAACCGTAAGTAAAATCGTTAGCCCCACAACTGATTCCGGTCTCTTCAATCTGCAAATCGATGGGACCGATGTCGTGACAGATGTTGGACACAATGGCTCAACCACATCGCAGACAGTGATTTCAGACACCTATCAAGTCGGCGAAACCGCAGGCACAGGAACCGATTTGTTTGATTATATCCCTTCAATTGAATGTCGTGATGGAGGCGGAAGTGGCAGCATCGTTGCTCAAACCAACTTTAACTCCCAGCTATTTGGTGTACCAGTTAACGCTGGTGACGACGTCGTCTGTATCATCACAAACATACGGCGTGGCAGGGTCGAAATTGAAAAGGTGACAAATCCATCTGGCGGAACAGGCTTTGTCTTTCAACATGATCTCCGCGGTGATCCTGACTCATTTATACTGGATGACGGCCAGGTCGAGACACTCATGCAGGTTAATCCTGGAAGCTATTCTGTCACCGAAGACGATCTATCGGTCAGTGGACATACGTTAACAGCCATCGATTGTAATGACGATGCAAGCGACGTACCCAGTACATTCGATCTAAATACGCTTGCAGCCACAGTCAACGTCGAGGAAGGAGAGACCCTCCGCTGCACCTTCACAAACTCGATACCGACACTCACCGTCACAAAAATAGTCACCAATGACAACGGTGGCACCTTGACCGTAGGCGAAGTGCCGCTCTTCGTTGATGGTAATGCCGTCACCTCAGGTGTTGCAACAACGGTAACCGTGGGCACACACGTTGTTACAGAGACCAACCCGATTGGATACACTGCAACATTTGGTGGTGACTGTGATGAGAGCGGGAATGTGACGCTGGCAGCAGATGAAAACAAGGTCTGTATTATCTATAACGACGATATACCTGCTTCGCTGACCGTGACCAAAGTGATTACCAACGACAACGGGGGCACCCTGACTGTGAGCGAAGTACCGCTCTTTATTGACAGCAACGCCGTTACCTCTGGCGTTGCAAATACAGTGAATGCGGGAACATATACTGTCTCGGAGACCAATCCAACTGGCTACACGGCCACGTTCGGTGGTGACTGTGATGCGGCTGGAACAGTCACAGTTGCCCTGGGAGAGAACAGAGAATGCATCATTTATAATGACGACCTGCCTGCCTCCTTAACGGTAACCAAAGTGATCACCAACGACAATGGAGGCACCCTGACGGTTCCCGAAGTCTCGCTTTTTGTAGATGGCAATGCAGTAACTTCGGGCGTCTCCAACACGGTTGATGCCGGAACTCGTGTCGTTTCAGAAACCAATCCGACTGGCTATGTACAATCCTTTGGTGGCGATTGTGATTCGAGTGGCAACGTTACACTGGCACCTGGTGAAAACGCGGATTGCATCATCTACAATGACGATGCCCCTGCTATCCTGACTTTGACAAAAATAATCACCAACGACAACGGTGGCACTCTAACCGTCACAGAGGTACCGCTCTTTGTGGATGGCAATCCCGTTACCTCCGGACAAGCCAATGCAGTTGATGTGGGTACACACAACGTTTCGGAAACCAACCCAACTGGCTATACAGCAACCATCGGTGGCGATTGTGATGCTGGAGGCACCGTCACGCTGGCATTTGGAGAGAGCAAGGAATGCATCATCTTCAACGATGATAGACCGGCAACCCTCACCGTCATCAAACAAGTGCTCAATGATGACGGTGGCACAGCGGGACCAGGGGACTTTACCATTAATGTGAACGGAACAAACTCAAGCCTTGCTAGCTTCCCCGGCAGCGAATCAGGCACTATCGTAACGCTTGACGCTGGCGCGTACACAGTCACCGAGGATGCTGTTGTTGGCTATAGTGGCTCCTTCTTGGCTGATTGTACGGGAACAATCGCTGTGGGCGAGAGCAAAACCTGTACCGTGATGAACGATGACATTCCCACAGGTTCAGGGCGCATCTCCATTGTAAAGCAAGCCAGCATCCAGAGCGACCAGATCTTCGGCTTTAGCAGCTCAACGTTGGGCAACTTTACACTCGTGGATGATGGCTCCAGCAGCAATAGCGGCACATTTACAGTCGATGCAAATAGTACTCACGTGGTAACGGAAACTGTTCCGCCGTTTTGGACGCTCATAAGCGCTACATGTGACAATGAGGATTCGGTCAGCAATATTACTGTGGCAGAGGGGGAGTCAGTCATCTGCACCTTCACCAATGCACTATTACCAGCCAATATCAGTGTGGGCAAGTCTGCCAGCGTCGATGTAGCCACACCAGGCGAGGCGATCACCTACACATATCGTATCACCAATAGTGGTGATGTCGAGTTAACGAGCGTGGTCGCAGTTGACGACAAGTTGGGCAACATCACAATTGGCGACACAACTTTGTCACCTGGTGAGGAGACGACAGGCACAGCATCAACAACGGCCCAAATGTCTGATTTACCCGGTCCTCTTGTGAATACAGTTATTGCGACCGGCACGCCACCGCTTGGCCCTGTCGTCACAGACAGCGCACAAGCGTCGGTTGTCCTCGTCAATGCCAGCATTTCGTTGGTTAAGACAGTTGCCCTCGACAGCTCCGACCCAGCTTGCGGCACATCCAGCATGATCGAAGTACCGATTGGTAGCACAGTCAGCTACTGCTACACGGTGACCAATACAGGGGACGTGGCATTTGTGACGCATAGTTTGCGTGATGATCAATTGGGCACCATCTTTTCAGATAGAACCATCACGCTCAATCCCGGTGCCAGCATCTCGACCATCGAGCTTGGGCACCGAGCCACGGCAACATTATCCGTTGATACAACGAATATTGCCACTTGGACAGCCACTACCGCTGATCCGCCAGTTATTGCGTCAGGTGCCGGGACGTTGCGGCGTCGAGCAATCACAGTGCAAGCAACGGCGCAGGCCGTTGTCCAAATTGTCTCCGATCCGACTTCAATTGAGCCATCGCCAGAGCCTGGAGTCAATTTGCGGGTGTTCCTGCCAATCTTAAGTCAGTAGCCATTGCTCGTTTAGAAACGAGGATACAATAATCTGTACAGAGCTTCTTCGTTTCACTCGAGAATGACGTGTACAAGCCATTTAATCCTTATTCTTTAGAAAACCTTTCATGCCAGGCCATTCCTGCCAAATGTTGATGTAGGCATCATAACCAATCTCTGAGCAATCTTTGTGTTGTAGACGAGCGATGACAGCATGGCGAACATTGGGCGAGGCATTGGCACAAGCACCATGAAAGATTTGGTGATGGGCAATCACTAGATCACCAGCCTTTGCCGTGATCATATTTGGTTCTTCTGGTAACTCAATGCGCGGTATTCCGTTGGCGAGGATCTCATACCCTTCGCGCTGAAAGTAGTCAGCAAAGAAGCGGTGCGATTTTGGCCAAACAGTAAAATTACCGCTGTACGGTTCATTCACGTCAGCCAAATAGTTCACGGCAAAGGCCGTGAATCCACGACGATAGACTCCCTTTGCCATCCCGTTCGAGCCATTCCCAATCCCGTCGATGTGACCACGTGGTTCTGGTGGCTCTTCGCCAACTGGTAAAGGAAAACGTGGATAAGGTTTGGCGCGGGTCACAGGATTCACGTTTCCTTTACCCATCAAGGATTCGGCGATATCCATGACCGATGTTTGATTGAAGAGATCGAGAATGACGGGCTCTGTCATCAGTTCAGCACAGAAAAATGCTGAACGGCTGTTGACTAAATCCTCACCCCCCAATCCCACTGTGCCAATAGAATGATTTACCGCCCGCAGCGCAGAATCGATCAACGATTTAGGTATCACGCCAGGAATTTTGAGATAGCCCTCCTCAAAGAACTGTTGCTTCTGATCATTCGTTAGCATAATTGAGCCTCCTTGTAATGTTTGGCATTAGAACTTATCCGAATAACGGTTTTGAGTCCGTTCCACACCCACCTATTTCACAACAGCTTCGGGCAGCGACCGCTGAATCTCGTCAAGTCGATAGCCAAATCCTGCTCCTGAAATGGTGGATAGATCGACCGCACCACCCCGCCGTCGATATAATCCAGGATGAACCGCCTCCTCAGCGAGCGAAGCATCCGGGTAAAACTGCATAGCGTTGGTTTCCACGCCCATGATGGTGCCGGCATGAGCAGCCAGTAAGACATGCGGAATCTGGGCGAGCATGGGATTGGTCAAATCCTGGACCATTAAGGTCATACCATGAGCCTTGGCCCAACAGACGCTCAACAAGGCTCCCGTCTGAGTCTTGCAAGTCTTGAGGGCGACACCCGTCCAACCTAATTCTCGACCAAGCCGTACCAATTCCCAATCGTGGGCACTCTCGTCCATAAAGAGCGGCTTGCGGGCCGATACGCTATGGACATCGATGCGATTTGCCTCTAAATCGTAGGGGAAAGGTTGTTCCACGTAGAGGATCATCCCATAAATACGTGGATGCTCAATTACCAATCGATCCAAAATCGTATTGACATAGCTGGGTTCGGTGACGGTACAGTTAAAATCAGTAGTCAGCCAATTAACATCTCGGGCAAGTGCAATCTCTCCCACTTTGACCAAACGATCATAATCCCATGTAGCATCATTGCCGCGCAATTTGACCTTCAAACAATTTAGGCCGTCCCGCTCGATCCAATCGGGAAGAAGAACGGGATAACCATCATCTGGTTCATTTCCTATCAATTCGGATGCATCTAGCGGATCGAGTCCTCCGACCAGATGCCAGGCAGGCAGCTGATCTGGATAGGGCGAAACGAAAAAATCGGCGGGATATTTGCCGACGAAACTTACATCGGCTCCAGAAGCTGGCTCCAGATAGTGGGCCAAATCATGATTCATATAGGATGAATTATATGTCTCGTAGATCGGTTGATTGTGCAAGACTCCATACGCGTCGTGGAGGGCGATATCGAACGCGGAACAGCAAACTAGGGCAGCTAGCCAAGGCATTGCATTCGAGGCATCTCCACGTGCCTGATTCAAGCTCGATAAGAGGCCTGGCAGAACTTCTTGCTGAAAGGCGTAGCCAATTTCCATTGGATGTCCACTTTGATCAAATTCGTTCCAAGCGGCAGCAAGCTCTTGGCAAAATTTCTGCAACGCTTCATGACGATCTGCGTATGTGAGTTCGCCAGGCCAAACCCACTGCACGCTGAGCGGAGTCTCTCCCCAACCCTGTGCTGTTCGCCCATTGGCGTTCGTTACGCTCATACGGACTCGCGCGCAGGTCACGGAGGTCAGCGTTTCTGGCCCAAATTTTAGGGGAACTCGAGTTTCGACAGGAAGGAAATAGAGGGATGCAGATTGCGGACGAATGTCATATCGATTGGCCATAAATTTTCTCCGACTCTTGTGAAAATACAAGAGTGATTATTGATAGGATTCCGGAATTGGGAGAGGACGATCTATTATATCATTGCACAACAAGTTAAAAAAGTACATACTCAATAAACGAAACCGCAATAAGCATTTCAATCTGTGGCAGGATCAAGAGAATGCACTGTACAGGTAAAATGCTAGTTGCGCCTTGCAAATGAAATACACCCAAATACGAACACATGTTCGACAAATTTAGGTTTATGTGTTATAATCACAGATACCCTCTTTTGTCGCATACTTCGATGAATAAGTGGGGCATACTGTGATGCAATTCTCATTGGGCGTATAAGCATAACGGCTCATCTATGAAAAGTGTGCAAGTAAGCGATTCAACTGTCGAAATTTCAGGAGGTTGCACACTTTCGGCTGGCGAGCCAAAATAATAAGGAGAATCTGATGCAAGAGGTGGGGTGGTTCAAAATTAGGTTTACACTTTTGATATATAGACAAAAATCTATATGAGACCGTTTTCTCTCTGAGAACCGGCGAAATCAGAGAATATAAACGTTCTTTCTGTTTCTAAAAGTGTAAACCTATCTATCCAGCTAAAATGAACCACCCCCAAGAGGTCACCAAATATCCACAAGGTACTTTTTCCTGGGTCGATTTACAAACCACTGACACAGATGCAGCCAAGTCTTTCTACACAGGGCTGTTCGGTTGGACCTACGAGGATAATCCTGTTGGTGAAGGGGTTTACTACACCATGTTCAGCCTGAATGGCAAAAATGTTGCAGCATTAAGCAGGCTGCAGCAAGAGATGCAGGATCAAGGTGTTCCGCCTTTTTGGACGTCCTATATTACCACTTATGAGTTGGATGCAATTCCAGCCAAGGTTGAGACAGCAGGTGGCACGATGATGATGCAGCCGTTTGATGTGATGACAGCGGGCCGCATGGCGCTTCTTCAGGATCCTGCCGGAGCAGCAGTGGCCGTCTGGGAACCCAAAGAGCACATTGGTGCAGAGCTCGTGAACATTCCTGGAACGCTCGTCTGGAATGAGTTGGCAACGCGCGATACAGAAGCAGCCGCGAAGTTTTATACATCCGTCTTTGACTGGACAACGACAGTTAGTGACAACCCTGAGGCACCATATACTATGTTTGTTAATGGTGAACGGATGGCGGGTGGTATGCTGGAGATGGAGGAGCAGACGGAGGGGGTTCCGCCTCATTGGGGGGTCTACTTCGCTGTTGAAAACTGCGATGAATCAACAGCAAAAGCAAAAGAACTCGGTGGACAAGCGCTGGTTGGCCCATTTGATATTCCCAATACAGGCCGCATGACCGTGATCCAGGATCCACAGGGAGGTGTCTTTATGATTATGCAGATGGAGAACGTGGACCCAGCACCACAGGGATAGTTGAGTCAGTAAGATGATGCACCCGTAATCTAAAAGAACTGCCCGCCTCTATTACTAGAGATGGGCAGTTCTTTTTGGTTAAGGACACCCAGGTGAGCTGGAACTTAAGCGGAGCGAACAGGCTGTGCGTGATTCAAGCTAGTGTTCGCTGGCTGTGTTGGATGCAGAGTTGCGCCTCACAAATGACTTTGGTCGCAGAAGGTGATCTCTGAAGCTGGCCGAAGAATGGACGCACAGCAGAACAGATACTGGATCAATTTATGGCTCGGTGCTTGGAATCCCAGATGGGCGAATCATGTTGCGGGATTACGTTCGCTTATCAGGTCTCCCGATTTCTTACCCGCTCCTGGCGCGCCTTGCGCTCTTGACGAATCGTTTCACTCATGCCAACCGCAGGACCTTTCCGCAAAACGTTGATGATTTCGGCCATAATGCACACAGCTATTTCAGCCGGTGTACGTGCCCCGATATCAATTCCGATGGGTGCATAGATCCGGTCAAATTTGTGACGGGGAATGTTCTGTTCAGTTTCCAACAGATCAAAGACGGCGCGAATCCGGCGCTGGCTACCGATCATGCCAATATAAGCAACTGGATCATCGAGCACTTCGAGCAACGATTCAACGTCATATTGGTGGCCACGGGTCACCAGTACAAGATAGGTATGATTGTCAAAAGGCTGCTTGAGACCATCGGCATCACCAGGCCGCAAATTGTTCAGTTCGGCGCGGAAAGGTCCTGCAATGACGCGATCGGCCGTTGGAAATCTTGACGAATGGGCATACTGGGGGCG
The DNA here is from genome assembly GCA_019217005.1 of Chloroflexi bacterium TSY. The sequence continues at coordinate 31,038 of JAHBNG010000007.1, forward strand.
ATCGTCTAAAACCGTCACTTCAAAATCGTTCAGCTTGGCAATCGAGGCCAAAGGGAGCGCAATGTGTCCTGCTCCAACAATGATGAGATGAGGAGGCTTGGCCTGTACTTCGACGAAGATGCGTGCCGAACCATCTGGACCTTGAATATGGATATGCCGATGACGCCGTTCATTGAGGGCTTGTCGTGCTTCAGCCAACACTCTCTCTGTCTGGGAGCCGAGGTCAATCTTGCCGACAGGGGAACGTTTCTCATCTAACCAAAGGATTAAATGCTTGCCCACACTTTCGGTATAAGCTCCGTCTCCCTCAGTGACACTCAGAAGCGCCACTGATTCACGAGCTTCGATTGAGCGGAGCAATGTCTGTAAGATAAGTTTCGGCATCAAACTACGCAGCCTCTTCCGAATTCCACCGCTCGACGAAGACATTCATGACGCCCCCACAGACTCCCAGGCTGTTCATATTAATTTCTTCGGTTAAATCGACATGAACGTTGCGGGGGATACCATCTTGGATGACGTCCAGCCCGGTTCGGATGACATCTGCTTCGCCGCAGCCACCACCGATCGTCCCAACGTGTTGTCCGAAGGGATGGATAATCATCTTTGCACCGACTTCGCGCGGCACAGAGCCTTTCACGTCTGTGATCGTCGCGACGGCGACTGTCATTCCTTGATCAATTAATGTATGTAAATGGTGATAGATTGTTGTTGCCATAGGCACATTTTTTTATAATTATTGTGTATTGTGTTACTCGGTCTATCTTTTTGGTGAAATGAAGTACGATCTTCTTCGTTGCCCAGCTGCTTATCAATCTCCAAAGATGGGCAAGTACAAACGCTCAGGACACTTGGTTGTTCCACCTGGTGGGTCGGGCGCACCGGGAGATCCAAATGGATTCATGCTGGCTTGCCAAGCGCATGGATCACTAGCACGCGTGGCGCGATTTGCTCGCACGAGCGTGGCACCTTCGCCATCTGCTTCTGATGGCCAAAGCCCTAGATCGGCATAGACAAATGAAAAGACCCTCATGCCGAGTGCGTCTACCAAGGTCAAGCGTTCGCCACGATTGCTGAGTTTTTTCTCATATCCGCCCAATACACGAACACCTGAGTAACGTGTCGCAAAAACCTCTATATCACGCGCAACGACAACGAAGTCACCTGGATGCAATACCGCTGATTGTGGAAAAACGTAATCGATTCCATCAATAAACGCATAACCTCCAAGCGGAATTGTCTTTGGGCCAACATTGTGCAGTTCTATGAATTCAAATAGATCGCCATCAATGTTTCCGCTGCGTGGCGGATGATAATTTAATTCGCTGACGACCAATCGACCAGCTTGAGGGCTCCGCGGTATTTCATATGTGAATTCAGTCACCAAATTTCCCGATGGCTCGAGCAGTTGAATAGAGCCAGGATTGCGGGAGAGACGACTATGGTAATCCCCTTGAACGAAACGGGCTTCTCTGCCCTTTGGGCTATTTGGGCGGCGTCGAAAAGCGGTTACATCGGGTGATAAATAGAGCGTGTCCCCGCTTGGAATCACAACGCCAGGCTGAAACGTATACGAAACATTGCCTGCGATCGTCCAGCCCGAAATGTCGACTGCAAATGGATGGGGATTGACAAGAGAGAAATATTCATTTAGTTGGGCTGGCGAAGAGTAGTCCAACTCATATGGACCGAACCGAAGCACAATATTTGTCGGCTGTGGCGCAGGAATTGGTCCACCTGGCGGTCCATGTTCAAAAAATAAGTGGATCCGTCGGTTGTCTAAATAGTGACGTTTGACAATATCGAGGGCTTTGCGGAACTTTTGTTGGCCTCCCCACTCAAGTTTCCACCGCTTTCGATCAAGCTCCACATCGGGTCGCAACAGTTGATAGAGCTCTTCTATTCGTCGCTCATATCGGCGTTCGGATTCAGGTGTGCCAGGCGGTTGAAGAAGTTGCTCCATGAGGGTCCGTAGGCGCCGTCCATACATTTCACGAATGCGATCATCCTCGTACAGAACATCTATCAGTAGGTTATATTGACCATCAACCTTGCGATGGTTAGAATCTCCAAACAACGGATGGCTAAACGGATCTTCATTGGACCATATGCTGTCGGTCAAATAGCGAAAGTCGCCAGTAAAGTTGCGTCCAAAGGTCAAATCTTTATCCCAAGGAAGCATTGTCCATTCACGTGTACCATTGCTATCTCGGTATAGATAATAATTCTTCGCAATATGATCATTGTCGTGAATGATGGTTGTCACAGCTAAGTAATTGATAGCGGCAGGAATATTAATATGATCAAACAAGAAACGATCGCGGCCCTCATCCCGCATGCTGATGCCTGCCAATAATTCAAGAAAATCACTCTTGTCTTCGTAATGACGAGTTCGCTTCTCCGCTTTTTCGGTCTTATCTGTTTTCTCCGAGCCTCGCAAAGAGGTATACATTTTATACAATGCACCGTCAGGATCAAGATTTTGGCGTTCTAGATAACGTTTGTCAGGCTGCTCAACAAAAATGGCTACACTGTAGAATTTACCATTTTGTTGAACTTTACTTTCTGGTAAAAGAAAAGAGATGAGGTGAGAAATGTGACAAAAAGCGGTTAGCAGTTCATCCTAAAGGTAGAGAACCCAAAAAGGAGGAAGGAATGCTAACCGCGCCAGAAATAACTATAGCAGTACTGATGAATGTATTGCAAGTAACGCCGATGGGAACAAACGTAAATGTAATGCGTCTGATGTGGGCAATGCTGAATGGGTCGTTTCTGAAAAGTCGAGGAGCAATCCATAGCGCATTGAAAGAAAGCGGGTTTGAAGATGAGGAGCTCCGGCGAAGCTGGTGGAGCTGATATGGATCATGGGATATCACAAGTCTGCTGGGGTCGTGGCAAGAAGAAGTGGAAAGGGGAATGGGAGGCAAAAAAGTTAGAAGGGTACCGAGTGAAAAGCATAGATATCACAGGGTTCTGGCGACCGAAGCTGCAAGGGAAAGTGAACCGACTCTATAACTCAACGGCTCGTCATTGCCCGCGCTCATCTTTGGAGTGATGATAAGCTCGGGGGAGATAGGCGGGAAGCGAGTGCCACTGCTCAAGGCAATCATGAGATGCACGGTTGGAACAAAGGAAAGTGAGTTTCGGAAAAAGCTGCTGAAAGAGACGAAGAAATCACTGGAGTCAGACGAAGTGGCGGTGGTCGATGCCGGGTTTACAATCAGAGAAATGCTAGAAAGCGACGTCGACCGATTTGTCCTTCGGGAAGCGATTAACTGCACAGCGCGCCGCAATGAGTTACCCGAACGTAAGGAAAAAGGCAGACCACCCGAATATGGTGATATTGTGCGTCCGCTCTCTCGATGCTATAGGGGAAAGCGACTCGAGGCCACAACTCCAGACTCGTTTGGTCAATTTGTCTATAGTGGTCGCCTGATTCGCTATCAAGCATGGCACAATCTCGTCCCCAGGACAACCAAGGTGGATACAGCCAACCGCACCTATTCGATTTACGTCTTTCAGGATCCTGCTTATCACACACCTTTGGTTCTGGCGACCGTCATGGCTTTACAAGCTGAAACCATTTATCTTTTCTCTCTGGAGCGCTGGCCTGTTGAACATCCCCCCCTTGGCTTCCAAGCAGATGATTGGCTTACATCGTCAATTTGTTCATGCCGATGAGGCTTGTTTCCGCTTACCTGAACTGGGGCTGCTGGCTGGCAATCTTCTTTCCCATTTAGCCGCTTCTTCCTCCCATACCGACTGGCTACTGGGATCGAGAGCCTCAATCCACTCCCGGCAGGCTGCGCCGTGTTCTCTCGAGTGCTCTTTTTCCAACTCCTGACCAACTCGACCCTGACTTTCGGAAAAAGGCCTCGGTTTCACACCATTTACCTAAAGGCGTTCTCGCTCATCGCCGCCTCAATGCCGCTGCTTAAACTAGCTGAGCACTATTTTTACATTTTATCCCGTTTTTTCAGGGTGGATTCTTTTTTCCGCCCCTTTCGGTTTGCCCTTTGTCACTCAAGCCTTTACCAGAAAGTAAAGTTAGTAGACGAACCAAATTAAAAAACAGCTGGATGTTGTTGCATAAGGCCCTATGTCTACGGTATACTCATAGAGTCACGGAGCCGTCTTCCACACTACATACCCGCTTTAAGGAATGAAAATCAATAACTTGTGCATAAATTCCATTCGGGTTTGCTCGGGACAAGTCATTGTTTCACTGGAGAATGACAAGCACAACTTATTGAAACTATTGAATTCTCATTTCGATTAGAGACGCCACGTAAACTGCGAACAATTGCATCGTTTCATATCGAGGGACCATTGTCCAAAGTTTAGGTGATGTGGTCATTAGTAGACGTTGTGCTTTTAATCCATCTATGGCGATTTTTCACAATGCAGATCAGTTTTATCAAATTGCACGGGCCGTTTTTGAACATATAGCACAAAAACCAGAAAATCTGGAGACCTTTACAAGCAGTAATTTGGTCATTCGTATTATTCTGACCGATCCAGTTGCCGAGATACTAATTGATGGTCGGCAGCCTCCCATGGAGGTATTTTACGGTTCACGACCGGGCAAGGCGAATCTTGAAATCAAAATGACGGCCGATCTTTTGCACGCAATCTGGTTGGGTCACGAAAGTGCACAAAAGGCCTTTTTCAGTGGCCGGATGGAGACCAAAGGAAATTTATTTAAGGCAAGTTCATTGATCGATCTATTCCAAGAATGTGAGCAGGTCTATTCTGAGATCGCTCGACAAAATTCACTGCTTTGACACCCGACCGAACAATCGTTATAATCGGGGTAAGGTTGTCGTTCGTTGACCAAACAAGGCGAAAAAGAGTAGCTCCTTATAGCTTTACTTTCTGGTAAAAGAAAAGAGATGAGGTGAGAAATGTGACAAAAAGCGGTTAGCGTTTCATCCTAAAGGTAGAGAACCCAAAAAGGAGGAAGGAATGCTAACCGCGCCAGAAATAACTATAGCAGTACTGATGAATGTATTGCAAGTAACGCCGGTGGGAACAAACGTAAATGTAATGCGTCTGATGTGGGCGATGATGAATGGGTCGTTTCTGAAAAGTCGAGGAGCAATCCATAGTGGATTGAGTGAAAGCGGGTTTGAAGATGAGGAGCCCGGCGAAGCTGGTGGAGCTGATATGGATCATGGGATATTGCAAGCCTGCTCTCATCGTGGCAAGAAGAAGTGGAGTGGAAAGGGGAATGGGAGGCAAAAAAGTTAGAAGGATACCGAGTGAAAAGCATAGATATCACAGGGTTCTGGCGACCGAAGCTGCAAGGGAAAGTGAACCGACTCTATAACTCAACGGCTCGTCGGCATTGCCCGCGCTCATCTTTGGAGTGATGATAAGCTCGGGGAGATAGGCGAAACGAGTGCCACTGCTCAAGGCAATCATGAGATGCGAGGTAGGCACAAAGGAAAGTGAGTTTCGGAAAAGCTGCTGAAAGAGACCAAGAAATCACTGGAGTCAGACGAAGTGGCGGTGGTCGATGCCGGGTTTACAATCAGAGAAATGCTAGAAAGCGACGTCGACCGATTTGTCCTTCGGGAAGCGATTAACTGCACAGCGCGCCGCAATGAGTTACCCGAACGTAAGGAAAAAGGCAGACCACCCGAATATGGTGATATTGTGCGTCCGCTCTCTCGATGCTATAGTGGTCGCCTGATTCGCTATCAAGCATGGCACAATCTCGTCCCCAGGACAACCAAGGTGGATACAGCCAACCGCACCTATTCGATTTACGTCTTTCAGGATCCTGCTTATCACACACCTTTGGTTCTGGCGACCGTCATGGCTTTACAAGCTGAAACCATTTATCTTTTCTCTGGAGCGCTGGCCTGTTGAACATCCCCCCTTGGCTTCCAAGCAGATGATTGGCTTACATCGTCAATTTGTTCATGCCGATGAGGCTTGCTTCCGCTTACCTGAACTGGGGCTGCTGGCTGGCAATCTTCTTTCCCATTTAGCCGCTTCTCTTCCTCCCATACCGACTGGCTACTGGGATCGAGAGCCTCAAGCCACTCCCGGCAGGCTGCGCCGCGTTCTCTCGAGTGCTCTTTTCCAACTCCCGACCAACTCGACCCTGACTTTCGGAAAAGGCCTCGGTTTCACACCATTTCCCTAAAGGCGTTCTCGCTCATCGCCGCCTCAATGCCGCTGCTTAAACTAGCCGAGCACTATTTTTACATTTTATCCCGTTTTTTCAGGGTGGATTCTTTTTTCCGCCCCTTTCGGTTTGCCCTTTGTCACTCAAGCCTTTACCAGAAAGTAAAGTATAGAGAAGTCACTTAAACTCCGTACTTTTGCAGCATTTTCTATTCTCAGTAGATCCAAATTTGGCGTTTTTGGCGATTTTCAGTCGAGATTGCAGGGATTTTGGAGTCATTTATTCAGATTTCGGTTACAGAAAACAACCTATTTCATATCTGAAAATCGCCCAAATCTAACGCAAAAACTAGATATCGACCGGCAAATTTGTATTTATGTCAACTGTTTAGCCAGAATTCTCTCTCAAAACCTGAAATTTGGATCTACTGATTCTAACAAACAAAATTGGGGACGAAAGTACGAAGTTTAAATAATGTGACTATTAGTTTTATCCGACTGAAAATGGTCATCTTGATGAGCTAGTGCAGGATAGATAATAGGAAATGATAGAGTAGCGTGAGCGTAATAGAGGATGTCAAACAGCGAATTGATATAGTTGAACTTATTTCACGCTATGTGTCGCTGACAAAAGCCGGGCGTTCTTATAAAGCAAACTGTCCTTTTCACGATGAACGGACACCAAGCTTTATTGTTTTTCCCGATACTGGAACATGGCGCTGCTTTGGTCAATGTGGCATTGGGGGTGATGTCTTTAGCTTCCTGATGCAAAAGGAGAATCTTGATTTTCGCGATGCACTTCAGACGTTGGCGACGGAAGCTGGCGTACAATTAGAGGATGACGTTGAAAGTCTAGAATCTCGCAAACGTAGGCTACTTTACCAACTGAATCAAGCCGCAGCCGATTACTTTTGCGAAAATCTAGAAAGCCATCCAGCAGCTCAAAGGGCAAGAGACTATTTAAGTGATAGACAGATCGACGCAGCAACGATCAAGCTGTTTCAGCTTGGATATTCTCTTGACAGTTGGGATGGCCTACAGAATCATTTGACGCGATTGGGTCATCAATTAGACGACCTGGTTGAAGCAGGTTTGCTCAAACGCAACGAGGAACGTAATAGCACATATGATGCTTTTCGTGCTCGTTTAATGATTCCAATCCGTGATCGACAGGGACGCGTTATAGGTTTTGGCGGGCGTGTGTTGGACGATTCGCAGCCCAAATATCTGAATACGGCAGAAACCGTCCTTTTCCATAAATCACGCGTCATCTATGGTCTGGATCTTGCCCATCGTGCAATTCGGGTGGCAGATCGGGTTGTTATCGTTGAAGGATATATGGATGTGATCGCAGCACATCAATACGGATTCAACAATGTTGTGGCTTGCATGGGAACATCTCTGACGGCGGAGCAACTGCGTGAGCTGCAGCGTTATACAAGAAATTATATTCTGGCCCTTGATGCCGATGCTGCGGGACAACAAGCGACGATGCGAGGTCTGAATCAGGCCCGACAAGCGCTCGTGCGGGTTCAGAAACCGCGTTTAATGGCTAGTGGCCAAGTGCAAATTGAGGAGAGACTCGGAGCCAATCTATCCATTGTTGCAATGCCAGAAGGGCGCGATCCGGATGATGTGATACGAGATGATCCAACATTGTGGACTCAATTAGTCGACGATGCGCAATTGCTGGTAGACTATTATTTTCAGGTCGTGTCCGAGCAGGTAGATCTATCAAGCCCACACGGAAAAGCAGCGGCTGTATCAGAATTAGCACCATTGATTGCCGAGTTGGACAATGAAATCGAACAACAACACTATGTCCAGCAATTGAGTCGTTTGGTTCAGATTGATGAACAAACAATTGCCAATCGTGTTTTGGCGGCGAGCAAAACACAGCAGGTAGTTGGACAGCGTATTGATCGTCGACAAAGATCATCCGGAAAGGGAAAACGTCTTGAACAAACAAGTAAATTCTTGAATTCCAACCAGACTCAGGTTGATCATGAATTAAGTCTGCCACCGGCTGTTCGGGCGGAATCTGATTTGCAAACGACGAATCGTTTTGGATCTGCTCATCAAAGTCAGGCGTTCTCTCGGCCGAGTATTGATCCAGAGAGTTATCTTTTGGCCCGTTTAATTAGTGAGCCGGATCTACTCATTTGGCTTGCGAGTGCAACGGAAGATTTGGAAATCCCTTCCTTGCATACGGATGATCTTCTGCGTGCTGAAAACAAGGAAATATTACGGGCACTTAAGCTATTCATTACAACTGATGAACAATGGGATTTGGAGCTCTTTCAAGAAACCGTAACGGAACATTTACATGGTTATCTTGTAGGCTTAATGGTTCACGGTGCTCAGCTTCCATCCGGTCATAAAATCACGGACGTACAACAAGACATACTCAAGGTATTGGTACGCTTGCGAATACAGCATATCCAAACAGAAAATAGACAACTTCAATTTTTGGAAGATGAAGCACAGCACAACAAAGATTTAAGTACAGCCAAGAGCTATGGTATAACAAAGAACAAGAATATTCGTAATCTATACCATCTGCAACAAGTTCTTGCCCGTCTAAGTCATGTGCTTTCGGGACCGAGTTCTCCGGGTATGAAGAAAAGCAGCTTTCATACGACAAGAAAGCTAGTGAATTCTAAGAGGGTGTTTTAAAAGTCTCAGTAGATCCAAATTTCAGGTTTTGAGAGAGAATTCTGGCTAAACAGTTGACATAAATACAAATTTGCCGGTCGATATCTAGTTTTTGCGTTAGATTTGGGCGATTTTCAGATATGAAATAGGTTGTTTTCTGTAACCGAAATCTGAATAAATGACTCCAAAATCCCTGCAATCTCGACTGAAAATAGCCAAAAACGCCAAATTTGGATCTACTGAGTCTGACGAAAGGGTGAGCAAAGGCCGGTTGAGTCGCAAAGCGGTATCGAAACCAGCGTTTGCGGGTCGACCCGTTTGGTTTCGATACGCCTTCGGCGACTCAACCGGCACTGGTCTCACCTTTTAAAACACGCTCTTAGCGTTTAAATGAGGCTCGTGTAAAAAATATTTAGATACTATTTCGTTATTTTATGCGTGACTATTAACGTCACAAATTGATTGTTATACCAGTTGTGGTTATAGAGACCATAAATATGTTCCTAAATTCCAGATCAAAAAAGATACATATTTATGAGCTCTACAGAGCCTAAATGTATAAAGAAGATCCCTGTAGATGGGCGAAGGAGACCAATGGCCAGGCGAAGCCGGAATGAATCAATTATTTCTCAGAATAATAGTCCAGTTAGACCGATACAACGAGCGGGTCGAAGTGGAGGCAGTGAATTAGACGAATATATTCAACTGGGCGAAGAAGAGAATACGGATGAAGATGATGTTCTTGATGAGTTGATTGAGGAAATCGAAGAACGCAGCGAGGAAACGGCTACCCCTCTTCCGCGCATCGAACGCGACGAGGAGATGGAGGCGGAAATCGAAAAGGAACGTGCCGTTCCAGTCGAAAAGCTGCTTGATGATGTTGCACCGGAGCATTCACAGAGCCTTGATCCTGTCCGCATGTATTTGCGCGATATTGGAATCCATCCATTGCTCACGGCCGAACAAGAGCTAGACTTGGCACAGAGAATCGTCGATGGAAAAGTTGCGGAAGAAAAACTTCTTGTAGAAGATGATGAAGAGATCACGGATCTGGATGAACTTGATGAGATCGAGTTGGCGATCAACCGTGGGATAGAAAGTCATAAACGTCTCGCTCAGAGCAATTTGCGGTTGGTCGTTAGCGTTGCCAAGCGCTATATTGGTCGTGGACTTAACTTTCTAGACTTGATCCAAGAAGGCAATCTGGGGCTATTACGTGCTGTGGACAAATTTGATCACACGCTCGGATTCAAGTTTAGTACCTATGCAACTTGGTGGATCCGACAAGCGATCAGTCGCGCAATTGCGGATCAAGCGCGTACAATTCGGATCCCTGTGCATATGGTTGAAACGATTAATCGACAGATTCGTGTCCAGAGACGATTGCAACAAGAATTGGGCCGTGATCCTACCAACGAAGAAATTGCTGTCGAAATGGAGTTTCTCGATGGAGATGATCTAGAGACCATTCGCGGTTCGCTGCAAGACAATATGCGATTGGCACCCGAACTTGAGCGAAGGCTAGAGAGAGCGGCTGCTAAGGTCAGCAAAATCCAACGACTCAGCCAAGAGCCACTAAGTTTGCAAGCACCTGTTGGGAATGAAGACAATAGCTACCTAGCGGACTTTATCCCAGATCGCAATGACCCTGGTCCAGCAGACACAGCGAGTCGTCACTTGCTAAAGGAACAGATGGTTGAGATTTTAGATCAGCTCAGTGAGCGTGAACGAAAGGTGTTGGTCATGCGTTTTGGGCTGGAAGATGGTATCAATCGCACGTTAGAAGACGTTGGGCGCGAATTTAATGTCACTCGTGAACGCGTACGCCAAATCGAAGCCAAAGCCCTCCGTAAATTACGGCATCCGCTCCGAAGCCGTAAGCTGAGAGATTATTTGGGCTCATAAGACGTTTGCACAATTCTGTCCCATGAGCAAAGATGTAAGTCCTCACGAAGGTATCGCTTGGAATTGTTGTTTTGAGATTGGTTGATTTGACATAGACAGTAATTCTAGTTATAATTTCTAATAGCGGGGTGGTTCAAAATTAGGTTTACACTTTTGATATATAGACAAAAATCTATATGAGACCGTTTTCTCTCTGAGAACCGGCGAAATCAGAGAATATAAACGTTCTTTCTGTTTCTAAAAGTGTAAACCTATCTATCCAGCTAAAATGAACCACCCCCTAATAGCTACAAATTAATCCTCGGTAGCTCAATCGGCAGAGCACGCGGCTGTTAACCGCGCGGTTGCTAGTTCGAGTCTAGCCCGGGGAGCCAATAGAGTAGAAAGCCCTTTCTGTGACCACTGTATATGGTGGTTTAGAAAGGGCTTTTTCTTTTGGCGACCAAGCATGACGCACAGCGCGGTGAATTTCTACTAGACCACCAGATTGATGAATTCTTCATTGATCGGAAATCCCGCAACCTCACACACTCCACCCTTCGTTGGTACGAAGAGAGCCTGTCTACATGGCGTGACTTCCTTATCACATCAAACGTCGATTCAACAGAAGGTGTTACGCCAAATCACCTACGGCGCTTTATTTTACAACTCCACAGAAGACGAAACGAAGGCGGCGTTGTTCACGTCTTTGGTGCTATTCGCGCGTTCCTCAAATGGTACGAAAATGAATTTGCTTCAGAAGATTGGAAAAATCCTCTCTATAAAGTTAAAGCTCCAAAGCGCACAGAAATAATTCAAGAACCTATCGACCTGCCCGATTTTCAGGCATTGCTTGGAACCTGTGACGTTGGCACGTTCACAGGTGATAGAGATCGGGCGATGCTGTTGTTTCTGCTTGATACGGGAGTTCGAAAGAAAGAGTTTGTCGATCTGCTTATCAGAGATGTGAATCTCCGTACGGGTGATGTGCTGATTCGTCAAGGGAAGGGAGGCAAAAGCCGAGTGGTTTTTGCTGGAGCCAGGACACGGCGCGCTCTTCGCAACTACTTAGCACATCGGGACAACCCATCAAAAGAGGAATCTCTCTGGATTACTCGTCAGGGTGAGGGAATAACCTATCATGGTTTTCGCCAAGCAATCCGTAGACGCGCAATCAAGGCAAATATCAAGGAACCTGGCATACACGAGTTTCGACGCGCTTTTGCCGTGAACTACTTACGCAACGGCGGAGACATACACACATTACAGCGGATGCTTGGCCATGCTGACTTACGTGTCATCCATCGATACTTGGCACTCGTTCAAGACGACCTGCGCACGTCACATCAAAAGCATGGGCCAGTGGATAATCTATTCTAGTTAGTTGCGCCCCTGGAAGGTGACCTCAACACCAACCAGAGGTTGACCCTTAACCGTAACCTGGGTACGGTCAGGGCTATACCACATTTTACCCCAAAGTGGTCTAGTTCTGACAGTTACCTCTAGTCAGAAAGGACCAAATTCTATGATCAAACAACAGAATAAAACGACAGACAGACTTTCTAACGGGCGTTTTGCCCCTGGAAACACAATATCAGCCAAAGGCGGACTCGTGCGCACTCAGACGCTCTCGGCGCGTCGTAGATGCCCGATACAAGCAACGATATTGATTTCGGTTGGAGGTAGGCAGTGTACAGAGTCAATAAGCTAGCCGTGGTTATCAAACGATTCGACGCTTTTCAAACGCTGCACGGATATGGCGAAATTCGTGTCAGGGGCTACTTGAGGGGGCCGACTGGAAAAGTTCATTTTTTTCAATCACAGGTTCCGGTTCACGATCTGACGACTACGCTCGTTGCATTGAAGGTAGATGATTCGATACAGAAGATGATACCGGAGACTGTGACGTTTTTGTTTGTTCCGATTGGACAGCCAAGTATACAAACATACGTTCTCCATTACGAAGAAAGGTCTAAAAGAGGGGATGGAACGTGATGAAATTCGATTTAGTTTTCGCCATTGTGATCGGCGTCAGCATCTTTGCATTGGGTGGCAATGTAATCGCCCAAGTCATCGATGCCGCTGTGTTCCTAGTGCTGCTTTGCTTCGGTGGCGTTGCGTTGGCCATGTTGGGCACTGGTGCATTCTACGGGGTGCAATGGTGGTTGAACTGGCAAATAGAGAGACAGGAACGGTTAGCCGAAATAGCAAAGACACAAGCTGAAGTAAGTCAAGTACAAGCCGAGACGCAGCTCGTTAGGGCCGAAAATGGCCTGTTTCCCGTCTCTATTGAGGCGATTCGAAATCCACAATGGGCCATGATGGCGTTACAGAGTGCGGCCATCTTTCACGATTCGCAACGCACTCATCCGAATGTGCCAAACACATTCACCTACAGGCCACAGATGAGCCATGCGAACAACATATCTGCAATTTCAGACATTGAGCAGTCAGAGACACAGCCGTTTGAAGAGTGGGTCACACCACCATTTCAAGTTCTCTACCAACAGAACGCCTTCCCAACGAATGGAGAAATCCTACTTGGCTTCTCTGATTATGGTGACCGGCTGTTGACTAAACTCAGCAAGTTTGCAGCCGTCATCATCGCTGGGGCAAGTGGAAAAGGGAAATCGTCTCTATTCCGGTATTGCTTGCTTCAACACATGATGTATGCACAGGAAGGGCTCGACCTTCTCATGTGCGACCCACACGCCCATGCAGGAGACGATTCATTAGCTCACAGCTTGGCACCACTGAGACATATGTTTTTGGGTGACGTGGCCAGTGATGAGCGGGATATCCTCAGCGCTGCCCAATATTGCGTAGAGGTCGGTCAGAGGCGCGTAGACGGAGATGGAGGTCGGAAGCCCCTCATGCTGGTCATAGACGAGATTTCTTTGCTGCTGGATGGCTCAGACATTGCTGATGAGTTGGGCCATTGTCTAAAGCGAATTGGTCGAGAGTTCCGCAAGGTTTCCGTGATGGCCGTTGTGATTGGTCAGCAATTTGGTAGCAATGTGATGGATACGGGCGTCAGAAACAGCTTTACGCGCGTGCTGGCTTGTCCCAACATCCGTGACAACGTCGGCCACATGCTACCAAGTAGCGCAGCCAAGCAAGTAGAGGAAATCCGAGTAGGGCAGTTCGTTGACTATGAGATCGGAGCGGGTACACAAGTAGTGAATTTTCCAGATACGACCCGCCAAGATGTAGAGATTGTAGCTGCTTCCAAGCTGCTTCCACGATGATGAAAATGAGTGCTCAGAGGCAGACCGGAAGCACCCTGGAAGTAGACCGGAAGCACTCCGGAAGCAGCGAATTGAGACGGCAATTAAGGACGGCCTATCAGACCGCAAAATAGCAGAAAGGGTCTTTGGCGTGTCTGGTGGACGCAATTATCAGCCTGTTGTGAATCAGAATTATCAGCCTGTTGTGAATCAGATTCAAAAAGTGAGGAGTGAACTATGAAGGAATACAAGTCAGATGTATACGTGACCCAAGAAGCAGCAAAAATTCCACCACCACCATTGTGGCAACGCGCGTTGACCGTGTTGGCTGTGGCTGTCGTCATCATCTCGATATTAGGCTGGTGCAGCCGACGCATAAGCACAGTGGAACCAGAGCCAGGACCAAATAGTGTTGAGGCAATTACAGAGGATGCAACGGATATACTTAGAGACACCCACAAGACGTTGACGCTAGAGCCAAATAGCTACAGTGAACGTGTGTATCGTGTTAAGGGCCGTAGAGCGGTTCCTATATGTTCCGATGGCCAAACATCCCACACGGAGCCTCTAGAGGGTGCACAAGCAGTTTGGTTAAATAACTGTCCAGCTGGACCATTGACAAGACCAGGGCGTGAAGAATGAGCGCACTGGATTATGAAGACGGAAATCACTCAGAACAGTGACTGATAAGCTTTTATTATGAGTACGTAAATCACCTCTTTTTCGCTAAGGTCTGTCACTCTGTAGCCGGTCGAATTTCCCTCGATTCGACCGGCGCCAGTCTAAAGGAATTCCACATGTTAAAACGTAACGTTACGATTTCAACAGCACTCGAATCGTTCGTTGTGTTGCTAGGAATCACGTCGTCTGTCAATACTTTTGCATACATCATGCATATTGAGCATAGCATACCAACAGCGGTTACCACATCGGTTGTGCTTGGACTAGCGTTGATCATCTCAGCACTCGCAGCAAGCCGCATCGACCGCAGGGGGTACCCTGGATGGTTCTTATTGGCCATCGTCATCACAGGCGCTTTTGCTGTCGTCTCTGGCGGACTGCAAACGGCTTTGCATTATTATCACTCTACAAACTGGCTGTATAGCGTGGGCCTTGGCTTTGTCTTGCCCGTTGTTGGTGAGATCGGCGGTCCACTTGTCGCCAGTGCAATGAAGCGCATTGAGCGGGAACGGGCATTGAGGGAAGTCTCTGCGCAGATTGAAGCAACCATAGCCGACAACTTGAGCCATGCACTTGCAGCGTTCGATCCGGCACGCATCGAAAAGCATATCGATAAGACAATCAATAGTTTGGCCATAGCAGCCGTAACGGATGTATCGAACAGGGTACGCAGATACTATGTAGAAGAAGCACACACTGTTAAAACATTCGATACAGAGCCTACAGAGCAGCCACGAAAGGGCGCAGAGGCATCCGAAGCCGCCAAATCGAACGACATTTCGAACATGAAGCCACAGGCTGACGCTGTACGTTCGAATGGAAAACAAGCTGCTCTCGAACGAACCATTGAATTTTTCCGAACACATCCGAACGGCTCGTTAGCTGATGCAGAACAATTTGTCGGAAGAAAGAAAAGTACAATTTCGGGATATTTGAACGAGCTGGAGCAACAAGGCCGCGCAAATGTGAATGGTAGTGTTCAAATATTGGTATGAACGAGAACTTACGGAATAGGCTATATCCTCAGTGGTTTTTAAGGGTGACACGGTGTCACCCTTTTCAGGGGGATAGGTATCTCTACGGGTGCGTGGAATCAGTGGAGAGCACTAGGCTACAACTCATGGAAGTCATTCTGCGGAGAAAAGCTAGGTAAATCCGATGTTGAAGTTGAGGAAGAAATTGTACTTAGGACGCATGGTGGAGATAGGAAGTCGGAGGAGTTTCAAGGTGTAAATTTACACCTTCAAAAGGTGGAAAGAGGGTACCAGAATAAAGACTACCTAACCGCCCGTCTAGCCCGTGACTTTCCTGATATCCACCAACGTCTAAAAGACGGGAAGTTCCGCAGTGTCCGAGCAGCGGCAATCGAAGCGGGAATCATAGACCCCGAAAAGACGAAAAAGTATCAAGTTCCTGTTGACCCGATTGCAGCGGGGAAGTATTTATCTTCTCGGGTTTCGGAGGAATGGTTAAATGAAATGGTAGCAACCAGTATCAAAAGTGGTGGAGTCGGACGAGTCTACCCCACCAAACCTTAAAGACCTGGGCATATGCCAAGCAAAGTGATATGGGCATTGATGATATTAACCGCGTAACAGAAATAAAGCTTCGGGCGGAACGGCGAGCGGGGGAACTGTTGGCAGAGATGAGCCAAAAGGGCGAACGTCACAAGGGTCATGGGGACCAGAAAATGGGGTCGCTCGACTCCGAAGCTAGCCGACCTAGTCGTAAGCTAAACCCAGTCAAGCGACGAGGCAAGATAAGGCGTAATTCGAGCTTCTTTGACACGATGGCCGAATCGTCAATAGCACTTTTGTTCGATCAGAGACGATACACATGATAAAATAGCGAAAACGCCCAGGGCGGCAACCTTTTGGGCGCTTTCGTGAAATTCACGTGTATCCGTATTTTTCATGTTTAGGATACACCCGATGGTGGAGGGTGTCAAGATGGGTGAAGGTAATCTTCAGGAAACAAAGATATTCCAAGGAACAGAAGAGGAATTCGTTAGAGCCGTAAAGGGATTCTATCCAGAAGCTCAAGGCGCATACCTAAGAGTAAGCGAAGCAAATACTGTGTCCGTTGATTTGGGCTGGGGGCTTGTCAGTCGTCATCCATTACGGTTCCAACATACAGGGATCATACATGCGCGACCATTGCCAGATAACAAAACGGGACTTTCAATCAGGGCAAGTGAGCAAAATTGGCCAACTATCAACGAAAAAGTGTGGTGGCCACTTCTTGAACGTTTGATACTTGACGGCTGGATACTCCCTAAAGGGGGTAATGCAGAAGAACACCCAGCAGATGATCTGGGAATATTTGATGTAGAGATAACTGAATTAACAGACTCAGTAGATCCAAATTTGGCGTTTTTGGCTATTTTCAGTCGAGATTGCAGGGATTTTGGAGTCATTTATTCAGATTTCGGTTACAGAAAACAACCTATTTCATATCTGAAAATCGCCCAAATCTAACGCAAAAACTAGATATCGACCGGCAAATTTGTATTTATGTCAACTGTTTAGCCAGAATTCTCTCTCTAAACCTGAAATTTGGATCTACTGAGACTATATCGAAGAGATACTGACCAATGCACAGTTGGACAAATATTTTGCTCCGAAGCCATATATACGCCACGGTGCAAGGGATTTTGTTGCTGGCTTCTGGGTAACAAAAATCTCGCAGGACATGTATGGCATATTCCTGAGTAAACATAACATACTCGATAGTTGTATTTTGAGCAGGTGCCGGATTTGACAAAGTCAAAATTAAGCAGAGCAGGCCTGCTGTTTGGCGAAAAGGGTAGCGAAGACCTCTGCAATCTCCTGTCCGTCATTCAAGGCATGATGTGCAGTCAAGATGAGATCTTGAATTAGTGACTGAGCTTGCTGCCGAGTAGCCTCACCAAGGGATTTGCTGGGCGAGAATTGAGTTTTAGCCAATGATGGTCCCAAACAATCAAGGTGCAAGAGAGAATAAGCCACGAAGACCAGAGACCAATGTTTTTTGAAAGGCGTGGGCAGTTCGCATGCAATATTCATCAAGGCCAAGCAGTTGTTTACCATCCTGATAAACCGTCTCGATAGGCCAACGAAGCAGGTAAATCGAGAGAATGCGTTTGGCATTACAATCAGTGCGATTGGTCACTAAAACGGCATAATTGCCTTGCAATTCAGGATTATCAAAACTAATCACGATGCATACCTTGCCGATAGAAGGGATACGCACAGTCATGGTAAAGGTATAGTAAGTACGACCATCAATGGTGACAGGTTTGTAGGCATTCTGGGGGGATGTAGGGGACCAACTCTTTGACTTTAATATGTGGCCCCTCGAAAGTTATCGGCTGACCGTCTTCATCTCGCAAACGAAAGCTATTTGTCTCCAGATTGCGATTGCACTTCAAGATGCTGATCCAATCTTTATTCAGACGATCGAGTACAGCTAGAAGATCTGGAGCGAGATACCAACCATCGAAGAGAGCCCAACCAAAGATAAGGGTTCGTTCAACAGCTTTTTTCAACCAGTTCACTGGCAATGGTTATCTTGGTCTTAAACGCTTCGTCTAGCCCTCGAAAGGCGGGGTCAGTTAATAGGTGGCTATCCACTCGTTTATGAAAAGCGGTTCGTTCTTTCTTTTTCTTGGGAATCTCGGTCACTGGGAAATGTTTTCCACAAATGCTTCCCAGTCGGTAAACTCTTCGTACCGTCGGTAGATACTTGCATCGACCGGAAAACGAACAGCGCCACTGACATAGTGACTTGTGACTAAGTTATGAGCCAGTGGATGCTGACCATTGCTATGATTGTAGTGTGTATCGATATACTCGAACAGACTTCCCACGTGTTCACATAGTGTATCGTCAATCGCTAATACCGATTCTGACTCTGAACGTTGGTATTGTGCTGTCTCTGACTTCATGTAACCTATACGCTCATCATTGAGTTTTTCGGCTCGCCAAGGAGCTTCACTCAAATACCGTGATATATTCGTCTTATCTGCACTATCTAGAATGCAGCGGGCAATATTTGCCATGCTTTTGTTGTCCAAGACCATCAGACCCGTCAGATAGTTTTCAAAGTGGCGAAACTGTTTACGATTGGCAAATACTGAACGAAAGGTTTCGCTATGCTCCCTGACCAGTGGCGCTACATTCACTATCGGCAATTGCATCTTGATGGCTCCTTTTTCGCACTTTTTTCTTGATGCAATCTATTGAGATGACTTTTGTCTCTTTTGTCAAATTTGGAAAATATTCATTTCACAACTATCGAGTAACCTAGATATTTTGCCACGCATCATGCCTGACTCCCGTACGATGCATGAAATCGGTTTCATCGCTATAAGGAAGTACCGCGGCAAATATCTGGTAAGAACTCATCTGAATCGTGACGAAGCCCGCCCAATCATCAAATTTCTGTACCGTGAGTTAGTCGAGTACCTGAAGGTCAAATTGGTTAAGGCTTTCGGACCGGATGATAGACAGTCAATAGAGCAATCCGATTCAACCATCACACCGGATGTGAGGCAGGGAGACTTCGAGCTGCCCAAGCCTGGATCTAAAATCACGCAAGTCTTAGCTATTATGGAGCCAGGGACTATCGTCACACACGTAATGGGGCTTGTTGAATATGAGCCGAACGAAACGAGACTTTCTCTAGTAAGAGAATTAAACGAGATACTTAAAAACCCTATTCCGGAAGAGCTAACGAACAATCCTGACACCTGGGGTAAATTTGGCGAGATGACTTATGGAGAGCTTGTTACACAGTCGGTGTGGGCAGCGAAAGTCTGCGAAGCGATTATTGACGATGATAGTGATCGGGTTGTTGAGATTATTGACAAGCTGCATCCCTATGTAAAGCAACAGCTATTGATAGTATTGCCACAAATCGCAAGCCATCGGGGAGTTCGTCAAGGAGGAATCTTCTCCACATCTGAAGGATGGCTTAAGGCAATAATTGCAGCCGCTGGCGTTCCAAAGGATAAGATAACTTCATGGATAGATAATTTTGCTTTGTCAGGGGCCGATATCGCCACGGCTCTGCAATTGCCTTCGCCTCCCAGACCGAATAACGAGAACCAAATAGAAGCATTAGAGCAGAAACCAGACAGCGAAGATCCGACTATGGTTGATTCAAGAGAGCAAAATGAGGGGACAACAAGCATAAACGAGCGTGGAATGAAATTGGGCACAAGCGAACGTGTAAATGAGTTTCATCGACTAGTAAAGGAAGGATATTCTCATAGGAAGGCCAAAAAATCAGCCCATTGTGATCCATCTACATATTACAGGTGGTGCAAGGAAGCCACAGGCGAAGATCCTATTAAACCCTATCGATAAAGTGAACGAGTTTATCGTACATCCGCACGAAATTACCGAATTAACGCCAAACTCGGTCACTTGTGCAGTATAGTGTAATTGTAAACGTGAATGACTGAATGGAGGCATAGTCTATGAATCACTTGCAGAAGTCGAGAGTGACTGTAGATTTTTTTATGCACGAGCGCGATGCATTACAGATGCTCTGTGAACAAGATATCCGACCACCGCAGGAACAGTTACGCTGGTTGGTGATGGCAGAGCTGAGGCGGAGGAATGCAGACCATATCCATGTACCTGCTACACCCTCTTCATCTACACGGCATGGCGTTAACCGTGTGTCACACGTTAGCGATAAACAATTTTCAACGCCCACAGCCAACGTGGCAGAGGGCACAGACACATGAGGAGATTGCTTATGCAATTGGATATGACCAAGTCTCAGTAGATCCAAATTTCAGGTTTTGAGAGAGAATTCTGGCTAAACAGTTGACATAAATACAAATTTGCCGGTCGATATCTAGTTTTTGCGTTAGATTTGGGCGATTTTCAGATATGAAATAGGTTGTTTTCTGTAACCGAAATCTGAATAAATGACTCCAAAATCCCTGCAATCTCGACTGAAAATAGCCAAAAACGCCAAATTTGGATCTACTGAGTATACAAAATCACGATGGCTGAAGGCCGACGATATCGGCGCGACTGGTAATGCCTTGACTATGGATCGGCAAACGGGTTCGATTGACAACCGTGCCAACAGCGATGGGTGCCAGTATCGTTGTCGAGAGTGCAGAACAGCCAGAGCCAGCAATGGAGGTTAGTTTCGAATGAGTATAGTTGTCTATAACAAAAAATGCGCAGCATGTCGAGTTTGGCGACCAGCACGCTACGCATTCACTAGGTAGACAGCACACAGAAAGACTGAGCGCAATCTGTCTTCATTTTAACACAGATTGCGCTCGATTCAACACTGAATTTCAATTTGGAGCGCAATATGAATTCTGATATTGCTACAGCCGCGCGCTGTTATTTGAACAGCGGACTGTCTGTTATCCCCATCAATCCATCCACGAAGCGGTCAGCGCTCACAGAATGGGCGCCATACCAGAAGCGACAGCCGACTGAAACGGAACTCGACCATTGGATCCATGACGATCTTCAGTCGTTAGCTGTTGTTTGTGGTTCCGTGTCTGGTGGGCTGGAAATCCTCGATTTTGATCATCCCGATTTTTACGAAGAGTGGTCAAACCGCGTAAATGGTCGAGGCGAGATTTTGCCTGTGCAACGAACTGGCGGTGGGGGCTTTCAAGCTGCTATGCGTCGGGCGAATCCAGGCCGTAATCAGAAATTAGCGTGGTATCCAGACCCAGGCGCCACGAGTGGACGCAGTATCGCAATCGAAACTCGTGGCGAAGGTGGCTATGCACTTCTTCCGCCATCGCTACACCCAAGCGGTAATTATTACGAAATGATTCGTGGTGACTTCGCTAATATCCCACTTATAGAACCCACTGAAGCCGATTTCCTCATCCAGACCGCTAGATCCCTTGATCAAGCGCCAAAGACAAAGCAGGAGTTGTTCAGAGAGCATCAAGAGCATGAACAACGAATCAAGCAAGAGTTTGGTGGTGACTCGGTTATCGATGCATACAACGAGAAACATGATATCGAAGAATCCCTATGCAAATACGGCTATACCGAGTTATCCAACGGTCGTTGGAGTAGACCAGACCAGCCTGAGAGTGGTGGCGTGGTTGTTTTCAAGAAGGATAATAAGAGCTATCACTATAGCAGTAATGATTTGCTAACCTCTGACCATTCAGGACGAAATCAACCTCGGAGCCCTTTTGATTACTTCACATTTTACGAGCACAACGGTGATTACAAAGCAGCCGTCAAAGCAGCAGCAAAAGAACTTGGGATGAAGCCCAAAAAGAAGAGGCAGCAACAAAAGTCAGCGGCACTGTTTACCGCACTAGAGGGGCTAGGCTATGACTTTCGGCTGAATGTGCTTGAGGACAACGTTGAGGTTGATAGAGAGCGTCTGAACGATGTCATTCAGTCTGAAATCAACCTGAAAATGCTTGACTTGGGCTACAGCCGTCCCAGCACTCTGGACGCAATCAACGTCATAGCCGGACGAAACACCCATCACCCCATAAAAGATTATCTATCCTCATTGAAATGGGACGGCGAAAACCACTTGGCTAGAATGCTTAAGCATTTCAGAGGTGATGGCAAATCCATCACGTTCCCAAGTGGACAACAAACGCCATTACACCATCATCTGATCTGGCGCTGGCTTTTGGGCTGCGTCGCGCGTGGATTGGATAGCGGTAAACGCGATGCGTTCAAGCACCAAACACCAATGTTAGTCATTATCGGGAAACAAGGCTTGGGCAAATCATCATGGGTTCGATGGCTTGTGTCTGGAGTTGGCTATGAATTTCACAGAGAAGGACCAATCAATCCGAATGTAACCGAAGATGTTCGCTGCATGGTGAATCGCTGGATCTGGGAAGTGAGCGAACTTGCTAGCAGTCTACGCAGAGCCGACAGGAACGCTTTGAAGGGATTCATTACGCAAGAATGGCATACATACAGAAAGCCCTACGGCAAGCATCCCATCACAAAGCCTACACTGTGCAACCTAGTGGGCACCCTCAACCCTGAAACTGGATTTTTAGATGATCCAAGCGGAAACCGAAGGTTTCTTCCTGTGAACATTACAAAGATAAATCACGGCTACAAAGACAAAGTAGACGTTGACCAGCTTTGGGCGCAACTTGTCCACATGTACCAAGAGGGTGAGTCACCAGAACTAACACCTCTCGAAAAAGAGGTGCTGACTTCATGCTATGCCGAACATGAAGTTGAGAATCCTCTCAAAACATATCTTCAAATGTATTTCAATATCGAGCCAGGTAACGAGCAATTGCGGTGTCACACAGCTATGATTATTCAGCGACTCTTTGAATTCAATGTTTGGTTGAGTCAAAACCCAAAGGTGGTGGGACGCGAGATCAACGACGCGCTTGCGCCGATGGGTTTGGAGCGCCGAAAAATAAGCGTTGAAGGAGTCAAGGGAATGGGTTGGATTGGCATTTCACCGAATAGTCAACCGTCTCCAATTTGATGGAACCCCTGATTCATTTGATGGAACCCTAAAAATTTGCGAACGGTTCCATCAAACGGCGTTGATGGAACCCTTGATGGAACCCCTATTCTCTGACTAAAACACCCTAAGTTCCATCATTGATGGTACTTTTTAGTAAAAAACTTTTATAAGAAAAATAGGGGTAAAAGGGGACATTTAGGCCAAAAAACAACGTGAACAAATATATAAAAGTTTCATGGAACTGATGGAACTGATGGAACCCTAACCGAGAATTACCTGACTTAGACGGTGAATATAATGATAGACAATACAACTAAAATCGAGTGCGACGGGATGTCGAAATTATACGAAATCTTGCGTTGGACAAGCCCACCTTGGGAGTTGTTCGAACTGATCGGATACTGCGAACAATACAACACACTGTCACCCGAAGTAATCGAATGGCGTGATAAGTGGTTGGCGATTCGTGGAAATGAATCATTGCCAATTTTGGACGATTATCAAGAACACGATAAACCAGCCGTTATCCGAATCCCCTTGAATGGCGATGAACCAGCCCTCAGCATTGATGCAGACAAAGCCAAAGAGTTGCGCAAGCTGGCGGCATGGAACACGATGCGGAAGGCGGTGGCGGTATGAATAACGCACAGCGAATCAACCAAACATCTGGCAAGACTGAATATTATACACCCGCCGAGATTGTTGATGCTGCACGCTCAGTCATGGGTGGAATCGACCTGGACCCTGCATCCAGTGCAGCAGCGAATGAGAGAGTCCAGGCATTGCATTTCTTCAATAAAGCCGATAACGGCTTATCTCAACGTTGGTTTGGTCGTGTTTGGTTGAATCACCCATTTGGTGACCCTGAAAAGCCTTGCAAAAAGCGTTGTCCGAAAAAGCGTTGTGACCCATCCTTTGCTGATAAGGAAAAGAAGCCAGACAAATGGCGCGGGTATTGTATCAGGGAATATCACCCTGGCAATCCCGATTGGATAGATAAACTAGTGAATGAATACACGTTAGGCCGCATTGAACAGGCGTGCTGCATCACGTTTGCCTCAACATCGGAAAAGTGGTTCCAACCATTATTCAACTATCCTCAATGCTATCTCTCACCACGAACGGATTACTTTTTGCCCAATGGAACAAAGAAAAAGGGCGTAACGAAAGGTTCAGTCGTTACATACTTTGGTAGCGACCTGAAGCGCTTTGATCGTATCTTCGGGAAACTTGGCAGAGTAACAATACCAGCCAAAATGTTACTAGAGAAGCACCATGATCCAAGATAACTATGGCCGTCCTCTGGTCGTCTTTTGGTGGAACCTACGCCACATCGGTATCGACATGTACGTTGACGAAACTGGCAAGCTCAGGGTCAAAGCAGACAGACCACAACTCTTGTCACCCTATCTCAAGGACGAAATCACAAAGCGCGCGGCATTGCTGGGTCCGATTCTGGATAAGCGGGGATTGCCAGACAAGTTGCAAGAATTCATCCTGACACCGCTGATCTACAAAGAAGCTGAGCGCGCTGTGGACGTTGCCAGGCGGCTAGGATGGATCGCTAGGATCCATCAAGTAAATGGCCGCTGGTTGTTGCACAGTCGGGGTCGAAAGCAAGATATAGTACAAGAGCACATCGAACGAATCGAGAAGGCATATATCGGGAGTTTGTCGAGATGAGCAATTCGGCTTGGAAAAATCACGAACGACGTGTAGCGCGACGATTGAACGGAACTCGGAATGGTGCTACGGGAATGGCAACGACCGATGTTACGACGACTCATTTTGAAATTGAGTGCAAGCACAGAAAGAAACTTCCTGACTGGCTTCAAGGTGCCGTGAAACAAGCTGAGAACGGCGATAGCAGCAAAATACCTCTTGTTGTATTGCATCAAGCAAACATGCATTCTGCGCGCGATCTGTGCGTTCTCAGAATGTGTGATTTTGACCAACTGCGTCAGGCTTTCGAGGATATCGAGTTTCTAAAAACTTGTGCGCCAGATGTTTATCAGCGATTTTTTGAAGAGGCGGAATGATGGATGTACAACACAGTACCACAACACCACATCACCCATGCAAATATAGCGAATCACTGTTTCCTGTCATGGCTCGAATGGTCATCGACAGTGAAGCAAAAACCATCCTAGACCCATTTGCCGGGGTAGGTGGCATCTTCAAACTTGAACGATACGGAGTCACGGCTGACATATCGGCTGTCGAGATTGAAGCCGACTTTGCAGAAGCTGACGAGCGAATAACAATAGGTAATGCGCTCGATCTGCCATACGATGACAATCACTTTGACTGCATTGTGACATCACCCTGTTATGGCAATCGATTTGCCGATCACCATAACCCGAAGGATGGTTCTTATCGGTCATCCTATAAATTTTCGTTGGGACATGATACACACCCTGAAAGCGCTGGTCGTCTCCATTGGGGACCGAAATACAAATCGTTTCATTGTGCAGCTTGGAGAGAGGTCGCGCGCGTGCTGGCTTCAGATGGCGTTTTTGTGTTAAACATCAAGGATTTCCCAAAGACCATCTATACAAAAGCCGTGGGTGAATACATGACGGTGATCGAAGATGGCAAGCCGACAAAAGGCACGCGCGTCATGGTCCACGTTATGGACTGGCACATTGATACGCTGTCGACTCTCGGTTTCGAAGTCATCCAGAGTGAACAAGTACCAGTTCCCTGCAATAGGCGTGGGGCGAATCGAGAGCATTTGCGGCGGTATGAAAGTGTAATACTGTTCAAGAAGGTGGTCTGATATTTGACGAATTACCGAAGTAGAGTAAACGTTTGCTCAAGAGGCGGATCGGGGTATAATTGGGGATAGCATTTACGTGTTTGCATTATCCTATCGAGGTGGAAATTATGGTAATAAACACGGGCGATTCCCATTTTGATTTGTATGGCAGAATCATCTATCGAGCGTTGTTGGACTCGAAAAGCAAGAGCTTATCAAAGAGTGTCGTACACGATGCGCGACAATTTCTTTATTCGGCCGAGCCAACTGCGGCGGAACATTTTGGAATTCCTCGACCAGATTTGAAGTACTTGGAATCGTTGGCGGATGAGATTGAAGCAACAAGATGGCAAAAGATAATTTCCGGCAAGAAAGCACAGTCGAGGTAAGCGGTACGGTGACACTGGAGGACTGGCGTAAGCAGGCCGAAGCGAGCCGAAAGAAAGCAGCCGAAACCATAGCCGATTTCGAGGATGATTCTTAGTGAACGCAGCCATTTGGGGATAACCGGAACTGTAGCACAATGGGATGGGAATTTCGGGGAAACAGGCTCTATTACTATCGAAAGCAGCGTATCGGCAATCGGGTTGTCAGCGAATACATTGGAGCTGGTCCCATCGCTGAATTAGTGGCAGTACAGGACGAAAACGAACGCCAGGAGGCAGAACGCCAGATACAAGCTTGGAAACCCATACGCGACGCTGACAGGGCACTGGTAGGTGAGATAGACGGTGTTGTAGCGATGGTTAGGGCGTTGGTTAAGTATTTCCTATTGCTGGCGGGATATAGAACTCGCAAGGGGACTTGGTGCATGAATATGAAAGTTGTTTCGCAAAATATGCCAAAAGCGGATAGGCAGGAATTGTCCAAGCGGAAATTCTGGGAGGTTATTGGTAGAGTTGATAGTGAGAATCCATCGCGCGCAGATCTGGAAAAGCTGCACGGAATTTACAACGACGTGCCGAGTCTCTATCGTAAGGCTCTAGGTCTGTCAGCAATCACACGGCAGAAGATTTTGGATTCATTTGTTCCTCAAGCCTCGATGCAAGCGGCCATGTTACATGAGATAACCGACATGAGATCTGGCATGGATTTTGACAGCGCGAACGGTTTAGAGCGATTGTTGATCGATACTGTTATTCTCGCATGGTTGCGTGTACAGCAGGCGGAATATTCGTTATCAAGTGTGGAGACAAGTCAAGCAATGGATTATTGGGATGGTAGATTATCAGCAGCCCAACGGCGCTTCCTGCGAGCCAGTGAAACATTGGCTCGTGTTCGCAAATTGACAGCGTCGACAGAGTCAGCAAAAAGCAAGCAGTCGCTAAATGCCGTTGCACTGTTGAACTCGTTGACGTGAAGCATCAAGGCAAGAAAGATAAGGCAACGCGCGGCGATTCCTGCATGAAGTTGCGCCGCATTCATCGACCCATCACAAAATTCTAAACCTGACTACAGATATTTGGTATCGCTAGGAGACCAGGAATAACGTCCATCACCCACACTCATGCAGAGATAACTTTCCACCCGCTTGATTCCGTAGGTTTTTTGCCCCCACTCCATACACTAGTGGAGGTAACGGGAACCGTGTCCATTCGTTGGGCGAGGCTATCCCCCACTCCACACACCGGTGGGGTTAACTGCTTCAGCGCCTCAATCGAATCCGCCGACACCGCCCCTATTCCGTAATCCAGTTGCAATGTGAGCATGGATTCCTGCTTCACAGTAGCGCATGACTACACGCTATCTCCACAGGCGTTTAGCGTGTCCGTGTGGGTACTCCGGCCACGTGCATTCAAAAGGCGCAACCCTTCATCCCTGATATTCTTAGCTGCATTGACATCTCGGTCATGTCGGGTGCCGCAGCGGTCGCAGGTCCAGAACAGTTGCCCTCTTGCTATGTTCTGTTGAATGTGCTGGCAAGTGCTACAAGTCTTAGTTGACGGGAACCACCTATCAACGTAAATGACTTGGCCACCATTTTGTGCAGCTTTGTATTCGAGTTGTCGGGCAACTTCTCCCATCGAGGCATCACCAACAGATTGCGCGATGTGGCGATCCGCCATCATGCCCTTGATATTCAGATCTTCCAGGCAGATAATAGAGTAGGTGTTAGCAACCTCGGTGGTGAGTTCGTGCAGAAACTCTCGGCGCTGATCAGCAATGCGTTGGTGCAGGTTAGCCAAGTCAGCTTTGGTCTTGAACCAATTCCGACTATGCAGCCTTCGTCGGCTCAACTCTCGTTGGATTCTCTTGAGTTTGCGCTCGAGCGATTTTAGGCGTTTGGGATTTGCAATCTTCTGCCCTTCACTTGTAACAATGATGTCCCTCAGCCCTCGATCAACCCCAACGGATGGTCCCTGATGCTGTTGAATGTCTAAGTTGCCTACGTCCACCGTCACAGCTAAGTACCAATGTCCGGCGTGGTGAGTGACCCGCCCACCCATGACTTTGCCTTCGAAACGGAGCGGTTGGGCCATGTTTACCCAATCAGGGCATTTCTGGATTTTCACATGGTGGTTATCAAACCTCATCCCACCATTGTTCGCTAGACCAAAGGATGGCGTTGCTTTACCTCTTGCCTTGAACCTGGGCCACCCAAACGGTTTCTTGTCCTTACGCGGTTTCCACCTCTTGGGCGGGTTCAGCAGACCGTCTTTCTTGAACTTCCAGTAACGATTGATAGCGGCTTGCAAATCCCTGAACGCATATTGGTGTGCATAGGATTGAACTTCACCGACAAATGGCGCAAAGTTGTCTTCTTTGCGCAGCTGATTGAATTCGAGTTTCAGGTAATTGAATGGCACACCCATGTTGTAGTAATTGAGCGCCCAGTTCAAGGTGAATCTGGCGACACCGGCGCATTGCCAAAAATAATCAGCTTGATCGGGGGTAGGGTTGAGTCGAATACGATGTGCTTTGATCATGGCTTACCATCACGTACACGTAGAGAATCAACGATATATTCAGTTTGCTTCAAAAAAGGGTGTGGGGGAAAGGGTAAATGGGTTTGCTGGATAGGTTACTATGCTCGAGCCAATGCTTGATTACGGAAAGTAGACAAGAAGACCACAGTGGAACGACGTAGGGAATTTGTGCCAAGCTGACGTGAAGGAAATGTATGTTTAAAACGTAGGGGTGACGTTGATTTGCACCGAATAGGAGGTGTTGAGATATACGGTCTTACCTATACCTCTATGGAGGGTTTCGCTCACACGCTATACCATCGTTATCTCTGTCGAGTCCATGAATGTCTTGACCTGTTTCTGCTAGGCAGTAGCTGTAGCAAGCTTGGGCTTCTGATTGGCTTGAGAAGTTCGGGCAGTTCATTAAGTCGCCACTACAGGTGCACGGCACATTTGAAATTCTGGGTGTTGCCGTAGCAGTGAAGGTAAAGGTACTTGTTGGTAAAGGAGTCCCTGTTGGCATTGACGTATTGGTTGCTGTGCTCATTAGCGTACTAGTTGCCGTGCTTGTGTTGGTCGGCATGTTCGTCGCTGTGAAAGTAGGAGTTGAAGAAACGGGCGATGGCGTATCTGGTGGCGTGGGCGTGTCAGTAGGCAAGGGGGTGGATGTATTGGTCGGGATTTCTGTATTTGTTGGGGTTGGTTCTAGTGGTTCTGTTGGGATAGGCATTCTTGTAGCCATAGGTATTGAGCTAGGTGTGGCAGTGACGACTACGTAAACAACACTTTGGGGATGAGCGTTATTCATCTCTGTACTGAGCTTTGCAAGAGTCGGCAAGAAAGCCACTGCAAATGTAGCAAAGCATAAACCGATTGCCCCGATAAACGCCCCTGTAAGGGCAAAGAGAATCATAACAACAGTCCAAATATGAGATTCGACAGTTTGACGGTGCTGCGTGAGATAAAAATGGGCTGTCGCTTGTTGGCGTCTGGTCAAATGTTGGCTCACAGATACATCTCTTGATCCAAACAAAAAAGCCCGCCGATACTGGCAGGCTTTCTGCTTTCGTCGTAAGCAAGTGCTATCTCTAATATAGTATATTCATTTTAAGAATCTTTCCCTTTCGGTTTGCTGACATTCCTTGAGTTTTTCAGGCATTAAGTCGTTCTCGTGTTGGTGAGTCTGAATTGAGAACAGGTGCGTGTGAGTTGAATACTTCTAACCACACGCCAAATTTGGGTACTTGTAGAACGATATACACAAAGGTGCAGTGCGCCGCTGAAGAGAGTCTAGTGCAAACTAGACTCTCTCGTTCCGTCTGTCAGGTGCTTGTAACATAAAAACGGTCGAAAATAGACTGCTTTCGTGCTATAATTACTTATGCTAAGACTTCTTAGCAAAAGGTATCTGTTCAAAGGCAGGAGATCAGATTATGACGGAAAGTACTAGAATAGTTGTAAATGCGGAAGAGCAACCCGATCCGACTCCAACTAAAGTGGTGGTTCGACAAATAGAAGAGCTGAATCAAGACGAAGTAGTTGCTTACCATGAAGCTGGTCATGCTGCTGCACATATCTACTTAGGACTTCCATTCGATGGGGTAAGCATCATATCAGATGGAAGTTCACTTGGGTCTGTCGAGCATCCTGTAATTGCCGATCCTGATAATTGGGACATTGATCCTGACGAGAAAGATATACTGATCGATAAGCACGTTATCGTTACTTATGCTGGGCCTTTGGTTCAAGAGAGGTTGACAAGCAAACAAGAGCTTTTTGGTACTGGTAGTGATTATAGAACGCTAGTAGATTTTGCCTTAAAGCGATGCCTCTCTGATGATGAAGTAAATGCGTATCTTGCGTGGATGGAATTCCGCACTAGAAATCTAGTCACTATGTGGTGGCCACAAATTGAGGTTATCGCATCTGCCTTGTTAGAGTTCAAGCAATTAGAGGCAAACAAAGTTTTTGAGATTGTCAGAGGTGAATTTGAAGTATGACAACCCAACTTTCTACCACAAACAGAGCCAGTTACACACAGATTCAGCCGATCATGAACATGGTCTTAGATACGATCAGCGAACGCAGCAAGCGAGACTATGGACGTGCGTTAAATGATTTCCTCGTTTGGTATCAACAGTCCGATCAATCCACGCTCAACAAGGCTACTGTTAACGCACACATAAGTGCATTGAAAGACCGTGGTGTAACGGATAGCAGTATCAATCAACGACTGGCAGCGATTCGCAAACTTGCCTTAGAAGCAGCCGATAACAGCTTGATTGATGAAGCCACAGCCCAAGCAATTAAACGGGTAGGCAATATCAAACGCCAAGGCAAAAAGCTAGGAAACTGGCTGAGTAAGGAACAAGCCCAAGCAATGTTGAATGCACCCGATACAGACACAATTAAGGGTGTTCGTGACAGAGCGATTCTAGCTTTGATGATTGGCTGTGGTCTACGTCGTCAGGAGGTTGCTACGTTGACCATAGAGCATTTACAACAACGTGAGGGGCGTTGGGTCATCCTAGACCTAGAAGGCAAGCATGGGCGTGTCAGAACGGTTCCGATGGCGTCATGGGTCAAGTCAATTACTGACGTGTGGATTAAAGAGGCAGGTCTTACAAGTGGCTATTTGTTCTTACCCATGCGCAAGGGCAACCGAATTTATGAGGGGCCAATGACGTCACAAGCCGTTTGGGATATCGTTGAAAAATACGCACCCGTTGAAAAGCTTGCACCTCACGACTTGCGCCGCACTTTTGCCAAATTAGCACATAAAGCAGGATCACCAATTGAACAGATTCAGAAATCGTTGGGTCATGCTAGCATTCAGACTACGGAGAGTTACATTGGCGTTGACTTGGATTTGAAGCAAGCACCGTCAGATATGATTAGGCTCGATGTAGAGAGACATTGATATAGTTCGTTACGAAATTTCAGAGACCACCATGACCACAGTGTAATGGAAGCAGATTGACTGTGACAAATTCTGCCTAACCCCAAAGCGTAGCTGTTGGCAGATGTATTTGGGGAGTAACAAAGGATAAAATATCGTGAGTGAAAATCAAATCATACAGCATGCCAATGTCCCACATGGGGAAATGTGGCTATTGCAAGACCGTGGAGAAGCAGTAATCACAAACTTTGCAAATGAGAAGATACCTGTCAAAGATTTGCGCGCTCACCCCATCTTATCTATAACAACCGTTTTTGATCCCAATGATATTGGTGATGATGGAGAGGTAAAAATGAATAGCTTCATTACTTATATCGAAGGTGGAATCACCTGCACCCTTTCAGAGAACGATGCAGAGGGTGACTGGCAGATAGTGACAACGCGGTCGAAGCTAAATGCAATTGTCAAAAAGAATAATGACGTATGCAACGGTTTCGTGGTAACGCACTATAAGTCTCCACAAATCCACGGTACAATCTCTGAGGAGAACCTTAGTTCAATTCATAAACAGCTTGATGGGCTTAAGAGCGCGGTATTCTCATTAGAAGATAATATCTCAGCAACGCTTTGGAATATTTTCGATAAAGATTCGTAGGCATAGAAAATGTTCAACTGAGGCACTCCAGAGAATTCGACTGCGGCACGAGGGAAGCTGGGTGGGCAAGGGAAACAATATGTTCGTCCCGCATACCCACACCTGATAGGTCTGGTCGACAGATCGGATACATGCGCCCCCTTTTTTGGGGAGACGCACCCAGGATCTTTTACTTGACAGCGTCGTAAATGTCGTGTATTATGGACCACATATTAGCAACAAGTAGTCTGTATCTACATCGAATTACCCACTATATACAGTGGGTTACAGATGGCAACAAATTATATAGACTCCCATACACGAACAAATGTTCTCGCGGCTGTTAACCGCGCGGTTGCTAGTTCGAGTCTAGCCCGGGGAGCCAATAGAGTAGAAAATCCTCTCTAAATCACTAAGTTATAGTGTCTAGGGAGGATTTTCTTTTGGCAACTATAGGCAACCTAGGGTGCAGCGGATTCCCACCAGACCATCACAACATTATGAATAGACAAAAGGTAACTGATACCTTCCAGCATTTGAACCATAACGAGCTGGAGCAATTGAGTTCTATCAAGCAATTGCATCGAATTCACGATCTACAGATGAATATTGAATTGGATGCTGACTGAGCGAGAATCGGTTGAGCCGTTAGGGATGCTTGAGGAGAAGTGACAATTGTGAAGGGGAATGGTGTGATAGCCTCGACACACAAACAAGGTCTAAAACTATGGCCAACTATGTACATAAATTAAGCGTCCCTGCTACTGATTTTGCTGGACCACTGGCTATCACACCATTTGTCTAAAAACCAACGGGACGCACGACGCATAAGGGGATGATAAAATTATAAAGCTATCCCCGGACGAATTATAAAAGATGAGTGACCCAACGTCCATAGGCCAATGGTACTATTTTTGGCTCACAACCTAAACCTCGGTGATTTGGTCATTACGTCATCCAGTAGTAGGCGATGCTACAGTCAGCACAGTTGAATTATGGGAGAGTGAGTATACTTTATTTTCAATACACCGTACTTGCCTGTAGATGGTGCCAGAGACTGATTGCTTGAAGAGAAGACTTTTTTCTCGGTCAAGTGCTAATTTCACTTCCCGTAGCGGATTCGGGGTCATCTATAGCGGTGCTCAGCGTAAATTTACATGGAGAGCATTATGCAAACTGTTCGCGAACCTATTCAGCAGCGGCATATAGCCTCCCAGAAAAGCTCTATCCCCTCTCAGGTCTGGGAGACGTGGTGCCAAACTTTTCTGGGCGAGTATCAGTGGAGACTTGCCTCGCTGCTTTCAATGGGCGTGTTATTCTTGGCCGGTTGCGTCTCTTTGGAAGCACTACCAGTCAGCACAATGTCGGAAAATAACTTAAGTCAAGAGGCGGCATCTGAATCTCAAGCAGCGATAGAAGAGAATGACGCAGCGACTGCTGAGCCAAAATTTCTGGATTTGGAAATACTGGAAGCATCAGATCCGCCATTTGGCACAAGAAATTGGGCGACGGACTTCAGCAAACGCACCGTCACGTGGGATAGTATCCTGAGTGGTGGTCCACCCAAGGATGGAATCCCGGCAATCGACAACCCAACGTTTGAGAGTATTGCAGATGCTTCAGACCGCGTTGGCGAACGTGAACCCGTTATCGTCTTTGGGCACAATGATGTCTATCGTGCTTATCCGCTTTCGATCTTAATCTGGCACGAAATTGTCAACGATGAAATCGCTGGCAAACCTGTCTCCGTGACCTTTTGCCCTCTCTGCAATGCGAGCATTGTCTTTGATCGCCAATTTGGAGAGCATCTATTAGATTTTGGGACCACAGGAAAGTTGCGCAACAGCGACTTGATCATGTATGACCGCCAGACAGAAACCTGGTGGCAGCAGTTTACCGGTCAAGGCATTGTGGGTGAGTTAGTGAATGCACAACTGGCCTTCCTGCCGAGTCAAGTCTTGAGCTTTGGCGATTTTGTGGAGCAACACCCTGACGGTGAGGTGTTGGCCATTCCCTCGCAATTCAACCGCAACTATGGCGCAAATCCTTACGTGAGCTATGATAGTTCAACCAATCCATTCCTCTTCCGAGGTGAAATCGATCCGCGGCTTCCCGCCACAGAGCGTGTTGTTGGCATCGAGCTTGGCGAGACTGTGATGGCCTATGCCTTTGCAGATGCAGCCGAAGCAGGCGTGATCAATGATACAGTCGCCGATGAGGAGATTGTCGTGTTCCACAAAGATGGGACAGCCAGCGCGCTCGATGGACGCAGCATTGCTGACAGCCGTGATGTTGGTAGCGTTGGCGTCTTCTCACGTCACGTGGATGGACAGACGCTAACCTTCACCACCAACGATGATGGCACCTTCACGGATGCCGAGACTGGCAGCACATGGAACATTTCTGGTCTCGCACTGGACGGTGAGCTGAGCGGCACGCAACTGGAATCCATCATCAGCTTCGATCACTTCTGGTTTGCTTGGGCCGCTTTCCATCCTGATACAGAGCTGTGGCAAAGCTAAGTTGACACTGGCTCTGTATTCATTGTTATGGGGTTCCTTGACAATCCAACGTTGCGTCTAAAGACCTACCTCATTTCAGGGCAACCATTGTGCAATAGACCCAGCTCTATGAGTCAATTTGAACGACACTGTTATCATTCCTCAGAAAAGTTCTGTACCACATCTTAAACAAACAAGATGAGACAAAACTATTCTGGGTAAGTATAGGCAAGATTCTGCTGATCAATTGGCTTATTTTACCATTGTCGTAAAATAGTGTTGGAGGTCATCTACGTATCTACTCGACTGCATGGACGTATCCGTCAGCAGAAGGCACAAAGACCTTGTTGCAGTAGATGCAAAGCGTTGCCTCCTCGACGCGGTGGCCAAGCTTATAGATCCATAAGGGATTACCGGTCTCTTCGTCAAGGCAGTAGAAGAATGGCGAGTTCCCCGATGCAATATAGACGCGCCCACTGGCAATAGCCGGTGCCGATAATCCACCGCCGTCAGGATAGGTCCAAGTTATCTTCGCAGTCTCAGGATCGATACAATAGACGGTAGAGAAGAGCGGGACACCGTGCAGCCCTATTCCGCCACGGGCCGAGAAGAACGCACGACTGGAATGGAAAGCAGGCGTGGCATTGAAATCGGAGAACGCGCCAATTTCTGCGTTGTTGGTGTTTCCGTCCAGAACCTTGAAGATGTTGCTGTGGTGAGGAAGGTAGACCTTTCCGTCGAATGCAATGAGTGTATCGGAGTCGAGCGAAATACGATTGGCCTTACCTGCTGTGTGAACAGGCCGAACATTCGACATTCCAGATTCGCTGGCGTTGGTCTGTCGGTGACGTTATTCTGCATTCTACAAAGGCCGCGACAGAGTTCTTGGAGCGTGTGGCACCTGGCTAGCACGTAGTAAGACTTTGCTATGCGCAATATCCCCGCGCGTATTTTGCAGGATGATTTCGCCCTGATGTCGTTGGTTGGCATTAACTTACGCTGTAAATCTACTGAGCACGTTGCGCGTTACCTGCTCAACCTGTCTGTCGCGACGGGTTAAGCCCATTACCCATTCGCGTTGTCGAGCGTTTCGGGCGTCACTTCGCCATACAGTGCATACGCTTTCCACGTCGCATCCGCCTTGCCAATGTATAACGTCTCACCCCACACGCTATGATCTGCTTCCTCGTTCGTGCCAAGTCCGACGCCAAGAGTGACCAACCCGTCTAAATTGGCATCCTTGCCCGCTGGGAACGGCAAGCCATCTTGAATTATGTGTTCCAGCCCGTCAACTTCATAACCGAAGATTCGGGAGGATGCGCCCAGCACGTCACCATAGCCAATGTGCGCGTTGGCGAATGCCCAGTTGTAAACGTTGTGGACAGTGTTCATTTATGCAACTGTTAAGTATAATATGGATCTATAAAAATAGAGGTTGAGGATTACTCCTCATTATGCAAGAAAAAACAAAAATATATTCAGATGGGTATCACCTTGTCGTCAAACAGGAGTGTGAGACTTGCAAGCTTGTTGAGCCTGTCATTCGTGTTTTGGCAAATCTCGAACATCTAAACATTTATGTGCAAGATGCGCCATCATTTTTAGCAGATTTACACGGTCATCAATATGATGGCGATTTGGAAAACTCCTTCTATCTCAACATCGAAACGGTTCCCACATTGGTGACTATCAAGGATAGGCAGGAGCACAGTCGTGTTTTCGGCTGGCAACGTGATGCATGGCGCGAGCTAACAGGCATAAATGATCTTGATGAAACCCTTCCCGCATGGCGTCCCGGCTGCGGCTCAAAATCGGTAGAGCCAGGTGTTGCTGAAAAACTACAGGCCACCTTCAGCAAGACCGGCATCCAATCACGCATTCTAGAACCGGGCGATTGGCAAGATGAGCATGAATATTGTTACGAGCGTGGCTGGAGCGACGGTTTGCCTATCATCCCCCAACCCCAGAGCGCATTTTGCGCATGTTGTCGGGCACTCAGCGCGACCCTCAGGAGATTATTGGCAATATACCTCCTAACCTATCCCCTTGTACGATCGAAAAAGTAGCCATCAATGCTGTGTTAGCAGGGTGCAAACCAGAATACATGCCCGTTTTGCTTACCGCGGTAGAAGCCGCCCTCGAACCAAAATTCACACTCCATGGCTTGCTGTGTACCACCTGTTTTTCCAGTCCTATCATCGTGGTCAATGGTCCTGTAACTCGTCGAATTGAGATAAACTGGGGAATGAATGCTTTAGGACAAGGCAATCGTGCCAATGCCATGATCGGCCGCGCGCTCAACCTGATTGTGCGTAATGTCGGGGGCGGTATTCCGGGTGAAATCGATCGTTCCACACTTGTTGGCCCGGCGAAATATACACTCTGCTTTGCTGAGGATGAGACGGATGCGGATTGGACACCGTTGCACGTCGCCCGTGGCTGTGCTCCTAGCAGTAGTGCGGTAACCCTCTTTCAGGGGGATGGGATTCAAGGGTTTATTGATCAACGGGCACGTACGCCGGAAGAATTAACCTGCTCTTTAGCAACCTCTCTGCTTTCAGTTGGGCATACAAAGCTGGCGGAATGGTGCAATGCAATGCTCGTCATTTCCCCTGAACATTATGCAATTTATCAGCAGGCTGGATGGCGGCGTGAAGAGATCACCCATGCTCTCTATGAAGCCTTACGACGTCCCGGAAAAATGTTAATTCGGGGGGCTGGAGGATTGTCTGAGGGTATTGATCCTGCACGTGCAGATGAGATCGTCCCGAAATTTTTCGAAGATGGCGACGGCCTGCTGATTGTGCGTGCAGGTGGATCAGCCGGACTCTATTCTGCAATTTTAACGGGTTGGACGGGCGGCCATTTCCATGATAATTCGGTTCCCATCACGAGGGAAATCCCTTAAGGAGATCCCTTTATGAAGCAAAACCGTATTCAGTTGCACGACCCAACGGCCGAACTTTCGCCCGTCTTGCGTGAGAGACGCCAGCCACCCTCCAACCTGAAGGGCAAAACCGTGGCACTATTCGATATCGGCAAAACGCGAAGTGATGAATTTTTAGACCACATTGAACGATTACTTCAAGCACAGGGTATACAAACAGCTCGGTATACCAAGCCCACCAATACGCGCGTTGCCCCGACATAAATCATTCAAAAGGTTGCGGTCGAGGCAGATGTGGTTGTATCTGCCTTGGCGGATTGAGGCTCCTGTACATCATGCGGTCTGCATGACATCAACAATCTAGATCAACGTGGCATTCCTGGCTGCTTTGTGGTTACAGCAGCGTTTAAGGATGCCGCTGCTGCACAATCAGCTGTGCTTGGTTTTGAACCTGCCATTGTTTGGGTGGCACACCCCATTCAAAATCGGACACAGATAGAATTGAGAGAGCTTGCTGAAACCTCTATCCACACTATTTTGTCAATGATTGTAAGTTATGATGACTCACTCGAAATGAGACTTTCCGAACCTGACCAGTAGAGAAACAATAGAGATACAATAATGCCCAACCAAATGACCAAAGTGGGATTGGGGGGATACTTTTTTATTGGTACAACTGCTGTGCTGATCCCCTCTGTCATGCCATCGATTACGGATGAATATACAGCGCTGGGCTTAACCATTGCTGCAATTGGACTCATCTTTCCATTTCAGGCTGCTGGCGGCGTGGTTGGGAACCTAGTTGCAGGAGTCGGTTCTGATATATTAGGCCGGCAGCGGCTGGTTTGGATCTCATCGCTGCTACTGGCTCTTTCTCTTGGTTTGGCGTCTCTCTCCAAACCTTGGCTGCTCTTTGCAGGAGGCTATGTGTTGATTAGCGCCACGCAAGGGGCATTGTCCACAGGCATCAACGCGCTCGTTGCCGATTCAAACCCGAATGCCCGTGGGCGCATGTTGAATCTGTTGCATGGGATCTACGGCGCTGGCGGTGCCATTTCTCCGCTGGTGATTGGTGCGCTGATTACCTGGGGCCTACCCTGGCGCTGGGCCTTAGGCGGTACAGGCATTATTTGGTTAGGGTATGCGGTGATCGCCTATCAGTTTGATGAAGGGCAACCTAGCAAGCAGGCCAAGCAAGGGCAGACCTACGCCTGGGCCATGCTTGCTGACAGAGTATTTCTCAGCCTCTTTCTGATTGCCTTTATCTATAATGCTGTCGCTTGGAGCTTACTGGCGTGGGTTGCTGTCTTTATGCAGCAAACGAGTAATGCATCTAGCTTTATTGCTGTGTCGGCAGTCTCCATCTTTTATGTGGCGCTAACCGGCGGGCGATTTCTTTGCGCAACCTTTGCTGAGCAAATAGGATATGCCAGAATGCTGCTTATCTTGGGGATTGGCATCACGTTGACATATCCTGTCGTCATCGTTGGTGAGAATCCCGCCATTATCGTTGTTGGCGTCTTTTTGTCGGGACTGGGTTTCTCTGGCCTCTTTCCCACAGCAGTGGCCTATGGGACCAGACGATATCCTGAACAATCGGGCGCAGTGAGCGGCACCCTTTCGGTTGCCATGACGATCGGATCCATGATCCCGCCACTGTGGACCGGCATCCTGGCTGACATCTGGAATTTCCAGGTAGCCTTGGCCGTCAACTATGTGATGGTACCACCTTTGGTCTTTTTGGCTCTTTATCTAAAGCGGATCGAGCAGGCCCAGTAGAACCTATCTTTAACTATCACGTTGATACCATTACAATACCGGGGTGGGCCAAAAGCGCAATCATCTACCACATCTTTATCGACCGTTTTTACCCAGGCGATGGCCGCGAGTGGCAACAGATCGGGGATCTCGAAGCAATTTGTGATGGAACCCTCTTTCAGTTTCAACTGCCGCAGCCGCCAATCATCTATTGCGGCACAGAGGTGGGCATGAATCACGAATTTGATATTTCCGCCAAGGGATACAGTGAATGTCGTTACCCCATGGTCTGGGGAGACGAACAAGACTAAGGATCTCTTGGCATTCTATCAACAATTAATTCAACAGAGAAAGGCTAAAAATCCGTGAAGAATTGGATTGGTTTTGAGGTTTATCCAGTTTGACTACTTTTTCAGACAGATTCTACACAGGGTGGGGAGATTGAACATGATGAACGAGACCGATGTCCTTAAATATCTAGAATCGAATAAGAACGAACGTGGTATTCACTTATGGCAAAGCCGCCAAAATGGAGATAGTTTGTTGATCACCTTTGGTGTGGGCATTACAACATTGCGCAAGTTGGCAAAACATATCGGCAGAGATCACAACTTATCTGCTGCCCTTTGGCAAAGTGACGTTTACGATGCACGCATATTGGCGCTACTTATTGATGATCCAAAAGCAATCAGTATTGAACAAGCCGAAAGCCAGATAGACCAGATCAATGATGGCCAAATTGCCCACGTTTTTTCTTCTTGCGACGCGACTTTGGCCAAAGCACCCTTCGTGGTTGAGCTGACCATTGACTGGATCAGACACAAGGACCCGATGCGCCGACGTTGCGGTTATGGCTTGCTCTATGAAATTGCCAAGTCAAAGAGAAAAAGCGCCCCAAACGACGACTTTTTTGAAGAACAGATTCTACATATCGAAAGCAGTTATCCTACGGAGATTCCATTTGTGAATCATGCTTTAGGTGTTGCACTCATGGGAATTGGGATGCGCAATCAGCTTCTCCACGCTAAAGCACTCAAGCTCGCCCGAGAAATTGGAGATTTGCAAATAGAAACCGACTCTCATCAACTGAAATCGTTTAGTGTCGAAGAAAAGTTAACGAATGATTTTGTTCTTCAAAAATTAGGTTTGGCATAGCTACACCTGGCTATAAACGAGCTTTGATACGTGGAGTGATAGCCGCCCAATCCAGCTCTACGCCCAGACCAGGCGCTTGGGGAGCATGGACGTAGCCCTCATCGTCAACGGTTAAGCCTGGGGTAATGCCAAAGTTGTCGTCATTAACACTCAATTCTAAAAATCGACAGTTCCGAATGCCACAGGCAGCGTGCAGGTTAGCCACATTCAGGAGCGAATAAACTGCCAAGTGGGCTTCGCAGTTGAGGCCAAAGGCTTCGCAGAGATGTGCCGTTTTGAGGTAGCCAGTAATCCCTCCCTTCCAGGAAACATCACTGCGGACGATGTCAACCGCGCCC
Organism: Chloroflexi bacterium TSY; assembly: GCA_019217005.1. Next base: position 71,901 of record JAHBNG010000007.1, read on the forward strand.
CGGACGATATACTCAGCAGCCATATGGTAGCTACCGGCCGCCCATTCCACCCCGGCAATGGGGATGTCAAGTGTCTGGGCGAGTTGAATGTAGCCATGGATATCATAGTCATGCAGTGGTTCCTCATACCAAAAGAAATTCAGTTTTTCGAGGGCTCGTCCCACGCGTAGTGCATCTTCATGGTCGTACGCGGCGACCGGATCACACATCAGAATAAAATCATCACCCAGCGCTTGACGAACCGCCCGGCAACAGGCAATATCAAGGTCAGCGTCACCCGGTGTGTGCAGTTTGAAGCCTTTGAAGCCCTGTTCTTGCGCCTTGAGGGCCAGTTGGACGTGATCGTCGGGTTCAGGCAGGCGTGGGCCGGTCGTGTAAGCCATAATTTTATCTCGATAGCCCCCGATAAATTGATAAAGAGGTAACCCAGCTTTCTTCGCGGCAATGTCCCGGAGAGCGACGTCAATGGGACCATGGGCCGTGATAGACATATGTCCACCCCAACGATCGGCGCGAACAATTTTGTGATAAAGATACTCGCGGTTTATGGGATTCTGACCAATTAGCTCAGGCTTAATGACAGCGGTGATATCTTCGGCCACCCGCCGCCCTCCCTTGTGTCCCCAGGCCATTGCCTGTCCGTCGATCCCTTCATCGGTCTTCACTGTTAGGACAACTACTTCATCGTTTTGATTTCGCTCAACAACGAGCAATTCGATATCGGTAATTTGCATTTTTCAGGCTCACTATAATTTTATTTTTTGCATAATTCAATCGAGGTGTGAATTGATTTACAAATTGATTGGGGACGTGTCATTTCGAGCGAAGAGAGAAATCTTGCGCACCGCTCGAGAGAACAGTCAGATTTCTCCTCGAAGGCTCGTCGAAATGACACGTTCGACGGCATGGGATTTATAAACCATTATTCTTCGCGCCTGAACCATGCCATTTTTTTGTTTAATAAAGTTCGTGGCGGACATAACGAGCTGATATGATAAGGCAGAATACCTATGGAACGACAGAGGTAAGACGTCGGTACTCTGTTGGCGTATATGAGGTCGTATTTTTGAACTTGCGGGTAAAGTAGTTGCTGTCTGTAAAACCGACCTGGGCAGCGATATCACTCACTGGCTCATCGGTTTCGCGCAGTAACAGACGAGCTTTGTCAATGCGCAAGCGCAAAATATAGGCGATTGGTGGCATGTTGTAGGTGGCTTTGAACACGCGAAGAAAATGATTCGGTGGCATTGCGGCGCAGTCGGCTAGATCATCAAGACGCGAGGCGTGGTCGAAGTGTTCTTCTATGTAGGCGACCACCTGCGCCAATTCTAAAATCGACTTTGTAATCGGTGCGGTTTGCTCTGCGTATTTTCGTGCCAAAAAAACGACAAGCTGCGAAAAAAGCGACTGGATCATCGATTCGTAGCCGGGAACTTGCCATTCCTGTTCCTCTTCTAGCCGCAAAATCAGCTGCGTCGCGTGACGCAATTCTTGGGCATCCAAATGTAACTTGCTCCGAAAGTGATGCTGCTATGGTGATATTGTGCTAATGTCCGTCAACTTTACTTTCTGGTAAAAGAAAAGAGATGAGGTGAGAAATGTGACAAAAAGCGGTTAGCAGTTCATCCTAAAGGTAGAGAGCCCAAAAAGGAGGAAGGAATGCTAACCGCGCCAGAAATAACTATAGCAGTACTGATGAATGTATTGCAAGTAACGCCGATGGGAACAAACGTAAATGTAATGCGTCTGATGTGGGCAATGCTGAATGGGTCGTTTCTGAAAAGTCGAGGAGCAATCCATAGCGCATTGAAAGAAAGCGGGTTTGAAGATGAGGAGCTCCGGCGAAGCTGGTGGAGCTTTCGATATGGATCATGGGATATCACAAGTCTGCTGGGGTCGTGGCAAGAAGAAGTGGAAAGGGGAATGGGAGGCAAAAAAGTTAGAAGGGTACCGAGTGAAAAGCATAGATATCACAGGGTTCTGGCGACCGAAGCTGCAAGGGAAAGTGAACCGACTCTATAACTCAACGGCTCGTCGGGCATTGCCCGCGCTCATCTTTGGAGTGATGATAAGCTCGGGGGAGATAGGCGGGAAGCGAGTGCCACTGCTCAAGGCAATCATGAGATGCACGGTTGGAACAAAGGAAAGTGAGTTTCGGAAAAGCTGCTGACAGAGACGAAGAAATCACTGGAGTCAGACGAAGTGGCGGTGGTCGATGCCGGGTTTACAATCAGAGAAATGCTAGAAAGCGGCATAGACCGATTTGTCCTGCGGGAAGCGATTAACTGCACAGTGCGCCGCAATGAGTTCCCCAAACGCAAAGAAAAAGGCAGACCACCTGAATATGGTGATATTGTGCGACCGCTCTCTCGCAGCTATAAGGGAAAGCGACTCGAGGCTACAACTCCGGACTCGTCTGGTCGCTTTCTCTATAGTGGTCGCCTGATTTGCTATCAAGCATGGCACAATCTCGTCCCCAGAACAACCAAGGTGGATACAGCCAACCGTACCTACTCGATTTACGTCATTCAGGATCCGGCCTACAACACACCTTTGGTTTTGGCGACCGTTATGACTTTGCAGCCTGAAACCATTTATCTTGTCTACCTGGAACGCTGGCCTGTTGAACCTCCCCCCTTGGCTTCCAAGCAGATGATTGGCTTACATCGTCAATTTGTTCATGCCGATGAGGCTTGTTTCCGCTTACCTGAACTGGGGCTGCTGGCTGGCAATCTTCTTTCCCATTTAGCCGCTTCTCTTCCTCCCATACCGACTGGCTACTGGGATCGAGAGCCTCAATCCACTCCCGGCAGGCTGCGCCGCGTTCTCTCGAGTGCTCTTTTTCCAACTCCTGACCAACTCGACCCTGACTTTCGGAAAAAGGCCTCGGTTTCACACCATTTACCTAAAGGCGTTCTCGCTCATCGCCGCCTCAATGCCGCTGCTTAAACTAGCCGAGCACTATTTTTACATTTTATCCCGTTTTTTCAGGGTGGATTCTTTTTTCCGTCCCTTTCGGTTTGCCCTTTGTCACTCAAGCCTTTACCAGAAAGTAAAGGTCAACATAGTTGGGGTGGTTCATTTTAGGCGGACAATTAGGTTTACATTTTTGCAAAGAGAAAAGATGTTTATATTTTCTACTTTGAGCCATGCTCAGGCAGAAAATGACCTCATATAGATTTTTATCTATGTATCAAAAGTGTAAACCTAATTCTGAACCACCCCACATAGTTAAGGAAAAAAAGCAAAATGTGTGAATAATTAGATAGGATCTACATGGTTGACTATGACTGCAAGAGACTTTGCAGATCGTCAGGGCATTCAAGGTCGGGACAAAGTGAGTAAATCCTATTGTAATATCCCCCTCCTTTTCAGGCAATTTCTTCACGTCCATCTGGCGACCCCTGATCCGTCGTTAGCAAAGCATCTTTCCTTGTTAGGAGGCTATCGTGATTATCACACCAGAGCATGTACAACAGTTTCATGAAGAAGGATATTGCATTCTCGAAAACGTAATCCCATCTCATCTTTTGGAAAATCTTCGTAGCGAATGTAGTCGCTTTATTGACATGAAGCACGTCGAAATGGACCGAGAGGGAACAGATTCTCTCGGTCTCAATCATCGCAATAAACGTTATTTCATTGGCTTGCAACATCAAGAAAGCGAAAAAGTTTCTGCGTTTCTTTTCATTGATGTGATGGCAACGGAATGCCACTTTGCACAATCTTCATAGATGAGCCAATCTGCTTATACTCACGTAAGGAGGAGAAAAACCATGTCAGACCAATCACGCAACCAGCTCTGGCCATCTTGTCGATTCTCTTTTTTACCGGAGCCTGGAATGACTTCTTGTGGCCGCTGATCGTTTTGACCAGCGAAGAAATGTTCACCCTAACTTTGGCTATCGCCAGTTTTGTGGGGCCTTATGATATTGAATATGGCACGATCATGGCTGGCTCGTTCTTAGGTACCCTCCCCATTCTGATCTTGTTTTTGGCCATGCAGCGCCAATTTATTGCTGGTTTGACCTCTGGATCGTTAAAGGGATAACGGCATTATCAGTAGACCGTCAATCATCTCAGCGTTGGCGAAGTTGGCCCGATGGGATATTGAGGCACTGACAATATAGCCCCTAACTGAGCTATAATTCGATGAAATTGGCAAGGCTGAAGAGTTTATTCCATTGCCACAGGAGTAATAAAAAGTCATAAAGGTATTAACCCACAAGAGTTAAGCAGCGGCTCAACCCCACCTTAACCCTCCCCAGTTTGGCTTAACTTTACCCACAAGTCGGGGAGAAAGGGTAACGATGTTTCAACCCCTCCTTAATCCTCCCCTGCGAGGGGAGGAAACTGATCTCGGTTAGTCGAAATGGATCTTATGCCCAACCATTTTAGCGACAAGTCACCTTCCCCCACATTTTTTTATCATACCAGGCCGGGAAGGGGGTAAATGTGCCATGTTCTCTCTAGCTTTGCCATTTCCCTAGATGTGGGTTAACCGTAACGCCCACAGTCAAGTGCCCTTGACGGTGAAAGCGGGCCAATGCGCGAAGTCCAGAGCGTTAGAAACCATTTACCATCTCGGTCCACTGCAAACGGGAGAGCTTGGCGAAAAAAATCCTTAAGGGTAGTGGAAATATGACATTGGTGATCGACAATTTAGTTAAACGCGGGTTGGTCCACCGCGAGCGCCAGGCTGACGATCGTCATTGGGAAGAACTCTCCGGGCGCGGCAACCTTTCGGTCACGGGCGGCATAGATGGGTAAGGTTTGTGGGGTTCAAGCTGATACCAGTATGCCGTGCTGGACAGATCGTCGGTGCGGTTATTGTTGTGGCCATGTTCGATGGTGACTTTGATGCTTTGACGGAAGTGAATCGGATCTTCGATGTGGAAACGATAGTAGGAGGACTTGCCGCTCCAGTTAGGACCACCGGGCAGAGTTAAGCCGTGGTAGGGGCTATCATACTTACTGGCTGGACAGTAGGCTGTATTGAAATAATCTTCCGTCCCGGTTCCGTGCAGGCTAGGGGGCCACTCCTCGCCGTCGATGAAGATCATGTCGTCGCCTTCACCATACCAGTTAAAGCGTTTGAAAAAGGCCATGCGTTCTTCGGGCGTTGCATTTAACGCGTCCCCCAGCCTTGGTGGCCAGTTTTGGTCTGCTGGCCACTCTAAGTCAGGATCCGTGCGCAGGTTGTGAATATTTAGGTTACAGCCCACATAGTGGCCAGTGCCTTCAGCCTCAAGGATGACATAGTTGCCTCGACCGCCTATATTGCGCCCGCCAAATTCATAAGCCAGGTTTTCAAGCACATCATCGGGGGCCTGTGCGAACGGTGTTTCGCCCTCTTGAAATACCTGACGCGTTGCTTCGATCAACCGGGGCATCTCGGATTGCAGTATGCCTTCGGTCGGGTTTTCGCGCCGCCATTGGGCATGAAAGCGCCCCATATCATCGGGAATCGCATCGTGTAGTTCATAGTCGATGTAGTAATAGAAGTTCATGGGCACATCGGCCTGGTTAACGACGAAGAACTCGGCACGCGAACCAAAGGGCATGGGAAACCAGCAGTTAAACGAGCGCCCGTCGCTGGGACTCATTTGCAACGGCAGCGCGGAGAAGTTGACCATTTGTGCATGACCAACGCCAAAAAAATCGCCTAGCGGCACATCAATGGAATAGTCAGGCTCATCGTCCCATCGCGCTCCCAAGAGGATACGGCGCAAATAATCCTCCTGTTCACAAGCGTGGGTACACCAGATGTGATTGATGCAGCCCGCCCCAGCAATATCGGCCAGCGTGGCCGTTTCGCCTGGCTGCACGACTAGAAAATCCATATTGCCGCCCGTTTGATCCCAACTGGAGACGCGACGGGTGGTTACATTGCGAAAGTCCGCGATAGGCCGTCCTGTCTTGTTTTATACCGCACGAGCTTATAAATTTAAAATATATTTGTCATCATGACTCGACTAAAACTGCTCAAATATATTTTAAATTTATGGCCGCGCTCAGTATAGTATATCACAACCGTAGAGCTAGGATTGTTCCCGATAGTCAGTCAGCTTAAAGCAGAGTACTTCACGCTTGTCTTCTGTTTTCACCAGCGGTGGTTTTACGTTGCGACACACGTCACGTACATGGGGACAACGCCCTGCAAATTTGCAGCCCACATATCCATACTCTTTGGTCTCCATGTCGGGCAGACGCACCAATTCATCCCATTTTTCGCCAATTTTCGCTACGGAATCGAGCAACAACTCGGTATAAGGATGGGCGGGCTGGGTGAGAATCTGGGTTGATGGACCATATTCGACCACATTGCCGCGATACATGATCGCAATGAGATCGCTGACATAGTAGGCGGTCGAAAGATCATGAGTAATGTAGAGGATGCTGATCTGGAATTCATCGCGCAGTTTTTTGAAGAGATTGACCACATTCATGCGTAACGAGGCGTCGATCATGCTGACTGGCTCGTCTGCGACCAATAGCTGGGGTTGGGGAATAATGGCGCGTGCCACGGAGACACGCTGCAGTTCACCTCCCGAGAATTGGTTGGGATAGCGCCCAATCACTCGCTCCGCCGACAGCCCCACATTCACCAGCGCCTCTTCAACTGCCTGATGGGCTGCCTGTTTATTCCTTGTTCCCAAGATGTTGCGGGCGGTCTCGAACAAGTAGGTATCGACAGTCTTGCGGCTGCTAAAGCTCTCGAACGGGTTCTGGTAGATGGGCTGCACTTTGCGCCAGAATCCTTTTACCTCTGCTCCGTTTAAACGTTTGCCTGTACTCATCCCATCGACGACGATTTCGCCGGAAGTGGGCTGAATTTGGCGCAGCACCATGCGCGCTAGCGTGGTCTTGCCAGAACCGGACTCGCCAACCAAGCTGAGAATTTGCGGTTTCCCCTGATCCAGAGCCAGGGTGACGCGATCTACTGCCGCAATCTTGCTGCCCCCGATGATGCCTCCGGTGCGAAATGTCTTGCTAACGTCGTCAATTGCTAAGAACTTGTCGCTCATCGCCTACCTCTTCTGGAATGTATCTTGGGTGCCCGCTTCCCGTTTGAGACAAGCAACAAAGTGACCTTTCTCAATCTCCACAAGCGGCGGAACTGCTTGGGTACAGCCAGCATCGGCCAGATAACAACGGTCGGCAAAGCGACAGCCACCCGGCGGATTGAGAAGGCTAGGTGGTCGCCCGCTGATGCCCAACCGCTCAGCGTCATCACCCAGGCGCGGCAGTGAGTTGATGAGCATTTCCGTATAGGGATGTTGTGGACGCCCATGTCGTGAGAGACCATGACAAAGGTATTCCCCAGCTTCTTCTGCAGGTTCATCAACATGGTCAGGATGCCACGCTGAATCACCACGTCCAGGGCGGTCGTCGGCTCATCAGCCAGCACGAATTTGGGCTGTACGAAGGTTGCCAGGGCTACGATCACGCGCTGTCTCATGCCGCCGCTCAGTTGGTGGGGATAGGCGTTTAGCACATCGGCAGGCAGTTCCAACTCTTGCAGATAGGTGGCCATCTCTTCCAGCATCACCCGCTTGCCGCGCGCCCGAATCTCCACCTGAGGAAAGGAGTCGAGGAACTGATCTTTGATGCGGACGACGGGGTTCAAGACGCTCATGGAGGCTTGGGGGATGTAGGAGATGTACTTCCACCAGTAGCGATGAAATTCGGTGTTGGGGATGATCTCTGTCTCGCCCAAATCGTCCAATTCCAACTCGATGGAGCCGTCTGCCAGATACATGGGCCGCTCCACATTGCCATAGATGCCCTTCATCAAGGTGGACTTGCCACAACCCGATTCTCCAGCGATCCCCACAATTTCGCCATTATAGATGGTAAAGGAAACATTCTCAACGGCTTTCACCGTTCCCTGGACTGTATCATAGAAGAGGCTGACATTGTTGATATGGATCATTGCTGGCCTCTGCGCGTGGCAAAATAGTCGGACCAGCCCGTCGAGACGAGAAAGAGTCCGATAAATAGTAACATGATGGAGAAGATGGGCGAGAGGATCCACAGCCAGCGTTCTAAGAGAAGTGCCTGGTGCTGCATGGCCCAGTAGATCATTGTCCCCAGAGTGGCGTCTTTCAAACTGGACAGTCCAATGATGGCCAAACCAGACTCGGCTGAAATCGCCACCAGAATTGTGTTGATAAAATTGGCCAGCGCCCACCCCAACATAAAGGGCATAATCTCCACAATGACGATCTTGAGCGTACTTTCGCTGGATGCCTGGGCCACGCTGATAAACTCACGCTCCCGCAGGCTCAGCGACATGGCCCGTGCTTGTCTGCCTGGCCAGGGCCAATTGAAGATGACCAATACACCAGCAATAATCAGCAACGATGTTCGACCGCCGAGGAGCGCTGAGAGCAGGATCAGAATGGGCAGAGACGGCACTGCGATCACAATATCCATGAGCAGCGTCAACACCCGATCAGCAAATCCCCCGACAAATCCCGACAAGAGGCCCACGACCACGCCAATGATGGTTGCCAGCCCCGCCACCGAAAGACCAATCCAGAGTGAGTTACGAATCGACCAAGTCAGCAGCCAAAAAATGTCCTGCCCCAGGTTATTCGTTCCCATATAGTGTTCGCTGCTTGGCGGCAAGTTGCGGAAATAGGTATTCCAGGCCGTGGGGTCTTCGGGTGCAAAAAAGGGCAGAATCAGCCCCATAATCGCAAAGACGCCGACGATGATGATGCCCACGACTAGGCGTGGCTTGATCAGGCTCATCAATTGCCTCAGGTGAGTGTCGTATACGTGAATGACTATTTGTAGCGTATACGCGGGTCAATAAAGGGATAAATCAGGTCCAGAATCAGGGTTGAGGTTGCGACTGCTACAATAGAGATGCTGACAGTGCCCATGATCAGATTGTAGTCTGTACTCAGAATCGCCCTGTAGATCAGGGTGCCTACGCCCGGGTATCCAAAGAGAATCTCGGTAATCAGCGATCCGCCAAAGACGCCGCCAAGACTCAACCCCAAGACGGTAATTTGGGGCAAGATGGCGGTGCGTGCCACGTAGCCAACCATGACTTTTTGATCTGGCACGCCTCGAAAGCGCGCATATTGAATAAAGTCTTCTTCCTTGGTGTCGATGGCCATGGCCTTCATGCTGATGATCCACCAACCCAGGCTGACAATGACAATTGACATCAGCGGTAAGAAGGAATTGTAAGCTACGCTGCGAATCCACGGCCAGGTTCCCGGCTCGCCGCTGACTTGGAAGACAAAGGGGAAGATTGGCCAGATATAGGCAAAGACAATCACCAGCAACAGCGCAAGAATGTAGTAGGGAATCGGATAGAGGATCATGGCCGTTGTTTCAATGGCTTTGGAGACGGTGCTGCGATTGTGATAGCCAGCCAACACCCCGATAAAATTGCCCAATAGCCAACTGATGGCCAGCGCGCTAAACATCAACCCAATGGACCAGGGCAGCGAACGGGCAATCAGCGTGCTGACGGGTGTGGGAAAATTGGAGAGAGAGGGTCCAAAGTCACCCGTTAACAAGACGCGCTGCAGAAAGGCTGTATATTGCTCCCACAAAGTCCCTTCCAGCCCAAACAACTGGGTCATGGTTGTACGCATGGATTCGACCAGTTCAGGATCCATTGTTGTGCCCTGCGACATCAGCCGCCCCAACATGGCTTCCACCGGGTTGCCCGGGATGAAGCGGGGCACAAAAAAGACAATCGTAATGCCAATCCAGACGACCAGAACGTAGGTAATGAGTCGGGAAACTAGGAATTTTGCGAACTGCATACATTGTCACCTGTGAAGATGCAAACTAAGTAAAGCAGCAGGTGGCAAGTGATAAGGTAGCTAACCTGACAGAACCCTGCTCACTTGCAAACCTGCTCGCTGGCAAACTTCTTACTCTTTGGGCTGAATATTCGCGACAATAAACTTAAAGTTGGACCACCACCACCACGGCCCTTCATAGTAGTTGTCGGCGGTGGGGTAGTTGGTAAAGTAAGTCTCGTTGACCGGCACAAACTTAGACGTACCAAACATGGGGATCCAGTGCATCTCTTGTGCCATCTGCATCAGCAGATCCTTGCTCAGTTCAACGTTACTCGGGTCGTCTGCCGTCACCTGCTCCAATGTATCCAAAATGGCCGCCATCTCGTCACTCTGGTGACGATGCTGGTTACCCGGAGCTGGTTGTCCGGTGGGTACCGTGAATTTCTGATGCCAGTAACTGACGTTGGGATAAATGTCTGGACCAATTGCGCAGCCCGGCCAGTAGGAGCCAGCATCATGTTCACCGGTGGAGCTGGCATTCCAAAAAGCCCCCGCCGTCATTGTGTTGGCCGATGCATCGATGCCAAACTTGCTCCATGAGTCGGCCACAGCAAAGGCCAAACGTCCAGACTGTACCTCGAAATCCACCGGCGCGTTGATAGCGATAGTCCAGGGCGTGCCATCGGGAAGGAGCCACTTGCCATTCCCGTCACGCGTAAAGCCCCCCTCTTCCAGTAATTTGGCCGCCTGGTCCACATCATACTTCCACCAGCCGACGCCAAAGAGATCGATTAGCTCCTCCTCACTCGTAGGCAGATCGCCACCCACGCCCTGCTCATTAAAAATTTCGGCCATATCTTTGGCGAAATTTGGATCGAAGGGCTTATAGCCATCCGGTAATTCCAAGTCCATCAGACGCGGAACAAGAGGCTTGTGATAGGTGTTCTGCACGGCGGCTACAGGCGGTACACCCAACGGTGAGACGCGCAACATGCCAGCAAAGGTCGCCAGCGAGACATTTTTAATATCGGTAACCAGGGCCAGTGCCCAGCGCACCTGCCATTGATCATAGGGGAACTGGGAGTTGTTGAAGGTAATACCTCGTTCACAGGGATCATCGAAGTCCGCGTAGGGGAAGCCCGCGTGCCAGGCCCGCGTTGTATCACTGCGCTGTGTCAACACCTCCATTGATTCTGGCGTAATGTCCTGCAGAATGTCGATGTCGTTGTTGATCATCGCTAGAATACGTTTTTCTTCCGTGCCGACAAAATTCCACATGACGTATTGGGGACCGTGAGCCTCCAAAATCTGTCCCACACTCGTGCGTTCCCAATCATCGCGCAGTTCCCAGACAGCCCAATTGCCGTTTGGATCGTGATCTTTGTAGCTGTATTGGCCGAGACAGACGGGCGGGAAGAACTCAAAGGTGGCCGGATCTTCGTTTTCCCAAACGTGCTTGGGAACCGGATAGAGGCGGCTGTCCCAAATGGTCACGCCTAGATCCTTGGACATGCGCGGCTGCGAGCGAACGGTGTTGAGGATCAGGGTGTAATCATCCACGACCTCCCAGCTATCAATGTAGTCAACCGCCCAACCATTGATGGGCAAATCTGGCGTATCAAACCACATTTGGAGGGTGTAGTCCAAGTCGGCCGTGGTAAATTCGACGCCGTCATCCCAGTAAATACCCTCACGCAGCTTGATCTCAAAGCTGGTAAACTCGTCGTTCAGCACGTTAGGCATCTCGGCCGCCAGCGCCGGATACTGGAGACCAGTGGTCGTGTCGATCTCCCACAGATTGTCGTAGCAGAGTTCATGAAGACCACGACCGGCTGCATTTCCTGGTACATAGCGATTCATCAGTTCTGGCCTGTCCAATTGACCGCCCAAATTGTCCAAGATTAATGTTTCATTTCGAGGTGTACCCACAAAGGTCATCTCTCCGGCACCATCTGCTGCACCACTCTCATCGGCAGCGGGAGCCTGACCAGGGTCACAAGCGACCAAGAACAGTCCAACAAGCAGGATTACAACCACATACATCTTTGTCAATCTATTCATCGATGATTCTCCTTTCTAGATTGGGGAACTGAAGATTTCTCGGAGGTTATAGCATTAGGCACGCAAGATGCGTGAAATACGCAAACTGACGAAACACTCGTATACCTTTCAGTAAATAGCACAGCAGTGTAATTCGTTGACTACCTCTGAGAAACAGCTTGGAAAACCTGTTGCGAACTTCTGCTGGCATCTACCAGTATTCTCTTGGAACTGACCGACTGATCAAATAGGAATGCAGCTGGCTGAATGGCTTGCATATTAATGCGGTTGCAGACAAACACTAAACCTGCGAGTTTGACAGCTGATCTTACGGCCTATAGAACGAGCACGCATAATGGTTGGTCGAATTGAGGAGACTCAATGCCATTCATGTATCATGTACGACATTGAGTAGCATAGTATCATATGTACCTAGATATCCGAAAATCACCATTGCATTGTGGCAATAGTCTGATGAGTGGTATGGTTATAATCAATTCTTTGACTTCGACTCTAAACAATATTAGAATTTACTCATGTGTGCATATTGTCCACACATGAGCACAACTGACAGGTTCCCCCCCCGCTAGGGGCATCAGGCGAACCGATCACATCTCCCCGCTTACCCGTTCGATTTAAGGAAAAAATTGATATGAAACGGAGCATCAATGGCGCCACAACAATGCCTTATACTTTGGCACAAGACATCGACGCGGCGGCTAAAGCTGGCTTTGAAGGTCTTGAAATCTGGTGGGATAAGCTCCATTCTTATCTCGAACAAAATTCAACCGATGATCTGAAAAAACTTCTAAAAGAAAATAAACTAACGCCTGTGGGCATTTGCCCATTGAGGATTTGGCCTTTTCGGGATAGTGAACCAGCGCGCCAGGAATTTCGTGAAGCAGTCCAAATTGCGCCGCAAATCGACTGTGATCTGCTGATTGTCTGTGCTGATTTCCAACCCGCGCGCCTAACCAGAGAGGAAGCACTAGCGATCCATGCAGAGGAATTGGCTGGTATGGCCCGGCTTGCAGAGGCGGAAGGACTGCGGTTGACCCTTGAACCCATCGGCGGGCATACGCTTGTCCCTGGACCAACCGAAGCATTGCAATTGATCGAGATGGCTGGTGCGCCCAGCAACGTCGGCATATTAATGGACACATTCCATTACTTCCGGTCTGGCGTTTCGGATCAAGAGATAGAAGCTATTCCCATAGATAAACTGGACATTATCCATGTGAATGACTGTGAGGATGGGGCCATCAATGAACTGACTGATGCGCATCGCCTCTATCCGACACTCGGTGTGATCCCTGCTGATCGACAGCTGTCAATACTCAAGACCAAAGGGTACGATGGCTATCTTTCTGTAGAGATATTTCGCCCTGAGTACTGGGAACAGCCGATTGAAGAGATCGCGAATTCAGCCTATACGAATCTTGACGAACTGACCACACTTCTTTCGTAGAAATAATTCCGAAATCTTTGGTCTATTAGCAATTTAAGTAGCTCAGTCGCTCACGAAAGTTCGTGAGCGACTGAGTATGGAGCACAAATATACAACCATTGACAAATGGAGGAGAAGCAATGTATCTCGGTGCAACGACTTGGACATTTAGCTGGGGGCCGCCCTATGATGAGGCCCTGAAGACGGTTGCCAGACTCGGATTTAAGGGGGCCGAACTGACAATTTGGAGTGAGGAATTCTTACAAGAGTACTATACGCCGCAAACAAATCAGTACCTGCGGACGCTCATTGATGACTTGGGTTTGACGTTGACTGATGTTTTTTGCATTCCTGTTGGCATTGGCAGTACTGATCCGAAAAAGCGCAGTGAGGCTGTCGAGCAGTTCAAGCGTGTTCTGGATGCCGCACAACAGCTTGGTACGGACAAAGTCATCGCGCTCCCGCCCAACCCATTCGACATTGACATCCCTGTGCTGTTAGGGAAGGCAACGGCACAAGAATGGTCTGTAGAGTTTCCGAAGGGGGTTGATTGGCGGCAAAACTGGCGCGACATGATTGAAGTGATGGAGCAATTTGGCCAAGCGTGCGAGGAGCGGGAAATGCGAGTTGCGTTGGAACCACATCCACATCGAATGATGCACAACGCCGCGGGTATGTTGCGCATTCTCGATCAGGTGGACTCGAAAGCAATTGGCCTCAATCTCGATCCCAGCCATCTGTTCCCCATGGGTGAACTACCTAACATGGTGGCCTATGAAGTTGGTGAGCATATCTTCCATACGCACATCTCGGACAATGATGGCCAGACAAACGCACATTGGCGACCGGGCAAAGGCAAGGTTGACTGGCGCGCATTCCTCATCGCCCTACAAGAGATCGGCTACAATGGTCCGCTATCCCTTGAGTTGGAGGATGTTCCCGGTGCCGCAGGCTATCCAGGTTTCAATCGTTCACCAGATTCCACACCAGAAATTGAGCAACAACATTTGCTGGCCAAGGACTACTTGACACGCCTGTGCAATGAAGTGGGTGTTGACCTGGAAAGCTAATAAAGACGGTACGCCAATTCTGATGACACATGATCCATCCCAAATCGATGGGAAAATACTCCCGTAGCCGCTTGGAGCTTGCCAGCCGATCAGCTTGTCAGCCGGTCAGCTAGTTAGCCAAAGGCTGAAGTGCTGAAATGCTGAGGTGCTGAATACTTTTCTATTTCACTTACTATCTATCTAAGGAGGATAAGCGATGAAACCCAAAATTTGTGTTGCACTCCTGCTGTTGTTGACAGGCGTTTTTGTTCTGTCAGCGTGTGCTGTGCCAACCCAAGAATCGCAACCAGCTCAAGAATCGCAGCCGGCCCAAGAAGAGCAAGTTAAACTCATAATTGAAAGTTGGCGAGTCGACGATGCTGAGGAGTGGAACGAGATGATTCTCCCGGCTTTTGAGGCCCAATATCCACACATTGATATTGACTTCCAACCAACCATCAACACGGATTACGGCGCAGCCTTAGGGACGCGCATCGAAGCCGATACCGCGGGCGACTTGATTATGGTCGAACCCTTCGACTTCCGTGTGGACATGTACCGCAACGGCGATTTGGCGAACTTGGACGATTTGGAAGGTCTTGCGAATTTTGATGACAGCGTGCTAAGTGCTTGGAGAACGGATGAAGGTGAGCAATTCGGCTTGCCACTGGCAGCGGTGATCCACGGCTTTATGTACAACGCTGATATCTTCGCTGAGTTGGGCTTAGAAGAACCAACGACCTCACAAGAATTCCTCGATCTGTTACAAGCCGTTCAAGATGATGGGCAATATGTGCCGCTGGCAATGGGCACATCTGACTCATTCGTGCCGGGGCTGCTCGGTTTCAACCTGACGGGTGTCAGTTACTGGCGTGGAGAGGAAGGTCGGATGGGTTTGATCGATGGTGCTGAAACGTTCACAGACCCACAATACGTCCAGACTTGGGAATTCTTAAGTGCGTGGGCAGACTACATGCCTGATGGCTATCAAGCGATCTCTTACCCTGATATGCAAAACCTCTTTACCCTGGGCGGCTCGGCGGTCTATCCTGCAGGCTCATGGGAAATCTCTATCTTCAACGAGCTAGTTGGAGGCGATTTTGCCATCGGCGCTTTTCCGCCTCCGGTACCCGAAGAAGGCGCAGGCTGCTACATCAATGACCATATGGACATGGGGATGGCGATCAATGCCGCGACAGAACACCCTGAAGAAGCGAAGCTATTCCTGGAATGGCTCTCCAGTGCAGAGTTCGCTGAAATCTGGACCAATTCACTGCCTGGGTTCTTTGCCATGTCAAACCATGCCGTAGAAGCGACTGACCCGATGGTGCAGGAGTACGCAAGCTGGCGAGCAGACTGCGGGTCATCACCCCGCCTTGCATATGCTATTCTCTCCAGAGGTGAGCCCAACACCGATTCTGAGCTGATTCGCGTGACGCAACTCGTGATGAATGGCGAGATGACGCCCGAAGAAGCTGCTGAAACTGTCCAGACGGGGCTCTCGTCATGGTATGAGCCGCAACAGTAGTTAGCCACGCGTAAAACAAAAACCTTGGATTTGCGGCAGCAAAACGACCACCGGTTAATGGACATTCAGAAAATAGATCGGTAAACGTAGGCGCTGTTTTTAACTGCGCAATCTGAGGCTGTACGACCGACTTCGTGCGGCTACAAGCACGCACCTACAGTATACCGAATTTAATTCTTAACATCCATAAGCCGGTTTTGCATAGCAGCCACCTAATTCATTGGGCGGTCTCAACCACATGAGATTCGGTTGAGTCGTCTTATTTTTCAGGTACAGTCGGCACGCCCCATGCCGGTCGCCGCACGTGGGCGTGCTCTCTGAACAAATGACCGACCCAAACTCTTCATGTTGACGATGCATTAGGCATTACGGGGAGAAACAAACTGAATGTCAGCTAGACTGTGGCGTATAGGCCAGCCTGGCCGCAGGAAGCCATTTCCCACACATATCATCGTATTCCTTGCTCCGGCGATCATCATCTATGGCTTCTTCATGATTTACCCTCTGTTTGATTCCCTGCGCCTGGGTTTCTATACGCAGGTAACTCGTGATGTAGAGCAGTTCGTGGGTATCGAAAATTATCAAACTTTGATCACTGATGAAATTATCTGGCGGCCCCAATTTGTAAACGCACTGCAAAATAGTTTTATCTTTTTGGGGTGGTTCATTTTAGGCGGACAATTAGGTTTACATTTTTGCAAAGAGAAAAGATGTTTATATTTTCTAATTTGAGCCATGCTCAGGCAGAAAATGACCTCATATAGATTTTTGTCTATGTATCAAAAGTGTAAACCTAATTCTGAACCACCCCATCTTTTTTTTGGTAAATATGTTGATCCAGAATACGGTTGCCCTTGTACTTGCGTCAGTCTTAGCCACCAAGACAAGGGGGGGCATTGTTTATCGAATCCTGATTTTTACCCCTGCCATCCTCTCTCTGGCGATTGCTGCCTTTATCTGGAGGCTCATATTAAATCCACTGTGGGGTATCGCCTATAGCATTTTGAACTTTGTCGGGTTGGGCGCTTTTGTGCAGCCCTGGTTGGGTCTTGAGAGCACAGCCCTCATCACGCTGGCCTTGATCTCTGGGTGGCAGTACCTGGGAATACCAATGATGTTGTATTACGCAACGTTGATTAACATTCCAGACAGCTTAATAGAAGCAGCCTATGTCGATGGTGCGACGGACTGGGGAACGTGGTGGAAAATAAAGCTGCCCTTGTTAATGCCGATGATCGGTATTGTGTCATTGTTGACCTTCATCGGAAACTTCAATGCCTTTGATATTATCTTTGCGCTGAAAGGCGCAGATGCCGGCCCCAACTATGCCAGTGATACGATGATGACCTTTTTCTATCGTACCTTCTTTGGCTCTGGATTTCAGAAAACCGATCCACATATGGGCGCGGCTGTAGCCGGAACCTCTTTTGTCATTCTTCTGGCAGTTGTCTTGCTTTACATCTTTGTCTGGCGGCGCAGGGTCGAGACTTACGAGTTATAAGCGGTTCACAAAAAGACTTTAAAGCCCAAAGCCGGGGCATTTCAGCCGATCAGCTAGTCAGCCTGAAATGCTGAAATAAAGGAGAAGCTGGTTGACCAATTACAGATCTGACCTACGCCTACCCGGCATGACCGCGAGGATCCTAAAGCACGTGATCCTGTTGACAGTCGCCTTACTGTCAACAGGACCGGTACTCATCGTTGTCTTAAATTCATTCAAGTCACGACGAGCCATATTCAAGAATCCTTACCAACTACCCACCCAAGAAACGTTTGACCTGGTTGGGTACACCACCGTTTTTGAACAATCGCAATTTTACCTCTACTATTTTAACAGCATATTCGTTACCCTTACTTCTCTTTTTCTAATTCTCTTCGTCGGTTCGATGGCTGCATTTGCGCTGGCTGAGTATCCATTCCCTGGAAATAGCTTTGTTCGACTCTTCTTTCTTTTAGGTATTATCATCCCGATACGCCTGGGTTCTGTCAGTATCGTCCGCATCATTATCTCCCTCAATCTCATGAATACCCTGTGGGCATTGATTGTGGTCTACGTTGCCGGGGGACTATCGCTGGCCATCTTTATATTGACCACCTTTATGAGCCAGGTACCGAGTGAACTGAAGGGGGCCGCGCGCATAGATGGTGCGAGTGAATATCGAATTTTCTGGCTCATCTTGCCCATTGTCCGTCCGGCGATAGGGACTGTGGCGGCACTTTCCATCATTCCGATTTGGAACGATCTCTGGTTTCCACTCATCTTGGCACCGGGGGAAGCGATTCGAACGGTGACACTGGGTGCGCAGCAGTTCATGGGGCAATTTTCTAATGATTGGAATGCCGTATTGGCATCGCTGACGCTCTCGACAGTTCCCGTCTTAATTGTCTATTTCATCGCATCGAAACAACTTCTACAGGGATTAACCGCGGGGGCTGTGAAGACCTAAAGCAACGATTGGAAGAATAAATGGGACGCAAAATTAAGCTTGGCATCGTAGGGTGTGGGTTCGCGGGCACGCAGACCATGTATGCCCCCATTCTGCGCGTGCTTGAAAATGGTCACGTGACGGCGTTAATGGATCCGAATCAGCAGGCGCTAGACTTTATGATCCAGAACTATGGTGATTTCGATTGCTACCATGACTACAGCAAATTTCTGGCGAACGCCGATATCGATGCAGTTCTCGTTGCTTCGCCCGTTTATTTGCATGAAGAACAAGTCGTTCGGGCGGCACAAGCAGGCAAACACATTCTGTGTGAAAAACCAATGGCCCCGACCATTGAGGCCTGCGACCGTATGTGTCAAGCCGCCCAGATGCACGATATAACACTCATGATCGGTTTTGTCAAGCGGTTCGATAAAAGCCTTCAACTCGCTGAAGAGTACATAAAGTCAGGTAAATTGGGTCGATTATTCCATGTCCATGCTGAGGTGAGTTGGTGTCACGACATATCTCCACTTGGTTATAACTGGCGGCAATCCAGTCAGACGCTGGGCGGCATATTCCAAGACAACGCCAGCCACATCGTTGATCTCTGTCGCTGGTGGGCAGGGGAGATTCATAGCGTCAGTGGCTACGTGTTACTTCTGCGACCGGACTGGGATGTCGAAACTCACGCTCATGCCACCCTGAAACATAAAAACGGTGTTATCTCAACGATCCAAGCTAGTAATATGTCACAAAAGCCGATGTCCGAGTATTTTCTTCTTGAAGGAACCGATGCTACGTTGGAAATTCATTTTGGCCCAGCGATGAAGTACAGTTCACCAGAACCCTATTCTGTACACCTGTGGAAGGGTGGCCGTCAAAAGACAGACTTGACCATTCATAACTTCGGCAACCTCGATCAGGAATTGCGCGAGCGTGGCCCATATAAGCGGCAGGTTGACCACTTTTGTGAGTCTATTCTGGAGAAAAAAGAACCCTGGATAGATGGCATAGCCGGGCGTAAGGCTATCGAGGTGGTCAACGCAGTCTATCTTTCCGCCTGGCGGGAAAAAACGATGAAGCTGCCGTTATCTAATTCTGGTGATCTTGAAACCATGTTCCGCGAGATGAGGGAGCATTAGAGGGGGAAAACCATGCATCAAGTACGTCGGACGTTAGAAAAAATCACCGCGAGGCTTCAATTCTTATCATCAACAGCGGTCTATAGGCAAAGACAGCCAATGGCACCCTTCAGATTCAAGGTTGGCTCTGACCCTCTGGTGGGCGTTGATGGTAACGATTCTGACTGGTCGCTCATTGAGCCTGGCAGTTATTGGGGCGAGTTGCGTCAGGAATTTACGCTGCGTACAACTTTCGCGGTGCCTCCCGATTGGACACAACCAGTGGCACTTGTTCTCCCTTTAGGCGTTAGCAAAAGTCTGGAAGCATTGGCATTTCTTTACAGCCCTGAAGGGTTAGTATATCTGGATGGCAAGGCTATTCAGGGCGTAGATCCGAACCATCAAGAGTTGTTGCTGCCCGACAGGTATCTCGATGGCAACGAACACCAGATTGCGGTGCATGGCTGGGCGGGGATTAAAGATGAGAGATATGAGATGGGTCAACCCTGTCTGGTGCAGATCGATCAACCCGCGCGTGACTTTGTGACGACAGCCCGCATCACGCTTGAGGTTGTCAACCAGTTACCCGAAGAGAGCCCCATCCGGGCGAACCTGCTCAACGCTTTAGATGAGGCATTTCTGTTGCTTGATTTACGTGTGCCATTGGGCACCTCATTTTATGAAAGTGTCCCTTCTGCCCATCGAGCATTGCGGGCAGGGATAGACATAGCGGGGCCGCCGTCAAATGTGACGGTGACAGGTGTGGGTCATGCCCATATTGACGTGGCATGGTTATGGCCCCTGAGCCAGACGCGCAAAAAGGCGGCCCAGAGTTTCAGCAATGTCTTACGCTTGATGGAGCAGTTCCCAGACTTTTACTTTACGCAAAGCCAACCACAGCTCTATCAGTATATTTCCGAAGATCACCCAGAGATTATGGAGCAGATCAAGGTGCGCGTTGCTGAGGGACGCTGGGAAACAATCGGCGGTATGTGGGTGGAAGCCGACTGCAATATCACGGGTGCAGAGTCTCTCGCGCGCCAATTTCTGCTTGGTCGTGACTATTTTTTGAAAACGTTTGGCCAGCGTGAATCGCCCGCTCTGTGGCTGCCCGATGTCTTTGGGTACGCCTGGCAACTCCCTCAACTCATCAAAAAAGCGGGCCTTGACTACTTTGTAACAGCGAAGCTGAGTTGGAATCAGTACAATCGCATCCCCTACGATCAGTTTTGGTGGCAAGGATTAGACGGCACCAAGATATTGACAAATTTCATCACGACGTCAAAACCTGGTTGGTGGGGAGCAACATACAGTGCGGACCTATCACCGGAAGAGATCTTTACGACATGGAAAGAGAAGCAACAAAAGGAACTGCACAATGAGTTTATGATCCCCTTTGGAAATGGGGATGGCGGTGGCGGACCTACGCAGATGATGCTGTCAGGAAGCCAAGAAATGAAGGAACATCCTGGCCTGCCTAAGGTGCGACTGAGTACAGTGAAGGATTTCATGGCGCGTCTTGAGCAAAAAAGCGGAGACAAGCTTCCGACTTGGAATGGCGAACTCTATTTTGAGTTACATCGAGGAACCTATACGAGTCAAGCGCGCAACAAGCGTGCCAACCGCAAAAGTGAGTTTCTATTGCATGATGCCGAGTTCTTGGCGGCTTGGGCATCTTTACATGGCGATTACGCCTATCCACATGATGCCCTTCGTCGCGCCTGGGAACTCCTCTGTCTGAATCAGTTTCATGACATCATCCCTGGTTCGTCGATTCAACAGGTTTATATTGACAGCACACGGGACTACGAGGAGATCCAACAGATTGGCGAGCAAATCTGTGCGGATGCACTGGCCGTACTTGACCAGTCTATGCCATCTGCGGCAAATATGGCGATCTATAACCCTACATCGTTTGCCCGGTCTGAGATTGTTGAAATTTTGGGCGAAGGGATAACCGATCAGACAACTATTTCGACGGTTGATCAAACGGTTTTGCCCACGCAGCGTACGAAAGAGGGTCTACTGGTGGCGTTGCCCACTGTCCCATCCTATGGGTATCTGGCTTTGCAACTGGAAACTGGCTCCGCATCAAAGGCTCCGAATACGGCCGTTTTGGGTACCGCTCAAGCAGATACAGTTATTCTTGAGAATAGTTTACTGAGAGTTGAGTTTGATCAGGCGGGTGATATCGTCCGTCTATACGATAAGCGCAGCGACCGTGACATCCTCGCATCAGGTCAAAAGGCCAATCAGTGGCAAGCATTTGAAGACCGTCCTTTAGATTGGGATGCTTGGGATATCGACATATTTTACGATGAAAAACAGTGGTTGGCTGAACCTGCGTCAAGCATCGAAATCATCGAAGAGGGGCCGCTGAGAGCGTGCCTCGAGATTAAGCGTCAAGTGCTGAATAGCGAAATCGTGCAACACGTTACCCTTTACAACGAGAGTGCCCGGCTCGACTTCAAGACCTGGATAAACTGGCAAGAACGTCAGGTCGTACTCAAGGTCGCTTTTCCGGTCGATGTCTTAAACTCCAAAGCAACATTCGACATTCAATGGGGCAATGTTGAACGGCCGACTCACCAAAATACATCCTGGGATTGGGCGCAATTTGAATCCTGCGCGCACAAGTGGGTAGATCTCAGCCAAGGTGATTTTGGCGTTAGTCTCAGTAGATCCAAATTTCAGGTTTAGAGAGAGAATTCTGGCTAAACAGTTGACATAAATACAAATTTGCCGGTCGATATCTAGTTTTTGCGTTAGATTTGGGCGATTTTCAGATATGAAATAGGTTGTTTTCTGTAACCGAAATCTGAATAAATGACTCCAAAATCCCTGCAATCTCGACTGAAAATAGCCAAAAACGCCAAATTTGGATCTACTGAGTCTATTGAATGATTGCAAATATGGTCATGACATTCAGGACAATGTGATTCGTCTGACAGCCTTGAAGGGGGCCACATTCCCCGATCCAGAAGCGGACCTGGGGGAACACCTGTTCACCTACAGTCTGCTGCCTCATTTAGACGATTGGCGCAATGGGACTGTCCCCGTTGCATATGCACTCAATAATCCCTTGATCACGCACCATATTCAAGGCACACCGCAGGGAACATCTGAAGCCGCATCGAATTCTTTGATTCAGGTCGATAGCCCACAGGTTATCGTTGAGACGGTCAAACAGGCCGAAGACGATGATGGTTTGATTGTGCGCCTTTATGAGAATGAGCGAACGAGCCCAACGGTTGAATTGAGCACTGGTTTTCCCATAGCACAAGCCTATCAGTGTAACCTGTTGGAAGAGGAAGAAGGAACAGTGGAAACAGAGGGAAATCGAGTGAGTCTCAAAGTAAACCCATACCAGATCATGACCGTTCGCTTGAAACAAGGGGCGGTTGGATAGATTGAAAGCTAGGAGGGGCAGATAATAATGAAATCCCTCATATTCAAGGGTCCACGTCAGGTCGAGATAGGGGAATGGCAAGAGCCCCAAATTACACCGGGACAGGTGCTGATCGACGTCGCAGCATGTGGCATCTGTGGTACAGATCTGCATGTGTACAAAGGTTTACCAGCAACATGGCCTGTACCGGGCGTTTGCGGACACGAATTTTCCGGTCGAGTGATCGATTGGGCTGATGATGTCAATGGGTTTCAGGAGGGCGATCGTGTGGTTGTGCAGCCCCTCGTCTACTGTGGACGTTGTCGCGCCTGCCATGCCGGTCGAACAAACCTCTGTTCCAATATGTACTTGATCGGTGGTGAGAAACCCGGCGGATTCGCGCAGCGCGTCGCTGTTCCCGCGGACTCTCTCTTTGTCCTGCCTGAGACCCTCAGTTGGCAACAGGCGGCAATGGTCGAAACGTTGGCGACCCCGGTACACGCGTTTGAGAAGAACGTATCCGGTCTCTTGCGCAGTGTGGCCGTCTTTGGCGCGGGCACACAAGGTCTTTTTGCCGTTCAACTTGCCCACCTGGTCGGCGCAGAGGTCATTGCTGTGTCAGAAGTGTTGCCCCATCGACTTGCGATCGCCAAAGAGCTAGGCGCGACGAACATCATCGACGCTATTCAAGAAAACACGGTTGAGACGATACAGGCCATAACCGCTGGTGAAGGGGTTGACTTGGTGATTGAAGCCGCTGGGAATGTGATGACCCGTCAACAGGCCATCCAGGCAGTTCGCCCCGGCGGGACAGTCATCTTCCTTGCGTTAGGGGCCGAACCGGTGCCAGTCGATTTTATGACCGTCGTTCCAAGGGAGCTTCAGCTAAAGGGAACCCAATGCTATACGGATGCCGATTTTTCCCTGGCAATCGAGCTACTGGCAAGCGGGAAGATTACGGTCGAGCCACTGATTTCCACAATGCCTCTTGATGAAGGTAGCGCTACATTTGAAATGCTGGTAAACGATCCAGGTGATACGATAAAAGTAATCTTGGATCCTTCACCGGACACCCCGAAGTAATCCAACTAGACTCAGTAGATCCAAATTTCAGGTTTTGAGAGAGAATTCTGGCTAAACAGTTGACATAAATACAAATTTGCCGGTCGATATCTAGTTTTTGCGTTAGATTTGGGCGATTTTCAGATATGAAATAGGTTGTTTTCTGTAACCGAAATCTGAATAAATGACTCCAAAATCCCTGCAATCTCGACTGAAAATAGCCAAAAACGCCAAATTTGGATCTACTGAGACTGGTATTATAGTAAAGCCAACCCGCGTTATGGTTCGATACTGTCGGAATGTGCACAGGTTGCGCGGTTTTGTGCACTCACATCACGCCTGCAGAAGTGTACAATTGTTGACATGAAGTGATACAAGGCTGACAACAAAGACAGCCTACAGACAACTTAGCCTATTTTGGGGATATGGCGATTTTCGGCCGAAATCCCCCACAAACCTACGAGGAAATCATGTCAAACACAACAATTCAAGCAGGCGAAAACAAAGTCACATTCAAAAGCAAGGGCATCAATATAGTCGGCGTCTTGTATCTTCCGCAAGACTTTGATCCAAGCAAGACCTATGAAGGGATTATCATGACCCCTCCGTTTCCGCAGGTCAAAGATCAGGTGCTGGGAAACTACGGTCCAAGGATGGCAGAGCGTGGATACGCTGCCCTGGCTTTTGACTACAACAGCAAGGGTGAATCAGATTCTTATGATCCGAAGTTTCGCGATGACGATGACTTTCCACGGAAGTGGGAAGATTTGCGCAACGCGATTTCGTTCCTGGGCAGCCTGCCGTTCGTTGGAGCAATCAACGGGCTTGGTTTCTGCGGCGGCGGTAACATCATGTCGTCTGTCATCATCTCTGACCTGCGCGTGAAGACATTTGCCTCAGTAAGCGCCATGCTAGCAACTGATATGATCAATTTTGCTGACATGGACGCTTACAAAGCAGGTATCAAAGCGGCCAATGCTGCACGCCAAAAAATGTTTGAGACAGGCGAACCAGTTGCTGCTGACTACTTCGGCTACACTGCTCCTGACTTCTTGGAGAAAAACGCAGGTGCGCCAACGGGTATGATCGAAGGCTACGACTACTACGGCACAAAGCGCGGTGGTACTGCGACTTATCCAAACTACACCAATGTCCTTCTATCGAATGTGAATGAGAGCGCGATGCTAAACTTGGGTGAACACTATGCTGACAAGCTAATTCAGCCTTACTGCGGTATCGTTGGATCAGAGGCTGAAACAGCTATCTGCACTAAGTTGTTCTACGACAAGGTAACTTCTGAGAAGGAGTACCACGAGATCGAGGGTGCAAGTCACGTTGGTTTGTACGACATTGAAGACAACATGGCCCAGGTCGTCGATATCGTTGACGCTTTCTTCAAGAAACACAGCGAGCTGTAAAATTCCTGTCTAAGGTAACCGTTCAGACCTGACAGGTCTCTACAAAACCTGTCAGGCCTTACCCGTTTTAGTCGAGCTAACCATGATGTTATTGATGGTGCTACCGCATCAGGATGTACGACACGAGGAACATATGAATAATTGTATTACGTACCATTTGGCAAAGCATAACTGCAAAGTAATCATGGCTTCCCGCAATGCAAGCAAGTTGCAAGATGCAAAAGAACAGCTTATTAGCGAAATCCCCGGTGCTAAACTTGAAATAGAAATTGTGGATTTAACGAGTTTCAGTAGATCCAAATTTCAGGTTTAGAGAGAGAATTTGGGCTAATTAGTTGACATAAATACGTATTTGCCAGTCAATACCTAGCATTTACGTAAAATTTAAGCGATTTCTAGATATGAAATTGGCTGTTTTTGGCAACTGAGATCTGAAAAAATGGCCCCAAAATCCCTTCTCTCCCGACTGAAAATAGTCAAAAACGCCAAATTTGGATCTACTGAGTTTAGAAAGCATTGAAACCTTCTGCAACAGAATAAAAAGCAATTACGAAAAAATTGACTTTATGGTCAATAACGCAGGTGGTGGCGGCTCAAAGTTTGAGCAAACGGTTGACGGACTTGAAGCGAATCTCACGCTCAATTACTTAGGACTTTTTGCTTTGACTGTTCAACTCCTGCCTGTGCTGAAAGATGGTAGCCGAGTCGTGAACTTCTCCAGCATTGGCTATAAACGCTATTTAAGGAACAAACTTGATGTAGATAATTTGATGTGTGATAACCCTGATGACTACAACCAAATGCAGGAATATTGCAAAGCAAAGCTATGTGCAATATTGTTTGCTGTGAAGCTACAGGAGGAGTTTGAGAATGCGGGTTCAAACTCGATGGCATTATCCTGCCATCCGGGTTATGCAAGAACAAGCCTAATGACAAAATCAGAAAATTCGCTAGGGATACGCATGATCGGAACCGTCATGAACTCAGTATCAGGTTTGTTGGGATTGAGCCATAGTTTATATGACGGGGCGTTACCCGCCATCGAAGCACTCATTGCAGACGATGCTCAGCCCAATGTGGTGTACTCTCCAAGTGCGAAGAATGAAATGACAGGGGACCCAATTGCAAAAGAAATTGATCACACTCATTATGAAGATGAAGACATCGATAAACTGTGGGACAAAACACAAGAACTACTAAAAATAAATGTAGGCGATTACTTATAGCCCTTGAAAGTGGCAACTCTACTATGATTACGCACCACTTCAACAGCATCACAGAAACAAATCAGTTTTTGAATTTGCCAAAGCCCGAACATCCGCTTTTCTTTGTCCACGTTGACACTCGCCCGAGTGACGAAGCACAAACAACTACGCTTGACGAGCCAATCGCACTGTCAAACGACTTCTACACGATTGGGTTTAAAAAGGTACTGGCGGGCGAAATGCAATATGGTCGCACAAAGTACGATTTGACCAACGGGACGATGATCTTCACCGCCCCACGACAACAAGTCATCGCGAGCGGGATGATGACAGTTGCCACCAATGCGAGCATTTTCATCCATGAGGATTTCATTCGCGGGCATGAGATTCAACGGCGATTCAAGGAATACCACTTTTTTGATTATGCTACGAATGAGGCGCTACACCTGACCCCCAAAGAGGAGCGGCTCATTCTCACGTTGTTTGAAGCGGTTGAAACGGAATATCACAACAACCCCGACCAGTTCAGTAAAGAAATTCTGCTGTCGTACGTTGACACGATATTGAAACATGCGCAACGTTTTTATCAGCGGCAATTTTTGCATCGGCAGGAGGCAGGAGGCAGTGTTGTTTCCCAATTCACCCAAATTCTTACAGTCCATTTTGAATCTGGTGCATTTGAGCTGCAAGGAACACCGCGTGTTGAAGAGATCGCGCAGGAAATGAGCATGTCGAGTCGCTATCTGAGTGATGCACTCAAAGTGGAATCGGGCAAGACGGCGATTGAAAATATCCACCTCTACCTCATGGATGAGGCTAAGAATTTGTTGCTAGAACCCCAAATGACCGTTGCTGAGACGGCCTACAAATTGGGGTTTGAAACGCCACAATACTTTTCGCGGCTGTTTAAGAAAAAGGTTGGCCTGTCGCCAACAGCATATCAAACACAATATTCGCTCAACTGAGCGAGGGACCAGCAACGATGAATCGATTAGAAACGGGTTTACGTGTATTTTTGGGGCTGGTTGCCGTTATTTTGTTGGGAAGCGGCTTTATGTGGTCGTTTTTGCCTGCGGGCAATTTGGAGACGTATGGGATTGCAGTGGACGGTGCGCTCGGTCTCAATATGATCAAAAGTGATATTGGAGGCGGTCTGTTCATGGCGGGGATTTCGGTGTTGATGTATGCGTGGAAGCGTGGATTCTGGTTTTATCCCGCCATCATCGCCACCCTTTCCTATTTGGTCGTGCGGGTCGTGAGTCTGATTGCAGACGGGTCGCACCCAACGCTTTTGTTTGGGATTGGGTTGGAGACGTTGGTCGCCATTGTACTGCTTGCTTTGTGGCGGATGGAATCAACCGAAACAGCATGACCTCACAACAAGCCTCTTCCCCGGTCGCGATTGTCCGAATGGGTTAATATACCTGTTCGGCCGAATTCAACTCGTTTTTCGGAGACCCGCTATGCAACCAACCACACAACAACAATTCGCCGATTTGGTCAACCACTCGGTTCGGCATGAAATTCGGGCGGGATATACACACCGCTTTATCACGCTGCTGTTTGTCACAGTCGATGAACGTGTATTCTGCCGCCGCTATACTTACAATGAACCATCATGGTACTCTGCATTTGCCAAAGACCCTGCTGGTCAAGTCAAACTCGACAAAACGATTGTGGACATTATCGGCCGAATCCCACCCGATCTTGACACAATCAACCCACAGGTCAACAAGGCGTATGAGGTGAAACTGAAGCAGTTGGGCGCAAGCTATATGCTCGACGGCGCAATCGAATCCCGCGCACAGACCAGTACCTTTGAATTGCGTTTGAAAACTTGATTTATTCGCTGCCCAAACAGTTGCTTTACTTGGTGATGGCCTACAATTCTTCAAAAACATGTGAGATGATACAATGGCAAAATCTCCTCTCTTTACTCCCCCCAAATATTTTCAAGATGTTGTTTTTCATCGTCATACAAATCGGTCTGTTGGTTGGCTAGAGCTTTTTTATGATCTTGTTTATGTTGCCACACTTATTCAGATTGGTAACTTTTTGAGCGATAACACAACACTCTTAGGCTTTGGTCAATTCTTAGTGCTAACGGTTATAGTTTGGTGGGCATGGACGGGCGAAACGATTTATCAAAACCGCTTTGTTGTCGATGATATTAAGCACCGCATTCGGGGTGGTTCATTTTAGCTGGATAGATAGGTTTACACTTTTAGAAACAGAAAGAACGTTTATATTCTCTGATTTCGCCGGTTCTCAGAGAGAAAACGGTCTCATATAGATTTTTGTCTATATATCAAAAGTGTAAACCTAATTTTGAACCACCCCCCGCATTCTCGTCTTTATTCAAATATTTGCGATTGCGGCGATGGGGTTGAGCGTTAGTAAAGCGTTTGGTGAGCTGTATGTTCAGTTCACGCTGGCCTATATTGTTACTCGCGTTGTTCTTTTTTTGATGTACGTTCGTACCGCGTATGTTGATGGAGGAGGCCATGCTTTAAGCCGTGGTTACCTCATTGGTTTTGGAGGTGGCACGGCCATTTGGATTGGCTCACTCTTTTTGCCAGCAGAGATTCACTGGGTTGGTTGGCTAGTGGGCATTGCCTTTGAGTTTTTCTTGCCGTTTCTACCACAATTTCAGCGATGGGCGCGCAACATAACCTTTGACCGCCATCATATGTCGGAGCGTTTTGGCATTTTCACTATCATTGTTTTGGGTGAGGCATTTGTCAAGATTTTGGGCCAATCCAAAAAATAAAATATACGCGAGAAGGGGTGGTTCAGAATTAGGTTTACACTTTTGATACATAGATAAAAATCTATATGAGGTCATTTTCTGCCTGAGCATGGCTCAAAGTAGAAAATATAAACATCTTTTCTCTTTGCAAAAATGTAAACCTAATTGTCCGCCTAAAATGAACCACCCCGACTTTGGTTGAGCAAAGTCGAGACCTGCTTGGTACTCTGATCGCAGTCGATACGCTACGCGCAAGTTTGCAACAACACCCTCGTCCAGCGACTGAGAAGATGGACGATTGGTTCAATCAGTTGGAAAGGCTAACGTCAGACCCAGCACGGCAGGCAGGCGGCGTAGGCACCGAGCAGAGCCGTATCGTTGAGCAAACCACCGCACTGTTGCAAGCATTGGCGGCAGAGCAGCCGCTGCTCCTGATATTGGATGATCTACACTGGATGGATGCTTCTTCTGCCGCGTTGCTCTTTCATTTGTCCCGTCGGATCAGAGAAAGCCCTATTCTGCTCATCGGTACCTACCGCCCCGAGGATGTGGCCGTTGGCCACGCCAAGTCAGAACATCCAATGGAGAGCCTGGCCAGCGAACTGAAGCGAATGTTTGGCGACATTTGGATCTATCTCAACCGTATACAGCGGGTGGAGCGTCGTCAATTTGTCGATGCGCTTCTCGACTGTACGCCCAATCGTTTGAGTGAGTTCTTTCGGCAGGCGCTCTTTCGCCAAACCGAGGGTCATGCCCTGTTTACGGTTGAACTCTTACATGATATGCAAACACGGGGCGATTTGGTACAGGATCAAGATGGTTTCTGGATTGAACGACCCGATTTGGATTGGACGACGCTACCTGTCAAAGTTGAAGGTGCGATTGAAAAGCGCGTGGATCGGTTAGATGATATGCTACGTGAGGCACTACTTGTTGCGAGCGTTGTCGGCGAAGAATTTACGGCCGAAGTTGTGGGGCACATATTGAATGTTAGTGTTCGAGAACTACTACAGCGCTTCAGCAACGAACTGAGTCGACAACATCGTTTGATCCAAGAAGAAGGCATGCAGCGCATTGAGGGCCGTCGCCTGACTCACTTCCGCTTCCGTCATATTCTCTTCCAAAGCTATCTATACAACTGCACAAGCGAGGCCGAACGCGTCTATCTGCATGAAGAGATAGGCGAGACGCTGCAAACGCTTTACGGTGACGATACTGAGGGAATTGACGCGGTGCTCGCCCATCACTTTCAGATGGCCGAACTTCACGAGCAGGCCAGCCACTATCTGTTGCAGGCCGGTCAACGCGCGATACGTCTCAGTTCGTATGATGAAGCCATTGCCCACCTCAAAAAGGGTCTAACGGTATTGGATAAGCTGCCAAACAATCACAAAAGCGCCCGTCTAAAACTTCCGCTTCTCCTTCAGCTTGGACAAGCATTTACTCACACACAGGGTTATACTTCGACAGATTTAGAACGGACATTGACACACGCTCGTCATCTCTGCCAGGAGTACAATGAAACGACTGATCTGTGTCGAATCTTGCCAACGCTTGTTTCTATGCTCTCAAAGCAAGGGAACTGTGCCAAAGCATATGATGAGGCCAAAGAGTTCAGGACGCTAGCTGAGAGCGTCGAGGCTCCGGACGCGCGCTTGAATGCTTATACAATGCTGAGCACAGTCCTGGGACAAAGAGGCGAATTGGAGCAGGCTCGACAGTATCGGGAGGAGTGCATTGCGCGTACTGCACATTATGAGACGGAGTCTATCTCCTTTGCTGGCAAAAATTTCCGAGTTGGTACACTTGCCAACTTGGCTGTCTTGATTATGAATCTGGGCTATCCTGACACAGCGCGCACACGGATCGAACATGCCCTCGCCTTTGCGCGTGAGAGTCGTACGCATTACGGTACAACTGTGGCACTGATTATGGGTGCTGAAATATACATGGAGCGAGTTGAGTTGAGCAAAGCCGAAGAATACATAGAGCAAGCACTGCACCTCTGTTCTGAATTTGGTTTTCCTTACTGGGCCGCACGGGCACGTGCCGTGAAAGGGCAACTCTATGTCGAGCAGAGGCGCAGCGGCGAAGGACTGTCTCTGCTCCAACAAGCACTGGACGAATATCAGCGCATGGGGGTTAGAGCCGAAGTGCCGAACTGGATGGGTTCCATTGCCAAGGCACACATCCAGCGAGAAGAATTCGAGACTGGTCTGCGGATGATTGAAGATGCCTTTCGCCTGATGGACGAAACTGGCGAATGCTGTTGGGAAACACAACTGGCTATGACGAAAAGTCATCTTTTGGCTGCGGCTGGACAGCCTGCCGAGATAGAAAGCTGCCTAAAGCGGGCTATTGAAGCAGCCCAACGCCAACAAGCACGCTGGTGCGAGCTTTTGGCAACCATGAGCTTGGTTGGTTTATGGCAACAACAGGATAGGGCCACGGAGGCATATCAGATGTTGACCCATATCTATAACTGGTTCACCGAAGGATTTGATACAGTAGATCTGAAACATGCAAGTAGGCTAATGGATCAATTGAAAGATTCGTCTGGCTAAATCATCTCGCCAAGTCGCTGATTTGCGTAAAGTTTATCGTTGACATCTACATTCTTCAATTTGGCCGAATATCCCCATCTAGATTCTCTATCATTGATAGTCTAAAATCGTCTTGCCAACTTACAACCAATGCAATTTTACCTCGTGCAAATTATAGCCGCATCTTGGTATAATGCGAATAATACTCAGTAGATAAACATGCAAGGCGATTGCACCACAGGGGATGAAAAATGGTAAAGTGTGTGCAGCCGCCGACCAGAAATCGAGAAAGGTCCGTGGTCAGCTCAGAACGCTCAGTAGCTAGATTCGTGTACCCTGACGCACCACGGGTTGAGGACGTCTTCCGAGACGAAACACGCAGGGCAGACTGTGCTCCTATTCGGGTAGACGCAGGCGGCGACCGAGATCGAATCAACCAACGCATCAACGACGCAAAGGAGAGCGAAGGGGCCGAGAGTCGCACCACACCGTGCCAAGCGAGTGGGCGCAGCCCAGTGCTGCCCGTGTCTCCGTGGGTGACAATTCACTCACCTCTAGTTCAACGCGGCCTTTGACCGCCTGATCTCTTCTTTTGCAACCCTTTTTTCAGGGCAGTCCGCAATCGTAGATTCTTCGTTTCACTCAGGAATGTACGATTGCGGTCTACTGATACTAAATTGGTTCCCAGCGACCACTTGTGTTCGAACGATAGAGAGCCAATGCCGTACACAGTTCACCAAGCGCGTATTCGGGTCCTACAGCAGGCGTAGCACCATCGAGCACGACACGAGAAAAATCTTGCAGCTCTAACCCAAAAGACTTTGCGTACCCAAAGGATTCTGTGACGCGTCGTCCATCGCGGTACTCGGCATTGAAGAGCCAGAGTCCGCTGTCTTTGATGAGAATTTCACCCTTAGTGCCAGTGATACGCCAAAGGGGTTCAGGTGCTAGGACGGTCTCTGCCAGCAGCGCATCGAACGTGGCCACTTTCCCCGATTGGAAACGGAATAGGGCGCGTACCAGCGATTCACCTTCCATCTGTGTTAGCGGATGTCCGATTACACCAATAACCTCCTGAATTTCACCCATCCACATGCGCAGTGGACGGATCCAGTGCGACCCGCCATCAATGGCAATCCCGCCACCGGTTTTGACTAGATCAAAGCGCCAGGGATGTTCCCCTTTGTAGGAGTCGGAGTTGGGGTCGAATGCCGCGTTGAAAGCCGCGCGTGCGGTCAGTATCTCACCGATGGCTCCTTCATCAATCATCTCCTTAGCCAATACGATCTCTGGCCAATACTGGGCGTTCTCGGCGACCATGAAGACCAAATCGGGAAACTTCTGCCGGACCTTCACGACCGCATCTAAAATACGTTGCGCAGCCGCAAGTGTTGGTGCAATTGGCTTTTCAAGCAGTACATGTTTGCCCGCCCTGAAGGCCATGAGTGCGAGTTCTTCATGCAGATGGTGTGGGACCATGATATCAACGGCGTCAAACGGTTCGGCCTGGAGTGCCTCCTCCAACGAAGCGTAGGCGATTGCACCAGTTTCTGCAGCATAACTTTCCGCTCTGACTAGATCAGGATCGATCACGGCGGTCACCCGAATGCGGGGCGCGTTCTCGTTGATGCCATTGAGGTGCATACAGGCGATACCACCACAGCCGATTAAGGCCAATCTTAGCTTGTCAGTCATATATGACTCCTCTCAATGCTCTCTTCCTAAACCAGATTATTTTCTATACCCAGTAGATCCAAATTTCAGGTTTTGAGAGAGAATTCTGGCTAAACAGTTGACATAAATACAAATTTGCCGGTCGATATCTAGTTTTTGCGTTAGATTTGGGCGATTTTCAGATATGAAATAGGTTGTTTTCTGTAACCGAAATCTGAATAAATGACTCCAAAATCCCTGCAATCTCGACTGAAAATAGCCAAAAACGCCAAATTTGGATCTACTGATACCACCGAGTACCCCTGGTCCATTGGGCCAATCTAGCTCTGGGTGTTGAGGGTTGCTTGCAGTCCGCATCCCGACCCGTTTCATCAGTTCGATTGAGCCTCTGTTGCTCCGGTTTGTTGAGGCATATACCCGTTCAACTTTGAGGATACGAAAGGCATATCTCAGGATTTCTTTGATTGCTTCAGTGGCATAGCCCCGACCACGGTGGTGACTTGCCAAAGCATATCCAATTTCAAGCGCATCAATTGCGTATTTGCTTGGCTTGCCTTTTTCTTCACCAAAAAGTTGGGGCAAAAAGAGCGCTTGCATCTCTGGTGAGTAATATCCAGGCAAAAAACC
Organism: Chloroflexi bacterium TSY; assembly: GCA_019217005.1. The sequence continues at coordinate 105,957 of JAHBNG010000007.1, forward strand.
ACAAAACCCAATAATCGCATTGATTTCTTTTAGAACTATCGCCCGATAGCCATAGAGATTTCCGACATCATCCCATTCGGCCAGGTAGATGTCGCGTTGAAGTCTCTCTCGGCGTTTTGCGATTGGAAAATCTGGTCCAGCCCACTGAATATCTTGGTCAAGTAGCAAATGAGCATCTGTCAGATCATCCATTGTGAAAGGACGAATAATCAGTCGTTCTGTTTCGAGTGTTTTCATGTTTTTGCCATCCCCCTCAACTATCATTGTTTCGCTCACCAGACGGAAATGTGCAAATACAATGTTTCGTCTCTGACGTAAAGCATCGGTTTGCATTCATTTCTTAGATAAACCCATTGTTTTTAGATGGTGATCGTTGTGTTCTTATTCAGCCCGTTTTCTTAAGATACAGAGCGGGCGGTTGATCTCATTCGTCCCCAAAAGGGGTGCATCTAGATCCCAATCATTGTAGCTGCCAGCAATCTCCCAATGAGCTGAGCTCGACCGTACCAACAGTTCAAACTCGTTGGGATACCGCAAGTAAATGGAGTCGGTCGAGGAAGCCACAAGCTCGCCATTGACCATAAACTCCATGCTCTCCTCAAATATTTGGTCAACGGCAGACTCAGTAGATCCAAATTTGGCGTTTTTGGCTATTTTCAGTCGAGATTGCAGGGATTTTGGAGTCATTTATTCAGATTTCGGTTACAGAAAACAACCTATTTCATATCTGAAAATCGCCCAAATCTAACGCAAAAACTAGATATCGACCGGCAAATTTGTATTTATGTCAACTGTTTAGCCAGAATTCTCTCTCAAAACCTGAAATTTGGATCTACTGAGACTTTTGCAGTGTGTGATAGTTGACACGAATTTCACCGAATGGACTTTCCTCTATCCAACTGTCTCTTCGCTCAACTGACGGAGTATAGTCAATGCACCACTCGAGAACATAGAGCCCGTCGGGGTTCAGGTGCATATGTACGCTGTCCAAGTGTCGCAAGAACTCCTCGTTGGTCAGGCATTGAAGCGATCAGAAGCTGCCATGAGGATGCCAGCATCACGAGCCGTGTCTCTGAATCCAAATGCGTAATGATAAATTTCTGCTGCTTCATATACACCTTGCATGAGGTCACCTTCCTTCTTGTTCAAACCTTCAAAAGCCTAGTTACATCCAACAGACATTCTGGGGATCGAAGGCGCGCATTGATCCATTGCGCTTTGCACGGTCGGAATCGTTCCAAAGTAGATCAACGCTTCAACGGTTGTTCTTTTTGATTTACAGTGCTATTCTCTGAACGCTTGATACGACAGAAGTATTCGCACCAAAGTGCGAATTGGATATGCAAAAGAGGTAAGGCTTTTCCAACAATTAAAATCCCTAATTTGATCTGGAAAAGCGCAAGCCATTCCAGAGAAGTCGAATTGGCGCATTCGGGATTTATTTCTCTGGAATGGCCTAATACCATGGCAACTGTGGGGGCCATGAATGTGTTCCGCCTTCTTAGACTATACCGCAGTTGTGATAAAAACCGGAGTATCAGTAGCTCTGCCAGAGAAACAAGCTCCAGTTTTCATACAGAGCAAAGTATAAATGAAACGTATATTCGTGGACTCTACAGAGCCAGGAAGTACAATTTTGAGGTTGTTACGACTAAGTTTAACCGATCATAATACATAAATTGTAGCGTAAGTTTGGTGGTTGAGCAAAAAGCACAGACACCTCGGATTGACGCCAGTTGAAAACTCTTACGAACTAAGGCGATTCCCAAAAAGAACGATCCACAGATTGACAGGATGAACAGGATTAGAAGAGGGAAAGTCTAGTCAATTCCGTCCATCTGTGGATCATTTACAATTTAGCATGGCTTAAAAGTAAGTTGCCCTTGACCGATTCTTTCTTATCTGATTCTCATATTTCCACCTTGACCATCACGCTACGTCATACTTTATAGTCGGGTTATATTGTTGGGAGGAAAAAATCAATGTTTCGCATCGGAGAATTTTCCAAAATCGCCCAAGTCTCCAAGCGGCTGCTGCAATACTATGACAAAATTGGACTGTTCATGCCCGAGCACATCGGCGAAGAAAATGGCTATCGCTACTATAGCTCTCTTCAATTACCACGCCTCAATAAGATTTTGGTGTTAAAGGAGCTTGGTTTGACGCTAGAGCAGATCACGCAAATGATGAACGACTCCATATCCATCGAGGAGATTCGCGGCATGCTAGCCCTGAAAAAATCCCAGGTTGAGCAAAGTGTGCAGGAAGAGATGATGCAATTACGCTACATCAACTCACGCCTTGAACAGATTGATACCCAAGGCACATTGCTCGGTTATGATATTGTCCTCAAGAGTTTTCCCGCACAGCGAATCCTCACTGTTCGGGAAGTGCTGCCCTATATGTCGGGGTTTTATGGACTGATGTACGAAATGTCGCTCCTTCTACCAAGAATGCTGCCTTCAGGTTCGCTAAGCCACATGATCGCGTTTATTCATGATGATGGTTGGGAAGATCAGGAGGTTGATGCAGAGGTTGGATACATTCTGAACGACACAGATGAGCACGATATTGTGACTCTGGATGGACTCGATAGCGATGGATACGATGTGCAAATCCGTACGTTGCCAGCTGTCGAAGCCATGGCGACAGCCATCCGCGTCGGACCAGGCGAATTAGGCTCGGCTTGCTATCATTCTCTCGCCCGTTGGATCGAAGAGAACGGATATCGAGTTATTGGGAACGGGCGAGAGGTATTCCTGCAATTCCAACAGGGCCGCAAAGAGGAGATGGTTGCGGAAATTCAGCTACCGATCGAACGTGTGCCTCTTTCAAGATTTCCGCAAGCCTAAACTGACACAGCGATCAAATAATCGATGAAAGGAGGCTGCAACAACAGCATTGACACACCTACACTTCATATCCATGGTTCATTTTTCAATCGATAAGCAACAATAGGAGAATTAGCAGACATGAAGCTCGAACAGAAAAAGACACTCGACCGATTCTACGCAGCAGCGACGGATCAGGATGCCACGACATTGCGTTCACTGTTGACCGATAACTTCACGTTCACAGGCCCCATTGGCACCTTTGACAACCCTGACGACTACGTCAATCACCTAGTAGGATTTGGTGGTTGGGTTGATAACTCGAGATATATCGCCGAGAGTGACCAGGTTGTACACTTGTCTATCTATCACATGACCTCGCCTGGACAAGCCACGATTCCCATGTGCGACATCTTCACGTTTGAGGGTGACCGCATTGCGGCGCAGGAGCTTTTTACTGATACAAACCTGTTTCCACAACCGAAATAAGATACTGCGTCGTTTCGACTGTCTCCTGACAGAGAAGTCACTTAAACTCCGTACTTTCGTAGCATTTTTTGCTCTGGCAGAATTGCGGGCGAAAGTACGAAGTTTAAATAATCTTTACTTTCTGGTAAAGGCTTGAGTGACAAAGGGCAAACCGAAAGGGGCGGAAAAAAGAATCCACCCTGAAAAAACGGGATAAAATGTAAAAATAGTGCTCGGCTAGTTTAAGCAGCGGCATTGAGGCGGCGATGAGCGAGAACGCCTTTAGGTAAATGGTGTGAAACCGAGGCCTTTTTCCGAAAGTCAGGGTCGAGTTGGTCAGGAGTTGGAAAAAGAGCACTCGAGAGAACACGGCGCAGCCTGCCGGGAGTGGATTGAGGCTCTCGATCCCAGTAGCCAGTCGGTATGGGAGGAAGAGAAGCGGCTAAATGGGAAAGAAGATTGCCAGCCAGCAGCCCCAGTTCAGGTAAGCGGAAGCAAGCCTCATCGGCATGAACAAATTGACGATGTAAGCCAATCATCTGCTTGGAAGCCAAGGGGGGAGGTTCAACAGGCCAGCGTTCCAGGTAGACAAGATAAATGGTTTCAGGCTGCAAAGTCATAACGGTCGCCAAAACCAAAGGTGTGTTGTAGGCCGGATCCTGAATGACGTAAATCGAGTAGGTACGGTTGGCTGTATCCACCTTGGTTGTTCTGGGGACGAGATTGTGCCATGCTTGATAGCAAATCAGGCGACCACTATAGAGAAAGCGACCAGACGAGTCCGGAGTTGTAGCCTCGAGTCGCTTTCCCTTATAGCTGCGAGAGAGCGGACGCACAATATCACCATATTCAGGTGGTCTGCCTTTTTCTTTGCGTTTGGGGAACTCATTGCGGCGCGCTGTGCAGTTAATCGCTTCCCGCAGGACAAATCGGTCTATGCCGCTTTCTAGCATTTCTCTGATTGTAAACCCGGCATCGACCACCGCCACTTCGTCTGACTCCAGTGATTTCTTCGTCTCTTTCAGCAGCTTTTTCCGAAACTCACTTTCCTTTGTTCCAACCGTGCATCTCATGATTGCCTTGAGCAGTGGCACTCGCTTCCCGCCTATCTCCCCCGAGCTTATCATCACTCCAAAGATGAGCGCGGGCAATGCCCGACGAGCCGTTGAGTTATAGAGTCGGTTCACTTTCCCTTGCAGCTTCGGTCGCCAGAACCCTGTGATATCTATGCTTTTCACTCGGTACCCTTCTAACTTTTTTGCCTCCCATTCCCCTTTCCACTCCACTTCTTCTTGCCACGACCCCAGCAGACTTGTGATATCCCATGATCCATATCGAAAGCTCCACCAGCTTCGCCGGAGCTCCTCATCTTCAAACCCGCTTTCTTTCAATGCGCTATGGATTGCTCCTCGACTTTTCAGAAACGACCCATTCAGCATTGCCCACATCAGACGCATTACATTTACGTTTGTTCCCATCGGCGTTACTTGCAATACATTCATCAGTACTGCTATAGTTATTTCTGGCGCGGTTAGCATTCCTTCCTCCTTTTTGGGTTCTCTACCTTTAGGATGAACTGCTAACCGCTTTTTGTCACATTTCTCACCTCATCTCTTTTCTTTTACCAGAAAGTAAAGAATAATGTGACTATGAGAAATAGATGGTTTGAGCTGTCATCAGGAGACAGAAGAAACATTCTGATCTGTTCTGCATCGATTGCTCAACTGTCACATCATCATTTCACATAGAAACCGAATGTAGTCGGATTCAAAATGGCCGCTTTCAATCATCAAAGTTAGCTCCAAGTAATTTGTGAGATACTTTGCATCGTCTAGATACTCAAGAGCGACGATGATAGATTCTCTGTTCGGATGATTCAAGCGTTGGATTTCGAAAAGATATTCAGTCAGAAATATCTCGCTTCCCTTCGAGTGCTCCTGATCGTAAAAAGGGAGTACACCAGCCAGTTCAAAAAGGGGCGCATCCCATCGCATCTCTTCCCAGTCAAGAACGGCACAAATGTCACCAGACTCCTCATCGATGAGCAAATTCGTCAAGCCAAAATCACCGTGAATCAGATGCTTGTCTTGGATGTGAGGAGCTAGTGAAGAGAACGACCTGCTCGCTTGCTTCTCAGAAGCTGAGAAAAAGTCGTACGAAATGTTCCATGAAGCCAAACGACTCGGATTTAATTGAGATGCCAACCGATCATATATCTCTTTTGCTGGAAGGAATCTATCGATGGTAATCGCCGGCCTATTCGCCAACATTGACGCAAAGAGATGGCGTTCGTGCCACAGCTTCAGATGCAAAAAGGCCAGCGTCCTTGCCGCTACCCGAATATGCATGGAATTTTTGCGAGATGGAGACACACCTTCTTTAAATGGGAACAGAGCAAACAAGGAATCATCTATGGTTTGAATTGTGGCACCATTCTTCCCCATCAATGGTGCTGCAATCAGACTTCCAAACAATTCCTCCAAAATCTTCAGCCCTCTATGCTCGGTTTCAACGTCGGCAGCACTCCGACTAGGATTGTATTTTCGCAGCGCATAGCGATTTACGCCCGCAGACGACACAATCCATGTTTCATTCATGTGCCCCAAGCTCGAACTCGCAAAATCTGAGTTGGTCGGGAGGCTAAAAATCTCTATCAGTTTGTCCAATGTTGTTTCCAAAGAAGATATTGTGTTGGCATTCCAATATCCCGAGACGTGCGAGCTAACTGAGTTTGTGACTTCGTAAGTCAGTTCTGTTGACTATCTATTGGCCTAAGTTCGGGGGCAAGTTTCAAAAAGCCGAAGTTTCCCATCCGCATTTGGCCCAGGTTGTCGGAATCCAGGAAGATCATGAACCCGCCATCACGAGTCAGGCTAATGTACTCCGCCGCATTATGACCCTGACCAGGTGTATGGTAGGTGTATTCCCACAGCAGCTTCCCGCTTGAATTCGTTCGGATGATGTACGCTGCCCACGTATTGAGCGGATCATCTTCATTCTGAACATTCTCCGGTTCGACACCAGTGCCACAGGCCATAACAAACCCACCATCAGGCGTCGTCTTGACCCCGTAACATTCATCAAAGATCAGATCCGGACTCCCCCCAAGCGGCTCGCCAAAGGATCTCTGCCAAATCAGTTCGCCTTGGGGATCAACCGTCACAAGCCACGCATTCCAGCCACCCTCGCCATAGCTTGTTGTATGGCCACCCAACACGTATCCATCGGGCGTTAGATCCATGTCATAGCACTGGTCATATTCGGGGCCACCATAGGACATTGTCCAGATCACGTTGCCCATGTCATCGGTCTTGATTAGAAACGCATCTTGCTGATCCGTTCCGCCCAAAAACGTCCATGCCGTTGAGCAGAGAATGAAGCCGCCGTGGTGGCGATCCACTTTGACCTTTGTGCCTTGTGGAAAGGGCAGCGTTTTTTGCCAAATCAATTCTCCAGTTGCGTCTGTCCGCAGGATGAATCCCTCCGCCTCCTCTGCAATGAACGGCACTTCTGCCTCAGCATAATCTGCGTACCCAGTCGCAACAATGCCACCATCTTCGGTGACGTCAATGCTCCGAATTGCGCCGTGCCCTGCGTGGGCATAGATACGGGTCCAGACCGTTTGGCCCGCTTTGTCCAGCTTGATGGCCAAGCGCGCGCTGCCATTCCAATACGCCGTCCGCATCTGTCTTGACAATCAGAATATCAGCCGCGGAACCAGTGCTTTCGTAGGTCTTGCCAACGGCAATGTAGCCATTGTCTGCCGTTTGGACGCCTTCGATTACATGTTCGCCTTGGTTTGTGCCATAACCGACCACCCACGCTTGCTGCGGTGCAGTTCTGTTTATGGAACTGACGCTTGGATCCAAGGTGAGTAGACAACCTGCCACTAAAAAACTAGCGATTAGCGTCGTGGGGAGCAGCTTTATTCGCCTATTCCGGTAACTCTGTACCATATTTTCCGCCATGTCTTTTTAACAGCTCAACAACCTTCTTCTTCTTTGAAAGTTGTGTCATATCCAAGGGCGTTAAGCCCTCATCGTTCTTCAGATTCGCCTGTGCCCCATATTGCAACAAGATAGCGGCTGCATTCGCTCGGTCGCGGAGCGCCGCGCCATGCAGTGGTGTGTTTCCAGCGCCAAAGCGATGGTCGCGGATGTTCGGATCTGCACCATGATCCAGCATAAATTTCAGCGGTTCATTCTTGCCATCTTTGGCCTCATGATGCAGAAACGAATATCCATCTCGCCAGCGACAATCAATATTGGCGCCGTGTTGAAGCAATAACTCAGCAAAATCATAATGCCGTGCCCGTAGTGCCCATTGCAGCGGTGCCGACCGTCTTCGATCTTCAGAATCGACAGCCGCGCCCGCCCCCAGAAGAACCTTCGCTACATCGATTTGGTTTCTCATGGCAGCCACATGCAGCGGTCGCCAACCCTCTTTCTCATAGCAAGTCTCCGGATCGGCACCCATTTCAATCAGCTTCTCGACCAACGTAGATGGGCCACACGACGAAGCCAAGATAATGGCCGCACAACTATCCATTATATCAGGGTGGGACAGAATTGTAGTGGCAAGCTCGGGATGGGCCTCTAAAGTTTCCTCGGCGACTGTTAGATCCCCAAACAAAATGGCCGCAGCGAATTTTTCATTTATGTGTGTCATAGACTCTGCTCATTACTCTGTTCCTATCGATGGAACATAGTTTGCCAGGAAAATATTGACTAATTTAGTTGAAACTCTGGTATAATGTCATTCTGCAAATTTTATGAAGATATCTATCTACAGATGAGTGAAAATGACTTTACTGCTTGAGCCTCAAGCGATTCCTCTAACAGCAGACGCTGATGGTGACCTCTTCTTTACCACGAAATAGTCTTCTCATCTCGAAAAAAGCTGCCTGTCGGGCCATCATCAGGCAGCGTAGCCGCCCAAACGATGCCCTTCGCACCATCTCCAACAGGACGTCCGCCTCGGCCGCCCATATCGGTTGCGACCCAGCCGGGACAGATCGCATTGACCAATATACGGTCTTGACGTAGTTCATCCGCCAGCATCAACGTGAGTGCATTGAGAGAAGCTTTGGTCATGCTGTAGGCAGGCGTTCCGCCACCCATGCCGTTGAGCGCGCCCCCGCCGCTACTAACGTTGACAATGCGTGGACGGGCGCTTTTGCGCAGCAATGGAATAAATTTCTGGCAGAGCCGCCACGGACCATAGACATTGGTCTCAAATGCTTCTTGCACAACGGCCAAATCGGCGTTGATTGCCCGCTGCCATGTGTCATAGTGAATGGCGGCATTGTTGATGAGCACATCCAACAGGCCAAACTCAGATGAGACCCAATCATGTAACTGGTCAATGCTGGTCGGGTCGCTTACATCCAGTTGACATGGGACCACATGCTTGGTGTTGAGCTGAGCGGCGGCCCGTTCACCGTTTGCCAAATCACGCGAGCCAAGAATGACGGTGTACTTCAGCTCGGCAAGCTGGCGACAGACTTCCAAGCCGATGCCGCGATTGCCGCCCGTGACAAGTGCAATTGGCTGTTGGGTAGACATGGTTTGCCTCCTTTAGTGCTGACTTGCGCGTTCCGTTGCTAGTTGGAATAATTTGGCCTGGTCGCCAACCGACCAAAGAGCAGTCATAGTGATTGCTGTAATTCGCCACGCTTTGTCGCTGCGTTGCAGTCGATATTGGTAGTGACCGCCCAGTACCCACTGCTCATCGTCAAGGATATGGGTTGACTGAAAGTGGGCGCGACATTCGGCTGTATGGCCTTGCTGATCTACAACGTGCGAGCCGATCAGATGTTGGGTCGCTGTGAACCCTGGCAACAACGCCTGCCACGCTTCCATCAAAGCATCCGCCGGTATCGTTGCTGGCTCACCATCTGCCAAAGAAGTGTAATCAACATAGACTCGATCGGCAAAACAAGTGCGACATAATTCCCAGTCACGTAGGTCAGCTGCGAGGGCCATTTGATTTACTGTGTTGATAATCATTTCGTGTGTCATAGTTCATTCTCTCTTTCAGATCTATTCGGGATTGATCAGCAAAAGCCTTGCACTCTGAGCAAGAAAATCTCACGCCAAGCCGCGCAGCCGCCAAGAGTGGATTTGCATTGGAAATGATTGGGTTCCTTGCAGCATTGAGCAATTCCAAAACTCCCGCCCGAAACTTTGCGCCTTGGGTGAGGTTTCTTGATTCTGGCATACCCAGGTTATGAATTTAACAGACTGGACTCGCCAAAGGTCATGGTTCCTAAACACAATTCGGATACACGCAGGCCACTTTTTCCTAATAACTTGTATCGCATCATTCCTCACTTGTCTCACCTGTCGCATCGGCCTCTAGATCAAGATTGCCATCGACATATTTGGCATCGAACTTGAATTCATCGATTAGCCAGGCATCTTCCACTTTCACCAGATGAAACATATAAGTACCAACAAAGGTGCGCGTATTTTGCCCGGTGGGATTGGGTAGATAATGGCTAGCGATCCCGTAGTTAAAGACGGTCGCTTCATCCCTGCTTGGATTGATCTCAACAACAAAGTTGCCGACTTGATGGTGAACCGCTTCTAAGGGTCTTAACCCCTCATCCCACGAATCAACAATCGACTGTGCGCTAAGTGTGAGGGGAGCGCCGCCGATCAAAGAAGTCATATCAAAGAGGACTTCGTCGCTGAAGATGGCTTTGACTGTATCCCAGTCTAGCTCATCGGTTGCAATAAACAGTTGCGTGACGGTTTTGACGACGGCGTCCTTCTCGACCAGTATCTTGTATTGGTCCATAGATACAGGCAGAACATCAGATGGTGTCGTCAGCGCCAGCGAAGCTGTGGTACAGCCAGCTAACAAAATAGATGGGATTAACATCAGTATTGTTCTGAACATTGAAATTTCTCCTCTTATGTAAATTGAAACGCTCACATTTTTGTCGCAAACCACTTTTGTGCCAGGTCGACAGAGAGATTGACCTCATCGTCTTGATCATAGAAATTAAATTGGTGAAACGGAGATGCCAAATCGGTCTCAACCCAGTGGAGGGATTTATCCTCAGCGCCCAATTTGGCGAAGTACTGTTTTGCTTTACTTTCTGGTAAAGGCTTGAGTGACAAAGGGCAAACCGAAAGGGGCGGAAAAAAGAATCCACCCTGAAAAAACGGGATAAAATGTAAAAATAGTGCTCGGCTAGTTTAAGCAGCGGCATTGAGGCGGCGATGAGCGAGAACGCCTTTAGGTAAATGGTGTGAAACCGAGGCCTTTTTCCGAAAGTCAGGGTCGAGTTGGTCAGGAGTTGGAAAAAGAGCACTCGAGAGAACACGGCGCAGCCTGCCGGGAGTGGATTGAGGCTCTCGAGCCCAGTAGCCAGTCGGTATGGGAGGAAGAGAAGCGGCTAAATGGGAAAGAAGATTGCCAGCAAGCAGCCCCAGTTCAGGTAAGCGGAAACAAGCCTCATCGGCATGAACAAATTGACGATGTAAGCCAATCATCTGCTTGGAAGCCAAGGGGGGAGGTTCAACAGGCCAGCGTTCCAGGTAGACAAGATAAATGGTTTCAGGCTGCAAAGTCATAACGGTCGCCAAAACCAAAGGTGTGTTGTAGGCCGGATCCTGAATGACGTAAATCGAGTAGGTACGGTTGGCTGTATCCACCTTGGTTGTTCTGGGGACGAGATTGTGCCATGCTTGATAGCAAATCAGGCGACCACTATAGAAAAGCGACCAGACGAGTCCGGAGTTGTAGCCTCGAGTCGCTTTCCCTTATAGCTGCGAGAGCGGACGCACAATATCACCATATTCAGGTGGTCTGCCTTTTCTTTGCGTTTGGGGAACTCATTGCGGCGCACTGTGCAGTTAATGGCTTCCCGCAGGACAAATCGGTCTATGCCGCTTTCTAGCATTTCTCTGATTGTAAACCCGGCATCGACCACCGCCACTTCGTCTGACTCCAGTGATTTCTTCGTCTCTTTCAGCAGCTTTTTCCGAAACTCACTTTCCTTTGTTCCAACCGTGCATCTCATGATTGCCTTGAGCAGTGGCACTCGCTTCCCGCCTATCTCCCCCGAGCTTATCATCACTCCAAAGATGAGCGCGGGCCCGACGAGCCGTTGAGTTATAGAGTCGGTTCACTTTCCCTTGCAGCTTCGGTCGCCAGAACCCTGTGATATCTATGCTTTTCACTCGGTACCCTTCTAACTTTTGCCTCCCATTCCCTTTCCACTCCACTTCTTGCCACGACCCCAGCAGACTTGTGATATCCTATGATCCATATCGAAAGCTCCACCAGCTTCGCCGGAGCTCCTCATCTTCAAACCCGCTTTCTTTCAATGCGCTATGGATTGCTCCTCGACTTTTCAGAAACGACCCATTCCGCATTGCCCACATCAGACGCATTACATTTACGTTTGTTCCCATCGGCGTTACTTGCAATACATTCATCAGTACTGCTATAGTTATTTCTGGCGCGGTTAGCATTCCTTCCTCCTTTTTGGTTTCTCTACCTTTAGGATGAACTGCTAACCGCTTTTTGTCACATTTCTCATCTCTTTTCTTTTACCAGAAAGTAAAGTTTTGCATAATCTGGCAAAACGGCTCCATCAGAATGAATCATCAAGGTGGGGACCGTAACATCTTTGGCGGACGTTGTGGGATCAAATGTCAGCCAATCCTCCCAGGTCATCACAGCAAATTTGTCGGCGCTCCATTCGGGAATGGCACCGCGCTCTGGGTTTAGGTAGTAATCATATGGACCAAACATGGCAGCTGATTCATCCGTTGTGCTGATTGCTGGAATGTAGTCAATGACGCCATTTTCTGCATAGTTGCGCTTGGCCGCCTGCGCCGCGGCGATCTTGGCATTGACCCCTTCCTCTCCACCGTAGAAGAGCTTGACGGCTTCGGCATCATGCAGCCAGGAAGCGGTTGTGACCACTGACCTGATACGCTCATCTTGCGCCGCGGCGACCAAAGTATAGCCAGCTCCAGCACAGACACCGAAGGCACCGATGCGTTCGCTCTCGACCTCTGGCAGAGAATTCAGATAGGTCACGGCATTTCGGATATCGACCACCTTCATTGCCGGATTTTCGTAGAAGCGAGGCTCTCCTTCGCTTTCCCCAAAGTTGCGGAAATCGAACGCCAGCGTGATGAAGCCGGCTTGTGCAAGTTTTCCCGCGTATAAACCAGCCATCTGTTCCTTCACTGTTGTCCAGCTTCCAGAAACGACAATGGCGGGGTATCTCTGTCCTGTTTCAAAATTTTCTGGATAGTAGAGCGCTCCAGTCAGCGTTAAGCCTTCGCTCTCAAATTGCACTTTTTTCATTGTGAACACTCCTGTTCTGTGATTGCTATTTCAGTAGTCCGCAGTCAAAAGTCCAATGTCCGCAGTCATTGCTGGTCAATGAAAGATTGCATTACGGGCTACTCTATTTGAACATCTGCCTATAGCATAGCAATTGGGGCGCAGGAGTGGTACGCAAAAACAAAGTAAAAAGGGGACAAATCAAAGAGGTTGTTTACGGTAGGTGCGAGGGGTCACTGTGGTGTTCTTTTTGAAGAAACGAGAAAAGTAGTTGGGAGAGTCAAAGTGGAGTGATTCGGCGATTTCTTGGACGCTCATCTCAGTTTGTGCCAGATAAGATTTTGCCAATTGGAGTATGTGATAATGGATCTGTTGCAGCGCCGTCTGTCCTGAAATGGTTTTGACCACAGCATTCAGATGGTTGGGATGAACATTCAACTGCCCAGCATAGTACGCAACCGAATGCAAGCTCACCTCTTCAGGTGCAATAAAGCCTGGCTGAAAGCTGGTCTCGATCAATGATTGGAAGCGGGACAGGAGCGTTAAATCAGCTTTGCGTAGCTCTTTTGCGGCTGTTTCTGGCGGCAACTGTTCGGCAAAATAGCGCCGAATGTAGTTCAACAACAGCAAGACATAGACTTCGATCAACTGGAATTTGTCGTGGCTTGCGCTGTGATACTCTGCGTAGATCTTCTCGAAGACCTGAACAACGACCGTCAGATCATTTTCATCAATTTCAAATGGGATCGACCGATCAATCCGCAGGAATGGGAAATCCTCCAGCAGTTCACTGAAATATCTGGACTGTGAAATGAAGTCCTGCGTAAACATGATGTAGTATCCCTCCCAGTCAGGCACGATATCCCAGGAGAGAATTTGGAAGGGCGAATTGAAGAAGATCGTAGAGCCGGTGGGGAATTGTTTGTGGTGTCCAGTGTATGCAGCCCCTTTGCCTTGGGCCTTAATTGCTATGGCGTAAAACTCATGCCGGAAAGGCTCCATCACGTGGACAACTGTTGGCATGTTTTCTTCAAAGCTGCGAATGTCAAAGTGATGATGTTTGGGCGATGGAATCTGGATTGCATGACAATAGTCCGCAATGGTTTTGAAATGGTGCATTTTTTTGATCCTGCCGAATCAGTTGGATTGCCATCTCTTTCTATAGATGTTCAGATAATGTTTTTCCACGCAATATAGTAGCTTGTCAGCATTGCAGCCGGTCAGCCAGAGAGCTGACTAGCTGACCGGCTGCAATGCCATCAACGACAGGAAAATCTTTTCCTGAAAGGCTATAGCTGCCTGGCATTTGGACTCGCGCTCTTAATTCGGTTCCGTTCAAGCAGATAAACCACATAATACAAATGAAACGCTTTACAGACAACTACACTATGTCGACGGATATCGTATCTGGTGCGGTTCTTTCTGAGATCGGTCGGGTCGCCATAATTTGCCCGACTGTATCCCAAAAATGTGGCACGTACACCATATTATACTCGTACTTGACAATATACTAGCAATATGCTAGCATAATGCTACCAATAATAGCATTTTACTAGTAAACACAGAGTCTTCATTTGAGATATCCAGAAATCAAATGGAATCATGGCAAAAAAACAGCAATTTAACGTATACCTCTCTCCCGAATTGATTGAACAAATCAAACTTCATGCAGCTGAAACCCAGCAGTCGCTCTCAAACATTGCAGAAACGGCTCTGCATCAATATCTTGATCCGTCCACCGTACTAGCATCCGAGCCAAAGCCTGCCCAAAAGGATATCTCGCTCATGGTGATCGTTTTTGCCGATGATATTGACGCGTCGATTGTTTTTTATCAGATGCTTGGCTTGGATTTGACGCTTCGCTCAAAAGGTGGTGGATGGGCAGAGTTAGAGTTGGGAGATGCTGTGATTGCATTGCATTGAACGCAACCGAGGCGCGTTCGGGTTGACTATCCAGCCATTGATCTATGCTTTGTCACACACATCTCGTTGGAGAGGCTGGTAGAACGCTTCCGCAGACTCGATGTACCAATTGTGCGCGATATTTTGGACGAAGGGTTTGGTCGCACGCTTGTTATTAGCGATCCTGATGGGAACATCATCTCAATCAACGAAAATGATGAGGCGGAAGAGAATTATATATTTTACGGGGAAAGACGAGGACAACGATGAGCGTTCTTTGTACTAAAGCAATACAGCGGGTTTTCAATCCATAACGGGAGCGTACAAATGGAAGAACTCTCTCTTGATTTGAACATGCAAAAGATCGGTCGTCGCGCGGAAGCAGCAATAGCACAGAGCCGTGATGCTCTTTTCGCCGCGGCACCAGCTGATCTGAACCAGATGCTAGGTTTGCAGCGTACGCACCTGCACGGGGCAATAGTCGTTGGTGCATCCCATGTCCCCAATCTGCACTTCAACCATGTCGCGGGTTTTGGCATTGACGTACCAGCCACCGAAGAAGCGCTTGATGCTCTCCAGATATGGTATCACCAATTGAACGTTCCCTTTACCCTAAGTGTCAGCCCACTTGCTAAACCTGTTGAGCTTCTCCATTGGCTCAATGAGCGTAATTTTGTGCAGGACCGCGCCACGGCAATCCTCTACTTTGCAGATCAACTTACGAGCCTTCAGCAAACCTCGTTCACTATTCAACGGGTCGGTGCCGACCAAGCGCTCACCTTTGGCCAAACCTTAGTCGAAGCATTTGACCTCCCACCATTCATGATCGAGTGGATGGCGGCGACGGTTGGGCAAACAGGCTGGCATCACTATCTCGTTTGGGAGGGTGATGCAGCAGTTGCCGCTGGCATTCTCCAAGTTCATAACCGAGTTGGCCACTTGGGATGGGCAGCAACCTATCTTGCTCATCGCGGGCGTGGGGCACACATCGCTCTGATCATGCAGCGTTTGCACGATGCACACGAACTTGGATGTGACCTCATTGCAGTCGATACCAATTTCGACGGGACAGAGGGCAATAACATCTCTTTGAAGAATGTTCAGCGCCTTGGCTTTCGCTTGTTGTACATGCGACCAGACTATCGGTCGCCTGATAAAAATCATTAGGCGCTTACGGGACCAATATCGACAAAGAATTGTGGATGTTGAAAATGTGTAAATAGCAAAGCTGAACTCAAGCAAAAGGTTACGGAAAGCCTGATGAACGGCAGAAAAGAGTTCATCCAAAAGCGAAGGGTCTTTGGGCTTTGGACCTCGCTTGGTTTTACCTGCACCAGCAAGAACAGGCTTGATGATATGGTCCCGCAAAACAATCAAAGCTGAAATAGCCTGAAGGCCATCAGGCGTGGGCGAATATTTGCGGGAGTTACCGATGCGAGTGACAAGGTTCTTAGCTCGCAGCTTCTTCAAACCATAGGCAGCCTGACGGGGTGAATAATCAGGAAAAAGGTGAGCAAAGCGCTCTTTGACTTGGTTAGCTAGTTGAGAAGCTGTAAAGCCAGTAGGTGCGGGTGCCAAAGCAAGAACGGAACTGAGTACAGCTCGGATTCGAGGTTGGTCAAGATGAATGCCAGCGAGTTTGGATGCACCAAGAGATGCTGGCTCAGGAAGAGAATCAAGCAATCCATCGTCAATAAAGGCGGCATCAATCGCCTGAATGGTGTTGAGAAAATGAGTCAGGGCTGGTTTTAGGTAATCAAGGATCTCGCCGAAGTATTTCAAAGAGCGCCGTAGCGGTAGCCGTTTCACATTGTGAGCAATGACCTCGATATGGAGTGTGTTCTCGCCTTTGGTGTACATTTTGAGCGTCAGTGAACTGAAATGCACTTTAAAGATTGTCAAATCGTCCATAGGTTTCTCGATAACACATTCTAAACGGGGTGTTTTTTTCCCTCTGCGCCAGTGAGGACGTCCTCTTGTACCGAAGATGGTTTTGACCGTTTTGATATCCATTCTAGAACGCATATGGTCGATAACACTATCGAAAATCTGTTCCATTTGAGGTCCTCGGTTAAATATCAAATTTCGACTCAGTTCTGTTTGATAGACAGAGTAATTGTATTTGAATCTCGTTGCTCTTTGGTCTTCTAATGAGAGCGCAAAATGAAGGCAAGTTGAGTAAATCCAACGGTCGCAAACCTGGCCCAATTGCCCTATCGCACTCGCTGAGCACAAGGTATCTGCTATTTCGGCCAACCCATCTGGATCTGAAATGTTGGCAAAACTATTGCTTTCCTTCTCCAAGGTAATATCGACTTTCTGGGCTTGACGAGCTACATACTCATGCCCGTTCAAGAATATCTGCGCCCCAAACGGGGGATGTGGGCTGAGTCGGATCGTGATATGGCCCCACGACGGGTCCATGATATGAAACCAGTACTGCTTGACAAAAGGATACTTCTTTTCTAAATGAATTCTCTTCTTATCCTTACTTTCTTTGACATGCCACGTCGGTGCACTAAATTTACTCACCAAGATCGCAAATACACCCACAAACGCTGGATCGTCTGGGATATAGGTCTCGGCAAGCTCATGTTTGCGTACACCACTTTCACAATCAATGACTGGTATCCCTTCCGCCTCCGCATACGCCCGCAACCGACGCGCATACTCACGCGCAAATCGCATCAGCCTCGCCGTATTCAGCCCGTCATCCGACCCTTGCCAACTGCGCCACCAGACTCGAAACCCGCCGCCGTTTTGACCCATCGACCAATAGGCATTCAGCACGATTCGATCGACACAATCATATTGCCCCTCTATGTACTCGGCATATGTTTCGCTAAACTCATCGACCGGCGGGCGGATTTCTGTCTTGACTACCATGACCCCTTCTCCTTTGCTTTTGCTGGCTTCACTTGACCTGCACTTCGTATCGGAGAAATGCACTTCGTGTCAACTGTCCCGTAGGGACCCCTTTTTTTGAGCGTAGTCTCGAAAAAATGCTAGTGTTTTGTCAGATAAGTTATGATACAGGTTGGTCATCAGAATCGGTATCCAAAACAGGATAGAAACGCTGGAACTTCTGGCGAGCGAGAGCGGGGGTAAATTGCCATTGAATGGTAGCGGATTGTTCATTGCGCTCGTTGACAAGAGCAAGGACAACAGTCTCAAGAAGCTCTTTGGAATCAATGCGGCGATCAAGAACTTGGCGAGTGATAACCGAGAGTTCAATTTCAACCATATTAAGCCAACTCCCGTTGACGGGGGTATAAACCATCTGAAAGTGCTGAGCCAGAGCGAAAGCTTCCTCAGGCGAAAAGATGGTGTAGAAGGAACTGGGTGAATGAATGTTGAGATTATCCTGAACAATCTGTAATGAATCGGCATCAGGATTGTGTTTCGTTTTGAGATCATGCATGAAGCGAGCATACTCTTGGCCTCTGCGCCGTTCGGTAATCTGAACAACCCGCTGTCCAGTGTGTGGCTGGTAAGCAATCAAGATGTAACAGATGCCCTTGCGTTCATAGTGATGATCATAGCGCCATTTCTTGCCTGGTTTCATCTCAATCGGCACGATTGTATCGCCCAAGAGCTGACAAGGTTTTTCATCGTAACACCCACCAGAGAGGATTCTTGGGGTCATAGGGCTGTGCATAGAGGTCCAAGATTTGTTCCATGTGCCACAAGTATGTAGGTGTTAACTTTCCGATACACCACTGCACCTTCAAATGGGGTTTCAGTTCGTTTTTTTCAGAATTTCACTCACGGTTTCATGCGAAATGTCTTCCACAAACTTTAACTCAACCGCTGTGGTTGCTAGCAGCCTTAAAGTCCATCGGCTTCGCCCATCTGGTCCTTTCGTACACGCTAGTGCCGTGATTTTGGCTCTGGCTTCGTTACTAATCTCGACTGGTCGTCCGCTTCTTGGCCTCTCTTCTAGGGCTTTGGTTAGCCCTTCCGTCACATATCTTTTGCGGATTCGCACCACCGTTGCTCGCGTCACTCCCACTCGTTCCATGATTTCTCTGTCTGTTTTTCCTCCATCTGACAAGAGCAGAATATGTGCCCTTCTTATCTTTCTTACGTTCTCTTTTCCTTTTGCCGTTATTCGCCTTAATTCATTTCTGTCTTTATCACTTAGTTTAACTTTATATACTTGCTTCATTTCTCTCTGCCTCCTCGTTTTTTTAGTCACTTTCTGGCAGAGTTTACCGTATTATAACTTATCTGACAAAACACTAGTTCCTTATCAACCAAATCCTTGCACACCGGGCAAGAAGTCGCTGAACGTGATAGGATGACTAAGATGACAAGATGAATGAGATGACTAAGATGACAAGATGAGTGGTTGTTCATCTCATTCATCTTGTCCTTTTGATTCTGGCCTGTCCAGGTTATGAATAGATGATTAGTTCGATGGGTTACGAAAGGATAACGTGCAAAACATGTCCAAGTTAAATAGCATAGATTTGATGGTTTCAGATGTTCCAGCGGCAGCCAAATTCTTCCGCGAAGTTGCGGGAATGGAGTTGAGATTCGATGATGTACGATTTGCCGACTTAGCTTCAGGAGAATTCGCGCTCATGTTGAGTCCTGATGCTATGGTACCGACAGAAAAGGCAAGGGGGATTATTCTACATTTTGCAGTTGATGATGTTGCGCAAACCGTACAAACGGCCATAGAAAAAGGAGCAACTGTTCTACTCGAACCGGTGAAAACGGACTGGGGTACAGAATCGGCAATGATTCAAGGCCCGGAAGGCATTGTGGTTGATTTTTATCGAATTGCAAGTTGAAAAAAGCTGAATCACTTGTCAACACTTGGATATCGCAACTATCCTGCTGGCAGCCGGTGCAGATGTAAATGCAGAACAGCAGAGCAACTTCACGCCATTGCTTGGCGCTGCCCACAATGGGCAACTTGAAATGGTCAAGTTGCTCTTATCCCACGGCGCAGATAGGGAGGTCCAGAAGTCCGATGGACAGACCGCTTACGATGTTGCGAGGGAAAAAGGATATACAAAAATTGCTATGTTGCTGGAGAAAAGTATGTAACATGATTGTCTTATCAACCAGTTTCTTGCCCATTGTGCAAGAAACTGCTGAACGTGACAAGATGATTGAGATGAACATCCTATCATCTCAATCATCTTATTCATCTTCTGGGTTTCATGCAATTGACCAGTTTGCCTGGCCACGATTCGTTCGGCCCGTGGTCTGACTTCCTAACCCTCATCCTGAAAAATTTGTGCCACAAGTTCCGGGAGTTCAATAGGCTGCGAAGTATCAATTCTTATCACTTGGTAGGGAATTTCATAATCGCCCTGATTATCATCCGACTTGAGATATTCTTGGTATTTCTCCCAACTATCAATCCAAAACGACGAGAGATTCATCTGTTTCCGACTGTCTAGCCTTCGTCTGTGTTCCTCTTCGTCGCGACAGAAACATTCCAAGACCACGATTCTGGCGTTCGTATTTTGTTGAATCCGACTGAAATGTTGTAGTGCAAGCGGATGATTGATGTTGGTATCACAGATGATCGACTTGCCATCTGCTAGATTTTTCTCCAGTGTATCCCACATAATGTCATAACTTTGGCGTCCTAAATCGGGCATATCGCCTTTTTCATCCAATAACTGCTCCTTTATGTCGTCCCGATTGATCTGATTCCATCTTAGCTCTTGTTCGAGTTTTCTTGCGAGGGTCGTTTTTCCTGTACCTGGTAAACCTTTGAAGATTATGAGAATTGGCCTAAACATATAGTATTCCGTCAGCAATCCGTAGAGAGCACTCGTAAGATTCCCTGTCTTGCTCGAGAATGACAGAATTGCGCTCTACTGATTATTGTATATTTCTTCTTCAATTACATTTGCAACCGCAGGAAGTACATAATGTCGCAATACTTCGATACTGCGTCGAAGTTCGATCAGCTCTCTGACTCTGGATGAACTAATTTCTGTTAACGACGGGGGGCACGGCACGTACAACGTTGGAATGGTTCTACCAAGTTCCAGTTCAGCCATCAGCGAATTGGCATGGGCCATGTTGGCTTCAGCGGCGCTGTCCATGTCATTGCGTATACCTCTCAGAATGGCGGTTGCGTTCACTTCAGCCGCAAAATCGACAGCCGCTCCTGGGAACTCTTTGACCTTCACGCGATCTCCATACTCGGCCAGCGATGCACTCGCCATGCGAATGCGTTGTTCTATGGTAAACAGCGGCGCTTGCTTTTCTTTTGCGGGATTGTGTCCAATACCAACAACGACAGAATCAAAGACCAAGAGGCCCATATCCACAACATACTTGTGCCCCTTCGTAAACGGGTTCATGCTGCCTGTGATTAGTGCGATTTTTTTGTTCATATGTCCTTTGGATATCCTTATTTGACCTTTGTCTGGCTTCAACGCACCCATTATAACCCATCCCCCTACTGCAACTTAATAAACTAAACAGGTGTATGACGGCGAGTGGCTTGCGATTGTAGCCTGTCCATCCAGCTTCCCAACCGTGCAATGTTCGGCACTGCCCCACTTTTCCATCCTTTAATCTTGACGCAAAGCAACGTCCTTGCTATCATACAATGATGATGGAGCGACCAATTATTCACTAATCGGGGGGTGCGTATCCGATCCTCACACGCACAAATTGCGCGAAGCGCTGCCAGGCACAGCAGAAATCTATATCATACTAGTATAGATGAATATGGGTTGCCTGGTTAAACGCGCTGGCTATTTTCTACCTAAAATACAACTGTATAAAATCTTGCTACATGCGTTTGTTACGCGCCGTTAGGCGATCGCAGTATCGTCGTACGATACCGTAGGGTTGTATACCATGTTGTCCGCAAGGAAGACTTGCTCTCTGTTCATTGCGCACATGCATCGCATCTCTGTGGATGCTCTGAAAAGTCTGATGGTTGCACCCAACTAATGGCCGAGAAATCACGACGCGCATGTAGTTCTCTGGGAAATTCCGGTGGAATCTCCGAGGTATATTATGACAAAACGAAAACGACCAGATCCGTTGGTTGAGGCCCTCAACAACAAGAGACCTTATATCACAACATTCGCAGACGGCGGCAATTTCGCCTCCATGCGCGCCGCAATCAAACACGGGGAGATCTTGACATTTTCGCCTGTCATGGAGCCAACATCGCTTCAAATTGGTGATATTGTCATGGTAAAGTGGCGCGGTGGCAGCAACATCATTCATCTCATCGGCGACATCCGCGATGAAGAGTTTCTCATCGTCAACAGCCTGGGGAAGAAAAATGGGTGGGTGACAAGCGACGCCATTCTGGGCTATGTCACCGAAAGAATTGAGCCAACTCCACGCCCATCTGTGCCAAAAATGTTAACACAACTCGAAATCGCCTATCAATCACTGGTTGAACAAGCCAATCCACTTAAGGAAGATGGTGCGAGACTGCTCTCAATCGCGGCAGACATGCGATGGTATGCCGAGGCAATCGGACATGCACGATGGTCAAACGTACCACGCTTGAATCTCTGGAGCTTTGAGCAGCAGTTGTGGCATATCACAAAAGAAGCTCAATTTGCTGTCGAACATGGGATGCCCGACCCTATACGTACTTTACTCAACCATGGAAAAGAGCAGGTTGGCAAAATTGCTGCTCTCTTTGCCATACTTGAAGCGGACAGAACGGGATATGTAATAAAAAGCGGCAATAAGCCCATAAACTTCACCATCCGCAATTTCAACGTGTCGAGAGATCTCGCTCCGCTTGTCAATTTGCGCAATCACTCGAGCGACCCAAACGCCTCACCTATCACGCTTGCACAACAACGAGAAGAGCTACGTGCGCCGAATCAGAGACCAGAAACAGACCGATGGGTCGTCGAGGAGACAGGCGATCCTTGGTGGGAGCTATTGGGGCAAAGTTTCGGCTACCATACCATTCCCGAGCGCTACCTGGCCTGGGTGGAGGTAGACCGAGCGTGGCGACGCCGAGGATTGGGGAGTCAGCTATTGGCGTGTGTAGTAACCCGCGCCCAAACGTTAAAGGCCGAGCATATCCTCATCTATACTGACGATGGTGACAAGGCCGCGCAAGCATTTCTTCAAAAGAACGGGTTTCAGATGAAAAGCGACTCTTGGTTACTGATTGCGCCTGCCGAGCTTGAAATCGCGACACCTCAATGGCCAGATGGATTCAGCGTGCGCTGTTTTGCTGAGGTACAAGATCTGTCCATACTTTGGCAAGCATGTTATGGAGGATATGGCGATCTATGGGGGCATGGTGAAAATTCGCATATCAATCGAGAGAAGCCGCCTGAAACAACTGTGACCGCCTGGATCACAGACGCTGCGCCACAAGGCGAAAATATCTTTCTCGCATTTGATGCCCATGACAATGTGGCGGGCATCTGCCGAGGCTTTGTTGGAGAGCAAAAGGAAGGCGAAAGACCAACCGGTCTGATCGATGCGCCCGGTATTGTGCCAGCATTTCGTCACCTCGCACTGCAACGCCCCCTCACGCTGACGGTGATGCAGTGGCTGCGCTCACTGGGACAAGGTCCATTGAGACTTGAGTCGATTGGTGATAATGCGGCAACGGTTACACTCTATCAGGAGATGGGTTTCGAGGTGGCACAACATTCAATTGCCTATCACCTGGATATTAATTGAAATTTACAGAAATTACACCGCTTTTTCGGTCACACTTCCCGTCACAAATGAGTCTAAAGGGGTGAATGCTTCTTGCAAAGCATCAATCTTTATCATCCTGGTCTGCAAACGAACAGACCACTAGACGCCAGGAGACTTAAAATGGCCGGACAGACACCAGTTGAAACTGTCAACCAGTTGATCAATGCTTTTCACAGCGGAGATGTCACCGCTGCAGTTTCATTGTATGAACCAGATGGGGTACTCGTCATCGAACCTGGGAAAGTAGCCAGAGGCACCGAAGAACTTCGCCCAGCTATTGAGAACATCGTTGCTTTAAAGCCGACGCTCGTCACAGAGTCCTATGAGGTTCTGGTCACCGGAGACGTTGCGCTTTATAGTTCACGGTGGCGGCTCAATGGAACAGCACCAGATGGCAGCAGCGTGGAAGAGGGTGGCACCTCCACCGACATTCTACGCCGCGCCGCGGATGGGACATGGTTAGTCGCTATCGATAATCCTT
The DNA here is from genome assembly GCA_019217005.1 of Chloroflexi bacterium TSY. The sequence goes on from JAHBNG010000007.1 coordinate 129,627, forward strand.
TGGGTGAGGCAATAGTTGGTTAATTCGCTTGAAAGAGAGGACGTATCTTATTGGTTTAAGGCATGTCCTCTTTTGGACTCACTACGCTCTTGTTTCATTGTCAATCAAGAGCGAGTTCCATTAAGATAAAGGTGCGAATTATGTCCGAAGACTATATGGTAATGCAAGCCAACACAGACATTGTGAATGCACAACCACCAACACTAGATGATCTCGTTGAACAAGCCAAAAAGGGATCGCAACAGGCGTTAGAAGAGATCGTACGTCAGATTCAGGACGATATCTATCGGTTAGCACTCAAGATGTTGTCTCACCCCGAAGATGCCCAAGATGCCACACAAGAGATTTTGATCCGCATTATCACCCATTTGGGTAGCTTTCGGGGGGATAGCACGCTCAAGACGTGGACCTACCGCGTTGCGGCCAATTATCTGTTAACGACGCGTAAGCGGCGCGCCGAACAGCAGCCATTGACCTTTGCTGAGTTTGGCGACGATCTATCTGACGGTCTCTCCGATGCTCCAATCCCCGGTACGAACGCAGTTGAACAAGGATTGCTGGAAGAGGAGGTCAAGCTAAGTTGTACGCAAGGTCTTCTGCTTTGCTTGGACCGCGACCATCGCATTGTCTACATTCTTGGTGAAATCTTGGAGATCAAGAGTGAGCAAGGCGGCAGAATTCTCAATATTACACCCGCCGCATTTCGCAAACGTCTCTCACGTGCCCGGCAAAGTATTCGCAGCTTTATGCAGCAAAAGTGTGGGCTGATCAATGAGAGCAATGAATGTCGGTGTAGACGACGCGTCAAGCGTGCCATCGAATTAGGCCGCATCGACCCCAATCATCTGGTTTTGGCAACTCACCCCACTCGAGCGGAAGATGCAACGAATGTGCAGCAAGGCGTTCAAGAAGTACAAACGCTCGAACAGGCAGTTGCACACCTGCACCGTCATCCAGCCTATGCCGCGCCCGATATATTCCTACAAGGCATAAAGGAATTGGTGAATTCGGGGGAGTATGAGCTTTTTAGGTAAGGAAACACAAACTTATAGCCACATCATTTAAACATCGGACAATTGGGGTGGTTCAGAATTAGGTTTACACTTTTGATACATAGACAAAAATCTATATGAGGTCATTTTCTGCCTGAGCATGGCTCAAATTAGAAAATATAAACATCTTTTCTCGGGGTGGTTCAGAATTAGGTTTACACTTTTGATACATAGATAAAAATCTATATGAGGTCATTTTCTGCCTGAGCATGGCTCAAATTAGAAAATATAAACATCTTTTCTCTTTGCAAAAATGTAAACCTAATTGTCCGCCTAAAATGAACCACCCCCTTTTCTCTTTGCAAAAATGTAAACCTAATTGTCCGCCTAAAATGAACCACCCCGGACAATTGTCTTTCAACAGAACACAATCCTATTGTCCGACGTTTAAGAACCTATCCGAAAAGTGGTTGTGAGTCCAACCGGTTTCTCGAGTGAGATCACACCGTCACAGAACTTTTCGGATAAGCACTAAGTGGCGTCACTATTCGACTTGAGCTATGATTTGTTGATGACACCTCCTTTATGGAGCATAAAATAAAGAAAGGAATGAGGACGGTCGTTGCCGAAATTCATGTATAAATCACAAATTGCTCAAAACACTGTTTTGGATTATACTTTTTACGATTAGTGTTTTGTGAGATTGATTTACACGCAATTGAATCAGATAACATGGAATCTTTTGTCAATCGCAAAAAAGAGCTGCGCATTCTTGACGACCGCTATGATTCACAGCAAGCAGAATTTCTTGTTGTCACAGGTCGGCGGCGCGTGGGGAAAACATCCGTCCTCGCGCAATTCGCACGCCAACATCATGGGATCTATTTTTTGGGTTATCTGGATTCAGAAGAATCGTTGCTGCGGCAATTTTCGCAGATCGTCTATCAAAGTGAGAATCCTGATATCAAAGCTGATGACGCTTTTACCTATGGTAGCTGGCTCGGTCTATTTCAAGCGATAGGGCGACTGGCACAGAATCGACGGCTCGTTGTGATTATTGACGAGTACCCCTATCTTGTCGGCAGCAGCCAACGTCTTGCATCCCAATTGCAAAAGGTGTGGGATGAATTGTTGCAGTATACTCAGATCTATTTGATTATCTGTGGCTCGTATATTTCTGTCATGGAGCGGGATTTGCTGGCGCGCGACGCACCTTTGCATGGCCGACGTACCGGGCAGCTGTTTGTCCAGCCACTGACCGTTTGGCAAGCCGCCGAATTTCTGCCTAACTATACTCCGCTTGAAATGGTGGATGCCTATGCTGTGGCTGGTGGCACGCCAGCCTACCTGCGCCAGCTTTCCGACCAGAGAGACATTTGGGATAACATTCGTCTCTCGGTGCTCAACCGTGGTAGCATGTTGTACAATGAGCCTGATCTGTTGCTGCGTGACGAATTGCGTGAGCCACGGTTGTATGCCGCTATCTTGCGGGCTATTGCCGCAGGGAATCATCAGTTGAAGAAGATCGCCGACGCCGCAGGGATCGATTCATCGAATAGCGTCAGTAGCTACCTCGATTTGCTAAAATCTCTGCGTTGGGTAGAACATCGAGTGCCGCTTGGTTCCGTCCGTCAGACAGGTCAGCGGTGGGGGACATGGCATTTAATTGATGCCTACATTCGTTTTTGGGCACGTTATGTGCTGCCCCATGTGCGCCGTTTGGAATATGACGAAGCTGATGCACTCCTCTATGAGTTGATTCGTCCAACATGGGCACAATTTGTGGGCGTGGTTTGGGAGGACATCGCCCGTCAACATCTGCCCTTGCTTAGTGTGCAGCAGGAGATTCCATTTTGGCCGGAAGAGATCGGCTCTTGGTGGTCCGCCAAAGCGCAAATCGATCTGGCAGGGGTGAATTATGCCGAGCGTCTGGCGCTTTTGGGCGAAGCCCGTTGGCGTGAAGGAAAAGTGAGTGTGCGCTATTTTCACGAACTGGAAAATAAAGCATCTCTTTGGTTGGGCAAGCAAAGTGGTTGGAAGTTGTTCTATGTCTTTTATAGCAAGCGTGGGTTTACCGAGGATTTGATCTCATTGGCTACCCAACGAGGAAACATCCTTTTGAAAACGCCATTGGATATCATATCGTAGCACGTGCGTTCGTGTGCGGACTACTTCTCTTTCACAAATCGAGGTGTGGGAATATCTGGGATCAGCGGGACACATACAGCAACAACATGCCCTTGCTCGTCGCTTTCAAAAGTAAAGGTTATGTCTAGAAGCCTGTTTTCTGTGGATTGGAAGCTGCTTGCAAAGGTGTCGCCATTATAGGGCACGAGAGGATAGGTGCGACCATCATAGGTTTGATAGAGCGTATCCTGCTCGAGTGCAACTGTGAAATCGCCATAACCAGGATGTACATAATACCCTTGATAATCTTCCAAACCATACGAGGGAGGATTCTGCAGATCGCGGCCTTCTTCAAACTTGCGCGCCTCTTCTTTTTCCAACTCTCTGAAAAGCTGCGTGCGCTTCTGAAAGAAAGCGATTCGGCCATCCACGTCCCCAGTATCAAGTAGTTGATCAAGCACAATCATGCCGGCAGCCGAGGAGCCTTCTGTCCAGTGGAGATTGGTCAAAACGATGGCGCCGGCTGCTTTTTCTGGCACAAATCCAACAAAGGTGCGGTAGCCGTTGAACGAGCCACCGTGGGTAACGATGAGGTGCCCACGAATATTGTTTTGACGCCATCCCTGCCCATACGTCGTCACACCGGCATCGAGTCCAGACGCGCGATTTTCCAGCATATGCGGTCGCTGAATCCACTCGAGACTCTCCTCTGAGAGGATCTGCTTATTTTCAAAGCGTCCACGAGAAAGTTGCAGCTTGAGCCACTGCGTCATATCTTTGGCAGTGCTATATAGACCCGCCGATGGCGCAAAATAGCGCGTATCACAAAATGGGATGCGCTCGATATTGCCCTCAATGAGCGCATAGCCTTGTGCCAATTTGCCACTTTTGCGGGCCTCCGCCCGCTCAAACGTACTCACTTTCATGCGGAGGGGGTCCAGCAGATACTGTTTCACAAGCACTTCGTATTCTTGATCGGTTACATGCTCCAACACCGCACCTGCACAAGTGTATACGATATCCTGATATTGAAAGTTTGTTCGAAAGGCAGAGGATGGGTCGAAGTAAGCCATTCGTTTTAGCAAATCAGCGCGAAACGCACGGCCTGAATCGGATAATTCACGTCCCACACCGTATGCAAGTAGATTCTCATGCCACGGCAAGCCTGACCGATGGCAGAGCATATCTTCCAGCGTGATCTTCTTCGTTGCGAACTCATCAATCATTTTAAAGTTGGGGATGTATTCGCAGATGGGTCTGGTCCATTCGACCACGCCTCTATCCACGAGACACCCCGTTAAGCCCGCAGTGAATGACTTTGTCACGGAAGCAACGAGACAGACGATCTCATCCGTAAAAGGCTGCCGTTCTTCAAGATTGGCATAGCCGAATCCCTCGCTGAATACGACCTCGCCTTCCTGAACCACAACGACAGCTATTCCAGGCAGTTGGAACACGTCGATGACGTGTTGAAGATTATTTCGAAAGCTCTTTTTCATTGATTGTTCAGCAATTCACTATTTTCCATACGAAGCTCTGTGGGAGAATATGGTTTTCCTCAGTCACTGACGACTCGAACTCATCAATCTGTACAAATTAAGTCCGTGAGACTCCCCTGCTGGTCTTGAATCTTGTGGGCAATCACCTCGAGGGTTTCTTGCGGAGCGAGATGGGTATTATCAATGACCTGCGTCCATTGCCCACGGTGAGATCGAACAAGTTCAAGCCAAGAGGAAAGCATATCAGGCGGATGCGACTCGCTATCTCCCCGCTTGCGCACTCTCGCAATCAAGATTTCTAATTCGGGTTCCAATGTAAAGTGAAACACCCGACTATGAGGTAAGAGTACTTCGAGGAAAAGATTGTTTACCTCTGGATGATATAATCCGTTGCCTGTTAGCAAGACAATCTTAAACGACTGTTCAAAGAAATTCTGAGCCAGTAGAGCACAAGCACGGCAAGCGATAGGACCCCACTCCTCATTTTCCTGACTCCAATCCGGATCGATGAGCATGTAGATATCATCCATATCGATAGCCGCAGTTTCACCAAAACGAGTCCGAAAGTATTGAGGCGCAGCCAATCGAAGGGTTGTTTTCCCAGTACCAATGCCACCGCTAATCAGAATGGTTGTGGGCTCGATATCAACATTCACTAGTCATCTCACTTTGTAGAAAGACTTTTTTATTGGAAAAAATCAGTCGGTCCCAAAGGATGTGTAAACAAGCGGTCCATATCCTGGTGACCATAATCCATTTACACACTTTGTGGTACAGACTTGAAAGAATGATAAGATAAATCTCTATTGATTCGCTCTGTCCAAGTTCCCCCTATAGATTTTAGGAGATGCTCTGTTAATGCGGCAAGTATGGCTTTGCTACTGTAGGCAGAGAAGGAATTGATTCTCTTGTTCTTTTTTGGACGAATGAATACATTTTGAAAATAATTGAAATGATGCACTAGGCTACGCGTGTGCACTCATTGCCGATATCGTACGCACTGTGGAAAAGAAGAGGAGCAGAAATCCCACAAGCAGTCCCACTGCACCGATAATCATGGTCGTATGTAACCCAACAGTCGTGCCTAGAAGTCCACCCAAGGCTGCACCCACTATCTGCAAGCTAATGATGAGAAAACGCCGGGCCGCTGTTGCGCGAGCAAATAGACCGACAGGTGTAATGCTTTGACGCAAGCTCATCTGGTTGACACTCCAGATCGCAGCCCCGATTCTGGCCGCCAACTGTCCAGCACCGATGAGCAGGAGATTCGCACCGACAAATGGGATGATCAATACGCCAATCGCCCAGAGAAAGTTTCCAAGAACGATCGCTGGTCCTATTCCCATGAGGCGCGTCACGCGTCCCGAGAGCAAAGCACCGCCAAGCGCACCGCCACCGCCAAACGCGTAGACAAGTCCAATTGTCGCCGCCGAGAAGCCGAGTTCATGCGTGAGGAACAAGAACATCACCGTCTCTTGGACAGCCAGCCCGAACGTGCCAATGCTCACGGAAACAGCAAGCGAACGTAGGATGGGTGTCCGCACAAGTTCATGGATTCCTTCACCAATTTCGACCCACACACTGCGTCGCTCTGTACGACTTGGTGGCTTCTCAGCAGCAGTGATCCCTTTTAGAGAAAGTGCCGACAGTAGGTAGGAAAGCGCATCCGCAATGAGCGCTTTCGGCGCACCGATGAGTTGGACAAGTCCGCCCGCCGCGCTTGGAGCAGCAATCGACAGGACCGAATCTGTGGCCGCTAGCTTGCTATTGGCATCCACCAACTGCTCACCTTTGACCAAAGAGGGCAGGATCGAGATGGACGCCAGACTGAAGAATGCCGTGAGTGTACCGACGACGAAGGCCACCAGGTAAAGCTGTGCAAACGTCAGATAGCCGAACAGGGCAGCAATGGGTATTGTCCCAATCAGAAGCGCTCGGCCAAGATCTGCGCTGATGAGAATTGGTCGTCGCCGCGTACGGTCCACCCATACGCCGGCGAACAGATCGAAGAGTAGACTGGGCGCGCGACTGGCGATCCCAAGGTATCCCATTTGCACAGGTGTCGCACCAAGCACCAAGACTGCGGTAAGTGGGAGGGCAATTGCCGTCACCTGTGAACCGGCGCTGGACACGGCTTGGGCGAACCAGAGACGGATGAACGAAGGGTTGCGCCAAAGACTTGTTGATGATTCGGCAATTGATGTCGGTTCGCGCATGATTTCTCTGTCTGATTACTCTACTATTGCTCCTCATGACGGCGATCGATCTTCGCAAGAGAGCACAATAGTCTGTTGTTGCTGTCAAGCAAACATGAATGACAATGAATTGGCCCAAATGCTTGACATCATCATCAACCTCGATCAGCTCATCCATCAACCGACGCGGCTACTCATTCTCGGCACCCTCTATCCAGTAGAGAGTGCCGATTTTCTTTATTTGTTGCGGGAAACGAGATTGACAAAAGGGAACTTATCCGCCCACATCTCGAAGTTAGAACAGGCAGTGTATATCGAAGTAGAAAAAACTTATCGGGGGGAAACCCCTTTGACGATTTACCGCTTGACGGAGAAAGGCCGTCATGCTTTTGATGCCTACCGCCAACAACTGCGATCGCTGGCCGCGGCTCTCCCAGGTTAATACTCGCAGCAGGACTTAGCTCTCTCAACGACTGTTCGCCGCATCGCCGCAGGTACTCGTTCACGAGACATAGGCAGGTTGAGAGATACCACCTTATTTTTGCGCAACGGGAAGGGAATTCTATTCGTTGACGCAATAAGAGCCTGATTCTATTCGATCAAATTCGTCAAAATGCCGAAAAAAGGATAGCCTCAAAGAAATTCATTAGAGATACCCGATCCAAGGAGGCATTCATGGCAATAGAATTCGGACTAACGAACGAGATCAGCAATACTCAGTATGCACCATTAGCTGCGTTGCTGGCACACTACCATCAAGAGAAAGTGCTAACTGCGTTGAAGAAGATCGAAATACCGGTCAAAACGTATGAATATACACCAGCAAGTAAGTTGGAACAGGTGCTGGTTAGCATATTATGTGGTTGCGCAACGCTGACTGAGTTCAATACAAAGGTCAGACCAGAAAGACTCCTTGCGAAATTTATGGGATGGAGCAGCTTAGTGAGCAATCAAATATGTCTCGTACATTAGACGCCCTAACTCTAATGAATATCGGTAGAGTGCGGTCAGCGAAATCTGCAAGCCTCTAAGCCAAATACACAACCACGATTGGCGAGGGTTCTTGTGGTTAGACTTTGACCTATCCGGATTACCATGCGGCAAAAAAGGCACAGAAAAGTCAAAAAGGCTATTTTAGCGGCAAAAAAACGCAACGGGACGCCAATTGGTCCGTGTAAGTTCGGTTAAATACCATGAAACGGTTTGGTCAGACCTCTATCCAGGGAGTCAGCATACAGCTCCATCGTTTCAGCCAGCCGTGCTTGCCACGGAAAGTTCATTAGAGTTAGACGAGAAAAAAAACGCGAGCGAGTCGTCTGGCGCACCGATGGCGGTGCAGGTAGTGAAGAAAATATTCGGTGGCTGCTCAACCGCAACTATCAATTTATGATGAAGGGCAACTCCAACCGTCGTGCCCATCTGTGGGCGCAACAGGTGACTCGATGGGATCCTTGCGGTGACGTCTTTCTGGCTGAAATTCCATCCCCTATCAAGTTTAATCGCCCTGTACGCATTTTTCTCAAAAAAAGAGTGAAAAACGAGCAAATTTGTGTCAGTTACTACATTTCGACCATCAAATTGCCATCCAAGCGTCACTTCATTTCATATTATGACAATCGAGGTGCGGCTGAAATCGAACAATTCCGTAATGATAAAATGGGGTTACACTTAGCTTCTCGTCGCAAGACCCTATTTCTAGCTCAAAAAATCTCTTATCCTTTTGGCTGATTTGGCGCATAATTTGATAGGCCATTTCCATCAGCAAGCTCTCGTGGATACTAGATTTGAACCTTTCCGGCAGAAACGAATTGTTCGAGATCTATTACAAATACCTGGTTTTCTCTCTTTTCAGAACGGCTCACTTTCACGGATTGACCTGCTAAGTTCACATCCTTATTCTCGTGACCTTCTGATTTGCTTGAAATCCTATCTAGAGGCCGATTAGAAACCCCCTCTAGTTGCATGAACGAATAGAATCACGCTCTCGTTGCGCAAAAATAAGGTACCAAGCTGTTGCATTATACTTGCCACGGGTCGATCCTGTCGCTTCTTCAGATGTCCAGTTTTCATCCGTGAGCAGTATACGTCAGGAAGCGTCAATTGACGCGTTTGGGCTAAAGCCACTAAATGAGTAATCCGTTCAACATTCATGGCTTCAACTTGCCTATTGATGTTCATGAACTCTTCATGTTCAGCTTCGGACATTGTTTCGTCCATCCGCTATTCGATTAATTCTTCATAACGTTGTTGAAGCTTCTCCGGTAGACCCCGGTTAATCTCTCTGATCAGCTTCGCTCGAGAATGACACGTTTGCGGTCTACTGATACTATTTCTAATTGCCAGATGCCCGTGAGTATAAAGAATGGTGACAGAATTGTCAACGATACTACGCTTTACACCGCACTGTACTCGTTCAGGAGCTCTGCAGCAGCTCTTCGTTTATGCTTTGTTGCCAGTTCGAGTGGAGTCTTTCCGGCGTCAGTCTGGGCTTTGATATCCGCACCGGCATCAAGCAATACTTGAATGACGCTAGAGAATCCCGCTTTGGCCGCCGCATGGAGTGCGGTAACGCCCTTTGGCCCTGTCGCATCGACGTCCGCACCGTAATCAATCAACGTCTGAACTCTCTCCGGATGCTCCCCTTTATCACCCCGTGAGACATAGGCTATCGGCGACCAACCCGTGATTTTGCTCTTCTTGTTCACATCTACGCCATTCGTAAAGAAGAACTCCATTATCTCCAGCACCCCTTTATATAAGACAGAGAAGGCTTCAACTCTGGCTGGATCTGCGCCTGCATCAGCCAACAGCCGGATCAAGTCCATACGACCGAGTCTACAGGCAATATCGAAGAGCAGTTCAGAGTGCTCAGAGACCTCCGTCCCCTTGTCAATCAGAAATCTCGCCGCCTCCATCTGCTCTCCTGCGGTTGCATAATGAAGTGGAATCACGTCCCAGACGGCGTCATCAGGGTGACGTGCGTTCACCAAAGAAGCCTGTTGAGAAACCAAATTCTCCAGTACATCAAGATTTTCCAGAAATGCCGCAGAGTAGACATCAATGGTTGCACCTTTTGACATCAGCAACTCGGCAATCTTCTCCCGTTTCCTCTTCTTGGCAATACAATATGGAGTGAGCAGCACAAATGTCTCGCTCCTGTACCGACCTGGAATATCGAGAGCAGCACCTCTGTCCACCAGGTACTCGACCACTTCCAATCTATTCGCATTGGCAGCCTCCCAGAGCAAAGTCCGATGGTGCCCATCACTCATCGCATTCAAGAGTTCTGGACGTACGGAGAGCACTTCCTTAACTGCCGATAGATCCCCTCTGGCTGCTAGTTTTAGTGTTGAATCAATGCCTGTGATGATCATAATCGGTTATCGATGTGCAATTAGCTCGGGTATTTTTCAAAACGCACCACGCCGAGCGGAGAACCATTCTGTCTGCATGAAGCGAATCTCGCCGCAGATCTGAATTGCATCCTACATGTACAATATATTGACCATGTCTTGAGTTCATGATAAAATTGGAACAAGCGTAGCATCAATCTACTTCATGTCTATTTAGGTGAAAATAATGAACGTTGTTTCCTTTACCGAGGCGCGAAATAGTCTCAAAAGAGTGCTGGACCAAGTGGTTGACGATGCAATTTGTACTATTATCACTCGACGCGATGCCGAGGATGCAGTTGTCATGTCGCTGGACTATTATAACAGTTTGATGGAAACCGTCCATCTGCTTAAATCACCAGCCAACGCTGCCCATTTAGCGCGTTCGATTGAGCAGTATCGGGCAGGCCAGACATTCGAGAATGCTCTAATTGATGAGTAAGAAGCTGGCTTGGACGAACGAGTCTTGGTCGGACTACATCTATTGGCAAACGCAAGACAAGAAAACTCTTACAAAAATCAACCGACTGATTTTAGACGTCATGCGTTCACCCTTTGAAGGTATTGGAAAACCCGAACCGCTTAAACACAGCTTGACCGGATTTTGGTCAAGACGGATTGATGATTCGAACCGCCTTATTTACATTGTGGATGATACGCATATCACGATTGTTTCATGTCGGTATCATTATCAGTAGAGATTATAAGGATTCAGAAGATGGACACGGATGAACACAGATTTCACGGATTTACTCTGAGAAAATCCATGTCCAATTTTTCAATCCCTATAATCTCTATTAGGTACTGACCACATCAAGTTTCCCGCAATAGTTTTCGCAAATCCGACCAACAGCCCTCGACAACTCCATCAGGCGCATACTCCGCATCATCGATAATGACCTCAACAGAGTTGACAATCGACAATCTTCACATCTTCTCTACCAAGGAATGGGGTTCACTGTGTCCGTAGAGTTGCGCGGTTTCCAGCAGAACCGCTTCTCCGTGTTCGGCATAGACCTCTGCAAATTCAATATCAGGATCGCCCAGGACAATGTTGCCGAAGTCAATCACGCCTGAAATGGCACCATTCACCATATGCATATTGTCTGTACAAAAGTCACGATGAAGCAGGCAGGGCTCGAAACTTGGTTGCTGATACTGTTCAATATGTTGAGCAAATTCGCGTCGCAACGCAAGTATCTCTGGGACAGACAGATTGGGTACAATTTCTGTTTCGGCTGCCTCAAGTAAACGAGTGGCTGTCTTGACCAACTCTCTGTGATCTTCGACATAAAGTATTTGGCGCAACGCTGACCCTGGTTGAAGGTCGTGCAGTGTGCGCATAAAGCCAGCCATGTTGCGGATGGCGACTTGACGCTGCTCAAATGTCAATGAGTCCAAATTCAGGACTTCACCTGGAATATAGGTGTAGACAGCATAGCCAAACAGCACAGCATCCGAATTGCGCCGATGGAGGAGTGGACGAGGAGTTGCCAGCGGCAATTGTTGGCCCAAAGTCTCCAGGAACAGAATCTCAGCTGCCAATTCGTCCCAGCAGTCGACTTTGGGAACCTTGAAGACTTGGCTCTCATTCACGAGATAACCAAGACAACTCCACCCCTCGCCGATCTTTTCGACGCTTTGGATGGATAGGTCAGAGTTTTCTGCTTCTATTACATTCCAGTTTGGTTCAGTCATCGTTGGATGGATTCACAATCGCTACTGCTTTTGCCATTTTGATGAACATTCAAAAATTAACACGGCAAACAACACCCACCGATTGAAACCCGGCGTCTAGTAGAGGAATCAGGCTGAAACAAATCAACATTTTACAAAGAAGTGGGTAGCCCCTTCAAAAACGCAACACATCCATCCACCTCTTCTTCCTTCAGTCCATGCAGAATAACGGGCACGTCAAAATCGAGACCACCCAACAATCTCCAATAGCGCTCATAATCCAGCAGTCCATGCCCTGCGGGCAGATGTCCCGCATCTCCATCGTGATCCAGATCCTTGGCGTGGGCAAACGCGACATCAGCACCAAGCAGGTCGAACGCCTCATCCAGGATCTCTGTCATGCGCGGCAGTTGCCCCTCATGGAAAATGTTCGCCCCATCCATAATGATCTTGAGATTGGGTGACTTCATCTCGTCCAGCAGCCGGCGGCTCTTTTGGGCCGTATTGGCAACGTTGTTGACTTCTGGTTCGAAGGCCAGGGTGACACCATATTTCTCGACGCTCTTCAGCGCCTGTTCCATCGAAACCAACAGATCCTGCCACGCCTCTTCTGAGTTATTTTCGGGATGGCTGCGCCACATGCTCTCTGGATTTCGTGAGCCGGTACAAGTTGCGATGACCGTCGTCCCCAGTGGTTTACATGCTGAGGCCAGCACCTCTAACCGCCGCAAGCCGTCCTCGCGCTTCGATACGTCGGGATCGATCATGTTAAATTCACCATTCAGTCCGGCTACAGTGATTCCTCGTGCCTCTATTTCTATACGAACTTTCTCGCAGGCGTCCAGGTCAATACTCTCCGGCATTCTCTCCCAACCAGCCGAGTTCATGCCGAATTGGACACATCTGATACCATGACCCACAATAGCGTCGAGGGTCTCTTCAACAGTTGGACGGGGGAAGTGTCCTGTCATAATTCCGATTTGCATTGTGTTTCTCCTTCGTGACGTCTGGAAAGAAATTAGGAATTGGACACGGATATTCAAGATTATCAGGATTTAATTTGTGCATATCCATGTAAATCCACGTCCGAAACATTCTTGTGCTTACTCTATATAAATGTTAGATGAATATTCTACAACTTTATGGTTTTCCCTGTTGAGTTCGATTCGTAGACCCCGTAGGCCATCTCCACCGCCCGCAAGCCATCGACGCCATCGGCTGATTGGCTTGGTTCTCCGGCAATGGCTTTCAACACTTCTGCCAACTCGATCTCCCAACTGCTACCAGCCTCCCCAGGAAACTGGAATTGCTCTGTATGTAATTCATTTGGCATCACACTACTCTTGCCTCCCTGTGCATGCTTGTGCAGGATGGTCTCTCGCGGCGAATAGTTGAGACTGATTGAGCCGTCTGTACCAAATATCTCCATAAATAGGTAGCCTTGCCATTGGGTCCAACTAGAATGCAAGGAGGCGATATGGCCATCGGCGGTACGAAAGACGCCGAACCCGTTGTCCTCGACCTCGATAGGCCACACGTTTGTCGTGCAGAATCCTGTTGCCTCGACAAAATCGCCCAGGAAGAAGCGGCACAAGTCAAAGGCATGGACGCCATTGTCGAGGAATGTGCCACCGCCAGAGCGTTCCTTGTCGACGAACCAACTGGTGATGAGTCGTTCGCTGCCTCCATGTCCTGTGCGGGCACGGATAAAGGTCGGTTGGCCGATCGCGCCAGACTCGAATAGCTGCTTGGCTTTGGCGACTTGAGGATCAAAGCGGTGATTGAAGCCCGTGCGCAATTGCACGTCGTTGGCATTGGCCGCCGCCACCATTTCCTGGGCTTCCTCTGGATTACGTGCGAGGGGCTTCTCGCATAGCACATGTTTCCCTGCGTTGGCCGCGGCAATGCTGACCGGCGCGTGGAGAAAGTTTGGTGTAGAAACGATGACCAAGTCGACATCATCACGCTCTACTGCCGATTCCCACTCTGTAACCGCCTCACAATGTCCGATAGCGGCAGCTTGTTCTGCAGCGACACGATCAACATCGGCGCAGACGACTAGTCGCAATGAATCGATCGTGCCAACGGCAGCGCTTCGCCGTCGGCCAATGCCGCCACAGCCAACAATTGCGATGTTTATGATTTTTTCCATAAGGTTCCTCCTTCTCTTCCTAGCGGTATACCAAAAACTGTGCGAAAGTGACTGGATCTATCAAATGGAGAGAAATTTTCACACAATTTGGGAAACCACCTCTATTTTTATTGCTGCTCTTCCCATTCTCCTCTTAAAATGCCCATATAGACCAAATCAACATAGGCATTGTCGCTCCATGCGTGAGAACGCAAGCGTCCCTCTTCCACAAATCCGCAGGCTTGATAGGCACGAATTGCGCGCACATTATTGCCATTCACCGACAAATAGATTCGATGTAGATTATGCGAGCGAAATCCATAATCAAGCAATAGCTTTATAGCTTCACGTCCGTAACCACGTCCCCAATACTCTTTGTCTCCAATGGTAATCCCAAGCTCGCAGCTTCGAGCCACATGATCAAATTGAAACAAAGCACACTGGCCGATGAATTTGTTATCGGCTTCGATTGCAAAGACCGTTCCATCGCGCCCTCCCTCACTCGCCTTTGCATCATACTCTGCTTGCAAGCGCTCCAACGATTGGGGCATCGGTGGGTCACCCCCTCCAGCCAATTCAACTTCTAAATCGTTATTGAACTGGCAAAGCCGCTCTAAATCTTGGCGAGTTATTGCTCGTAGAATGACCTTCTTGCCTAGCAGCATATGAAAGGTCCCCTCTTCTGATTTATAGATGTTCAGATAATGTTTTTCCACGCAAAACAGTAGCTTGTCAGCATTTCAGCCGGTCAGGCAGAGAAGCTGACGAGCTGACCGGCTAAAATGCCATCAATGACAGGAAAATCTTTTCCTGAAAGGCTGTAGGTAAGGCTTTTCCAGAAATTAACTGTCCAATTCGACTGGAAAAGCCAAAGCCATTCCAGGGGGAACGATCTGTTCTGATGGATGATTATTTTTGGCTCTTCAGAATCTCAGGGGGTTGACAAAGAAGTGCCATGAACATCCCGGAAGAGGTCAAGAACTGCCTCGTTGACGATCTCATACCTGACCTCTTCCGGGATATTACGCCCCCCTGTATTCCGGAAGAACCATATTTTTCTGGAATGGCCTTGTTCGAAATAGCGGAGGCCACAACCAGGATTATGATTAGGAACTGAATTGTATCCTTCTATCCACTCATAGTATACTTCACCTACCCAAGGATGAGAAGGCTTCATCGTCATGCTTACAGAAAAACATAGGGGTCAGCTCAGTAATGAGCATAAAATAGTTGAACTTGTCATTCTCAAATGAAACGAAGGCTCGTTCCTTCGGGGACTCAGGACGGGTTTTGAGTCTTCAAAAGAATCCGTTCAACGCAATGAAGGGACTAAACTTTTTTAGCGTAAGCCCTCGCCAGGAAAATTGTTCCAGGACACCGGGTTGATTGCACCATCATATAGGGGCACCCACGGCCCGGTAGCTTCCTCTGTTTCTTCAACCCAACGACTCCATGCAGGATTTTCGGTGATGTGGTTCGCAATTAGTGCCTTGGCATCATCGGGCAAATCGGCATAAGCGGGCCAATACCAGATTGTGAGGACAGTGCGCCGCTGATCGGACTGATTGGCGTGTGCGGAGTGTAGCAGACGTGAGTCGCCGATCACAACGTCACCCGCGCGGACGGGCACATCGACCTCACCCTCCGCTCGCTCGAAGGCGGGATGATTTAGATCGGTTGCATGCCTGACGGCATCGTCTTCATGCGCTTTCCGTTTCACATCATGCAGCGTATGGCGTTTCAGATGAGAGCCGGGAATCAGGCGCAAGCAACCATTGTCTCGGTTTGTATCGACCAAGTAGTACATCAAGAAATATTGTTGCGGCTGATCGGTGTAGCTGATGGGGTGATCCCACAGAACCCCGTCTTGGTGCCAATATAGCGGCGGGCTCTGCGACGGCTTACTGATCACAAAGCCGCTCCAGAATTTAGGATGCTCAAATCTAAGTTCAGCGAGAACCGTCATCGCACGCGGGTAGGTGATCACTTCAGTGAAGGCTGGATGCGGATACTTCCAATACGGGATGATGCATCCTTGCGCACGATGCTGCTCGAGCTTGGCAACCATCTCTGACTCCAACACATTTTCGAAGATGCAAAAGCCATCACGGATAAGCTGTTCTCGATTTTCTTTCGCGACGATGGGCATGATTAATTCTCCTTATATACTCCGCAGCAGCACATTATAACATTCTTTCTCGACTAAAAAGTGTTATTCTAAGCTCGACTTTGTACAATTTGGGCACATTAAAAAGTTAATAAAGAAGGAACAAAAGGGAAGCTGATGTAAGATAGGAGTGAGAAAACAACTATCAAAGAGAGGAGAGCCCAATGTTCCTTCCAGCAGAAATAATCCCGTTGTTCGAGAGCTTTCGCCCAGTCTTCACAGAACCGACGTACCAAAAGGCACTGGTCTTGGTGATAGGGACGGTGTTAACGAAGGGAAGACGAACGGTGACAGCGGCGTTGAGAGTGATGGGATTGGAGCAAGAGGGAGACTGGTCCAAGTATCACCATGTGCTGAATCGAGCAAAGTGGGATGGATTGATGTTGAGCTATATCTTACTGCACTTGATTGTGGATACGTTTGTGGTCATGGGAGCGCCAGTCGAGATAACGGTAGACGAGACGCTAGAAAGGCGCTGGGGTCCCAAGATCAGCAAACGAGGACACTGGCGAGATAGCCTGGCGTCAGGCCGGAAGATGAGCGTAAGCACGAGCGGATTGCGGTGGCTGGTCTTCTGTGTGGTGGTCAAGTTGCCGTGGAGTGACCTCTACTGGTCAATGCCCTTTCTGAGCGTCTTACTCACAACACCGAAAGTCAGCGAAACGCTCAACCAGCGCCACCGAACAGTGGCGAAACGAACCATGCAGGTGGTGGCCTGGCTGCGTCGAGCTTTGCCAGGTCGAGAAATCAAGCTCATCGGCGATGGGGCTTACAGTGTGATCGAGTTGGGCTTGCGCTGTCAATCCCAAGGAGTCACCTTGATTGGGCCTCTGCGCCTGGATGCGCGTCTCTTTGACTATCCACCCTCCCGTTTGAAACCTGACGGCACAAAACGACCTGGTCGTCCTCCTGTCGTTGGGCAGCGACTGCCCAAGCTGGAAGATGTTGCCCTCTTCAAAACCACCTGTTGGCACCGCTGCCGCATTGACTGGTATGGGGGAGACTCTGAAGTCGTCGACTGGGCCACTGGTATTGCCTTTTGGTACTCTACCGGCACAACTCCGCTCCTTCTGCGCTGGGTTTTAGTCCGCGATCCCAAAGGCCAAGCTGAGACCGTCGCTTACTTCTCCACCGATATTCATCAGGCTGCCCCCCACATCATCGCTGATTTCGTCAAACGTTGGTCCATTGAAGTCTCTTTCGAGGAAGCCAGAGCTCACCTCGGTGTCGAAACTCAGCGCCAGTGGAGTGACTTGGCCATTGAGAGGACTACTCCTGCTCTCTTTGGTCTTTTCAGCCTTGTCATCTTGATGGCTCATGCCTTCTCTCCTGATGGCTCTATCCCTTTGCCTCAAGCTGCTTGGTATCACAAGACTCACGCCACCTTCCATGACCTCCTCTCTCTGGTTCGCCGCCGCTTATGGTGCCATTTCCTTTTCCAGACATCTCACTTTTCACCTGATCTTCGTTTATTCTCTCCCTCTCAGGTGAACACCTTACTTTCTGCTGTCTGTTATTAACTTTTTATGGTGCTTAAAACTTACAAAGTCTAGCTATGGCGCTGCTCAGTATACACATAAAGGAAGATCATTTTGCTCTACCCAATGGCTCAACAGCGCCGTCTTACCGACACGACGGCGACCATAGAGCAAAACGAGCTGAGCCGGTTGAAAAACCGCAATTCTTCTTGTATGTACAAGAACATAATACTTTAATACATACAATTGTGCAAACGATCTTGGCGGATTCGGGAACGTAAAGACGTCGTGCCAAATCAGCAGCAGGGTATAGCTTTGGTCGGTCTGATTGGGCCAAGCAGCATGTATGATCCGCGCAGGTGAAGGGGAGCCAGGAGATCCGGAGATTGCATCTTGACAAATCCTAGTTTTATCATATAATAGTCAAAACTGACTAATCAATTTCGTCCTATTTCTCAAACTTATGGAACGCAAATTACTTCTGCTTGGATTGTTGCGCAATCAAGAAATGCATGGCTATCGGTTGAACGAGCATTTAGAGTCGCAAGCTGCCATGCCGATTCGGCTCAAAAAGCCAACTGCATATAATTTACTTGCGAAAATGGAGCAGGATGGATGGGTTACCTTTCGAGTAGAACAGGAAGGCAATCGCCCACCTAGACGTGTCTACGAAATTACGACAGAAGGAGAAGAAGCGTTTCAGGCACTTTTGCGAGACGAACTGGGTTCATACACCCCTGCAGAGTTTCCCAGCGTAGTGAGTCTCACTTTTTTAGATTTGGTGCCTCAGCAGGAAGCTAAGTCGCTACTGACTCAACGACGTAAACAGATTGAAGCACGATTAGACGAAATTAATATAGTCTATCAGGACAAGGCAGCCGCCGCTCATTCAGGAAGCATGAACGTCCCATTCAAGTACATG
Source organism: Chloroflexi bacterium TSY (assembly GCA_019217005.1). Next base: position 148,207 of record JAHBNG010000007.1, read on the forward strand.
CAGCAGCACTATGAAGGAGAACTCAAGTTGCTAGATGAGCTGCTTCAACATCTTGACATAGATTCATCTTGACATGATACATCTTGAGGTTTCAGGTTAGTCTGCAGCGCCACTGTTGTCTTCATAATATCGATCACCATCAAATGAAATATACGGCGCTGTGATGCCAAAGGCTTTTTTTATCACAGTAGTCAAAATTGATTATTCATAAGTAACTAGAAAGGAGCAACTGATGCCGGTCTTTTTAGCAACAAAAGAGATGTTACGCAACAAGGTGCGCTTTGTCACCATAATCTTGATCATCGCGATGATTACTCTGCTCGTCATTTTCTTAGCGGCGCTGAGCGATGGTTTAGCGCTATCTGCCAAAGAGTATATCGAGAATATTGAGGGGTGGTTCAAAATTAGGTTTACACTTTTGATATATAGACAAAAATCTATATGAGACCGTTTTCTCTCTGAGAACCGGCGAAATCAGAGAATATAAACGTTCTTTCTGTTTCTAAAAGTGTAAACCTATCTATCCAGCTAAAATGAACCACCCCAATATTGATGCAGAATTGATCGTTTTTCAGAATGATGTAGACTTGCAGATTCCAGCAAGTCGTCTAGGTCGTTCCAAGCTCAATGATCTTGCACGTATTGAGGGGATTCAAGCGGTTGGACCGATTGGCGTTAGCTCTGCCGCGGTTTTGTCAAGAAGTGCAGATGGACTAGAAAAGATCAATGTGGCGCTTATTGGTGTAGAGCCAGGGATGCCTGGAGCACCACCCACTTATGCTGGTTCAGAGCTGACCGATGAACGAGCGGAGGAAGTTGTGGTTGATCAACACCTTCTGGATCGCGCCAATATCCCTGTTGGTTCGATTCTAACGATCAAAGTCATTCAGGGCACTGAAGAACGGCTGTATGAGTTACGGGTCATTGGCCATACAGAAGGGCAATTCATCAATTTCGGCCCAAGCATATTCGTGCCATTGCGGGTATGGGATCGGGTCAAACCAAAAGAAAGACCTGGTGGTGGAGGTGGCTCAGATCTCATCTTTAACCTGGCAGCTGTAAAACTTCAAGACCCTGCCAGTGGAGTACAGATGGCGATAACAATCGAAAAGCGTGTCAATCGAGTTGAGGTAACCGACCGCGTTTCGACGTATGAAGCGACCCAAGGTTTTCAAGATATGCAGCAGATCATCGCGACTCAACAAAATTTTGTTCTGCTTATTGTCCTCTTGATTATCGGCAGCTTCTTTCAAATACAGGCACTACAAAAAGTGGCGCAAGTTGGCATGTTAAAAGCGATAGGTGCTTCGAACCGACTTGTCTCATTGAGCTTATTCGCGCAAGTGATGCTGACGACAATAATGGGCTTGTTGATTGGTGGCAGCATCATGTTGATACTTTCACAGATCATTCCGCCGACGATTCCAATTGTGTTCGACGGCCAAAAAATTGTTACAGCCGTTGTATCACTCCTAATCACTGGTCCTGTTGCTGGCCTTGTCGCAATTCGCACCTTGCTGAAAGTTGAACCGCTTAAGGCGCTCGGCCTCGGATAGATCATTTAAAGGATTGACCAATGAAAAACGTATTAGACTTTACTTTCTGGTAAAAGAAAAGAGATGAGAAATGTGACAAAAAGCGGTTAGCAGTTCATCCTAAAGGTAGAGAACCCAAAAAGGAGGAAGGAATGCTAACCGCGCCAGAAATAACTATAGCAGTACTGATGAATGTATTGCAAGTAACGCCGATGGGAACAAACGTAAATGTAATGCGTCTGATGTGGGCAATGCTGAATGGGTCGTTTCTGAAAAGTCGAGGAGCAATCCATAGCGCATTGAAAGAAAGCGGGTTTGAAGATGAGGAGCTCCGGCGAAGCTGGTGGAGCTTTCGATATGGATCATGGGATATCACAAGTCTGCTGGGGTCGTGGCAAGAAGAAGTGGAAAGGGAATGGGAGGCAAAAAAGTTAGAAGGGTACCGAGTGAAAAGCATAGATATCACAGGGTTCTGGCGACCGAAGCTGCAAGGGAAAGTGAACCGACTCTATAACTCAACGGCTCGTCGGGCATTGCCCGCGCTCATCTTTGGAGTGATGATAAGCTCGGGGGAGATAGGCGGGAAGCGAGTGCCACTGCTCAAGGCAATCATGAGATGCACGGTTGGAACAAAGGAAAGTGAGTTTCGGAAAAAGCTGCTGAAAGAGACGAAGAAATCACTGGAGTCAGACGAAGTGGCGGTGGTCGATGCCGGGTTTACAATCAGAGAAATGCTAGAAAGCGGCATAGACCGATTTGTCCTGCGGGAAGCCATTAACTGCACAGTGCGCCGCAATGAGTTCCCCAAACGCAAAGAAAAAGGCAGACCACCTGAATATGGTGATATTGTGCGTCCGCTCTCGCAGCTATAAGGGAAAGCGACTCGAGGCTACAACTCCGGACTCGTCTGGTCGCTTTCTCTATAGTGGTCGCCTGATTTGCTATCAAGCATGGCACAATCTCGTCCCCAGAACAACCAAGGTGGATACAGCCAACCGTACCTACTCGATTTACGTCATTCAGGATCCGGCCTACAACACACCTTTGGTTTTGGCGACCGTTATGACTTTGCAGCCTGAAACCATTTATCTTGTCTACCTGGAACGCTGGCCTGTTGAACCTCCCCCCCTTGGCTTCCAAGCAGATGATTGGCTTACATCGTCAATTTGTTCATGCCGATGAGGCTTGTTTCCGCTTACCTGAACTGGGGCTGCTGGCTGGCAATCTTCTTTCCCATTTAGCCGCTTCTCTTCCTCCCATACCGACTGGCTACTGGGCTCGAGAGCCTCAAGCCACTCCCGGCAGGCTGCGCCGTGTTCTCTCGAGTGCTCTTTTTCCAACTCCTGACCAACTCGACCCTGACTTTCGGAAAAAGGCCTCGGTTTCACACCATTTCCCTAAAGGCGTTCTCGCTCATCGCCGCCTCAATGCCGCTGCTTAAACTAGCCGAGCACTATTTTTACATTTTATCCCGTTTTTTCAGGGTGGATTCTTTTTTCCGCCCCTTTCGGTTTGCCCTTTGTCACTCAAGCCTTTACCAGAAAGTAAAGTTAGATGCAAAATCGCTTAGCAAAATATACGAAACGGAAACCACAACGATCCGAGCTGTGGACGATACAACAATAAGTGTTGCCGAGGGAGAATTTGTGGCCCTCGTTGGGCCAAGCGGTTCCGGAAAGACAACTCTTTTGGCCCTTTTTGCTGGTTTACTTGATCCAGATAAGGGCGAGGTAAGCATTAATGGTCATAAGCTAAGTCAAATGAAAGAGGGCCAGCGGACTCACTATCGATTGCACAACATAGGCTTTACTTTTCAGGCAAACAATCTCGTCTCATATTTGACTGTTCAAGAAAATGTTGAACTGATACTGCAACTCAATGGCAAGTTAGACAAAGCGGGCAAGGCGCGTGTGATGAATCTACTCGACCGCCTGGGGTTGGCGGAACGTCGCAACAACCTTCCATCCCAGCTGTCTGGCGGACAACAGCAGCGTGTTGCCATTGCGCGTACATTAGCTCACGATCCAAGCATTGTATTGGCAGACGAACCAACAGCAAGTTTGGATACAGAACTGGCCTATCAAGTTGTCGAAACATTCGCCGATTTAATTCATGAACAGAGGCGTGCCGGGATAATGGTCACTCATGACCTACGTATGTGTATTTATGCCGACCGCGTAATTCAGATGCTGGATGGTCGGATAGACGCCATTGTATCAGATAGAGAGGCTATTCACGCATTTGCGAATCAGCATCGCACCCTTTCCACTCCCACGCGTTTATCTGCTTGATACACTTATAAAGCTGCGCCTCATCTTTCGACACGTTCTCACCTACACAGTCGTCATTCATCTCGCAGAACAAGATCCTCGGCTTTTATGGGGTGTGATTGCTTTTGTTATCATCAAGTGATGGCGATTCGCTAAAGTGGAATGTGCCTCTAGTATTCGCTCGCATTGTACCTTGGCTCATAAAGAGACTATAATAGACGCAAAGGAGCCGAGCAAAAATCGACAGTGTGTCCCAAAGTGTGTAAATGAAGACCGCTTAGTCAGAGAGATCGCATTATTTACACACTTTGTGGTACACACTCAAAAAATCTGAGTTCTCACCGAGGAGGAAACCAAATGGAAAAAAGTAGTCTCTCACGCCGAACATTTTTACGTTTAGCGGCTGGTGCGAGTGTTGGTGTCATGGCAGTTGCTTGTGCCACGGCCATTCCAGAGACAAACCAGGTCCCGGATGCCGAGGTGGCACAGTTGGTCACGTGGAGCCTGGGGGCTGGTAATGAGGCGTTCCAGAAAGGGCTAATCGAACAATTCAATGACGCCCATCCAGAGATCAAAATTGAGCATGATCCAGCGCTGGCTGGACTCGATTGGTTGACGGAAGGTATGCAGAAACTGCGGATCGCACTGGAAAATCAATCTGGTCCTGACTTCATTGGCGGTATCGATTCTGGAGCGGCCTTGGCTGCAGTTGTTGAGTCAGAGCAGGTTCTCGATTTAACCGACACTTATAAAGAACTTGGTTGGGATGAGATGTTCCCCCAACTATTTATCGATCGGCTAACAATCGACGGCAAAATCTATGCTGCGCCCATTAACGTGGAAACGGTCGGGCTATTCTACAACATGGATCTGTTCGAAGAATTAGGGCTGTCGGTCCCGGAAACCTTTTCCGATTATCTGACCGTCTTGCAGGTGATCAAAGATGCTGGCTATTATGGCTATGCCATCGGCTTGGCTGGCGGTTGGCCCTCGGCATTCATGGCCTCAGAGTTCATGTACACGAGCGCCGGGTCTGAATATCGGTCTGTCCTGAGTGGAGAAAAGTCCTGGACTGATTGCGAGCGGTGTCTCGCTGGGCTGAATGCTTTTTATGGATTAGTCGACGCGGGTTTTACCAATCCCGAAGTATTGGGTATTGATCAAGCGCAAGCCAACGATCTCTTTTTCCAGGGTCAAACCGCAATGACTCTGTCTGGGCCTTGGACGATCGAAGATATCTGGGAGGCTGAACCGGACTTTACGACCGGCTTCTTTTATATGCCACCCGTCGATGCTGAAACTGATATTACCACCTTTGGTGGGATGGGAGGCTCCATGCTTGTCAATCGATCTTCAGAGTATAAAGAAGAGGCCCTCGAATTTATGAAATGGTTCTTCTCAGACGAGACAGCACAGACCGTTTTGCGAGATGCCGGGGCAATCATGCCAATCCCCTTTACGGTGCCAGACGACATTGATCCCTTACTGACCCAAGTGACAGAACAGACATTGGCCAACATCGATGGAGTAGGCTTCTGGCCCGTCACGCACTTGCCACCCCAGGTTTTTCGTCAGATGAATCAATTCATCCAGGGGATGATGGGTGAGCAGCTAACGCCGGAACAGGTGCTGATCGAAATGGAAAATGCTCACCAGACCTACTTAAAGGAGAAAGAAGGTTAAGGAGCCCGCAGGAATTAATAATTGAGCAGTTCATCAATTAATTGCTGAATTGTCGACTTGATGAACTGTTGAACGATTAATGAGCGAAATCTCTCTAAGGAACACTTGAATGGCCGAACAGACATTGGGCCGACAATCGAACTCCAACATTATTGGTACCGTCAAGGGTATCAGAGTCAAGGCCAATCTGATTCCCTATCTCTTTCTCTTGCCAGCTCTGGTCATCTACCTGACTTTTAATCTTGGTCCGGTGCTCGCCACGGTGGTTTTGAGTTTTTTCAAGTGGGATCTGCTTTCACCATCGACCGACTTTGTGGGTCTCAAGCACTACAGTTATATCCTGCAAGATCGCCTCTTTTGGAACGCCCTCTATCACAATCTCATCTTCTTGACCTTGGCGGTCTTCATTCCGGTTTCAGTGGGCCTCATGTTGGCCGTGCTGATGGCTGAACTTAACAAAGGACGGGTGATCTATCGGTCCCTACTCTTTCTGCCTGCCATTTTTTCCGATGTGGTGATTGCCTACGTCTGGAAGTGGATTTACCATCCGTTTGCGGGCATTCTAAATCAGGCGTTGGCGGCGGCTGGGCTGGATTTCTTGACAATGTCCTGGCTTGGCGATCCCCGCATTGCCCTCTTTTCGGTCTTTGTGGCCTACGCCTGGGCTTCATTTGGCTACTCAATGGTGATCTTCCTGGCCGGTTTGCAAGGCATCGATCCTGAAATCTACGACGCAGCTCGGGTGGATGGGGCCAATTTCTGGCGCAAACTCTTCTCGATCACCATCCCCATGCTCCACGAGGTCTTTACCTTTGTCATCACCTTGCGCATCTTGACTGCGATGGGTGTTTTTAGCGTCATCTTCATCCTGACTGGTGGTGGCCCCTTTTATGCAACCGACGTAATCGGAGTCTATATCTATCGCTTGATCGGCAACTATGAGATGGGTTGGGCCACAACAGCGGCAACGATTAATGGCATCATTATTGTGAGCATGTCGGTTCTGTTCATGCGCTGGCGGGAGCGAGAAGTATGATTGGCTACAAGACCCAAGAGAGAGTGCGTGCCCTCTTCTTCAATCTTTTGCTCATCACCGCAAGTCTATTGGCCGTGGGACCTGTTGCCTGGATTTGGGTGAGTGCATTGAAGACGAACAAGGAAATACGCGAGAGTGCATTGGGTCTGCCACAGCGTCTAAATTTCGAGAATTATATCGAAGCCTGGATTGGCGCTCATTTTGATCAGTATATGCTCAACAGTTTGCTGATTGGTTTGCTGACAGCTGTAGTGGTCTTGACGACTGGCTCGCTGGCGGCCTTTGCCTTTGCCCGAATGCAGTTTCGAGGCAATCAGGTAATCTTTTTCCTAATCTTCGCTGGGATGACCTTCCCAGTCACGGCCCGCATTGCTCCCCTGCTCACCTGGATGTATAGGCTGAATTTGGTTGACACCCGCTTGGGGTTGGTTCTCGCCTATGCAGCAGGATCGCTGCCCTTTGCGATTTTGATGATGCGTTCCTTTTTCCGTCAGTTCCCCCAGGAATTAGAGGATGCAGCCCGCATTGACGGCTGTTCCAACCTGCAATTCTTTGGGCGGATCTTGTTGCCCCTGTCAACCCCAGCGCTCTTCACCTTGGGCATCTTTACCTTCATGGGGGCTTGGAACGAGTTCCTGATTGCCCTGCTTTTGATCAACCAAGATGCCATCCGCACGCTGCCGCTGGGATTGATGGCGTTTCAAGGGGAGTTCACAACCAACTATGCTCTCTCGTTTGCTGGAATCAATATTGCCGCGGTTCCGGTCTTTGTGGTTTATGTCTTATTCCAGCGCAACTTCATTGCCGGAATCACCGCTGGGTCGCTGAAGTGATTGATCATTGGTTGTTGGTGATTGGCAGTTGGTAACTGGTAGCTAGAAAATGGACTGAATCGCACCCAAGAAGAAGATTCTGCACTCCGTTCCACCGGCGTCCTTCGGACCACTTCGTGAACAGCATGACACGCTGTGTCTTAAAACACGCTCTCAGCCGTAGAAAGGAAAATGCTTGTGACCAACCAACCGAATCTTCTCTTTATCGTAACCGATCACCAGGCCTATTATGGCCATCACCGGCCCGGAGAATTCGATTATCAATGGCCGCGCTATGAAGAGTTCGCCGCCCAAGGCGTTCGCTTCGACCGAGCTTACAGCGTTTGTCCACTCTGTTCGCCCGCGCGGGCCAGTATGATGTCCGGTCTCTATCCCAGCAGCCATGGACTCCGTTGGAACACCGAAGCGCTCCATTCTTTCAACCGGTCGGACTTTCGATCTGGCCAACAGCTTTATAGTCACTATTTATCTCAGGTTGGCTATCGGAATGCCTACGTCGGTAAGTGGCACTGTGGACACGATCGCATGCCCATCGATTACGGAATTGAAGGTTGGAGTCTACCTGACTACGGCAAAATCTATATGTCCGATACCTACCAGGATTATGCCGCTGAGCGCGGTCTAGGTGAAGCTCGTGCCCGGATTGAGTATAACCTCAATCATCCAGAGTGGAATGGACAGACTTTGACCCTTCATGATCCGTCGCCGTGGGCCTTTATGAACGGGAGTGGGGTGCTGGAAGGCCCTCCCAACGCCCACGAAGAACAGTTTGTGGCGCATCTGGCTGTGGAAAAGTTGCGAGAACTGGCGACCAACAGTCAGCCCTTCAGCCTGGTGGCCAGCTTCTGGGGACCTCATCAAGCTTATTACCCGTCCGAACCGTTTGCTGGCATGGTTGATCCGTCTTCGATTCCTGAATATCCCAGCTTCCAAGATGATCTGACGGGTCGACCTTTGCGCCATGTAACCCATCGCGAGATCTCCCACCGCAGTGCGGCTACATGGCCGGAATGGTCGAATTGGCAACAGATTCTGGCCCGCTGTTATGAGCAGGGCTACCAAACGGATGCCGCCATCGGCCAGATTCTGGATTCGTTGGACGAGTTGGGGTTAGCGGAAAACACCCTTGTCATCTGGTGCGCAGATCACGGCGATGCGGTCGCCAGCCACGGTGGATTGTGGGACAAGGCTTCGACCTGTATCGAGGAAGTCATGCGGGTGCCTTTGGCTATCCGCTGGCCGGAGAGATTTGGCGGTGGTCAACGCTCTCAGGAACGAATTAGTAACATGGACATTACGGCTACCCTGCTTGATGCGGCTGGGGTCGCTGTGCCAACCGAAATGCACAGTCGCAGTTTGTTGCCCCTGTGCGAGGCGCCCGAGCAAGTCGATTGGCCGGAACACCTGGTTTGCGAACATCACGGCCACGGCCATCTGATTCCCCAGCGGATGATCGTCAACGAGCGCTATAAGTATGTAGCGGCTCTATTCGATCTGGATGAACTCTATGACCTTGAGGCGGATCCCTATGAGATGAACAATCTGATTGATGACCCAGCCCATGCCGCGGTCCGCGAGGATCTGCGTGAGCGACTCATCGATCATCTGCGAACCTATCCCGAACCCGAGGACCGATTCATGATCAATAGCGTTCGCAGTTTACTAGTGGCGCTGGAAAGCGGACAGTAGATTCTTTTTGTCTAACGAACTTCCACTAGCTGCTCACCGATCCACGCCTGCTCCTCTTTAGAAAACAGAGGACGCGGCGGATCTTGTCTGTACTCAATTCGTCGCTGATAACCATACCGCTCATAGACGCGCACAAAAATCGCTTGTAAGTCAAGAGCAACATCTGCATCAGGTCTGAGTAAAGGAATGGGGATGATGGGTAGTGTATCCTGGATTCGCAAGGGCCAAACCTCGGCCAATGGTCTGTCGTAGCTGCGGCTCAGCAGAATGAGATAGGACGCAGGCGGTAACGCTTCTTCGATAAGCGAGCGGTCGCCTCGCCGGGTCAGATCGATTTCGAGTAAATGTGCATCCGAGCGTAGAATGGCTCGACGCTTGCGTTGGTAGCTGTCGAAACCATCTGCTCTTGACAACTTATTGATTGGCGATAACAGTTCGATATTTGTAACAAGTTGATTTCCATCAACAGTTTTGAGAACAACCGAAAATAGCTTGCTCGGAACGTCAACCTGAAGAGTAATTTTGGTTGGTGCGGCTGGAATCGCTGTGGCCGCTGGTGCCTGCTCTGCCGGTTCATTTACCTGTCCGCTCGCAAATATTTCTGCCCGTTCAACAGATATGTCTGGACGCATGATGCGTAGACTACCATTCTCGGCTGGCTCATAGGCAATCTGCGACTCGGTATCCGCGTAGTATTGTGGTGGAAGCAATGTGGTCAGCTCCGCGTTTATCTCTGTCGCCAATTTGTGATGAAAACCAGTACGCACGGCTGAATATTCCAAATATGGGTCCATACCGGGAAACGGGAATGGCATCTTCTTTCCTCCTGCCATTCTTATATAATGGTCGCCTATAAGACATCATTATATCATATCTGCGCCGACCCTCTATCCGTATACAAAAAGCAACTGGGTCAATGGTTTTCTTCGATCTTTTCTTGATTTGAAATATTGTCTGGGTACTGTTGGAAGTTCTTCGATTTAAATGAAAACCGAAGCTGGAACCTTAAATCGTTCACTCAAAGCTTTTACCTGTCCTATATTTAAGTCTCGCTTTCCATTTAAGATTTCCGAAATGATTCTTTGACTTCCTAGCTCCGATAAATCTGACTGTTGCAACTGATACTCTTCCATGAAGTGCTTCAATACTGAAATCGGATCGCCATGTGGTTCTGGAATGTGTTCGTCCTCATAATCTTCAATTAACACGCCGATCACATCCATCATCTTCGCCAGGGGATGAGTCTCATCATCACGAACAATGTCTGTAATTTCATCCACTAAGGCAACCAATTGTTCATATTCCTTCTCGCTGGTTGGCACAAAGATAAATTCTGCACTTTGCGTCAAGGTTTTTGCAACTTGGGGCTGTAACATATCTGCCCTGTTTTCCACCTATTACGATCATAGACTTGATGAGAGCAACATCTTGTTTATCGTAAATCATCACTTTCACAATTAATGTATGAACCATCAAGAATAGTAGGTTCAGAAAATGGCCGCCCCGATGGGGGCGGCCATTTTCTGAGAGAGGTACCTGACCCCCATTGCACACTCGTCCACTTTGCGATTTCTTTTCCTCATTGCGGACACGCAGCAAACCACCATGCCAAACAGATACTCGCTGATGGTCGCTTGGGGCAGGTTACCTTACTGCGCTTTCACAATTCCCATGATGGAACTGCTGGCTTGGCACTGGCACACTTTTGTGATCCCGAAGAGTGTGATGCAGGAGGCATGTTGGACCTCGGCTGTCACGAGATGTACCTCACGGCGTGGTTGTCGGGGATGCATAAGGTATTTTTGGATTAGTCTTACGCCTTAATCGCACCACTCGTAATCCCCTGAATATAGTAACGCATGCCAAACATAAAGAGAATGATTAGGGGGATCGTGGCGACAGTATAGGCTGCCATTTGGGGTCCCCAATCAGTGATACCAAACTGTGACGTAAATTCTGTCAGCCCGACAGAGACAACCTGCATACTTGAGCTGTTGATGGTTAAGAGGGGCCAGATGAAATCGTTATAAGTGCCAACCAAATGCATGATGGCAACGGTCACAATGATGGGCCAGGAGAGCGGGACGGCAACTTGTGCGTAGAGCTGAATTTCATTCGCCCCATCAATCTTGCCGGATTCGAATAATTCCTGAGGAAGCGTTGCAAAAAATGTACGGCAAAGCAAAATACCAAATACTTGACCGCCGGCAGTCCAAGGCAGAATCAATGCCCAGGGCGTGTTGATGATGCCGAGTTGCTTCACCAGGACAAATTGTGGAATCAGAGTCAGAATTCCCGGAATCATCAACAGAGCAAGCACAGCCAGATAGATCGGTTCTTTAAAGGGAAATCGGTGGCGTGCAAAGACATAGCCGCTTAAGGAAGCCAAAAAGGTGACCATGATCACCGAAGCGATGGAATAAATCAGCGAGTTGATAATATAGCCAATCATGGCGTCGAAACCAACCGGATAGTTCTGCCACCGAGTCGGGTTTGGCAGCGCCCAGAAACGCCCATAGATTTGCCCGTTGTCCTTCAATGACATGAAGATCATCAACCCAATCGGGATCAGCGTGAGGATTAAGAAGATGATCAGGGCACCTACAATTAGAATCTGAGCAAAACTCACGCGCCCCAAGGAGATCGTGGAGCGCTCGGTCGTACGCTCTGGCACTGTCACATTCGTATCTATTGCGCTCATGCATCTCCTTACGCCTCGTAGGTATATTCTGGGGTATGTCACTAAACGAAGCAAGTATAGCCACCAACAACAAATCCACTGACCGGAAATTCAGAACTGGACGATTCCCCCAAAATAATGATCCACAAACGACAGAATGAACAGACACTATGTTTGCACTGTTCTTCATCGAAGCTGAAATAGCACGCAGATGAGACAGATTAGGCGGGTTTTCGCGGATTGAATCAGACAAAATCCGCGAAATTCATCCAAATCCGTGTTCTATTTGAAATCTACAAAGATAGTGAACAGGATTAGAGGAGTGAAAATCTAGTCAATCCTGTCTATCTGTGGATCATTTAAGAAGCGGATTGGCCTAAACTCAGTCTGAAGCCGAACTTCATCCTATCTCTACGCCTCGTACTCTGTCTGCGAACGGATATAGCGCAAATTAATCATGGTGCCAACCAGAATGATTAGAAACAAAAATGTGCCCATGGCGGAGGCCAAGCCAAAATTGGTAAACCGGGTTGCGTTGTAATAGAGCTCCAACGCTGGCGTATAGGTTGAACTGCCTGGCCCGCCAGCCGTCGTCAGGAAAATAAGCTGAAATTCTTGCATACTGCCAATAAAGGCCAGGATCAAGAGTAATTTCGTTTGGCTCATCAACAGTGGCAAGTCGATCCGAATGATGCGTCTCCACCAGTTTGCGCCATCTACCTTCGCAGCGTCAAAGAGTTCTTTGGGGATGGAGATCAGCCCACCGTAGAAGATCAGCAAGGCAAAGGGATTGATCCAAGGAAAGCCAATCGCCACGATGGATCCCATCGCCGTATTGCGATCCCCCAGCCAGACACGCGTCAATTGTTCCAATCCCAATGCCTCAAGCGATTTATTCAATAACCCAATGTTGGGATCATATATATTCACCCACAACAAAATACCGACCACGCTGGGCAGAACTAGCGGCACAATGAACAGAGTCCTCAAAACATATTGCAGCGCGCTGTGCCACACATTGAAGATCAGTTCGGCAACAATGAGCGGAAAGAGCAGTTTAATGCAAGCAGCCAGAACCAGAATGAGAGCGTTTTGCATACCGCCCCAGAAATATGGGCTATCAAACATCTCACGAAATTGCCCAAGGCCCACCCAGGTTGTCTCGATCCCTGGCTTCCATTCGGTGAAGGAATGATAGAGTCCCGAGGCCGCTGGATAATAGTTAAAGACAAACAAAAAGATAAAAGTTGGCAACAGCAAGATATAAGAAATCCGGCTGCGCCACATTTGAACGCCCACATCTCGTACGGGAGTTGAAACCGAGATCCAAGCGGCCTGGCCACCATCGGTGCGCCGAATCCATAGCGCAAGTATCGCGATGACCAGGCCACCGATCGACAGGATGCCGATGAAGAGATTGCGCCGTGATGCCTGCAATGCCTGAGAAACCGCCGTCGCCTCGCTGGTTGAGGTGGACAGAACCACCCCTTCAGTCGTTCCAACAAGCCAAGCCTCACCATCCAGCGCGATGGCCACCGACGACGGTATACCGTCCAGACTGTACTGTTGCAGGACGTTGCCATCCGCACCATTCAGCAAATACAAATCCCCATTCTTCGTGCCGACAAGCACGCGTCCGCCATCACCGGCGATGGAGACATTGAGACAGTTGGACCGATTGCGTGCCGTACAGCGTGGAGGGGTGGGCAAGTCAATTTGCCAGAGGATCTCGCTTGTCGCACCATTGATCAACGTCACTTTACCATCGAGGGTGCCAGCTATCACTTTTGCACCATTCCGATTGACGTCGATGCTGACCAAGTCCTGGTCGAGTTGAGCAGACCATAGCTGCTGCCCATCAGGACTGTATAGGTTAACCTGTGCACCTCGTGTACCCACGAGCGGCCGGATAGTTTCGCTTCCATAGATGGCAACTGTATCCGAGATATCTCGCAAGGTTGCAGTCCAGATTGGCTCTCCATTTTCACGATCCAGAAAATAAGCCGTTCGGCCTTCATCAACGGCGAAAATACGCGATCCATCACGCGAAATCGCAACATCTAAGAATATACGTGAGGAACGATAGGACCATACTTCCTGACCTTCACCATCTAACAGATAAAGATGCCGGTCTTCGCTGGCAACCGCTGTCCATTGACCGTCTTCCGAGGTATCGATCCCCCAGACCGTGCTCTCTGGAAAAAATTCCCACAGCAAGTTGCCTTGCGCATGATACGCTCGAACACCATCCGTGCGGGTGCCAACCACCTGAATGCTGCCATCGCCGGAGAGTGCGGTGCTGTAAATGACACTACCAACGGCTTCCTCCCACTGCCCATCTTGCGCCCGGACAGTGAATGCCGACGCCGTAAACAAGAGCAGAACAAGACAACACAACAGGATCTTGCAAGCCCTGGTCACGGATGTTCTCCAGAAAAGCCACCTTCCCGCAGATTGGGAAAGATAGCAGCCTGTCTGATCAAATTCAACGGGGCAAAGTTGGAACAAGACTTTTGTTGGTGCGACAAATCGATGGGGTAGATCTTCCCAGAAGAGGTCAATTGTGGCTTGGAATTCGAAATCGTTCTTGCCCCCTTTCGGGAAGATCAGCTCGGGCCAACTATTATCTAGCGGGGAGATATCCCAGCATTTTTTTGGGCCAACAGGCTCTTCTGGGTGAGTATACACGCAACGCAAGGCAATTCTTCTTTTGACCCCTTCGATGTATCCAATGACTTGGATTCTCGAGTGGTCGTACATAGGAAGTGCCAGAATAATTAATCATTCAATATTCAACAATTAATAATTAATTATTCCGAGACAACCGATAAAACTCGGCTACTGGTTAACAGGCTTACGACTTGGATCTTCAAGATCCTCTGGTGTAATGTTCATATGTTCCAGAATGCCGTCAAAGTTGTCGAGGAGCGATTGTTGATACTGGTCGAGAAATTCATCCAGAGTAATCTCATCAAGGAAGAACTGGTGTGCGAGATCAACCCATTCGCGCACTGTCGGCTGGTAATCAGAGACGCCGCGCGCACGATAGGTACCGGCGGTGTCCTTCTCGGTATTGCCGATCAGTCGGATACCATCGAACCGAGCAGCCAGATCGGCCGGAAGCTCTACATCGCTGAGTGCCAGAGGTCCGTTAACGCCACCTTGGAGGTTATTTGGATCGAGCTTATTGTCGAGATAGAGACCGGCTCCTTCAGGACTGGTCACGAACATCAGAAAATCAACTTCCAGATCGTTCTGGGCCACGTCCTTCTTGGGAATACTCCAGAAACCAATATTCACTTCGATGGTGCGTGCCAAGGCATCGACCTCACCTCCCTCCATGGTGGGGTTGTTGAAGGTCCCCAGTTCAAAGACGTTTGCGGCAGCTTGTAGTGTTTCTTCCTCATCACCGGCTTTCTCATAGGTGCCTTCGGCAAGACTGCGAATGTCCTTCTCGAACTGGCTTAACAACCAAGCCCCGTCGAGCTTGATGGCGGCTTCACCGGTCAGGAAAAGCGGGTACGCATCGGTGGTGCCGATCCAACCTGGAGGCGTACAGCGGTCCCCGAATTCCTTGAAGTTGGCATACATCTGACGCCAAGCATCACCATTAACCGTCTGGATGCCATCACGTAGAGCGATCAGCTTGCGCACTGGATTGAAGGTGATGCTGGTTCTATCATCGTTGCCGGGGTTAGATGGGTCGTACTCCCAATTGTCGTCAACGCCTTCGCGGAAACAATAATCGCCTGGCTGGCAGCGTACGAGTTCGGCTTCATTGCGTGTGAATTGATCAGCATACATCCGCGCAATCCAACCGACGCGCATTTCCCAGAAGGATCGGAAGTCACCCTCAATCGCCACGGGAATGATGCCGGCCTCGGTAAGAGTATCACACCAGCCCAGAAATTGTTCCCATGTGGGTTGGTTTCTCGGCGTGGCTGCAACCTCCTCCGCTTCCTCCAGAATGCCAGCGGCCTCGAACAAATCTCGGTTATAGAACCAGAGCACCTGTACGGTCTCAATGTTGAGAAGATACAACTCGCCGGTCAGCGGGTCGCGCATGTTCGATAGGCCCACCGAATCAAAGTCCTCACGCCAGGGGCGGTTGCTGTAGGGATTCGTGCGGTCGAGGTAGGCGCTCATATCGAGGAACGCCTTGTCGTTGACGAGATCCGCCACCACATTGCCGTTCACAAGTGAGAGTTCGGGGCCGCCCGCCGCAAATTGGGTGCGAATGAATTCCTGATACCCTTCAGTCGGTTTCAGTTCAACGCGGCAGCTTACGTTTGGGTGCATTGCCATGTATGCTTCGCACATCGCCTCCCAGGTCTGCGTGTCTTTGCTCTGAAAACTGACGACGATGTCGCCAGAGAGTTCGGTTTCCGCCTCGGGTTCAGCGGCAACCTCGACTTCAACTTCCTCAGCATCAGCACTCTCACTGCTCTCTGCACCTACCGTGTTTTCTGCCGCCGGCATCTGTGAGGTTGCGCAGCCAATAAGCGCTAATACAAGAAGCATCACGATCGAAGTGTTCAAAATTCGTTTTTGATATTTCATACCTTGCTTGTCTCCTCCGAAGATCAGTGATTTGAGTGGTATCTCAATTTGTGCGTAAATTTGGTTTACCTCTGAGAAACCGATTCGCTTTTACACAATTTGTGGTATACCACCATGATTTGGGATGGGAAATTACAGCGGGTTGAATCCATACAGTATACCAAAATAATCGCAATGCGTAAATAAAAAATTTCGCATCCGATTCAGTGGAAGGATGGGTATTATCCATCGAGTAATGTATAATAGTCCATTATGTCAAATCAATTCTCAGTCTCAGTAGATCCAAATTTCAGGTTTAGAGAGAGAATTTGGGCTAATTAGTTGACATAAATACGTATTTGCCAGTCAATACCTAGCATTTACGTAAAATTTAAGCGATTTCTAGATATGAAATTGGCTGTTTTTGGCAACTGAGATCTGAAAAAATGGCCCCAAAATCCCTTACTCTCCCGACTGAAAATAGTCAAAAACGCCAAATTTGGATCTACTGAGTCTATAATTGAGAAACTGAGAGTAGGCTGATATAGAGAAATTGAAAGACGAGTAAACCGAGGACAATATAAAGAGCGATCCAGCCTGATTGAAAAAGAAACCCGCGCAGATGCGATTTAGCTCGTCGCGGACTGATTCGTAAGTGAACCAAAGCATGCCAAAAGCGAATCTGCGCGACAAATCGCCGCTCACTACACATCCAAACGAGCAGTCCACCTGTAATCAGCGTATACAGGCCGATGCCAACGAACGCCCAGAAAATTTGACTCGCCAAAAGCGCAGCACCTCCCGTCATATCACCCGTCAGGATGCCAGGCAACTGATTGTTTATACCAACTAACAAACAATACCCAATACTGATCCAGCCCCAAGCACAGACGAGTATCCAACCGTATCTCTGACGGGCTCGAACTAGACGCTGACGCAAGAGCAGCCACTGCAAGACTCCGACGATTGTGCCAAACGTCATGGCAACCAATCCAATGTCGATGCCCATCCATAGTTCACCAAGATGTTCGGTGATATCAAATCGCATCAAGAAGTGTGCAACAGTGGCAGCACCTCCTCCCGCCAAGCAGAAAGTTGCGACCCACAATAGACCATCACGGGAATGAATGAATACTCGATGACGAACGCCAAGCCATTGAGCCATGCCAAAGACAGCTGCTGGTGCTGCACCATTAAGCAAAATTAACCAACGATCAATGCTGGTAATTGCCTCGGAATTGGTCATTACTGAGGTGGCCGCTTGTTCGAACGGATTTGTGAAATAGCTGAGAATAAACAATACCACGATTGCACCACCTCCCCCCAGTAGATTTGCAATGAGCCAAGAGAGCCCAAGGCTTCCTTGCTGTGCGAGAATCACCCGCCAGGTACGGACAGTCTCGCTCATTTGTGTAGGGATTACTGACAGTTTGCCGCCCGCTGTGCTCGCCGTAGATGCAAGGGTCGACAGCGCTACCTTTGAGTTGTGCTGTAAGATTTGCCAAAGATCGTTAGCGTCTATTTCTGTGATCTTGGTGCGCATTGCGTGGACTCGTTTGGAACGAACAATTTTTTGTACTTGAATGGAAACAGGCACCCGTACATGTGGGATCGTTTCCGGTTTACAGAAAGGACAGTCCCGTAAGTGTGCACTATAGATATGCTCACGATCCGATTCGCAAGCAATGAGTGCTTCTTCGGCTCCTTTTAGCCCTTTACGCCACTCCGTTGCGCTGGGACGTCTTTGTGCATGATGATGACCCCGCACAAAGCATTGTATAAAGAGTTCTTGCAGATTGGGAGCCAGTAGAGCCACTGAAGGTGCGCTGGGTGGCGGGGTAACTTCCAGATTGGGTCGATGTGGAAAGAGACCCTTTCGGACACAATGAAGGTCAACTCGTTCGGTTGAGTGGGGAGTTGTCAAGACACCAGCAAAGGGATGAACGCCTTCCATTAATAAGTAGAATAGCATAACCGCCAGACCAAAATAATCCTGTTCTGGGCCCCGATCGACAGACTTGAAATCGACTCCCTGCATTTCTGGTGCCGTAAATTCGGCTTTGCCAACGGTGCTTCGATAGAATTGGAGATTGGATTGAGAAACCAATGTGCTCTGATTCTGGCTTTTCAAATTTGTTCCATTGGGTGATGTCCCGTTGGATATTCTCACTTGAAAAGAATCAGTATCGACCAGCGTGACAAGTGCTTGTGAATTGACCAACACATTTCCTTCGTTCAAGTCGCCAACGATGTGTCCTTGCGCGTGAACAGCCTCAATCGCCGAGGCAAGATTGTAGGCAACCCGGTGAAGAAAGTAGCGCCAAGGAACGATCTGCGGAAGGCGTGTGCGTCTGACAGGATTGTAGTAGTGAAAGACAGAGCGACAGTCGTGGACCTTGGGCATCACGAAACCGGAGAAACATCCATCCCGATAGATTAAATCTGTGGGCCAAGCGATGGCTCGATGTGTCCGCGGTTGGGATGGTGGACACATCAGCATGGTCGTGAGCTTTGCCTCGCGCTCGTCAGAAGGCTGATGGTATAACTTTGCAATCAAGTGTGGCTCACGCCGAATTGACCAGATTTCGGCTTCACCCCCTGCATTGATCTGTTCACCCAGCTCGAGCTGTTCACCGCTCTTGGTTGTTAGCTGCATGAGAGTCATCTTTCCCACCCTCAGCATCTAGCTGAGGCGGACGCTGAGCTAACTCAGTTCGGCTAAGAAGCACTAGCGTCTTGTCGTCGTGCGTTCGAGCGTTGATTCGGGGCGAATCCAAAAATGCGGTTAACTCTTGTGAGGCTGCCTCTGAGTCTTCTCTGGTCGACACAAAGGCAAATAAGGGGTTAAAGAAAGGCACAAAGGGACGATTCTGGGCAATGTTCATGGCAAGTTCTAAAAGCCCATCGGAAAATAGCGCTGCACCTTGAATTGGGCTATCGAATACCTGAATGTCCAACCATTCTAATGCATCCGGTTGTGTCAAGAAAGCAGTCATATTTGCATATTCGCCCTTTTGGGGTGGACAAGGGCAGTGCAAATCATCTTGTTCATCTAGCAATACAACGGCACAATCTCCGATGAGACCACACACAGTCAATTGAGTATCTAACACAACAAGTAGAAGAGTAGTGGCAAACTCATTGAGCGAGCAATCTTGCTGCTCTGCATAAGCAATGAGGGCTTCACGCGAGCGAACAAAGGCATTTGCAACGATCTGTTGCCAGTCACGGGTGATGGATTGAGTCTGTTGTTTCGGCGAACTCGTTTTTGAATATGCTGACGGATATGATAGGGAAAATTTATCAAGGTTTGAAACAACGCCTTCAGAAACCGATTGCGCATCCGAGAGCTTTCTCTCTAAACATTCCCGCGGCTGGGACTCGTTGAAGAATTCACGATGTGATAGTGTTTCTGCAGATTGAGAGCCCTGCTGTTCTATAATAAATTGAAGGGCTTTTTGAACCGCGAGGATGGCTCCTTCATCTGCGTGAGCCGCGGAGCCAGCACCATCAGCCAGCGCAACAACCATTTCTCCAGAGGACAAAATTACATAATCAAATGCATCTTGGCAGGGCATTTGCGCTCGCCGATGGCTTGTGCCGGCCACAGACGCGGCCACAACGCGCCAGAGAGGTGTGAGCGACCTAAATTGCGTCATATAACGATAACATCCCTCCACCGTCCTCTTCTTCAGCCTTGGTCTGATAGCCACATTACTTCAACTTCGAACCATCGTCCCTCGATAAAAACACGCTGATTGTCCGGGGTTTATGTGGCGTTACTGCTAGTGCTTATCCGAAACGTTCTTGACGATGCCTTCTTATTCGAAAAGTGGTTGGACTCACAACCACTTTTTGAATGGGTTCTTAGACTCCACCTCTACACAACAGACCATCCAGAGGGCGGCTTGAGCGGAACCTGCTCTCCAATTTGAGAATGAGAAACAGACGTAAGGCTTTGAGAGAGCCAGACAAACATATCACGAAAATTGAGTCCCTTGAGCTGGAGTGGCTGACGAACTGCAATTTGTGCAAGCTTTTTCATATCCGCCCGTTGTACGCCGACAGCAAAAAAGGCAACAGACTTGCGAGCTTCTTCATCTTGAACACGCTGCGCTGCACTGCGCCATTCATCTGTTGGGGCACCATCCGTAATCATAAAGATCCAGGGGCGAAAATAGGGAATGCCATGCTGTCGATAGATTGCCTTGCGCGCTTGAAGCTGATCGAGTGCTTGGTTGATCGCCTCTCCCATCGGCGTATTTCCCGATGGACGCAATGGTTTGGCCTCAAATTGATATGCGGTGATAAAGTCTTGTGCCAATGCAACGCCGTTGCCGAAAGTGAGAATAGCGACCTCCACACGCATAGCGGCCAAATCATCGGACTGAAGCGATTGTTGGAAAGCATCTAAGCCAGCATTGAGCTGTTTGATCGGCTCGCCAGACATGGAACCGGAAACGTCAAGTAACAAGATACAAGGACACCGGGGCTCTGGATTGCTGTCATCGAATTGAACAATGTCAAGTAATTGATCGGACATGAGATGTGTTGAGCATATCGCGTATATTGTGTTGGGTTTATGTTAAGATTACTACGCAATTTGAGCAAAAACGTCGCGGCGACTATGTATGTACTGTTTCATACCCCAGCAAGATCGGTTCGCCCCAGACTGCCCAGTTCCACTGATGTTCACCAAGCGCGTCGGTCATGAATTGGATGATGATCTCTTGGCCCGATAAGCTAGGGAGATCAATCAAGAAACGTTCCCAGGTGTTTGTTTGCTTGGGCGTGCTCCATTGACATGAATCCGGAAAGCACAAAGATTATCGCCTTCCATCAACGCACCATCGCGAATTCCCACGGCAAAACGCAAGCGCAAAGCATCTACTGTGGATGGAATCTGAACCTGATATTCACAAACAGCACTGCCAACAACAGGTGGATGTTCCCATAATGCCAATTGTTGAACCATACCACAGCTCGCAGTTGCTACCCGGATCTCCATCAATTCTGCGCGACGAGTTGATGCCTGTCTTGCAGTAGGAAAAGCTTCCAAAAAGTCATATTGCCACACGAGAGACTGTGTCTGCAATGAATCGGTTTCTTGAGCCAGTAAATCATTCCATAGCTCTTCCTGCCATTTTAGATAGCTGATATATTGGGAAAGCTGGGTTAGAGACTGTTCATTAAGATCGGAAATGCGACGGACAATCGCATCAATTGTTTCTTTTCGAACATCCAAATTGGTCATATATTATGCTGCTCGAACGCCCATCAGACGTTCCCATGATGTAGCCGCAATCGGATTGCTAAGCAACACAAGGGCCACATAAGTGGGTTCAAAGGGTTTGCGCATCAACTTCATCATTGCTTCGTCTGGTGTTCGAGATCCCTTCTTCTGATTACAATGTTTACACGCAGTTACTAGATTGAGCCAATCGTGTGCGCCTCCCCAGCTGCGTGGTCGGACGTGATCGACTGTTAAATGATTGCGTCCCGGTGTTGTGCCACAATATTGGCACGCATGGGCATCCCGTAACATCACCGCCGCACGGGTCGGTGGGACTTTTCGATGGGGCAAACGCACATATTGCACCAGCCGAATCACGAGTGGAACCGCCATACTTTGGGTTGCGCTGCGCAACATTTCAGAGGTCGTCTCGATTAGCTCTGCTTTTTTTCGCAACACCAATACAATAGCACGACGCACAGAGACTAGACTGAGGGGTTCATAACTGGCATTAAGAACAAGAACCTGCTTCGCCATAGCGTTCTCGGATATTTTTGCGTGGGCATATGTATTTTCGGTAGACCGCAATCGTTAGATTCTTCGCTCCACTCGAGAATGACACGATTGTGGTCTACTGATTTTACTACCGATACCCTATTTTGATGGAATTTTTTCTAAATAGAGTACTTACAGCGATGTTGGGTCATCTATTTGCACAATTTCGTCTGCTGAGCATATAAACATTGTAGCAGGAAATCTGTAGGAAACCAAACGAAACTAAAAAGGCAAATAAGTCGCGACGGTTCCACTACGCTGAACAATGCCCCACAAAAAAATACAGACGACTGCCATTGCAATCGTCTGTACTCCTTCATCCTCGATGCCACCAAAGTAGGAATATCCTGCAGGTAGCGTAATCACAGCAACCACCCCATACAGAATATGCAAAAAAGGGCGAGCAAGCGCGCCACTTCCAAATTGAAAATAGAGGAACCAACCAAGCAAAAACTGACCAATCAGCAACAGTTCTCCAATAACGGCAGCACCGTACCAGTTCCCATCAAGAGGCTGTTTGCGAATACGTAAAAAAATTGCCCAAATTGCCAAGACAGCAAGAAAATAGGTCGCTGTGCGTGCCAAACCGACATGTACAATCAACAGATTCATGTTCTTCCTTAGTGTTTTGTCAGATAAGTTATAATACGGTAAACTCTGCCAGAAAGTGACTAAAAAAACGAGGAGGCAGAGAGAAATGAAGCAAGTATATAAAGTTAAACTAAGTGATAAAGACAGAAATGAATTAAGGCGAATAACGGCAAAAGGAAAAGAGAACGTAAGAAAGATAAGAAGGGCACATATTCTGCTCTTGTCAGATGGAGGAAAAACAGACAGAGAAATCATGGAACGAGTGGGAGTGACGCGAGCAACGGTGGTGCGAATCCGCAAAAGATATGTGACGGAAGGGCTAACCAAAGCCCTAGAAGAGAGGCCAAGAAGCGGACGACCAGTCGAGATTAGTAACGAAGCCAGAGCCAAAATCACGGCACTAGCGTGTACGAAAGGACCAGATGGGCGAAGCCGATGGACTTTAAGGCTGCTAGCAACCACAGCGGTTGAGTTAAAGTTTGTGGAAGACATTTCACATGAAACCGTGAGTGAAATTCTGAAAAAAACGAACTGAAACCCCATTTGAAGGTGCAGTGGTGTATCGGAAAGTTAACACCTACATACTTGTGGCACATGGAACAAATCTTGGACCTCTATGCACAGCCCTATGACCCCAAGAATCCTCTCTGGTGGGTGTTACGATGAAAACCTTGTCAGCTCTTGGGCGATACAATCGTGCCGATTGAGATGAAACCAGGCAAGAAATGGCGCTATGATCATCACTATGAACGCAAGGGCATCTGTTACATCTTGATTGCTTACCAGCCACACACTGGACAGCGGGTTGTTCAGATTACCGAACGGCGCAGAGGCCAAGAGTATGCTCGCTTCATGCATGATCTCAAAACGAAACACAATCCTGATGCCGATTCATTACAGATTGTTCAGGATAATCTCAACATTCATTCACCCAGTTCCTTCTACACCATCTTTTCGCCTGAGGAAGCTTTCGCTCTGGCTCAGCACTTTCAGATGGTTTATACCCCCCGTCAACGGGAGTTGGCTTAATATGGTTGAAATTGAACTCTCGGTTATCACTCGCCAAGTTCTTGATCGCCGCATTGATTCCAAAGAGCTTCTTGAGACTGTTGTCCTTGCTCTTGTCAACGAGCGCAATGAACAATCCGCTACCATTCAATGGCAATTTACCCCCGCTCTCGCTCGCCAGAAGTTCCAGCGTTTCTATCCTGTTTTGGATACCGATTCTGATGACCAACCTGTATCATAACTTATCTGACAAAACACTAGTGCTTATCCAAAAAGTTCTGTGACGATGACTTCCTGCTCGAGAATCTGGTTGGATTCACAACCATTTTTCGGATAGGTTCTTAACCCGGTGCGTGAACGCTCAAATATTGTTCTAAGACGCCGGCCGCAGGGCCTGCCAGATCATAGCTCAACCACTGTGCGCTTGTTCCCAACCCATAAATAGAGCCGCCGATCACATAATCATCCTGCTGCATCGCCTGATCAAACCAGACCAACTGTTCGATATAGGCCCCTGGTCCCCACAAACCATACCCATTTTCTGCCCAGTAGGACTGGAAATCACGCCAACCACGCACATCCGAAGGTCCAGGACGACCGGCCTGAACCAATCCATCCACACCACACTCGGTGAACACGAGCGGAATTGCTAGTTGAGCAGGCTTCAGAAATTGATTATAGACTTTGCGGTATCGCAACGTCAACCATCCATCGTCTTGAGGCGACACGCCGGGATAACGCCCTTTATCAGCGCTTGTGCTTAGATAATAGATCGTTGGGGCTGAGTACTCGTGCAGCCCCAGCCATCCATTGTACTGCTGGGCGGTACGGATTGCAGGCAAAAAATACTCCCAGAGAGGCAAATCCGGCCCACCAGTGGCAAAATTTCCGACTACGCTTCGAATGCCACGATCACCCAATAAGCGGATGCGCTCCGACTCAAAATCGGCTAAGCGTTTCATCTCATCAGCGGAGTTGGCAACTGGTTCGTTATAGGCAATCCAACCATCAAAATAGGGGCGACGTCGATCATCGTCGGCAAATGGCAACAACTGTTCTACAAATGAACGAGCGGTTCCATAGGGATCGCCCATTGCACTCAACTGGAGCTGTTGAATCGGGAGTCGTCCAATCAATGCCGTTCGAGGTGACGTTTGCTTGATCTGCGCAGCGAAGTTTGCATCCAGCTCCAATGTTGTAACAACCGTCATGGCTTGCGTTTGAAGGAGGTCAAAAAGTTCAGGTACGTTGCGCTCGACGTGAACACCCAGTTTGCTTGGTGGTCCAGGCGGAAAGGGTGTAGCCTGCGGCGTAGGGGTAGGAAGTGGCTCTGTTGGTGTGGGCGTCTCTTCGGGCGTGAAAGTTGCCGTAGGCTCCTGTGCGACTGCCACTGCTGCATCATCACCGCTATTTTCCACATAGGGTAAATAGGTCTTATGTTGCGCATCTTTCGGTGTTGCAAGCAAGCTCGAACGAGCAACGGGTGTTGATGTTGCTGTTGAGAGAGGCGTGGGTGTTGGTATCGGCGAAGAAGGAGAGGTGGGCGAAGGCGTGGGTGTCTCCCGATTGCGTCCACAAGCAGTTGCAATCAACGTGACCATACTGCTCAACGTCGTAGTCAAAAAATGCCGTCTGTTCCACCGACCTTGCTGAGAATCATCAACATCTTGCTCCATGCTGTCGGGCAGCTCTCTCTCATGCTGTTCTGATGGTTCTTCAGTATTATCTTGTTCCAACTCGTATGCTTTATCGATTGTCACCCTCTCACCTTCTCATCTTATCAGGAAAGCAGCCTGTTTGAGATTGCCCCAAATTCAATTATGACTTACAATAAGACGTAATGCCAATGTGAATCTGTTCCACATGGCGTTGACTCCGTCTGGCTCATCTATCTCAAATGTGCTCTGTTGTACATGAGCCTCATTCAATTCATTTTGGAGGACAACATGCAAAAGTATAAGGTTTCGATCGAATACTGTGTACAGTGAAACTACACGCCTCGAGCCGTCAGTTTGACGCAACAACTAACAGAGAATTTCACCCCGGCAATTGAATCCCTCACCTTGATTCCATCAGGTGGAGGTCGGTTTGAAGTCATGGTTGGCGATGAGTTGATCTATAGCAAGCTAGAAACAGGTCGTCATGCCGAAGATGGCGAAGTAGCTGGCTTGTTTGAGAAGAAGGTCGGCCTTGAGCCTGTTGCAGCTGATTAGAAATCAGTGGTCAGTATTCAGTATACGGCGACGTTTGGCTGATTACCGAATACTGACCAACTGTCGTTTATCTATACCTGATTCCTCACATTCCGGTTGGTAAATCCACAAATTCAAATGTAATGTCGAACCGTTCAGCCAAGTGTTTGCCTAATGCTTGGACGCCCACGGTTTCAGTGGTATAGTGTCCTCCATAAATCACATTAATTCCGGGGTGGTTCAGAATTAGGTTTACACTTTTGATACATAGATAAAAATCTATATGAGGTCATTTTCTGCCTGAGCATGGCTCAAAGTAGAAAATATAAACATCTTTTCTCTTTGCAAAAATGTAAACCTAATTGTCCGCCTAAAATGAACCACCCCTTAATTCCGGCATTCAATGCATCATAATATTGAGCGTGGCTCGTCTCGCCCGTTAGGAAGGTATCGCACCCAAGCACAGCTGCATCTTCGATGTGGTTTGCGCCCGAACCGCTTAAAATCCCCACTCGTTGGACCGTTTTCGGTCCATGAGCCAATACAACCTTGACTGGCCCCACCATTTTTTCAAAACGAACAACCAACTCGTCTACATTCATCTTCTCGGGTGCCATACAGAGGGCCGCAAGATTGGTGCCATTCACGGCTCCCCACCAATCGATCACGTCAAGTCCTAATCGCCGTGCAAGTTCCGCGTTATTGCCGATTTCAGGGTGTGCATCAAGAGCAAGGTGGGCAGCGTACAGGTTGAGGCTGGCCTGCATAAATGAATGCACGAGCTTGGCGTAGGAACCAACGAGTCGTTTTTGGGGCCCCCAGAAAATGCCATGATGAACAAGCATCAGATCGGCATGTCGGTCCAATGCAGCGTCAACACAGGGTTGGTGAGCATCTACCAACCCCACGATTCGTTCAATATCATCACGGCCTTCAATTTGCAAACCTTGCGGGCCATAGTCTTTGATTTCGCTGATGCGAAGATAGTCGTCCAAATAAGCAACGATGTCTGTGCGTTTTGCCATTTTTATATTTACCTGTGAGTCATAACATGGACATCCGAATCATACGCTATTATAACGCAAATATCGTATTCTCCCATTCCTGCTCCCAAACCAAAACGCACCCCCGTTTGGCGAGGATAGGCCAATCACGAACTTTGCCGCCCAGCGTTAGCGAAGCGCCGGTTAAGCGAAAAAACACCAGACTCAGTAGATCCAAATTTGGCGTTTTTGGCGATTTTCAGTCGAGATTGCAGGGATTTTGGAGTCATTTATTCAGATTTCGGTTACAGAAAACAACCTATTTCATATCTGAAAATCGCCCAAATCTAACGCAAAAACTAGATATCGACCGGCAAATTTGTATTTATGTCAACTGTTTAGCCAGAATTCTCTCTCAAAACCTGAAATTTGGATCTACTGAGTCTAAAAAACAAGAACGGTTTTTTTGGAATCCGTGTGGTTGACAAAGGCCAGAAAGATTAGCGCCGGTTGAGTAGCCGAAGGCGTATCGAAACCAAAGCGGGTCAACCACATGAGATCCTGTTGAATCACAAAAACCCGCTAAGGCGAGCCGAGGAAACTATGAATCACGCTACTAGGTTTTTCCGTGTTTTCACCCTTCATCGGGTAGAATGCAATCATGCATATCGGCGTTTTAACCCATAACTATCCACGATTTCCAGGCGATTTTAGCGGCATCTTTGTCGAGGCGCTTTGCGAAGAATTGGTGACGCAACGACAGGACGTCACCATTTGGGCGCCCTACGACCCAGCCTATCAGCGTCCTCTCAATGGGACGGTTCGCCTACAGCTTTATCGTTATGTATGGCCCAGGCATCTTCATCGACTTGGCTATATGCGTTCTATGGAGTCGGATCTTGCTCTACGCTTCGACTCCTATCTTCTTGGTCCTGCCATGCTGAGTTCAGCAGTCGGGACAATCCTTCGCCAAGCGCGTCGGCAACGGCCAGATGTACTCCATGCCCATTGGCTGCTACCCAATGGCTTTGTCGGTGCGATTGTGAGCCGCATCTTGGGGATTCCGCTCGTGGTGTCCGTTCCTGGTTCAGATGCGCTGATCGCCAAGCAGAATGCTCTCTTTCGCAATATGGCTCGCTTTGTCTTCAACCAAGCTGATTTGTTGACGGCTAACAGTGTGGCCCTGCGCGACAGCATTGTCGAGATTGGTGCTGATCCGGCTAAGTTCGATATGATTATCTATGGTACAGATCCAAACGCATTGCGCCCTGATCCAACTGGGGTTACAGAATTGCGAACCCGTTTAAAAATTCCAGATGAGGATGTCATTTTCCTGGTGGTTGGACGTATGGTGGTGAAAAAGGGTTTTGATATATTCTTGCGCGCTCTGGCCTCTCCTGCACTGCAGAATCGCCACATCACGGCTGTTTTGGTTGGTCAGGGCGATGAGTGGCTGGTTTGGCAACAACTTGGTGCAGAGTTGGGGCTTGCAGAGCGACTTCGTTGGGTGGGCAATGTGCCCATTAATGAGATCGCAATTTACTATAATTTGGCCGATGGTTTGGTGATGCCTTCTGTGAGCAAACCTGCCGATGGACTCAACGTTTGTGTGCTGGACGCAATGAGTTGTGGCAAACCAGTGGTGGGGAGTAACGTGGCGGGCAATCCATTGGCTATTGTGGATGGCAAGACGGGGTTGATCGTTGCGGAGCAGGATGCAGACGCGTTGGCAAGTGCGCTGATTCGTTTGGTAGACGATTCTGATTTGAGAAGACGTATGGGGAGAGCGAGTCGGGCGCGGATTGAGAATGAGCTTGGGTGGCCACATCTGGCACAACGGTACATTGAGCATTTTGGGCGGTTGCGAGGTAGAGCCGCGGTTCTATGACACACACCACCTTCTATCGCAAAAAATCCACTTTACTAACAGGTGGCCTCGGCTTCATCGGCTCCAATCTTGCGCGGCGCCTGGTCGATCTTGGTGCCAATGTCACCTTGGTTGATTCGCTGATTCCAGCTTATGGTGGCAATCGCTTTAACATTGCTGGATATGAAGATCGTCTACACATCAACATCGCCGATGTGCGCGATCCAAACGCCATGCGAGCACTCGTGCAAGGGCAGGATATACTCTTTAATCTGGCCGGTCAGGTGAGTCATTTGGATTCAATGGAAGATCCCTTTACAGATTTGGAGATCAACGCGCGCAGCCAGCTTTCAATATTGGAGGCGTGTCGACATGAAAATCCCACCATCAAAGTCATCTATGCTGGCACGCGTCAACAATATGGAAAACCCGACTACTTACCCCTCGATGAACAGCACTTACAACATCCGACCGACATCAACGGCGTCAACAAATTGGCTGGTGAGTGGTATCATGTTGTCTACCACACGGCTTATGAGCTACGTACGACATCTCTGCGTCTCACCAATACATATGGTCCGCGTCAGCTATTAAAACACAGCCGACAGGGATTTATTGGTTGGTTTATTCGGTTGGCTGTTCAAGGAGAAGAAATCCAGCTTTATGGAGATGGTCAGCAATTGCGCGACTTGACCTATGTTGATGATGTTGTCGATGCATTTTTACGTGTGGGAGCAAACGAAGTAACAAATGGTCAAGTCTATAATTTGGGTGGTCAGGCACCGATTAGTTTACTCGATCTAACCAGTCTCATTGTCGAGATTGCAAGGCGGGGCAGCGTACGACTCGTGCCCTGGCCCCCTGCCCGCAAACGCATTGACATCGGCAACGTTTACTCCAGCTATGCTAAAATAGAAGCAGCATTGGGATGGAAACCAACAACTCCGCTCGCCGACGGTCTCGAAAAGATGATTCGGTATTACCAAGAGTATGGAGAACATTATTGGTAAGTGAAATCAAGAGAGAAAATAGAAAAGTGCAACCCCATGAGTTCCAAGCACTCTCATTAAACATTCATCAATTCGACAATTCGATAGGCCCTCAAGGGATCAATTATGTCACCCACAATTCAAATTCCCGCTATCGATCTACATGCCCAATATCTCGCGTTGAAAGACGACTTGGACGCGGCCGTTGCGCGCGTGTTGGACAGCGGCTGGTATATTCTCGGACAGGAGGTTGCAGCCTTTGAACAAGAATTTGCTGCTTATCATGGACTGGAATCGTCTGCGTGTGTTGGACTCAATTCGGGGACAGACGCGCTTTATTTGGCGCTACTCGCTTGCGGCATTGGACCGGGTGATGAAGTCATCACCGTTTCTCACACGGCAGTAGCAACGGTTGCCGCCGTTCGGCTGACTGGTGCAACACCTGTTTTGGTCGACATTGAGCAAGAAACTTACACGCTCGATCCGACTGGGCTTGAACAAGCGATCACACCACGAACACGAGCAATTGTACCCGTTCATATCTATGGGCAATCGGCTGATCTGGCCGCAGTCAATCAGGCAATCGCAGGACGCGATATCTATGTGATTGAGGATTGTGCGCAAGCTCACGGCGCCCGATATCAGGAGAAGTCCGTGGGCACGATTGGGGATTTAGGCTGTTTCTCCTTTTATCCCACCAAGAATTTAGGCGCATTGGGAGATGGTGGTGCCGTCATTGGTCGCAATGCCGAACTGCTCGAACAGATTCGCCTTCTGCGCGAATATGGGTGGACACCGCAATCTCGCTATGTCTCCCAAATCGAAGGCACCAACAGCCGTTTGGACGAGATGCAAGCCGCACTCTTGCGAGTCAAACTCCAGCATCTCGATGCGTGGAATGACGCCCGTCGTCACTGTGCCGCACTCTATGCGAAGCGACTTCCAGAGCAGATTGCGAAGCCAGTTGAACGACCTGGCAACCGGCATGTCTATCATCTCTATGTGGTACGCGTTTCGCAGCGCGAGCAGCTGCGAGCACAACTCCAAATAGCAGGCGTCGGAACCGGGATACACTATCCCGTCCCTGTTCATCAACAACCAGCATATCAGGGCGATCACGTTGTGGTTCATACCATGAGCAGTACAGAGCAGGCTGCTGAACAGATCTTGTCTCTTCCGATGCATCCTTTCTTAACAGAGGCCGACGTGGCGTACGTCGCCAATTCGATACAGAACGTTTCGGATAAGCATTAGACATGATTAGGATTGAAATTAGATCACGGATTTCTCGGCTTTTCACGAATTGGGCATTTCGCCAACACGGACCATTTCAAAATCAATCCGTGAAATCTGTGTTCATCCGTGTCCCATATTCTGAATCCTTATCATTTCTACTAGACGAGAAAGAGCAATGATTGTCGTTTTCATACATGGACCCACTGCATCTGGTAAGCACACAATTGGATCGATACTGAGCCAGAAAATCGGATTGCCTTTGTTCCACAATCACCTGACTGTCGATCTTGTCAAAACTCTCTTTGAATTTGGCACACTCCCGTTTGTGAAACTCCGCGAAGAAATTTGGGTATCATCCTTTGCCGAAGCAACAAAAGCGAACCAGTCGTTTATCTTCACCTTCCAACCTGAAGCGACGGTAACACCTGACCTCATTGATCGATTTGTACAGATAATCGAATCATCCAGCGGCTCTATTTTCTTTGTGGGATTACTCTGTTCTAAGACAGAAGTCTTGAACAGACTCGGAAATGACAGCAGAGGAAATTTTGGTAAACTTCAGGATGCACATCTTTACGAACAAATCGACGCTCAAGGCGGCTTCGATTTTCTGGCACTACCAGAAGCTCTGATTACGATTGATACTGAGACACTGTCGCCTGAAGAAGCGGCTTCTGCAATAGAACAAGCGTTGTCCAATGTCGTCTAACAATCTGTTGCAATGGATCCGACAACCACATCGTCTGCTTCTATTTCTGCTGCTCTTCCTCTACACTCTGCTCTTTACCAACCTGGCCTGGACCCAGCATCTAAGCATGAGGACTCACAAAGCCGACCTGGGACAGATTGCGCAAGCCATCTGGAACAGTAGCCGCGGACGTTTTGTGGAGATGACCGATAACGGTTTTGTGGCTTCGCGTCTGACGGATCATGTAGAACCCATCTTGTTGCTGGTCAGTCCCATTTTGTGGTTATGGAGCGATGTACGAGCGCTGCTTTTGCTTCAAGTTGTCTTTGTCGCAATCGGTGGATGGTTGTTCTATGAACTCGCTCTGGTCCGGTTGGCGAGGATTCGGGTCAAGTCTAATGGCTCTCGCATCTTGACACTCGCATTGGTCATTGCTTATCTGCTTGCTCCACAGCTCCAAGCTGCTGTTTTAACCGAATTTCATGCCGCACCACTGTCAGTGCCACTCATCTTGTGGGCATTCTGGGCAATCGAAACTGATCGCCGGATACAGGCTGTGCTCGCTATTTTGCTGGTTGCTGGTGTGAAGGAGGAGATGGCGCTCCTGGCTGCAGGATTGAGTGGATTTGCGATTTACGATTTGTGCATTGCAAGGCGTCATGACGATTCGTCACGCTCTCGTTTCATCTTGCCACTTTTTGTTCTCCTGACGATTGTCTGCCTTGCATGGTTCTATATCACCACCTTTGTGATTGTTCCAGCCCATGCAGTCGGCGTTTATGGGGTCGAAGAAAGCGTCTATCTTGAACGATATGGTGCCTTGGGCAACTCGCCACTCGATATCATCAAGAGCTTTGTACTGCGACCAGGACTCGTTTGGCGGATTGTACTGGAACCAGCCCGCACTCATTATCTTTTATCACTGATAGCTGGCTTTGGTTTTCTGGGATTGATTGCACCGGAAATTCTAATTCTATGCTTGCCATTACTCTTTGCGAATTTATTCAGTTCCTACCCCCCCCAATATTATGGAGACTTTCACTACAGCGCCCCACTTATACCTTATATGGCTGTTGCAGCAACCGTCGGTGCTGCGCGCCTTTGGTGGATTCTGCATTATCCTTTTGCGACATCCGGTGGTCCCCCTAATCCTGAAGGATGGACGCGAGCAGGTTCGGCAATTGTTGTATCGATCCTCGCGCTGATCTTGATTGGCGGTGCAATTGGCCAGTATCGTCAAGCAGGACGCGGTCCGTGGGGAGGACGCCATGCGCCAGCAATTGTGACCGATCACCATCGATTACTGCCCCGTTTCGTTCAACAAATTCCGGCTGACGCTGCCGTCATGGCGACTGCTGCTGTACATCCACATGTTGCTTTACGCCGCTATGTCTACCAGTTTCCTCAAGGTCTGGACCCTTCTGACCTGGAGCCACCCAATTCCAATATCCCTTACTTTACACCGGGGCAACCACCGACATGGGCATTGCTTGATGTGACGACAAATACGGATATGGCACCGGGCGATTTGAAAACGCGTGTCGATGAGATGTTGGCAGGGGAATGGGGGGTTGTTGATGGTGAAGATGGATTCTTGCTCTTGCGGAAGGGAGGCACAGCCAAAATGATTCCAGACACCTTCTACGATTTTGCGCGAATGCCTATCGCTGCATTGGGAAGCGCCGGACTATCAGCGCCGTCATCATTACAGTTAGAGCAACTAGAGCAAGGCTCTTTGACCTATTTGGATAGTGAAATAGAAGATTGGTCATTGTGGCGACAAAGCAAGGTGACGACTGTTTGGGCAGTTGGGAAAAAATTCGATCCGATGGGGGTGGAACCATTGATGGAATTGCGGACACCGAATGCTAAACCATTTTATGGTGACGTCCTCTTTCGCTCTCCTTCGCTCATCTGGTATCCAGCGACCCAGTGGCAACCGGGGGAAGTGATTCGGGTTACGACCCCTTGGCTTTATTTGCCCCGCTTTTGGGGAATCGCACTCCCAGAGTCACGGGTGATGTCTAAGCAACCTACATCACCATTCAATCTCTTTGTCGTTGGGGATGCGTTTCAGCGTCGTGCCGACGGTCGACTTGCTCCAATAAACTTGTCAGACCACAATCGAGACAATAACGCAGACGATGATCTGAGAGCATTCTTTCCGTACGTGACACAACATCAGGGCCGATTTCAACTTCATGATCATCTGAGCGGACAAACGATTGAACTCTCTGTTGACGCTTGGTTGCCCGATCGAACGTGGCCACATCACACATTAGACCTTATGCTACGATGGCAAGGGGCAGTATGGCCAGAAGGACTGACCGTCTTTGTCCATCTGCGGCAAAATCGGGAGACCTTGGTACAGGCAGATGGTCTACCTCGCTGGTTTGTTTTGCCATTGGCGACCGCTCAATTGACCAACGAGGAAGTTCTCTACGATTGGCGTCAGTTGAAGATGCCCAATCGTGCCACAATTGAGGAGGGCGATACTTGGCAAGTCGTTATTGGTCTTTATGACGCGCAAACCGGACAACGGGCGGAGCTGTTGGATCAATCTGGTCAAATAGTTGGAAATGAATTGATTGTAGGAGAGATGATCGTTGAAGAGGGGCCAATGCCAGATTTAGCCTGCGCGATGATTCCGTTAACCTGTGCGGCGCAGCCGCTTAAAAATTAAGGTTCTTCTGGATCTCAGGGGGTGACAACCGGCGAGCGAGCATTTCTCTGTCAACCCCTTGAGATCCTGTTGAGCCACAATTAATTAAGCCGATACGAAACGACCGTATTGATAGTAGGCCGCGCATGCACCTTCGTCAGAGACCATGGTTGCACCAAGGGGTTTGCGGGGCGTACATTCCTTACCAAATGCTGGGCATTCATTGGGCTTGATCAACCCTTGTAATACTTCACCGCTGCGGCAAAATGACGATTCTTGCGTGTGAATGTCTGCAACAGCAAACTTGACCTCGGCATCGTAGGCGCGGTACTTGGTGCGTAGACACCAGCCGCTCTGAGGAATGGTGCCAATGCCACGCCAGCCACGATCAGTTGTCTCGAAAACTTCCTCAAGCATCCGCTGTGCAGGTTGATTCCCCTTGGCATGAACTGCGCGGGCGTAGGCATTTTCCAATTCAGCGCGTCCATCTTCAAGCTGCGTCACTGCCATGCGGATACCCTCAAGCACATCTAGCGGCTCGAAGCCGGTGACTACAATCGGTACACCGTAGGTCTCGACCAGCGGACCATATTGCCAGGAGCCCATGACGCTACAGACGTGCCCCGCTGCAAGAAAGGCCTGAACACGGGTGGCCGGTGACTCCATAATGGCGGCAATCGCAGGCGGAACCAGCACATGAGAGACCAGCATAGAGAAGTTGCCGATATTCCGCGCCTTGGCTTGAAACACAGCCATTGCATTGGCGGGGGCCGTCGTCTCGAAGCCGATGCCGAAGAAGACCACTTCGCGTTGAGGATTCTCTTGGGCAATTTTGAGCGCATCCAGTGGGGAGTAAACAATACGTACGTCACCTCCTTCGCTCTTGACGCGGAAGAGATCTTTTTCGCTGCCGGGCACGCGCAGCATATCCCCAAAAGAACAGAAGATAACGTTAGGTTGGGCGGCAATGGATAGTGCCTTGTCGATAATTTCCAGTGACGTCACGCAGACTGGACAACCTGGACCATGGATGAGCGTGATCTGATCGGGTAGCAATTGGTCGATGCCGTTGCGGATAATCGAGTGGGTCTGACCACCACAGACCTCCATAATGGACCATGGATGCGTGGTGATACGGTGGATGTCATCCAGGATATATTTAGCTAACTCCGGATCGCGGAATTCATCAAGGTATTTCATTTGTTGTTCTCTTGATCTAACAATCCCATTGAATTGGTTTGCTCTAGCTTAAGGCCATTCCAGAAAAAAGATTATCCATTGAGACAGGCTCTTGTCCCTGAAATGGCTTGGGCTTTTCCATCCGAATTGGGTACTTTATTTCTTGGAAAAGCCTAATACGGAAGTCAGGGGGCGCTCCAGCTTTTGTTCTTTCACCCAACGCGTAGATATACTGAGCAGCGCCATAAAATAACACGTTTTAGTCGAGAAAGAATGTTATAATGTGCCGCTGAGGAGTATAAATAGCCAGGATGCAAATCACACCTTATCATAACGGGATCGGGTCCACCACAGCGTCCTCTTCCAAGCCCAATTCCTCTTCCAGCACACCCATCTCGCGGAAAAGGTCGAGCGTCTCCTGAGCAGACTGTTCGTCGAGTTCGGTAATTGCAAAGCCCACATGAACAATGGCATAGCGGCTAATTTCAATGTCCGGCACGTAAGCTAGGCAAACTTCCTTGGTCACGCCGCCAAAATCGACCTTACCCATAGGCATACCTTGGGTTTCATATTTTTCGACAATTTTGCCAGGGACACCGAGACACATAGTGATTTCCTTGAACAAGTTTAGTGAGTCGCGTACGCGTGAAGTAGATTAAATTGTAACAGTTTGGAATGCTGTGGTCAATAGAGATTGAATCTTTGGTTCAACCCGCTTTGGTTTCGATACGCTTCACTACTTAACCGGCGCTGATCCTGATTTTAGTCACCAACCACGGACATTCCCAACGAGCCTGATTGTAAAGACTCAGTCGATCCAACTTTTCATGGAGTAGACGTTCTCTATTACACGCAGTAGGCCAAAAAAGGGGTAAAATAGCCCTAGGAGGCCAAAATGAACCAAGAATTTAGCGCCGCAGTAACAGGATTCTGTGCCCATGTGAGAATGCTTTCTCCGCAAAGCGAAACTGTAAAACATTACGAAAGTGACCTAAATCAATTTGGCCAGGTGATAGAAAAAAGGCCAAGAGAGATAGGTCGCCAAGAGATAACGACGTTTGTAACGGCGCAACTCGAAGCGGGGATGAGCAGTGCGACGGTCAATCGCAGAGTGGCAACGTTGAGCCGATTTTTCGACTACTTGGCGGATGAGGCAGAAGACGAAAGCTGGTCAAACCCGGTGGTGTGGCGTCTACACCGACTGGATACAGGTTGCCATCTTCCCAGAGATATAGCGGAACGCATCGTCCGCCAGTTATGGGGGAGCGTGAGTCAAGGTCAGATAAGAGACCAAGTGATGTTGGCCTTGATGCTCGACGTTGGCCTGCGGGTGGGCGAAGTGTCGAAACAGAGATGGGCGATATTGAAGCTGCCATAAATCCGGACGAACTGTGGTCACTGCGCGTACGCGGCAAAGGGAACAAAGAGCGTCGAGTCTGGTTGACGCCAGAAACCACAGCGCTGTTGGTGAGCTATATGGATGAGCGTCCTGATGCAGTCGATAGCCATCTGTTTCTGACTCGTCGTCACAAAGGCATCAGTGTCCGCGGAATCCAGGAGCGCCTCGATTATTACCGTCAGCAAGCCGGACTCTCCGAGAACGAGGTCTCCTGTCATCGCCTGCGCCATACCTTCGCCAGACGAATGGCAGAGTCGCGTATGCCACTGCCTAGTCTCTCTCATTGGTTGGGCCACAGTCAATTGAAAACGACCCAGATTTACATCGATGGTGCCAATCCTGATATGCGAGCCGACTATGAAGCTGCTATGGAGCAGTTGTCTCGCCAAGCCGCATGCTCGGATATTGAAGGAACGACATCTGCAATAGAGACAGAGAATACTGTGCCTTCTGAACATCGCACAGTGGAGCCAGCTGTTGGCATCTGTTTGTCTGCTGATGAGATCCGTCAACGTCTCACCTCATTGCCGCTCTGGCTTCATCAACCCATCATCTCATTACTTCTCCACCAGCAATTACGCTGGAAAGCCCTCTATCGGCGGGAACGAGCCCTTCAGTGGCGGCGAACTCCAACGCGGTTGGCAATGGATGCTCGACCAGCGCATGCTCTCCAGCTTATCCGAACTAAGACGGCGCGATCTCCAAGACTACATCACCCACCTATGTGACTTAGAGTATTCCGTCCATACCATCAATCATTTTATTTGTACCCTCAAGTGTTTTCTGCATTTTGCTGAAGAATGTGGCCAGTCGATCGCTCCGGCTTTATATCGCATTCAACGTCTCAAACGA
Source organism: Chloroflexi bacterium TSY (assembly GCA_019217005.1). The sequence goes on from JAHBNG010000007.1 coordinate 185,906, forward strand.
CCCACTACCTTACCTCGTCCGTTGCGCCAGCATGAATTTGCTCAACTTGAACAGTTCGTCTTAAACTCAACGGCTCAGAGCCTTTCTCCTTCCGACCTCCTTGACCGTGCTTGGTTTCTTATTCTGGTTGATGCTGGGCTACGTATGGGCGAAGTGCAAGCTCTGCTCGTTTCTGACTGGAATTCGGATACAGACTCTGCTCGTTCGAGATGCCAAATCCCATCGTGACCGTCGGTTGCCTGTTACCCAACGCACTGCTCTTGCCATCGATGCCCATCTGCAACATCGCACCGATGACCTGGCTACTCATTCCCCGCTTTACTACGCGATGGCTTACCTCTTCGAGCCAATTATGTGCGCAACCATCTTCATGCCTTTGCCGCCCAACTTAGAGGGCGTCACTCCTCATCGCTTGCGCCATACCTTTGCCACCCGTTTGCTCAACAGTGGCCTTATGCCCATCACTACCTTGCAGAAACTCATGGGGCACACTCATATCGATACCACCATGCTTTATGCACAGCTCTACGATGAAACCATTCAGCAGCATTATTTAGCCGCTATGGCTTCACATTCTGTTTACGCTATCCCTGAACCTGACCCCGCTATTTGGGGTCCCACTTTGGAGAATGCCTTTGAATCAACTTTTCAATAGCAACCACTTTAACTTTTATGTCTACTGCGTGTAATCTCTAATGCTACCTCCGCGATTATGTGACACATTTTGGATCGACTGAGACTGCGAGAAAGAGTATCGAGTCAAGATGTCGCCCTGCCAAAACTATGCTCCAGAAAGAAACGAGGCATGACCTGGAGCAGTTCACTATAATCATATCTCGGGCTTCCAGGCAACCAGTAGGGTATCTTCGCTGGGCGACAACCCAATCTCCCTAGAGTTCTCAAAACCAGACTCAGTAGATCCAAATTTCAGGTTTTGAGAGAGAATTCTGGCTAAACAGTTGACATAAATACAAATTTGCCGGTCGATATCTAGTTTTTGCGTTAGATTTGGGCGATTTTCAGATATGAAATAGGTTGTTTTCTGTAACCGAAATCTGAATAAATGACTCCAAAATCCCTGCAATCTCGACTGAAAATAGCCAAAAACGCCAAATTTGGATCTACTGAGACTCGGATAGATAACTGATCATTTCACCCAGTGTCGAGAGATCGCCCGCATCGGTAGAGAGCAGCATGTGCAGCGAAGCAAGGGTTGATTCAGGCGGTCCAGTGCGCTCCTCGTCCAACCAAAAGCCGCGAATGGCAACTTGACCAGTCGGATTGAGCGCATTGTAACTCTTGTGCAACAGATCACGTTTGCCATCCGGCGTCTCGCTCACGAGCACACCAAAAAGGAGCAGCAGATCATACCCTTTTCCCAAATCTTCTTTTTGGAAATCGCCTTCTTGTACAGCGACTCTTGCCGTCATCCCTCCTTGCTCAATAATGCGTCTTGCAACTGCCGCGGCAGCCGGTAGCTCATAGACAGCCGCTTCGACATTCGGGTAGCGACGGGCCAATGCCATGCTGTAGCCGCCGTGACCCCCACCCACATCCAGCACCCGCAGAGGTCGATCTGTAGGCAAATTGAGCGCCTCCGCCACCAGCGGTCCGTTGACGCGTGCCGCATCGAAGAGCGCCATTTCAAAATCCCAAACCCAATTCAGACAACTCATGGCCAGCGGCCCATTCATGTAGACATCACCGTTTCTGTCCAGCAGGTCAAAAGCAACCGCAGCATTGAGCAGGCGCGCCAGTCCACGGCAATTCACCCCCAGCTTCTCCGCCAATGCCGCTGCCGTGAGTGGTTCATCAACCTCAAGACCAGCTTTTGTGAAATGTTACTATCATTATTGAATAAAATTGCCTCTTGACTCCGTACCTATGTACAGGGTGTATACTATAGTCGTAAGCTCAATCGTTATCGAAGTTTGGGCAGTATGTCCCAAAGTGTGTAGATAGAAACCGATCAGTCAGAGAGCCCACTCTATTATACACTTTGTGGTACACACTCAAGTTTGAGAGGAAAACAATGAATGGTCTTCGCTCCGGTCAGCTTGCCAAAGCAGCTGACGTCAACGTAGAAACCTTGCGTTACTATGAACGCCGTGGCCTGTTGCCCGAACCACCGCGCCGCGAGTCTGGCTACCGCATCTATCCTGAAGATAGTGTATCCCGGCTGCGCTTCATCAAGGGCGCGCAGGAGCTGGGTTTTACGTTGGAAGAAATACAAGAGCTATTGGCGCTGCGCGTGGATGAAAATGCAAGCAAGATAGATGTACGTCAGCATGCCCAGGATAAAGTTGCTCAGATTGATGCCAAAATTGCCGCTCTTCAACAGATGCGGAACGCGCTCGTCCACCTGATCGATCAGTGTCATGGTGATGGACCGACCAGCGACTGTCCCATTCTGGAAGCAATGGAACTTCATACATTTGATAAAACAGATTAAATCATCAGGAGATAAATTTCGTGTCAGGCAAGACATTTACAATACCCAATATTAGCTGCAGCCACTGCACACACACCATCGAAATGGAGGTAGGGGAACTCGACGGCGTGACCAGCATACGAGCAGATGAAGCCACGAAGCAGGTAACAGTCGAGTGGGAAGAGCCTGTCACTTGGGACGATATTCAGGAATTGCTTGTGGAGATCAACTACCCACCTGAAGCATGACAATTGAACAAACGTGAACCATCAGAGGAAGATGACATATGTCCACATTGAAAACGCTCACTGTGCCCGTTCTTGGTATGACTTGTGCCAATTGTGTGGCCTCGGTGGAGCGCAATGCCAAAAAAGTGAAGACGGTTGGTACGGCGTCTGTCAACTTTGCCAGCGAAAAGCTAACGGTGGAATATGATCCCGCCACATCGAAACCAAAAGAGGTGTTGGCTGAAGTCATTGAACGCGTCAACAAGGCCGGCTATCAGGTGCCGACGGCGATGCTAGACTTGCCGCTGCTCGGCATGACTTGTGCCAACTGTGCCAATACGATACAGCGTAGATTGAACAAGGTAGAGGGTGTGTTGGAAGCCAATGTAAACTTTGCCAGCGAAAAAGCGACGGTCGAGTATGTGGCTGGGCTTGTCACTCGCAGTGACTTGGTAGCCGCCGTGCGTCAAGCCGGTTATGATGTAGTCGAGGCCGCGTCGGACGCCGAAATGGAGGACGCCGAGGCCACGGCACGCGAGGCGGAAATCCAGCACGAGTGGACACGATTGATCGTTGGTCTCGTCTTCTCACTGCCCCTCTTTGTGCTGAGCATGTTGCGTGACTTTGGGCTGGTCGGCATGTGGGCACACGCGGCTTGGGTCAACTGGCTTTTCTTCGCACTGGCCACGCCTGTTCAGTTCTATGTGGGATGGGATTACTATGTCGGTGGGTGGAAAAGCCTGCGCAACGGCAGCGCCAATATGGATGTGCTAGTGGCGATGGGCTCGACTGTTGCTTATGTTTACAGCGTAGCTGTTCTGATTGCCAAAACGTTTGGGTCCACACTTCTTGGCGAGCATGTCTATTTCGAGACATCAGCAGTGATCATTACGTTGATCGTACTAGGCAAGCTGCTAGAAGTAAGCGCAAAGGGGCGCACGAGCGAGGCCATTAAAAAGCTCATTGGTCTCCAACCTAAGACAGCTCGCGTCGTGCGCAACGGAGAGGAAATCGATTTACCGATTGCCGAACTAGTCACAGGTGATGAGATCATCGTCCGCCCTGGCGAGAAGATCGCCGTTGATGGAGAGATTCTGGAAGGGCGTTCCGCTGTAGACGAGAGCATGATCACGGGCGAAAGTCTACCTGTCGACAAAGCTATAGGCGATAGCGTGATTGGCGGGACTATCAACAAACAAGGTCTGCTGCGCTTCAAAGCCACCAAAGTTGGTCGCGATACGGCGTTGGCCCAGATTATCCGTCTAGTAGAGCAGGCTCAAGGCAGTAAAGCCCCCATTCAGCGTATTGTGGCTCAGGTGTCGGCCTGGTTTGTGCCTGCTGTTATCAGCTTTGCCTTGCTGGTTTTCATCATCTGGCTGGCTGCAGGTGCAGGATTCGTTCCCGCACTACTGAGGCTGATTGCTGTGTTGGTGATTGCCTGCCCTTGTGCAATGGGGCTGGCGACGCCGACCTCTATCATGGTGGGTGTGGGCAAAGGGGCTGAAAGCGGCATTCTTTTCAAGAACAGTACAGCGCTGGAACAGGCTCACAAACTGACGGCCGTTGTGTTGGACAAGACAGGTACAATTACCAAAGGCGAGCCAGCCGTGACGGATGTAGTTGTCAGTCGTCAATATTCCGTAAAAGGTCCTCAGCTATCTGCAAATATCGACCCACCAACTACCGACCTATCGACTACGGACTACCTACTCCGTCTAGCCGCTTCTGCTGAACGTGGCTCGGAGCATCCATTGGGTGAAGCCATTGTGCGTTCGGCCAAAGAACAGGGATTGACACTCAGCAGCCCTGTGGCCTTCGAGGGAATTGCTGGGCACGGCATTTCCGCTCAGGTGGATGGTCACAATATTTTGCTCGGCAATCTACGTCTCATGGAGCGAGAATCAGTTGGCCTGAACGGACTGAGCCCCAAAGCAACCCAACTCCAGTCCGAGGGGAAGACAGCCATGTGGCTCTCGGTAGACGGACAAGCTCATGCCATCATTGGCGTGGCCGACACGATCAAACATGGCTCCAAAGAGGCAATCGCTGCCATGCACCAGTTGGGATTAACCGTGGTCATGATGACTGGCGACAACGAAGCAACAGCCAACACCATCGCCCAGGAAGTTGGGATTGACAGAGTCTTTGCCGAAGTACTACCAAGTGATAAGGCTGATTACGTGGCTAACTTGCAGCGAGAAGGTTATGTGGTGGCAATGGTCGGCGACGGGGTCAATGATGCGCCTGCCCTTGCCCAAGCCGATGTTGGCATTGCCATCGGCACAGGGACAGATGTCGCCATGGAAACAGCAGACGTTACGCTGATGCGCGGTAACTTGCACTCGGTGCCTCAAGCCATCGAACTCTCCAAAGCCACGATGCGCAATATCAAGCAGAATCTGGGGTGGGCGTTTGGGTATAATATCGCGTTGCTGCCCATCGCCGCCGGGATTTTGGCTCCGTTTGTCTGGGCACCTGAATTTCTGCGTCAGCTGCACCCGATTCTAGCCGCGGGGGCGATGGCATTTTCCAGCGTCAGCGTTGTGACGAATGCGTTAAAATTGAAAAAGACATCGCTACAGCTGTTTCAGGATTAACGGCAAGATAGTCCTGAAACGTATCCGACATTGTGAGAACTCCCGTTTCCGGACCATCGACGTTTTTGCCATACTGCTGAACGATTTTCTCCTTAATTTCTTCCCGCACGCGATGGGGCAATAGAGCCGCTATTTCAAGCTGTATTGCCCCATCGTCTATGGAAGATGCTTGCGTTTCTAGCTCCTCCTTTTCCCGTAATGAATGTGAACTAACAATAAGTATCGTCAACCTCTGGAATGGAATTATTATGATCTATTGAAATTGGCTCATTAATCTGTCAACAATTGGCTCTAACGACATACCGTTTCTATTGCTTAAGCAAACCTCAACCTCATCTTCTCCCAAAATCACTGCTAATTCATGCTTGAGCGATTGGAGGCGGGAATCAATAATTTCAAATGACGTATTCTGATGATTCCATATAGCATAAAGTAATTCCGCACTCTGCTTTATATCACCGAGGGCCAGATACAGACGAGCATAACCCGCTATTGCTTCATTCAGGACGGCCTTTGTACCGGTTTCATGAGCTAACACTAGTGCCTCATGCAGGTAGGACTTGGCAGACTCAGTCTCGTTGGTTGCCAATAGATTAAAAGCTAGATTTACCGAAGTTTCGGCTATCATCTGCCTAGCATTGATGCGACGCGAGATGTCTAAACTTTCATTAAACCGCTTGCGTGCAAGTCCATGTTCGCCTTGCAGGTCATTCATGAGTCCCCAATTATTGAGTGTAATTGCTGCGCCGCGTAGATGACCAGCCTGATTAATTATCTGCCAACTTTCGGCAAAGTAAGCGCTTGCTTCACGAAAATCGCCGCGCTGAAAAGATAACCAGGCCAACCCTCTTAGCGCGCGCGAAGTATCGGGCGGATGTCCTTTTTTGCGTGCCAGTTCGAGGCTTGCGGTATTGTATTCACTTGCTCTTTCGAAATTTCCTTGCTTGAGGTCGATCCAAGCCAACGCACCTAGAGAGCGCAGAGTTAGATGTGGACTGATGTGCTGTGTATTCTGTAGTTCCTGAGAGAAATAATCTCTCGCCACATCAAATTCACTCTGATGAAGCGCAATAATACCAAGGTGGCCTAAGGCGCTTGATTCCATCGGGTCTCCTACCTCACGTGCAATTCGGAGTGCTCGCTGAAGATATGCTTTCGCTGAAGTATAGCGGCCGTAGTTGCGTTCAATGGCACCAAGTTCAATCAGAATATATATTTCTTCATGATGTAGCTGGAACTGAGACGCCAACTCAAGCCCACAGGTGAACTTTTCTTGTGCAACTTCATACTTTCCTAAACTAGCCATGCCGACGCCACAAACTCGCAATCCAACAACTTCACTTTGGTCATCCGACGCCATTTGTGCCAGTTCGATGACTGTTAGCGCAGTATCAACGGCTTGTTGATAGCGCCCAAGACGTGTCAAAAAATGCGCCCACTGTGCCAACAGTTGGGCATAGATTCTATGGATACGTCTATCTACTCTTTGTCCAGTATCAATTTCGGTTGGCGGAAAGGGGATAAGCATTTGTTTCCACCCTAATGCTCCCTCGCGATGTAAACCATTCAAATCGTAAAAGTGCATTAATGTCCAACTACAGTTTTCGAGATTCACCGCATAGTCAAGATCAGCGGCGACCTGATTCACTGTCCACTCCCATGCTTGACGTATATTATCCAACTCTTCCCTCAGTTGAGGGAGCACTTGGGCAAAGTTTCGTTTAGTCAAATTGTCTTGATGCTCATTGAGTAGATGTAGATAATATTCTGCGTGGTGGCGACAACCGCACTCATATTTCTCCACGTCCTTTAGCTGTCTAACAGCAAACTGACGTAGCAGTTCATGCATCCGATAGATGCCAGGCTTTGGTTGCGCTAACAATGACTTTCTGGTTAGCATTCCTAGATCAGCAACTTCTGCGCCCGTAACGACCATCGCCGCTTCTCGACTAAAATTACCACGGAAAATTGCTGCTAAAGCAAGTATTGTTTGTTCATATGACGATAGCCAAGTCCATGTATGGTCAAGTAGGGCCCTTATGCCTCTGTGTCGGTCAGGCAGATCAACGGCGTTACTTGACAGAAAGTTTACGTTTTCTCGTATGGAATCTAAAATTTCACGACAGCTAAAGTCATTTGTATAGCTGGCTGCGAGTAGTATGGGTAAGGGGGCACCCCCTACTAACCGACATATTTGAACAATCGCCCTCATTTCGTCCTCATCTGGGGTAAAAGCTATGTTTTCATGGGTTGCTTGCTGAAGGAAAAGGCGGATGCTGTCAGAGCAACGGGCCTCTGCAATATTTTCCGTTTCTGGAAGTGCAAGACCCAGTAGATCCAAATTTCAGGTTTTGAGAGAGAATTCTGGCTAAACAGTTGACATAAATACAAATTTGCCAGTCGATATCTAGTTTTTGCGTTAGATTTGGGCGATTTTCAGATATGAAATAGGTTGTTTTCTGTAACCGAAATCTGAATAAATGACTCCAAAATCCCTGCAATCTCGACTGAAAATCGCCAAAAACGCCAAATTTGGATCTACTGAGACCATTAAGTTGAATCACCTGCCCTTGGAGCAATTTGAGTCGCTCGCGGCTGGTAATAAGGATTTTTATGGTTGGTGCGACCTGTAGAAGATTCAGCACCAGCGACGTAGCATCTAGTAAATGTTCAAAATTATCTAGGAGCAGCAGAATTCGTTTTGCCTTCAAATATGTAAGAACACGCTCTTCAGGGTCTGAGTCAGCATCCAAAGATAGGCCAAGTGTTTCAGAAATCACTATCACCAGGGCTGTGGCTGCACCCTCAGATTTTGGAACCACTTCCGCTAGGGAAACATACCAAATCCCGTCTATAAATGGTGAATCCTCGGCATCAACGATTCTTCTGGCCGCTGCCTGCGCAAGTTGTGTCTTGCCTATGCCACCCATACCGGTCAAGGTGAGTAGGCGAACGTGCGAGTAAAGTAACTGATCACAAATACTGCTTAGCTCTGCGTCTCGTCCGATTAATGATACCGAGCGGATAGGAACATTATTAGGTAGCGAACAAGTATTATTAATTGTTTGTTGCTGCGTTTGTACATGCTCGATAGGTAGAGGGCTTTGCCTCCGAAGGATATTTCCGCTCTCAAAGTGTCCAGCCTTAATTTGTGCATAAAGGCTATGCGTTTCTGCGTCTGGTGCAACATCTAGCTTCCGTAGCTCCTGTTGACAATTACCATATTGGTGCAATGCTTCAGCACGCCGTCCACTATGGGCCAAAGCGAACATGAGCTGTCGATAAGCTGGCTCTCTGGTATTATCTAGTTCCAGTTGTCTCTTCGCAAATTGCTGGGCCTTGATGTAGTTCTGGGAAATAATTAATGCACTTGTTAGTTTATTTAGCATATCTAAGGCAAGACGGCGAAAATATTCCCGTTGGACAAGAAGCCATTGTTCAAATTCTGGGCAATCGGTCAATTGGTAGCCAGCTAGAAAATCTCCTCTATATAATCCTATGGTCTCTTCGAGAACTTTATCGTCTTGTGAGTTTGCTGAATGTGCGAAGAGCGCCGTATCTCGTCTGTTATCAGAATGGGGATTGAATTGGATGGTCTTAGACGTGACCAAAAGATAAGGTGGCGAAGCCTCTTGATCGTTAAGCGCCCTGCGAAGTTGATACAGCGTTTGTCGCAGATTCGTACGAGCTGATTCTCTTTTATATCCAGGCCAGAAAAGATCGCTCAATGCATCGCGTGTATGTACTCGCTCTACTTCAACGGCAAGATAGGCCAAAATACCAATCGATTTTGTGTTGCGGAACTGTGTTCGTATTGCACGGTCCACTACAACCTCGCAATCCCCCAGTAAGGACAGCTGAAGCATATCGATTCATATCTCCTGAGTCATTCGTCTGATTCGCCATTTACAATGCTTGACAATTTTACTTCTGGTTTACGGAAACGGCCGAATCAGTTTAAGAAGGGTATCCAAACGACAATTATGAAATTATAACGCAAAATTATGAATCGATCACGCTCTGATCACGCTTTGACTGATAAGGAGATCACGCAGAAATGGTACGATCCTGAACAGGTTTGTATAAAGTCTATAGGCTCCGCATAAAGTAACATTTTTCTCTCTGGTAGCGGTGTTACTTTATCGCGACCGCTAGTATAGTAAGAGACGGAGAGAAAAATATGAAAATTTTTACCACGCGAGAAATGCTAAGTCGCAGACGTCTTTTTTGGATGACAACCGGAATCATGATGATTTGGGGGCTTACCATACTCTTCAGCGATCCAGTTCAGGCTAGTTCACCATTATATCGACCTGTTTACCCCTGTGAAGGGATTCACAATCCCGAGATTACCTATCTGGTGAAATACCAAGGAAGTGAATCTGAGTATGAAGGTGGGTGGCAAAGAGCCTGCGATGGACTTAAAGCAGGAACGACAGGCGAGAGCCTCCGATTGGAGTCGATTGCAATCAGATTGCGTGCGGACATCGGTTCGATCTGTTATCAAGTACATGTTAGCGAAGATGGATGGCTTAAGGAAGTCTGTGATGGCACAATTGCTGGAAATGGACAAATTGTCAATGGAAGAGAAATTGCAAACCGTCAAATTGAAGCCATCCAGATAACGTCGCCCCATGTCAGCCTCTGCTATAGAGTACATATGGAAGATGCTGGCTGGTCTCAAGAACAGCAATGTGATGGCATTATGGCTGGGTCAACTGGAAGGGGACGCCGCCTGGAAGCAATATGCATATCCACAGGCGGAATCAATACAAATAAATGTCTTGGAGAAGAGAGATTGAATGAAGCAGTGCCAAGTGAGCTGATTAGCGTATTAGCACCTGTTTTCGATTTTGACGGAGATGGTTGTTTACCTAGTGCTGGTATCAATAGATACGGTGAGCCAAATAAAGGATTAAAAATAGGTGGAACGATAACCGGGCAATGTCGTGCACGGAATTTTCTAGAAACATCCAATACACTTCATCGCTCTGCGTGTTCCATCCATAACGACTCTGTGTTCTGTGGCCACTTTTATGCGCTCTACTTTAAAAAAGATCAAACGGCTGATGGGATATGTTGCGGACACAGGCATGACTGGGAACATGTAGCGATATGGACAACCGATGGCATAATTACCCATGGCAGTGTCAGCGAGCATGGAGGGATGAACACGAGAAATGTTACAGATATACCCTTTGAAGGTACTCACATGAAGGTTGTTTACCACAAAGATGACGGATTGACTCATGCCATTCGCTTTGCCCAACCTGGTGAAATAGCTGAAAATCCAACTGAAGGATTTGTCACACCACCATTGGCAAGCTGGTACAGCTTAACTGGGGATGCACTTGATAATGCAGCAATGAGGGAAAGGCTCAATCGCTTTGATTATGGCAGCGGTATACTCCCCATTAAAGATGGTAGATTTTATGAGAAGCTAAACGAGTTTAAGCCTTCAAATTATCCTGTCTTTTTAGAACAGAATTCTGATATCCCTCTAGGCGACAGCCACGGTGTTTACCAGATTGTTTCCGCAAATAGCGGTCTTTGTCTGGACATTAGCGCTCATTCGATAGAGAATGGCGGCAATATCCAACAATACGAGTGCCACTATGGCAATAACCAACGATGGCAGTTGGTAAAGCTAGGTAGTCACTACAAAATCGTTTCGGTACACAGTGGTCTTTGCCTGGATGTGAGTGGGCACTCAGTGGCCAATGGCGGCAATATCCAGCAATATGGTTGTCATTATGGTAAGAATCAACGTTGGCGGTTGGTGCAGGTAGGTAGTGAGTACGAGATAATTTCAGTACGTAGTGGGCTTTGTTTGGACGTGACTAGCCTTTCGGTAGAAAATGGTGGCAATATCCAGCAATATGGCTGTCACCAAGGCGCTAACCAACGTTGGCGGTTGGTACAGACAGATAGTGAGTACGAAATAAGTGCAGTGCATAGTGGTCTTTGCTTGGATGTGACGAACCATTCGGTGGAGAATGGCGGCAATATCCAACAATATAGGTGTCACCAAGGTGATAACCAACGTTGGCGGTTGTTAAAGATAGGTAGCGACTACGAGATAATATCAGTGCATAGTGGTCTTTGCCTGGATGTAAGTAGACATTCGGTAGAAAATGGTGGCAACATCCAACAATATGAGTGTCACCACGGCGACAACCAACTTTGGCGGTTAGTAAAGGTAGGTAATGATTACGAGATAATGTCGGCACACAGTGGTCTTTGCTTGGATGCGTATAGGCATTCGACAGCGGATGGTACCAATATCCAACAATATGGCTGCCACCATGGCAATAATCAACAGTGGAGAATTGTGCCAACGGATCAGCCCAACCTGATAATTTATGATTTGGTATTTGGCAGTTATGTGCCTCCGGTTGAAGATCCGTTGCCATTAACAATAACACTTGAAGTTCAAATCTGGGAGGACAAAAACAGAAATGGGCTTCAAGATGAAGATGAGCGAGGTATATCTGGTGTAACGATCCGGCTATTGGATGCTCTTGAGGAATTGGTTAGCGAAACCAAATCGGATGTTGATGGTTTGTACTCATTCACTAGTTTAGCCCCTGGCAATTATGTAAGGCTAAACCAAAAAAATAATTATACGCGAACGAGAGAATGGAGAGGGGGAATAAGGACAAACCATTTTTCTAAACCAGGTAAACGTTGGAAGCGTTGTGCCAAACGGTCCATCTCTTTCTGAGTGAGTTTGACGCCGGTCTCATAAAGAGTGGAATTCAGGTGAACGAAGGGTTGTAGTTGGTTAAAGCGAAAAGAACGGGCAAAATTGAGAACGGTCTCAAGAGAATCGAGAAGAGAACCGTTCCAGTGTTTTTCAAGATGGCCCCAAACCCGTTCGATGGGGTTGTATTTACTGTGATAAGGAGGGTAGCAGGCGAGCTGAATAGAGAGACGATAGTGCTCAACAAACTGAGTGAGACGATACATAAACTGAGTCCGACGGGTATGATTTTCGGGACCATTGTCCTGATTGATCACGAGGGTCTTGACGTGAGGAAAGTGTTCACGTACGCTTTCCCAAAAATCAATCAGGCAGTCGACAATAAAGTCACTCGTCACTTTCGACTGAGTCAAGTAAAGAAAGAGTTCCTTGGTTGAAGGGAGGTAAATGCCAAAAGGAGTGACTTTCTCGGTCTTCTTATCTTGAAAGTCATGATCGAGCGCTTTGACAACCACTCGACTTATCCCTTCTCTCGAGAAACGGTCAAGTAAAATCGTCGCTTTGGCATCCCAAGAGAGGCGCAGAACCGTCTCGTCTGCATCCGCTTCTTGATTGATCTGATGAATTCTATCAAAGATCGCATCGGTCTCTGGGATCTTTTTCACTGGTTGACTTTTTTTGACCCGGTTTGAGCCATAGCCTAACTCATTGAGCTTCAAGCGGATGGCCTCTTCGCCAGGCAATTCCTCATCTGTGTATCCTTTCTGCTCGATGAGCTGGGTACGCATTTCGGCGGCGGTTAGTCGAGTGTACAATTGGGGGGGTCGAAAGGTGGGATCGGTCTGGCTGAATTGATCGGCGATTTCAACCATATCGGCCAGTAAAGTGGGGATATGGTCTTCGGCTTTTGCGACCACGTCGGTGGCTTTGGTCGACATAACAGAAGCCGCCTTCTAGTTCTTCCAGGGCTTTGGCTATCGTCGCCCGATTCCAGCCCAACTCTCGTTCTGCTTTCGTCGGACTCCCTTCGCATATCGTTTTGACCGTTTGGGCCATGAAGTGCCTTCTTTCGTATCCACTTAACATGGCCTTCGTCTCTTTCAAGACTTCAACCATTTCTGGCGAGATTGTCATTTTTGCTCCTTTTGGAGAGCTAGTTTAACACCTTCTCGCGTATATTTTATTTTTTGGATTGGCCTAATAGAAATAGAACCCGTTAAAGGATATAGCCTTGATCAGCATAATTTGAGTGAGGATGAGAATATAGATAGCGAAGGTGATTCTATAAAGGGCAAAGAAGCCGTGTTGCGGATAGAACTAAATGAATCAAACTCGACATTAGATGTAGGTCTAATTCCTACGGATGTTTTTTTGCCGTTAATTCGTCATTGATGGAATCGCTATTTGATTGTAATTTTCACGGTTTACAAGAACTCTCTAATTTGGATATTTTTCATAAATCTACTGACGGAGAGGAGCATGATATTGCTAATTTGCCATAACGAATCTTAACCTTCATACGTGTAATGAAACAGCCGCACAGCTAGGCAGTTGTGCGGCTGTTTCTCTCAATAAGGCAATCGATTTACCTGCGAGAGTTTGGTTAAGCTGTGTGGCGAAGACAGACGTGTTGAATTTTAGCTTCGCCAGATTCAAGCGGCGGAGACGATGGGGTGTCTGATCTGGAGGTTTTTGTTGTTTCCAATGCCTTGCGCCTTCGAGGAGTGAAGTTGTAAAACGTGTTATGTGAAAATGTGCTGCGTGAACCGAATATGACGCAGCACATTTTTATCGCAGACAGCTCAAACTTTGCCTGATTGGAATGTCTACATTGGTAGACGAGTGACACGGAGCAAATGACCACGTAGTTCATCATATTCTTGAATCGCCGCATCGCTTACGCCATTTCGTTCTCAGCAATTTGCTGTTCAATCTCTTCTTTGTATGCAAGATAGTAAGCCCAAGCATTCGCGAGATCCTCTGCACGAAGTGTGGGATAGGCTCGGAGAATATCTGATTCGCTGCTTCCTGCTTGCTTCGCCTCCACCAGTAGCCACACAGGAATCCGTGTTCTGACGATGCATGGATCCCCACCACACACGCCAGGTGTGCTCTCGATACCAGGAAAGGTATTTCCTATATCCTTTGCAAGCCACTGCAATGCCTGGGCTTTTTCTCCAGGTGATAGTTCAGGGATAAACTCCCGCACTTGCTCTAAAATTGTCATCGGATTTTTTCTTCCTCGTTCACTGTATTGATGACGATTATATAGCCTTTCAGAAAAAGAATTTCCTGTCGTTGATGGCATTTCAGCCAGTCAGCTCTCTGGCTGACCGGCTGAGATGCTGACAAGCTTCTGTTTTGCGTGGAAAAACATTATCTGAACATCTATAGCAGAAAGTTTTAGCAAGTTCCAGACGATGCTTGCTCAACAGGCATGGGGAAGATCGAGGCAGTCAATAATCGATTTCGAGGCTGACGAGATAATGGTCGCACTGGCTTTGCCATCGGGGCCAATGCCCACTGACTGGAGATCCACGACGTATCGTCTTCGCCTAAAATAGATCCGATCCGATTACGCTGCTTGTGCCAATGTCTATAGTATGTATAATAAGCAGAGTGCATTTCTCCAATTAAAACTAGGATGACAATATTATGGCATTTAATGTAAAACAGCGTGGCAAGCTCACCTATTATTATGAAGGCGACGCACCGGTTCTTTCCGCGCTGGTAACCGAAGAGCAAGCTGACGGTGATCTGAAGATCTATTTTTCTGGCCTGACTGGCGGTTATTCGGCGCAGAACGTGTTGGGATTAGATGAAGTGGTCACGATGGATCCCGTGCGAGAGATACCTCTTGTCTTTCGCTGTTGGGAGTCGTGGCTACAGGAGGCTGGGATCTGCGATTCGATTCGTGATATCGATTTTATTGAGATCCATGCCTTTGGTTGCCAGCCCAAGGGACCAAATCCATTGCTCGACCCAACCGGGTTTGCCGAAGAACAGCAGCGCCTCTATACGGCCTATCGAGAGGCATTTTCTGACTGGTTCAGAACCAATTGCCCAGAAAATGGAGTTCCGGCTCGCTTTACCGTCCATGTGGTGGATGTACCGGACAAAGCTGCTTCATATGAATTTTACGGAACCGCCCTTTATCAGCCACGCGTGAAGGAACCCTCGGCTGTCACACCCGATGATCTGAATCAGCTTGTGCGAGAGGCCGTGCGTGACTTACCACGTGAAGAGTTGAAAGATCTAATCGCAGAAGTTCTGCGTGAGCCAGTTTATGCAGGTGCAATGGCAAGTAGCGAGGAACACTAAATTAGCCCATGCCTGGCTGCTTGCCCTGCTTCAGATCAGTTCCGTGATCTCTGGGGCAACCCGTTTGGAGCAGGTGCAGAGCAACGCAGCGGCAAGCGACTGGGTGCTTAATGAGCAGAAATTGGCAGAGGTAAATCAAGTGCTGGGTTGATCGATCGTGCCTTTTGCAGGTACTCTTTTGCGCTTTTGACATCCCCGAGGGCCTGGGCAATCGCACCAGCATGAAAATGCATAGATGCGTCTTGGGTACCTAACCTCAATGCCTCTTGACTGTAGGTCCAGGCTTCTTCGTTTATTTGATTTTGATGGAGCGCCCAAGCAAGCGTGTCTGCGGCGTAAATCGTTGGTCGGGCTGCGTAGACTGCTTTTGCTTGCGCCAGTGCAATGACAGGCTCCCCATGATCTGCATTGAAACGAGCCAGTTCTAGCCCCACATCTTGACCCGCATCCGCGTTTAGCTGCTGTATCACCCGTACGAGATCGTATTGTTCTCGGGCCAGTTCTAGCTGTCCCGTTGTCACGTAGAGTTCACCCAAAGCGATCACAAATTCTGGCAATGGCAAGCGTTCAACAAGCTCTCGATAGCTTGCGATGGCCGCCTGATGGTTGCCTCTGGCTGTCTGAACCTGAGCAAGACCCGCCACAGCATAGGCATATTTGGTCTGATGACGCAATGCAAACGTGTAAATCTGCTCTGCCGTATCCAGATCACCTCGGTTGAAATTGAGATGACCAAGCTGAACTTGCGCCCAGAGCCATTCTTCGGTACCGGGAACACCTGCATCAACCGCCGCCCGCATCGCTTCGATGGCGCCATCGACATCCCCATGCAATTCGCGGATATATGAGATGCGGCTATAAGAGTGAAGGTCTGGTCGCAGGTCAACCATTCGTTGTGCAGTCTGGACTGCCTCATCATAACGTCCCAACTCCACGTAGGCATCGACTAGAATGCCTACAATTTGCGCCCGAAACGGGTTGAGTGCTTGTTCGGCCCATTCGATTGCCTGGTGAAAATCATGGAGAGCAAGAGCTAGAATCCCTTGACCGATCAGAGCATCGATTTGGTGTGGATTCAGCTGAAGTGCCTTGTCGAATGCTTCTTTGGCTTGCGTATAGAGCGTTGCATCGCCAGTGATGCGTACGCGTTGTAGCAGGCCAAGGCCAAGCTGGGCGTAGGCCACTTCATCATTCGGGTTGCGTTGTAGTCTCATGCGTAGCTGTTCGATGGCCATAAGCGAAGAAGGCTCAACTGCATTGACAAACACGACCTGCTTTGAACGTGAGTTGTGGAAAAGCGATGCACCCACAACGGTGGCGGTTAGCAACAATGCAAAGAACAATCGACGCCAGGGTCGCTTTGATTGTGCTCGTTGGTATTGAACTGTTGATGCAGTCATGATGAAATTTGTCTCCATGATATTCAATGTAGAACAAATGACTCAGTCAGATGTCGGGGGGTGAACAAAAAAACAGAATGACCATGAAGGAACTGAAGAGAGTGAAGGATGGTCTGCCTCTTCTTCAATTCCTTCATGGTTCGATTCGGTTCTTAGTCTGATAGGAGCGGAATGAAGACTGTTTCTGTTCTTTTGGCGTCTTCGGTTTCGCTCTCAATTACAGTATTGGCATTTTCCTGGTCGTCATCGTCGGGCATGAGTTCCATATTATTGGCCATGTTCGATCCCGTCAGGATTGTGCTGCTTACTGCGCTGTTGACACCGTGACTGTTGCTGCTAGCGGTGATATTTTTTCCATTGGTGGTGTATTCCACATAGAGAGTTGTCGCACTGCCAGGCTTACCGTCGAATGACCACGCCGAACGTGTGCCAGTACCCGTAACCATAAATGAAACTGCATTGCCACTTTGCCATCCATTGCCGCTGATGATCTCTTGCACGATGGAGGCGAGATTGGGTGTCCAGTGCATTTCGCCGATTTTGTTCCAGGCTGGAACGTCAGACCAAGTGACGCTGGCATCAGTCGATATACGATTCGAGATGTTTTGCTTCTTGTTGGCGTAGGGTGCTGCATTTTTCGCTGCCTCACCTGTGAATGTCAGTGTAGCAGGATGACTGTTTTTGCCCTCCGCAACGAACCCGATGTAGGCATTGACGATTGTGGCATCGGCCGGAACGTTGACTTTGGCAAAGCGCACACCAACTGTCTGGTTGAGTCCACTCACTTGGCCTAGCTCCAGATCACGACTGGATATTCTGACAAGTCCGTTATGAAGCTCCTCGGCATCATCCTTGCGATTCGAAATCTGAGTGGAAATCGATTTTGTCTCTCTATCCGCTTTGACTGGATTTGTGTGAATGTGTTCCTGTCCGCTTTGAGCGAGAGTCATATAAGGGAATGTATTGCGAAAGCGCTTGTCGTTGAAATCGATCCCATCATCCAGGATGTCGATCAATGCGGGGTTGAACTGGAAGCTGACGTCGCGACCATCCAGAATTTGGTAACCTGCACCAGCTACTGCCAATAGTTCGATTTCTACAATGTCATCGGCCAAACGTCGTCCATTCGGAAAGCCGCAAGCGTCGCCACCAAAGACACCCAATCGGCTTGGGCTTGGCGAACAGAGATCGCCTTTGATTGCCGTGTTGATGCGCAACATATCTGCCGGAACGACATTGGCTGGCTGATTGACGTTGAAGCCGGCGGGCAAGGTCACGGGACCGTTGGCGGTCTGAATTGTGAACTCATTGGCCAGCACCATACCAGTCAGGAAGATGTCGAAGATGTCGCCACGCCCAGAGCGAGGGGTGCCGATCTCAACGTCGGTCTGACAATCGTTGTTGCTGTCGGCAGGCAATGGGATGCCATATAGAGTACAGAACAGATTGCCCACTTCTGGATCTTCCACCGCACCTTGCAGAATTGGCCCAAAGGTCGGATCCAGGTAGATGGCTAAGTCTTGGGAGGGCGCCAGTGTGTTAAAGGCATCCTTGAGCGCATAGGGCACGACAACTTCGTTGGTCAAGGGCATGCCCAGGCGCGAGACCTGTACTGGATCTCCGCTATATGTATCGGTACCCAAACCAGCCAGTCCATTCAAGACACGCATGGAAGGGCGACTTGCCGTGGCCCATACACCAAGCACTGGATCATCGCCTTGCGTCAAGCGGTCGATTGGCATTTCCATAACCAGACTGTGAACGTTGAACCCTGCGACAGAATCGACGGGAATGTTGTTGCCCAGGCTATAGCCAAGAGGTGGTTGCTGTCCACGCAAGGTGAGCAGGTCGAAGATTTGAAGATCGACCCAAAAGGCGTCATCCATTTGACCAGCAAAGAGCTTAATCTTGTCGCCCCCATCATTTTTGGTGTAGATGAACTTGTTTGAGAGTGCTTCATAGTCAGGTGTAGATTTGCTGCCGATGTTGACTGGTGGCGATAGCACATTCGAGACCAGTTCCTTTGATCCCTTTGCGCTTGTTTCGGTCACGGTGTAGCGTTGTGGGCGGCTCCAGTTTTCGCCATTCGCACCAATTGGTCCCGTGTTGTAGAGAAAGGTAGCGGGATTTGCATTTTCTGTCTTGCTCCGCAACGTATAGGTGAAGTCGGCAATTGCGTCGCCATTGTTGTCTACATGGATTTCGTAGAACACGTTATCATCCCACTCGAAGTAGTTTGGGCCACCCTCCGGTGCCTCAAAGGGAATCCAGCTTGCCGCCAAGACAATGTTGTCTGGGTTTTCCGGTGAGATAAAGGCGTATGTGTCTGTATTATCAGCGTAGGCGTCTTTCGAGATCAGCGGTGCCTCGCGATGACTAGACGCATCAGCCTCGTCTGTTTGTACAAAGACGGCTGAGGCGGTAAGCAGCATGGGGGTCAAGGCGACGCTTAGCGCCAGACCGATGCGCTGCCAAATAATAGAAAGTGATTTGTGATTCATGTTATCTCCTAACTTGCTTATCAAAATGATACTGTTCATTCGTAAGGATTTTGACCAAGTGTCAAATCAAACAATTAATTATCGATCATTCTTTGTTTGTGATTCATTATTCGATACAAACTATCAATACAATTAATAATGAATACCAAATAACGAATAATGGCTCAATGGGATCTTCCGTGGTAAACTCGCATTGGTTTCGATACGCTTCGCTACTCAACCGGCGCTCGTCTTGATTTTGGTCACGGACCACGGACATTCCCAAAGAGCCCGAATAATTAATGTTTCGATCGCAATTTACATAAGCCCCACCCCCTTTCAAGGTAGATATCGCTACAACGCACTCAATGTCATGAAGTTAGTGGAGGAGGCATTCTCTATTACACGCAGTAGGCCAAAAAAGGGGTAAAATAGCCCTAGGAGGCCAAAATGAACCAAGAATTTAGCGCCGCAGTAACAGGATTCTGTGCCCATGTGAGAATGCTTTCTCCGCAAAGCGAAACTGTAAAACATTACGAAAGTGACCTAAATCAATTTGGCCAGGTGATAGAAAAAAGGCCAAGAGAGATAGGTCGCCAAGAGATAACGACGTTTGTAACGGCGCAACTCGAAGCGGGGATGAGCAGTGCGACGGTCAATCGCAGAGTGGCAACGTTGAGCCGATTTTTCGACTACTTGGCGGATGAGGCAGAAGACGAAAGCTGGTCAAACCCGGTGGTGTGGCGTCTACACCGACTGGATACAGGTTGCCATCTTCCCAGAGATATAGCGGAACGCATCGTCCGCCAGTTATGGGGGAGCGTGAGTCAAGGTCAGATAAGAGACCAAGTGATGTTGGCCTTGATGCTCGACGTTGGCCTGCGGGTGGGCGAAGTGTCGAAACTAGAGATGGGCGATATTGAAGCTGCCATAAATCCGGACGAACTGTGGTCACTGCGCGTACGCGGCAAAGGGAACAAAGAGCGTCGAGTCTGGTTGACGCCAGAAACCACAGCGCTGTTGGTGAGCTATATGGATGAGCGTCCTGATGCAGTCGATAGCCATCTGTTTCTGACTCGTCGTCACAAAGGCATCAGTGTCCGCGGAATCCAGGAGCGCCTCGATTATTACCGTCAGCAAGCCGGACTCTCCGAGAACGAGGTCTCCTGTCATCGCCTGCGCCATACCTTCGCCAGACGAATGGCAGAGTCGCGTATGCCACTGCCTAGTCTCTCTCATTGGTTGGGTCACAGTCAATTGAAAACGACCCAGATTTACATCGATGGTGCCAATCCTGATATGCGAGCCGACTATGAAGCTGCTATGGAGCAGTTGTCTCGCCAAGCCGCATGCTCGGATATTGAAGGAACGACATCTGCAATAGAGACAGAGAATACTGTGCCTTCTGAACATCGCACAGTGGAGCCAGCTGTTGGCATCTGTTTGTCCGCTGATGAGATCCGTCAACGTCTCACCTCATTGCCGCTCTGGCTTCATCAACCCATCATCTCATTACTTCTCCACCAGCAATTACGCTGGAAAGCCCTCTATCGGCGGGAACGAGCCCTTCAGTGGCTTGGCGAACTCCAACGCGGTTGGCAATGGATGCTCGACCAGCGCATGCTCTCCAGCTTATCCGAACTAAGACGGCGCGATCTCCAAGACTACATCACCCACCTATGTGACTTAGAGTATTCCGTCCATACCATCAATCATTTTATTTGTACCCTCAAGTGTTTTCTGCATTTTGCTGAAGAATGTGGCCAGTCGATCGCTCCGGCTTTATATCGCATTCAACGTCTCAAACGACCCACTACCTTACCTCGTCCGTTGCGCCAGCATGAATTTGCTCAACTTGAACAGTTCGTCTTAAACTCAACGGCTCAGAGCCTTTCTCCTTCCGACCTCCTTGACCGTGCTTGGTTTCTTATTCTGGTTGATGCTGGGCTACGTATGGGCGAAGTGCAAGCTCTGCTCGTTTCTGACTGGAATTCGGATACACAGACTCTGCTCGTTCGAGATGCCAAATCCCATCGTGACCGTCGGTTGCCTGTTACCCAACGCACTGCTCTTGCCATCGATGCCCATCTGCAACATCGCACCGATGACCTGGCTACTCATTCCCCTTTTACTACGCGATGGCTTACCTCTTCGAGCCAATTATGTGCGCAACCATCTTCATGCCTTTGCCGCCCAAGCTAACTTAGAGGGCGTCACTCCTCATCGCTTGCGCCATACCTTTGCCACCCGTTTGCTCAACAGTGGCCTTATGCCCATCACTACCTTGCAGAAACTCATGGGGCACACTCATATCGATATCACCATGCTTTATGCACAGCTCTACGATGAAACCATTCAGCAGCATTATTTAGCCGCTATGGCTTCACATTCTGTTTACGCTATCCCTGAACCTGACCCCGCTATTTGGGGTCCCACTTTGGAGAATGCCTTTGAATCAACTTTTCAACAGCAACCACTTTAACTTTTATGTCTACTGCGTGTAATCTCTAATGCCGGATTGAGTCGAGTAGCGCCGCATTAGAGAATGCTCCTTCCTCCACGAATCGATCTTAGCTTAACGACATTGACAACGCGCTGACCAAAGCCTGCACTGTGATGCCAACACCAACCACAGTGATGAAGAGCGCACTAACCATTGGTAGTGCCTGTAACAATCGACCGCTCTGTGGCAACCGCTCCACCAATCGTTCGGTGAAACGGCTGGCGTAGACGATGACCAGGCCGATTCCGGTTAATACGCTTGCCAGTCCTAAACTAAAGGCCACAATCAGCACTAGACCAAAGGTAACTCGGTTTAAGGCGATTGCACCCAACATCACCACGAGTGCGGAGGGGCAGGGCAACAGTCCACCGGAAATGCCGAGCGCAAGCAGGCTACGCCAAGTAACGGGCGTTCCATCCGCACCGGGTACATCGTGAGTGTGCCAACTGCCAGATCCGTGACGGTGATAAACGACACCCTGCTCATCTGTATACGTATCATCATGCTCATCATGGTGAACATGGTCATGATGATGGTCACCGTGAAGATGCGTGTGATGATCATAGTTGTGTTGATGAAGATGCCCGTGACTAGCTTGAGCTTGACCGTGCGAACGACTCGGATGACTTCTATGCAGACTTTGCAGCCATCTCCAGGCCATATAGAGGCCGATTCCCAACACCAGCAATCCCGATAGCACGCTCAACCAAGGGAAGAGCTTTTCTGGCAGAATAAAGCGTGATGCAAAGAGCGTGATTACACCCAACAGAAAGACTCCAGCGGTGTGGGTGATGGTTGTTGTCAGCCCCAGGAAGAGGGCGTGCCATGCCGTCCCACGCGAGCCAACAAGATAGGCGCCCACGATTGTCTTGCCATGACCGGGCGACAGGGCATGAGCGGCACCCCAGCCTGCCGCCGCGATGAGAGCCAGCAACATGGCCAGCGGTCCAAGCCGGGGAATGCGGATCAGTTCGGCAAATGGATCGACTATGCGTTCATTGTTGAGATCTGCCGCTGCTGGAGCACTTTCAATGCTTGAGGTAGAGAATGTGTTGCCAGCAATACGCTCAAAGCGAACGCTTGCTTCATGAACAGTAGGTGGAGTTTGCAGCAGATCGTCAGGATAGTTTTGCAATTCGTTGCTTACGTCAACTGATGGAACAGTTGAGCTGATCAAATTAATGCCGTCACCAGCCTGTACAATCACCTCCTGCCACCCAAGACGTTGGGCGTAATTGTTATCGAGAAAGTCGATCTGATGTGGACCGTTGTTCGCTGGCAATGCAGTCGACATGGTCAAAACAAGCCGTTGAATTGGGAGTGAAGCCTGGCCTTCCTCAACATCGAACTGTGCATCGATGAGTATCCACGCAAGCTCCGTGTCCTCGATTGTCAAATGCAGATTGCTTTGTATCTTGAGCACTTCTTGCTTAATATATAGAGCCTCTTCATCCTCGCCGATCGCTCCATCCTTGTTGGCATCCATGCGCAACCGTTCCTGTTGGGTCGGGATCTCGGCCATGTCGACAATATAGCGAAGATGAACGGCATCTGTGTCAACGGTCAGGCGGCTGTAGCGATTGATCGTAAAGTTGCCGAGAGGATGTGCCAGCGCTGGTGCTGCGGTAACGACAAAGAGCGCCATGACCAGTGCAACGATCGCTATTCTTTTTACGCTTGTGTGAGTTTGTTTTTGTCTTGTGTTCATGGTGATTGATTGTGCTCCTTAAACTTTCCCGTTTTCATTCCTTTCTCATGGCCTGATGCAAGAATGTCTCTCAATTTACAATCCTCTTGACGGAGATCAGCTGAATCCCCAGATCGCGGATGCGCTCTAAAATGCCATGTAGGGCAGCTTGATCCGCAACTGCTCCCGTGATTAACGTTGTGCCGTGGTCTTCGGGCGTGATCGTCAATCCCTCAAACCAATCTGACCAGCGTTCGTCCAGATGACCGGTGATTCTAATCTGATAGTTCTGTGGCTGACTGTTCGTTGACATATGGTCAGATGGATTCCTTTTTCTCAACCAAAATTGCATTTTTTTGGTCTTCGTGATTGTTTCGTTTTAATGGTCTTACGGAGTCGTTCGTGACGTGGAACAAACAAGCTGTTTGTTCTGCAATTGGCCCACACGCCGCCGTTTCTTTCTGCTGTACTTGTAGAGAATCGAGGGAGATCCTCTACGAATGATTGATTTGTTCTCGTGCTGTGTGTTGATAGTGTTGCATAGATGCGGGTGGAATTTCGTCAACCTTGGGGTGGATTGTGGGTGGAATTCTGGAAGGAGAGAGGGGTGGAGGAAATAAAAGAATCCACCCTAGGGCGGATCGAAGCTGGGAATGTATCGGCCTATTTCTTGGCGGTTGGTCGGGAAGCGGTTCGGGTGACAAGGTGACTGGACGAAGGGATGACGAGATGGATCTCATCCACTCATCTCGTCATCCCTTCATCTTGTCATCGGATTGGTTCTCTGTTGCCACGAAGAGAGGATGGACTGTGACGTCTGTCTCCTGGTCTGTATAGATAGTCTCAAATTTGCGCCTGTTTGCATCGTCCACACGCTCTACAAATAGAATCAACCACATTTCCTGCTGCTCCATTTCTTGTCCATAGCGTGCGGCTTGTACAAGTGCTTTGCGGTATTCGCGCTGATTGGCAAAGCTCTTGACCTCTAGACCATAGACGCGTCCTGCATGGCGAATGAAGATATCGAGCTTGCCGTTGCCGGTGGGAAACTCTGGCACGACAGATGCATCATAGCTACGGAGAAGTGAAACCAAGTAGAGAAACAGATTGAAATGATAGACTGCTTCATGAATCCGTAGGTCCTTTTTGCGCTGGGGTGCGTCACGCAGAATCCATTCTCGATTCTTGTGGAAATAGGTTTCGTAACGTTGGATCAGAGCCTTGACGTTTAGACTTGTATCAGTGATGGTATCGCTCAAATCGTCAAAGGGATCGTGTAGCACTCCGATCTGGGGGAATAGCTCACGTGCGAAATAATTGAAGAGTCGCTTTTGAACCAGCGAATTCGCAAAGCGAGCCAACAGTCGATCTTCGTCCTGATCCTCCTCAACGTCGATCGCACCATTGAGATAAAGATAGTTGTGTGATGGATCATCGAACGAAAATTCGAGTGGGTTTTGGGTGTCAAACAGAGACAAAATCGTCTCGCGATGCGGTTTCTGGCGAACTTTGCTAATAATGTGTTGAACATTATTGCTCGGCAGACCCTGTGTGGCCCAAAGAAAAACGCGATCGAAATTCTTTGAGGTAATCGGCTGATCAGGTGTGTCGTTGTATGTTTCGGTCAGCAATTCGCCCAGCCAAGAGACAAGACCAGGCTGTCCGCGCGTCTCATAAAAGAGCCGATCAATCACAATTTGCTCGACCGTCTGTCCGCTCTCCTTCTCGTACCAGTGGAACATGTAATTCACCTCGTCAAAAGTAAGGTTTGGAATGTGAATGCTGCGCTGCACGTTAAAAGGGGAACCAGATTCATTCCCGATGCCGAGTACAGCGCGTATCCCAATCAGTCCCACGCTGTGAAGCAAGTAATCGCGTTGATCTGTTGGCTGGTTTGCCTGCTGTCTACGACGAAGGTGGATATTGCGAAAGGCAGAAACAATGGTATGGATGGTCTCACTTGATAAGGCATCAAACTCATCTATTATCAACACCAAGGGACGTGCTAATATTTTGTTTGTGAAAATGGCTTCGAAGTCGTCAGGTAAATGAATGGATGGTACATCTATACCGAGTTCTCTAGCCAGTTCGCGAGCAATTACTTGGATTGAATGTAGCTTTTCAGCATCGGTGAGATGTTGCAAGTTCAGCTTGACAACGTCGAACCGCTCTGACACAGGTGGCTCCTGAAAACGCCAGAGCACTTGGTTCATGATCCACGTCTTGCCTGTTTGGCGCGGTGCCCAGATGGTTATATAGTGTCCGCCATTATCTGGATGTTCGCCCAACAATTGAGTGGAGGCATTGTCTATCAGTTTTCTGCGCGGCGCATAGTAATTCGTTTTTGTGTCGACAGGGCCATAGGATGAAAATCTACGCATGATGATTTCTCCGCTCCGAGATAGTCAGGCGTCAGAGAATTCCAGACATCCTCGTGCGAGCATATGGTAACCGATCAGACAGGCCAAAGCAACTTGCAACGTTTGCTTGACCATGAGGAGGGATTGCGCGCGGTAGAGAAACAGTTAGGCCAACCACGACGTGAATCGTAAATGGAACAACCCGGTTCGCATGAACGGGGATATTTTATGGACGACCAAATCAAGGAAGTTGCTTGAGGAATTGTATGGTTTGCAGTTGATGTGCGCCGTAGAAAGCGATATGAGAGGATACCTCAAAGGAGGTGAACACTAGAGAGACGTGTTGTAAAGCATCCATCTTATCCAGAGCTGGAAACAGACTGGGGAGTGTAGCATGATGGAAAAGGCTCAAGTTTGACAATCCATAGTCAACGACTGAGAGCCAAGCTAGGCTGGATAAGGCAAAGGTCAAACTACTTGAAGACTAGTTCCGAGCGGTGCCTGCAAAAACACTGGGGAAAGTGGATTGAAACCCCAGCCAAAGTTCTCATCAGGTTAAAATCATCGACTTGGTGACTCTCTGAAGGATGGGCGATCTGCAACGAGCAGATTCAACGGAACGAACGGTCTGCCTAAGTCCAGCGAAGACCTTTTATATCGAACTACGGGATTGACCGAACCAACCTGACGTATATCCGTGAATGTGCGTCGGAGGGAGAACCTGAAATGGTTGCTCTGAAAATGGCGGTTAACGGAATGCTCATACTACTCAACGTCTCAGCGTAATGGCTAAGGCAAGGGGAAGGAGCATAGCCAATCCTAGATATTCAAACGGAAGGGGATCATGCGAAATGATAGAAGCCCGAGAAGTGCTGGATATCATACAGAAGAAGAATCAAGCGAATCCAGAAGCAGTGAATCGAAATCTCTATCGGTTGTTGTACAATCCATCCCTGCACATAATGGCATACGAACGAATCAAGAGTAAGCCAGGCAATATGACAGCGGGGAACGGATGACAAGACCTTGGATGGATATAGTCTTGAAGTAATTCAGGAGCAGATAGGGCTATTACGTCAAGAACAATACCAGCCAACGCCAGTGAGACGCAGCTATATTCCCAAAGAAAAGGGGAAGCGTCCGTTAGGCGTGCCCTCACCGCGGGACAAAATCATACAGGAATGTGTGCGGCTCATACTAGAGGCTATCTATGAACCGAGTTTCCACAAAAAATAGTCACGGCTTCCGCCCAGAAAGGAGTTGTCATACGGCTCTAAGCAGCCTAAAACATAACTGGGTGGGAACCAAATGGGTACTCAAAATCGACATCGCAGAATGCTTCGAACGCATCAACCATCACTACCTGTTGGATACTCTGCGTGAAAGAATTCAAGATGATCGGTTCATCAATCTGATTCGGCGGTTCCTGAAGGCAGGATATCTCGAAAACTGGGTCTACCATCAGTCGTACAGTGGGACACCCCAAGGCTCAGTCATCTCACCGATTCTAACCAATGTCTATCTGGATAAATTGGACTGGAAACTGGCCAGCATCTGTGACGAACATAGCCAAGGTAAATATCGGAAACCGAATGGGCGAAAAGTCAGCCTGATGCAAGAGAGAAAACGCTTGTTAGAACAGGGCGAGATTCAGCCGGAATCCAGGGTACAACTCCAACCAGAACTGGCAGAAATGAATCGTCGTATCCTGGCATCACCCGCCGCAGACTATCAAGACGTAGGATACACCAGAGTCAAATTTCTCAGGTATGCGGACGACGTCGTGATTGGCGTTATCGGTCAGAGGAGACTCGCAGAGCAAGTCAAGGCCGAGGTGGCTAGCTTCCTGCAAGAAGAGCTGAAGCTCCAACTCAACGAAGAAAAGACGCATATCATCCATCTGGCGACTGCCAAGGCGCGCTTTCTGGGCTATGATTTCAAGACAGCATCTGGGCGATTGCGAAGGCGCAACCTACAAGAGAAAGGGTCACCCCATAACGTCAAACAGACTGTCGTAATGGGGTCACGAAACATCACACTCTTGGTGCCACTCAAAGAACTATCGGTAAAGTTGCAGAAATACATGGCAAATGGACAGCCGACCAGTATGGCAGGGTTCATCAACCAGCCGATTGACCATATCATTGAACATTTCAATGGCGTCATTCGTGGATGGTACAACTACTACCAACTGGCCGAAAACGTGGGTCACCTCAACTATGCGCGGTATATTCTCCAATACTCTTTGGCCAAGACAATTGCTCATAAAGAACGCTCTTCTGTGAGCAAAGTCTTCCGAAAATATGGGAAGAATCTTACCTTCACTAAACCCAATGGCCGAGACATTCACTTCTTCAACCAACCCTTGAAGCAAGCGAAGAAAGTCAAACAATCGCTCGCTTCTCTCGCTTCGCTTCCCGTCTGGTGGCCTCGCAAGACACGCTCTCGGCTCTTGGACCACTGTGCTATCTGCAACAGTCCAGAAAACATCGAGATGCACCATGTTCGACACATCCGCAAGCGCAATCAACCGCTTCGGGGGTTCACTTTCTATTTGGCCGCTATCAATCGCAAGCAGATTCCGGTCTGCAAGCAATGCCATCGAGACATTCACAAGGGCAAGTACGACGGCCCGAATCTGGCTGTCGTTTTGGAAAAGCTCGAAACAGTTTCTTCTGTTCTATAGGATTCCTCATTTTCGAGGGGCAAGTAGACACGGCTACTTGTCGGGGGAAAGCCCGCTGCTCCGAAAGGCGCATGGCGGGTTTGGCGGGGAGGTGTTGGGTGCGCCGTTTCACGGCGTAGTGGATGATTTACGAAGTAAGTCACGGGCAGGAATTCGACACCCGTGAGTCAACTCTGGTTAGCATGACGGGAAACCAATATGTGAACACAGCATCCAGAGAAAGCAGATTGAGAGAGGCTAGAGACTCTCAAGAGGATTATGCAATGGCTGTCTACCAAGGTAAAGGCTATACAGCTTGAACTCTAGTTCCCAGTGAGGAAAGCTCCCACTCTATAGGCAGACTAGCTGATACCTGTAGCCTGATGACAGAGTGTAATTCCAACTGACACTCGAAAAGAATTCCCATCAGGAACACGTCTCAAGGAGAGATGGCAAGGGGACGAGCGGAGTACCTAAAGTAGACTCAGTAGATCCAAATTTGGCGTTTTTGGCTATTTTCAGTCGAGATTGCAGGGATTTTGGAGTCATTTATTCAGATTTCGGTTACAGAAAACAACCTATTTCATATCTGAAAATCGCCCAAATCTAACGCAAAAACTAGATATCGACCGGCAAATTTGTATTTATGTCAACTGTTTAGCCAGAATTCTCTCTCAAAACCTGAAATTTGGATCTACTGAGACTAGATACGTCCACTACGTACGGAATTCGGGAAGGCCTGTCGGGCGAGAGCCCTATGGTCTCGGAGCCATCGTAAGAGTCGTGCGAGTCACGCCGCACCAGGGAGACTCGGAAAGCGAGTCACAGGGCAAAGGATGGCAGGTTGGTCATATATTTATTGAATGGAGAGTTAGCCGGATGGCCCACAATCAGAAGTTCATAAATATAGTTCACAAGTTAGGACGAAGTCGATACCCACTGACAGGTATCTATAGACGAATTCAGGATAAGGAGCTATTCCTGGTTGCGTATGGAAAACTCTACGCAAATGCAGGAGCCACAACACCTGGAACCGACCCTCAGGACACGGTGGATGGCATGTCCCTGGCTCGTATTGACACCATTATAGAGCAGCTACACAGCGGCACCTATCAATGGACTCCTGTCAGGCGAACCTACATTCCAAAAAGTAACGGAAAACGCGCACTCGGCCTACCTTCCTGGAACGACAAATTGCTCCAGGAGGTAATTCGCATGGTTCTCGAGACCTACTATGAGCCTCGGTTTTCTGACTACTCACATGGATTCCGTCCGAACCGGGGATGTCATACTGCGCTAATGCAAATCCGCCAAAACTGGCGGGGAACCAAATGGTTCATCGAGGGCGATATCAGGGGGTGTTTTGACAACATTGATCACGATGTACTGCTAGACATCCTGGCACGTGATATCAAGGATAATCGATTTCTCAAATTGATCCGACAAATGTTGAAAGCAGGATATATGGAGGACTGGCGCTACCACAAGACCTATTCAGGCGCTCCGCAAGGAGGTGTGGCCAGCCCGGTACTCACAAACATACTCCTCCACGAACTCGATACGTTCGTGGAAGCGAAACTGTTCCCAGACTCAGTAGATCCAAATTTCAGGTTTAGAGAGAGAATTTGGGCTAATTAGTTGACATAAATACGTATTTGCCAGTCAATACCTAGCATTTACGTAAAATTTAAGCGATTTCTAGATATGAAATTGGCTGTTTTTGGCAACTGAGATCTGAAAAAATGGCCCCAAAATCCCTTCTCTCCCGACTGAAAATAGTCAAAAACGCCAAATTTGGATCTACTGAGACTACAACAGAGGAAAAGTAAAGACAGTCAATCCAGAATATAAACGTATCAACGAAAGCGTTTGCCGTGCCCGTAAACGAGGCAATCCTGCAAGAGTCAAAGAACTGGCCCAAAAACGGCGTCAGTTTCCGAGCAAGCTCACGCATGACCCGAACTTTCGTCAATTACGATTTTCTAGATACGCGGATGACTTTATTCTCGGATTGGACGGACCTCGTCATGAAGCCGTGCAAATCAAAGAAGAAATCACGGCATTTCTGTCTACCATCGGCCTGGAACTATCTGAGGAAAAGACCCTCATCACGCATGCGATGACACAAACAGCCAGATATCTTGGGTATGATATTCGCATTGCCAAAGATGATAACCAACTTACCAATGGTCAACGATGTCTCAATATGTCCCCTGTACTGCGCGTCCCTACAGAAATAGCAAGCCATTGGCGGCGCAAGTATACGAAGAAAGGGAAACCCTTCCACCGTGCAGCGTTAATTCATTGCTCAGACTTTGAAATAGTGCGTACCTATGGAGTGGAATTCCAGGGGGTTGTGAACTACTATAGTCTGGCTTACAACGTATCCAAGGCTTTCTATCCAGTCAAACTATCCAGTCAAAAATGCCTTTATCCAATCGGCAGCGATGACCTTAGCCGCTAAACATAAGAAGCGGGTGAAATGGGTACTCGCAAGGTATTGCCGCAAATCGGCACATGGTCTGAAAGCCTTAATCGTTGAAGTCGATAACCCCAATCATCCTGACAAACCCTATCGAGCCATGTTAGGTGGTTTACCGATTCGTGCTAATCACAACGTCAAAATAACGGATCGCATCCCACAGTTCGGTCAGCGAGGCAATGAACTAATCCAACGGCTGCTTGCCAATGCATGTGAGTTGTGTAGCTCACCCGATAGGGTAAGCGTCCATCACATCAGAAAGCTAGCTGATATCAAGAAGAAGTACCGAGGCTGGAAAGACCCTCCCCCTTGGGTTAGATTCATGATGGAGCGCAACCGCAAAACTGTGGTTGTGTGTCATCGTTGTCACAACGATATTCATGCGGGACGCTATGATGGTCAAAAGGTGAGTCAAGACTAACTGGAGAGCGGAGTGCGCTCAAAGGCGCACGCTCCGTTCGGCAGGCGAGACTTGGAAAAGTGCTCAACAAGAGTAACTCGCTGGGTCTCGACCCGACAGAAGCGTCGTAGCTTATCCCTGCGGGCTGCTCGCCGGCACCTTACCCGACTTGCTGGTTAGATGGTGGTGAACAAACCAACAAACCAATCAACAGTTACCCCACAAAAGCTCGAAGAACCATTAAAGATCCTGATTCTGGGGCAGAATCACGAGATCGCGAATGGTTACGTGTGGTGGCTGAGAGAGCATAAAGACAACGGCCTCGGCTACATCTTCTGAGCGAATGGAAGCTCGTTCGGCCACTTGCTGGTCGATTGCCGCTTGCTCGGTAAAGCCCCATAGTTCATTGGCCACCCGACCCGGTGCGATGGCACCAACCCGAATGCCATCAACCGCTACTTGACAGCGCAGGGTATGCACAAATCCCTGAATGGCGTGTTTGGAGGCGCTATAGACAGGCTCCCAGGGGATGTCGATAAAGCCTGAAATTGAACTGGTAATGAGGATATCGCCAGATTTCTGGGCCAGCATGTGGGGCAACACAGCATGAGCCGATCGCAGGACACCATCCACATTGATATCCATGAGCGTGGCCCAAGCATCTGGGTCGCCATCAGCTATATCTCCAGGGATGTAGATGCCAGCGTTGGCAAAGAGTACATCCACCTGTCCAAAATGCTCGACCGCTTGCGCCACCATTTGTGTCACATCCTCGCCACGTGTGACGTCGGTTGGCACCACGAGTGGTCTATTTGTCGCTGCGTTATCAAGTTCGTTGGCCAATGCCTGGAGTTTGTCTGCCGAGCGAGCGGCTAACGTCAATCGACAGCCATGTTGGGCCAATGTGCGTGCCGTGGCGGCTCCAATCCCGGAACTCGCCCCGGTAATGATGACAACTTTGTCTGACAAAGGATGGCGCATAATTGTCTCCTTAAGGTGGATGGTCTTGTTCTACACTGTTTGCATTTTACCATCCCTCTATCCAATTCAGATATCTTGGTCACGATTCTTTGGATTGCGCTTGCCATTGTATTATACTCACACAGCAGTTTACAACCAGATACAATTTAAATTTAATTTGGAGGCAAGTTATGAACGAAGTACCGCAGATCGCCCCGGTTAGCGATATGCACCACAAGCAGAGCGAAATCTTTGCGATGATGGACAAGGCCCCTGTCATTCTCGCACAACGTAGTAAACCGCGCGCCGTGCTTGTCAGTGTTGAGCAGTGGAATCGAATCAACGCAGAATTGCGTCGGGCTCGCTTACTGATCAAGGCAAAACAAATTTACGAACGCAACAACAAATCCGACAGTTGGATCGATTTCGAGGAATTGCTGACGCAGTTAGAGGAACGTCACGATCCGGAAATCATCAAGCAGATTCGTCAAGGACTTTCCGAGCATGTGGCTGGTTAAACAATCTGATGAAGCCGCCTACTATATCGACAACAATCTGCCTCATATTGTGGAATTGATGCTTGCCATTGGGCGGCTGATGTTCACCAATGATGGAAAACCAACAGAAGGAGTTCTGGAACCTCTGGAGGCTGGACGGTATCGATGGTTAGTTGCTGGTCACGAGGTCATTCTCAAACTCGAAACCGACCGAACGCTGATTGAGTTTATCCATCTTCAAGATGATGATGATCTTTCTCAATTATTTCAACCTTGACGACATCTCGGGTTGCTGTTTTGGGTCGGTTGCCATCGTTTGTTGGTTCCTACAAATGTAAGAAATCATGATCAAGGCCAGGTTATGTTTCACTTGATAATGCTCCTGGCACCAATTTGCTGGATGAAGAGTGAGCGGAACCCTGGTAAAAACGCCATCTTCAGAAAGAGATAGGTCAAATAAATCGATAATTGATTTGCTGGGACGAATGAGTTTGCTAATTTCTGCGCCGCTTGTTGCCTACGCTGGATTTCAGGTTTTAGCTTCGCCTGGTAGGCAGGAAATGCTGTTTGATAATCCCCATTGGCTCGTTGTAACTCATTTGCCAAAAGATAAGCCCCTGCCATTCCCATTGAAGCCCCTTGACCGGCCAGCAACGTTAAGCATTGACAGGCATCTCCAACCAACACAACGCGATCGTTGTGCCAAGAATTGAGTTTAATTTGCGAAACTGCATCGAAAAATAACTCGGGCGATTCTTCGGTTGCCTTTGCCAATTGAGGAGCGATCCAACCCCGATGGCCAAACACCTTCCCAAGCATCTCGTGTTGTGCTTGGCGGCCTTTTAACGCCAGTCGTTCTGACTTGAAGGCGAAGAATGCCGTGAGCTTGTTCTCCCCGATGCTATAGACCATCACCTGAACGTTTGGCTCAAAGTGTCCGAAGCAAGCATCTGGTTGCTCAAGAAAGTTGTCAATCACGCTACACGCCACATAAAAGCCGAGAAAATTTTCGAACTGATCCTCATCGCCCCACAGTAGATATCGAACGCAGGAGTGTATGCCGTCTGCGCCAATCACGAGATCAAACCGTTGCTCTTCTCCGTTGGATAAGTCCACATCCACACCATCTGGATGAGGGTGTAATCCTTTGATGCTTGTATTGAAATGGACGGGAATCAAATCCTTTACAGACTCATACAAAACAGATGCCAGATCGCCCCGCATCAAGCTAAGAAATCTGCCGTGCAATAGTTTCCGGATCCGGTCGACGTCAAGATGTGCACGTGTGTTGCCATGATTATCCACGAACGATAACTTCGAAATTGGATATTGCGCTGTCCGCAATCTGAGCGCTTCGATCAGACCCATCTTTTCCGCCACATCAAACCCCGAACCGTAGAAGTCGATCATATATCCTCGGTCACTTAGATCTGGGCGTTTTTCGACAATGACGGGCGTAAAGCCAAACTTTTGCAACCAGTAGGCGACGGTCAACCCCGCAATCCCCGCTCCACTAATCAGCACCTTTTTGTTTGTTGTCATAAGTAAATTTTAGACAGTCATTAGAAATAAATGTACTCAGATTTTACGGATTCCTCAGATAAATCCTGGAAATCTGAGATATCTGAGTACAAGTACTTTCGACGCACAATTGGGGATACCACCGTCAATGACGATGCAAGCACAGACGACCTGCTTCTTTCGTTCTCTGACAGCATACCAGATTGGTCACAACGACGCAACCGTTTTTTGAAAATCAGATACCATTGCGTTTAGGGACGAGATTAGATTTATGCAGCGCGAAAGGATTGTTGTAACTGAAAATCATCGAACATGCCATTCTGAGCCAGAGTTGACGAACCAATTTTGTTGTGCACATATGGCATGTTTGACCATTCTATCTCATAGACGAGAGCGAAGAATCCCACCTTCCAAGCAGCACCCTAAGCCTAGTCTTCTCGCTCGGGAAGGTCGGGAACGGTTGATTTGGAGCTTGGGATTCTTCGCCTTCCTCGAACAAAAATAGTTGGTTTCCGTTAATTCCAGTGCAGAAACAATACTCTCTTCGTCGCGGCTCAGAATGACAGACTTGACGCAAACGTTGCCTTGAACACTCACCTCTATCGCAAAATGCACCTCGAAAATCCAGGGATGGGTTTGAGCGACACTAAAATTCGTTATGCGCAATAGAACCCTAGCAGTTGGCAACAGAAGCACCGTCGGTTGTATACTCATAAGACAAGAACCCAAAATACTTTCTGACCATTTAGGAGATTCCAATGACAACACCCAAAGGCGTTTACCTAATTCTTCCTACTCCTTTTACAGACCAGGGCGCTCTAGACATTCCCAGTCTACGGCGGCTGATTGATTTTCAACGCGAGGCGCGCGCGAGTGGCGTGGCGATTCTCGGTTTTCTGGGTGAAGCGCATAAGCTTGCCGAGTCCGAACGTCAGACAGTAGTGGAGACGGTGATTGAGCAGGCAGAGGGCCAACTCGAGGTTTGGGTTGGTGTGCGGGCGTTGGGAACGATGGGCGCGGTCGAGCAAGCGAAAAGTGCCGAATCGTTGGGCGCAAGCGCTGTCTTTGTGGCACCCATCGGCGTGCAAAATGACAAAGCCCTCTATGCTCACTATAAAGCGGTGGCCGAATCGATCTCGATCCCCGTGATCATTCATGACTTTCCAGCTTCTTTTGGGATTACTCTCTCAGTTGATCTGATTGCTCAGCTGGGGCGTGATGGACATTGTCCCTATATCAAGCTAGAAGAACCGCCTGTTGGACCCAAGTTGAGCCAGATACAGGAACTATCGAATGACACAGTCGGAATCTTTGGCGGGCTAGGTGGTGTCTATTTCTTGGAAGAGTTGGAACGCGGTGCGCTGGGCATTATGACAGGTTTTGCCTTTCCCGAAGTGCTGGTGCGCATCTACGAGCTTCATCGTGACGGACAACGTGAGGCCGCGGCAAAAACGTTCGATCATTATGCCCCATTGATGCGGTATGAATTCCAACCCAACATTGGGTTGGCCTACCGCAAAACCATCTACCATCGACGCGGAATCTTCGACTCCACTTTTGTGCGTCCGCCGGGTGCCGCATTGGACGATTATACTGCGGCTGAATTGGAACGAACGATTCAGCGAACAGGGTTGCGCTTGCATAAGAGTGGCGTGCAAGACGTGCTGTAAGGTCAATTAAAAAATAAGGGTGAGAGCCAAGGATACCCTTTTTGACGCCGCTGACCCGCTCTATCTTGTGATGCGAGAACTCAACCTGCTCAACTTGCTATAGGGCGTCTGGGCGCCAGGTATCTTTTCATGCATTAACAGGGTTGAAGGAGTAAATGATCATGTGGCTCGCAAATAAGATCGCACTGGTAACAGGTGGTGCAACCGGTATTGGCCGTTCGATAGCCTTGCGCTTTGCCCAGGAAGGGGCCGAGGTTGCTATTGCTGATATTAACGACGATGTGGGGCAGAAGACGGCCACAGATGTGCAGGGATATTTTATCCACTGCGATACCGCCAATTCCACCCAGGCTCAGACCGCCGTTGCCCAGACCGCAGCTACCTACGGAGGACTCGACATACTCGTAAACGCTGCGGCTCATATTGGTGGAACGCACGACGTGGCGCACATGCCGGAGTCCGAGTGGCGAGCCGTACTCAGCGTCACGCTGGATGGGGTCTTTCTTTGCTCCAAGTATGCGGTGGCGGAGATGTTAAAACGGGACAGCGGCTCGATTATCCACATTGCGTCCGTCGAGGGGATGATGGGCGTGGCTGGACACGCGGCTTATGTCACGGGCAAAAGTGCCCTCTTTGGATTGACCCGCTCAATGGCCATCGACTATGGCCCGTACAACATCCGCGTCAACGCCATCAGTCCCGGTATCATCGACTCGGGACGCTCCGATATTGAACGCTACAAACAAGATCCGACCATCATGAAATTCTGGCACGACATGACGGTTCTGAAACGGTTGGGGCAGCCGGAGGAAGTAGCGGCGACCGCGCTCTTTCTCGCCTCGGACGAGGCGTCCTATATTACGGGACAGAACCTGGCAGTGGATGGCGGGTGGACGATTGGGCATCCGCCGTTGCATCTGTCAGAGTAGTGAACTTAAATCCTTGCTCGGTGGGCAAGAAAATCTCACGCAAAGGCGCCAAGAGTTTACTCACCCAACTGACGAACGACAGCCGATAGAGCGGGGTATATTAGCATGACCCGTGTGTAGCTGCAAATGGGATTTCTTTACGATGTTCGTAAGGAAAAACAGCCCGGCCGTGGGGTTACAAACTGCATCGTCATTAGGCATGGATCTGTCAACCTAACTTCTCTCGCGATGTGAACCACCCTTGCATTTCGAGGCAATAATATCGCACTGGGATCGAAATGATGACTGAGGTGGAAAGCTCCGTTATCTTCCCTTATCTATGGATTGATAGTCAGTGAGAATGGACCATTTATTCTGAGTTCTGCATGAGAAGATGGTTTTACTCTACCTGGTATAGGAAACGGAAAAACC